>NZ_CP162010.1:0-640751 GCF_041734645.1 Aggregatibacter sp. HMT-949 | reverse complement strand
AACGGTAAATGTCTGCTTTGTAAATATTCCTGCAAACGGGTTTTCGCATCTTTTTGATTGTCGCCGGGTTTGATCTCAGCCAATAATCTGCCATACCAATTCCGGACCACTTGTGTTGCCGTCTCCAGCCCCTGATCGAGCGACATTGCACCGATAATCGCTTCTACGCAATCGGCAAGAATCGACTCGCGACGAAAACCACCGCTTTTCAATTCCCCGGAACCCAACAACATATAGTCGCCCAATGCAAATCGACGGGCGAGAGTCGCCAAAGTCGGTTCACGCACCAACGTCGCGCGCATACGACTTAATTCGCCTTCATTACTGCGAGGAAATTGATGGTAAAGCGCCTCGGCAATCGTGAAATTAAGAATGGAATCGCCTAAAAATTCCAGACGTTCGTTATGTTGAGCGGCCGCGCTACGGTGTGTCAGCGCTAATTTTAGAAGTGATCTATCGTTAAATTGGTAGCCGATTTTATGCTCTAATCTATCTAACTGATTCATATTATTTAATTGTCGTAAAGAAACGTTCAAAACGGAAGCCGGTTGGCCATTCGTTTGGCGCTTTGTCCAAACTCATCCAAATATAAACGGCTTTGCCGACAATATTTTTTTCCGGAACGAATCCCCAAAAACGACTGTCGTCACTGTGATCGCGATTATCACCCATCACGAAATATTGTCCTTCCGGCACGACCCATTCTGCTGTCGGATTACTGTCTTGCGGAAAAAATTCCGGGCCGGAATAACGACGATACGGGCTAATTAAAATATTGTGCGTAACATCACCTTGTTCGGTAAATTCCAATTCATTTGGGAATGCCGGATTCGTCGGATTTTGCGTATATTCGAATACACGGATTTCGCAATTTAAATCGCAAGGCTTACCGTCTTTAGCGTAAACGATTTGTAAGGTTTTCTTATCCATATCGAAAATCACACGATCACCACCCTGCCCGACAATGCGTTTAATGTAATCGACGCCGGACATATTGTCTTTTGAGGTCAATGCCAGATTTTCCGCATAAGCCGCCCGACTTGCGCCGAGACCGGTACGCATAAGCGCTTGATGCGGTGCTTTAAACACAATCACATCACCACGTTGCGGTTTATCGCCTGCGATAATAGTATTTTGGAAAATCGGATCTTTCACGCCGTAAGCATATTTATTAACCACAAGAAAATCGCCCACTCGCAAGGTGGATTCCATTGAACCGGACGGAATTTGAAAAGGCTCAAACAGAAAAGAACGCACTAAAAACACCACGGCAAGTACAGGGAACAACGATGATAAAAACTCGGAACCTTCAGAAATCGGTTCAATTTTGGCCTTTTCTTCATCACTTAATGCTTGGCCTGTGCGTTGCTCGACACGCGCAATTTGACGGTTACGCTTTGGCACCGCTACAAAGCGGTGATAGCACCATAACACGCCGGAAAGTACGGTCAAAATCAGTAATAAAATGCTGAAAGTGTTTGGCAATTGGAGGAAATCCAACCCTTTCCAAATACCAAAACCGACCGCTAATAAAATCACAAAAAATAAATTCGACATAATTTCCTTCTGAGTTTTCTTTATTTATCTTTTCCGACATGAAGAATCGCTAAAAACGCTTCCTGCGGCACTTCCACGTTACCCAGAGACTTCATACGTTTTTTACCTTCTTTTTGTTTTTGTAATAATTTTTTCTTACGGCTCACGTCGCCACCATAACATTTCGCCAATACGTTTTTACGCAATTGTTTGACGGTGGAACGAGCGATGATGTGGTTGCCGATTGCCGCCTGAATAGCGATGTCAAATTGTTGTCGCGGAATCAGTTCACGCATTTTTTCCACCAATTCACGACCACGATAAGGTGCGTTGTCTTTGTGTACGATTAACGCAAGAGCATCCACGCGTTCGCCATTGATCATAATATCTACGCGCACCATGTCCGCCGCTTGGAAGCGTTTAAAACCGTAATCCAAAGACGCATAACCGCGAGATGTAGATTTCAGGCGGTCAAAGAAGTCCAGCACAACTTCGCCCATCGGGATTTCATAAGTGAGCGCCACTTGATTGCCGTGATACACCATGTGGGTTTGTACGCCGCGTTTCTCTACGCACAACGTAATCACGTTACCCAAATAAGCTTGTGGCAACAGCATATTACATTCCGCAATCGGCTCACGAATTTCTGCGATATTGTTCAATGGTGGCAATTTTGACGGGCTATCTACATAAACAACCTCGCCGTTGGTCAGCTCGACCTCATAGACTACCGTCGGTGCGGTGGTGATGAGATCTAAATCATATTCACGCTCCAAGCGTTCCTGAATAATTTCCATGTGCAACAACCCAAGGAAACCACAACGGAAACCGAAACCGAGCGCGGTGGAGTTTTCCGGCTCATAGAACAGGGAGGCATCGTTCAGGCTTAATTTGCCGAGCGCGTCGCGGAAGGCTTCGTAATCATCGGAACTAATTGGGAATAGCCCCGCATAAACCTGTGGCTTCACTTTTTTAAAGCCCGGTAATACGGAACTTGCCGGATTATTATGTAAAGTTAGGGTATCCCCTACTGGTGCGCCTAAAATATCTTTAATAGCACACACGACCCAGCCCACTTCGCCGCAATTTAAAACCGTGGTATCTACTTGTTTCGGCGTAAAAATTCCCAAGCGATCCACATTATAAGATTGGCCGGTGGACATGACTTTGATTTTGTCGCCTTTACGCAAGGTACCGTTTTTAATCCGCACCAAAGAGACCACGCCTAAATAATTGTCAAACCAAGAGTCAATGATCAAGGCTTGCAAGGGCGCATTCGGATCCCCTTCCGGCGCCGGGATTTTCGCCACGATTTCTTCCAATACATCTTCAATGCCCACGCCGGTTTTGGCGGAACAACGCACCGCGTCAATGGCATCAATGCCTACGATGTCTTCGATTTCTTCTGCAACACGTTCTGGTTCTGCCGCTGGCAGATCAATTTTGTTTAAAATCGGTACGACTTCCAAATTCATTTCAATGGCGGTGTAGCAATTTGCTAACGTTTGTGCTTCCACGCCTTGCCCCGCATCCACCACCAACAACGCCCCTTCACAAGCGGCAAGAGAACGAGACACTTCGTAAGAAAAGTCAACATGCCCCGGGGTATCGATAAAATTCAGTTGATAGGTTTCACCGTCTTTGGCGGTGTAATTTAAGGTCACGCTTTGCGCTTTAATAGTAATCCCGCGCTCGCGTTCCAGATCCATAGAATCCAACACCTGCTCCGCCATTTCGCGGTCGGACAAGCCGCCGCAAGTTTGGATTAGACGATCCGATAAAGTCGATTTACCGTGGTCAATATGGGCAATAATAGAAAAGTTGCGAATATTCTTCATAAATAGATAGGTTTTCTCAATTCAAAAGTCATCAAATTTAGCTGGCGGATTGTACTCGAAAAGCAAAGAGAGCGCTAGAAAAGAAAAGCGCTTGCGCATCAATGAACATTGATTTGAGCACCGCATTGAAAACGCACCACACAAGGATTAGGCGTTTTCGATAGAGAAAGAAATGACCTCTTTGATGGTCTCAACGCCCAGAGCAATCATTACGAGGCGATCCACGCCTAACGCGACGCCGGCAGTATTCGGCATTCCCGCTTGTAATGCACCAAGAAAACGTTCATCAATCGCACGCAACGGTAGGCCCGCTTTTTGGCGTTGACGGTTATCCTGCTCAAAACGACGCCGTTGTTCGTCCGCATCGGTAAGTTCATGAAAACCGTTGGCGAGTTCCACGCCTTTGTAATAGAACTCAAAACGCTCCGCTACACGTTGATCTTCCGGGCTTAATTGCGCTAAAGCAGCTTGCGAAGAAGGAAAATGATAAATCACCACCGGCGCATTTAAGCCGATTTTCGGTTCCACCATTTCACTGAATAGAAATTGCAATAACGTATCACGATCTTCGTCCTCTTCTGCTATAAAATTCTGTTGACGCGCTGCCTCCATTAATTCTTTACGCGTTGCCGAAAGCGGATCTAACCCAACGTATTCTTGAAAAGCGAATTGATAGCTCATGCTTTCCGCCGGCAAGCAATCTAAAATTTGTTGCAGTAAATCATCCACTTCGTTAATTAATCGATACATATCAAAATGCGGCCGATACCATTCAAGCATAGTAAATTCGGGATTATGACGATTACCGGCCTCTTCATTGCGAAAAACTTTGCTGATTTGGAAGATCGGCCCACTCCCGGCAGCAAGCAAACGTTTCATGTGATATTCCGGGCTGGTACCAAGCCATAAGGTTTTTGAAAGCGCATCAAAAGGCGCAATAAATTCCGTACTGAAGGTAGAAAGATGAAGATCGGTCACGCCGAATTCACTCAATACCGGTGTTTCCACTTCCAATAAACCGCGATCGGTAAAGAAACGGCGGATTTCGGCGATAATTTTGGCGCGTTTTAAAAGATTTTCAATGTTGGCGGAAGGCTGCCAAGCCTTTTTTTCGGACGTAAGCACGGTCACTTTTCCTCGACTTTTTTAGGTGAACGATGTGAAGTCGCTCATTGTAAATGACTGGATTCGGCAACTCAACTTATCCTCCGTTTCGCTTGTTTATTAGCTCAAATAACAATCCTTCTCATTTGATTTGCTTAGATAAATTAACTTTTTTGAGGTAAATCACAAAATTGTCAATTTATTGAAATTTCGCCCTAAAAAAAGTTATTAATTTATAAAAAAGATGGCACAATGCTCGCGTCCGCCCTTTGGGGTGTTTTATTTTTTACTTTCTACTGATTGGAGGATATCGTGCAAACAGTTAATGTCGATATTGCAATTGTTGGTGCTGGTGGCGGCGGTTTACGTGCGGCGATTGCCGCAGCGGAAGCGAATCCTAACTTAAAAATTGCATTAGTTTCAAAAGTTTACCCGATGCGTAGCCATACGGTTGCAGCTGAAGGCGGCGCGGCGGCGGTCATTAAAGAAGAAGACTCTTATGACAAGCACTTCCAAGACACCGTAGCCGGCGGCGACTGGTTATGTGAGCAAGACGTGGTGGAATACTTCGTTGAACATTCTCCGGTGGAAATGACCCAGCTAGAACGTTGGGGATGTCCTTGGAGCCGTAAAGCTGATGGCGATGTAAACGTACGTCGTTTCGGCGGAATGAAAATTGAACGGACTTGGTTTGCCGCAGATAAAACCGGTTTCCACTTGTTACATACTCTTTTCCAAACATCAACCCAATTCCCTCAAATTCAACGTTTTGATGAACACTTTGTGTTAGACATTTTGGTCGATGACGGTCACGCCCGCGGTATGGTTGCAATGAACATGATGGAAGGCACATTGATACAAATTAACGCCAATGCGGTGGTCATCGCAACAGGCGGCGGTTGTCGTGCATTCAAATTCAATACCAACGGAGGAATCGTGACAGGTGACGGTTTGTCTATGGCATATCGTCATGGTGTTCCTTTACGTGATATGGAATTCGTTCAATATCACCCGACCGGTTTACCGAATACCGGCATTTTGATGACCGAAGGTTGTCGCGGTGAAGGCGGTATCTTAGTCAACAAAAACGGCTACCGTTATTTACAAGATTACGGTCTTGGTCCGGAAACTCCAATCGGCAAACCGCAAAATAAATACATGGAACTCGGCCCGCGCGATAAAGTTTCTCAGGCATTCTGGCAAGAATGGAAAAAAGGTAATACCTTAAAAACTGCCAAAGGTGTGGATGTAGTTCACCTAGACTTACGTCACCTAGGCGAAAAATACTTACATGAACGTCTGCCGTTCATCTGCGAATTAGCAAGCGCTTATGAAGGTGTAAACCCTGTAAATCAACCAATTCCGGTTCGTCCTGTCGTTCACTATACCATGGGCGGTATTGAGGTGGACTTCAACAGCGAAACTCGTATTAAAGGCTTATTTGCCGTCGGAGAATGCGCGTCTTCCGGTTTGCATGGCGCCAATCGTTTAGGCTCTAACTCATTAGCCGAATTAGTGGTACTAGGTCGCGTAGCAGGTGAATACGCGGCGCAGCGTGCCGTTGAAGCACAACCGGCTAATCAAACTGCTGTCGATGCACAAGCCAAAGACGTCGTTACTCGCTTAGAGGCGCTTTACAATCAAGAAGGCAATGAATCTTGGTCTGAAATCCGTGATGAAATGGGTACCATAATGGAAGAAGGTTGTGGTATTTATCGCGACCAAGAAAGCATGCAAAAAGCGGTAGACAAAATCGCTGAACTTAAAGAACGTTACAAACGTATTCGTGTTGCGGATCGTTCAAGTGTGTTCAATACCGACGTACTTTACACCGTAGAATTAGGCTACATCTTAGATGTGGCGCAATCTATCGCAAATTCTGCGATTGAACGTAAAGAATCTCGAGGCGCACACCAGCGCTTAGATTATACTGAACGTGATGATGTAAATTACTTAAAACACACTCTTGCTTTCTATAATGAGAACGGCGCACCGCGCATTGAATACAGTCCGGTGAAAATCACTAAATCTCAACCTGCAAAACGCGTTTACGGTGCGGAAGCAGAAGCTCAAGAAGCGGCTGCGAAAGCTAAGGAGCAAGCAAATGGCTAATTCACCAGTAATGAATGTTGAAGTATTACGCTACAATCCCGAAAACGATCAAGAGCCACATTTAAGCACTTATCAAGTGCCTTATGATAACCAAACATCCCTACTTGATGCGTTAGGTTACATTAAAGATAAACTTGAACCTTCCCTTTCTTACCGTTGGTCTTGTCGCATGGCAATCTGCGGTTCTTGCGGAATGATGGTCAATAATAAACCGAAATTGGCTTGTAAAACGTTCTTGCGTGATTATAGTGGTCATATGCGTATCGAACCGCTGGCGAACTTCCCGATTGAACGCGACTTAGTAGTAGATTTAAGTCACTTTATCGAAAGTTTAGAAGCGATCAAACCGTATATTATCGGCAACGAAGCACCTGCTTTAGACGGTAAACCACATCCATCTACAGAACTTGCAAAAAGTCGTACAAAACAAACGCCGGCACAACTTGAGAAATACAGAACGTTCTCCATGTGTATCAACTGTGGCTTGTGCTATGCCGCTTGCCCACAGTTCGGTTTGAATCCTGAATTCTTAGGCCCTGCCGCGATTACTATGGCGCACCGTTATAATCTTGATAACCGGGACCACGGTAAAGCGCAGCGCATGCCATTGTTAAACGGTAAAAACGGCGTATGGAGCTGTACTTTCGTGGGTTATTGTTCCGAAGTTTGTCCGAAGCATGTGGATCCGGCTTCAGCCATTAACCAAGGCAAAGTAGAAAGTGCCAAAGATTATGTTATCTCTATGCTAAAACCAAAAGGCTAAAGGGGGAAGATATGTCAGTAACTGTTAGTAAACGTAAAAAATATGTTCGCCCAATGACGGCTACTTGGTGGCAAAAATTAGACTTCTACAAGGCTTATATGCTACGTGAAGCAACCTCAATTTTTGCTGTATGGTTCTGTATCGTATTGCTCTATGGTGTGCTTTGCCTTGCCGGCAACCCAATACCGGGCCTAGGTATTTTGAATTTCATTGAGTTTTTAAGAAACCCAATCGTAGTGGTGTTAAATATCATTACGCTCGTGGCGACACTTTACCACACTGTGACTTATTTCTTAATGACGCCAAAAGTGATGAACATCATTGTAAAAAATGAACGTTTACCGCATCACGTTATCAGAAATGCGCTTTGGGCGGTAACCGCACTTGTAAGCCTGGTTGCACTAGTTTTAGTTTATATCTAAGGGAGAGAAAAAATGGTTGATAAAAATCCAAAACGCTCCGGCGAACCACCGGTGTGGTTGCTTTTCGGTGCCGGCGGTACAGTTAGCGCAATTTTCTTCCCCGTGGTAATTTTAATCTTAGGCTTGTTGTTACCTTTCGGCTTAATCGATCCGGCTAACTTAATTACCTTCGCGTATTCCTGGATCGGAAAACTTATAATTCTTGTGCTCACTATTTTCCCAATGTGGTGCGGATTACACCGTATCCACCACGGTATGCACGATCTTAAAATCCATGTTCCTGCCGGTGGCTTTATCTTCTACGGTTTGGCTACCATTTACACCGTTTGGGTATTATTTGCAGTAATTGGTTTATAAGAAAAATTAAAGAAAAAAACGCGTCGAGTTTATCCTCAACGCGTTTTTTTATTTTCTCTTATTTCAATTGCGTACTTCAGCTTGCTCACGCTCTAGTTTTCGAATTTCTTCACGTTCTTTACGACGAATTTCATCCTGAATTTCCCAGGCTTCATACGCTTGTACAACTTTCGCGACTACCGGATGACGTACAATGTCTTGACTATCAAAATAATTGAAACTCAATTCCGGCACCGCATTCAACACTTCAATTGCATGACGAAGGCCTGATTTAGTACTACGCGGCAAATCGATTTGAGTAATATCCCCGGTAATGACTGCCTTGGAATTAAAACCGATACGGGTAAGAAACATTTTCATTTGCTCCACGGTAGTATTTTGGCTTTCATCTAAAATGATAAAACTATCGTTTAAAGTTCGGCCGCGCATATACGCAAGTGGTGCAATTTCAATCACATTGCGTTCCATCAGTTTTTGCACGCGTTCAAAACCTAGCATTTCAAACAAAGCATCGTAAAGAGGGCGCAAATAAGGTTCGATTTTTTGCCCTAGATCGCCCGGTAAAAAGCCTAATTTTTCTCCGGCTTCTACTGCCGGACGGGTAAGTAACACGCGACGAATCTCTTGGCGTTCCAAAGCTTCTACGGCAGCGGCTACGGCTAAAAAAGTTTTCCCCGTTCCTGCCGGCCCGATACCAAAACTAATATCGTGCGTCAGAATATTATGCAAATATTGCACTTGATTGACGCCGCGCGGCTTAATTACACCCCGCTTAGTTTTAATCACACTACTATAAACATCGCTTTTCGCGCGTTCCGGTTCCACTTGCGATAATATTCGACTTTCCTGTAGCGCCATATGTACGTTTTGCAGCTCTAGCTCTTTTGCTTTACCTTTAATCGGCGCGGTTTCCATGTACAAATCTTGAATTAATTTAATTGCGCATTGAATTAGCTTTTCATGATGCGATTTAGGATTTTCTTCGTTGGATTTGATAGTAAAAGTGAAATTGTTACGGGAAATATTGAGATTAAACTCTTTTTCGATGAGTTTAAGATGCTCATCAAACGCGCCGCAAAGCGATTGAAGGCGGCCGTTGTCTTGAGGTTCGAGAGTAAATGTCGTCATTGAAATATGATTGTAATGGTAGATTAGTCTAAATTGAACGCACTTTCATCCAACTCGTCCGCCATCGCCGCTAAAATCTCGCGTGTAAGCGAAGCAAGTGAGCGGTAAAACGGCAGTGTGGCGTAGGTTTCCACTTGAGTGAGGAATTTTGCCGCGCAAGGCAATAGAAAATCTTCAAACAGTACTCGCTGTGTAACAACGGAATCCTCATTATCTTCTAGCCAAGAGGCAGCGAGCAAAAGTAGCGCAAAATGATCTGGGCTTTCGATATCAGGCATACCGCATTTTTGTCGAAATGCGACAAATTCCGACAAATTCAAACCATAAGCGGAAATTGCTGTCGGTACTTTACCTTCGGCGCCGAATAGTTTTTGATATTCTTGATCGAGCAACTTCAAATCAATTTTCAGTTGAAGATTATCCAAAGCCGCTTGGCTTTCTTTATCCGTATCCAACGCCCAAACTTGGTTTAAACCTTTTTGTTGCAACCAATTGAACACTCCGGAGAGCACCGCATCGGAGGGAAGGCGATAGAATAAATTGCCGAATAAACGGCTGATTAAAGAGAAATTATTGACTTGATTTTGTTGGGTCATTAAGCGTTTTCCTGTGCATTTTGTTGTAAAAGTATAGTGAGTTTTTCGCGAGTTTTTTGCTCGGCAAGATCAAGCATCGCACGACGGGCTGCGTCATCAATCAAATGAATATCACCGAATAATTCATAACTAACGTTGTCAATACCGCAATAATTAAACAAGCCGTTCACCAAACAATGGTCGAGAGACTTATCCATGCCGCATTCTTTATATTTATCCACGTTACTACCAATGGTAATGAATTGCTGCATTTGTTTACCTTTTAGCAAGCCGACAGATTCGCCGTTTTCTGTTTTATAGGCAAATCCATGGCTTAACACGCGATCTAAGTAGCCTTTTAAAATCGCCGGAAAGCCCATCCACCATAACGGGTAAACTAAGCTGATTAAATCGGCCTGAAGAATAAGATTGTGTTCGTGTTTAACTTCTTCGGGAATAATGCATTTATTCGCCGCTTGTAATTCTTCAAAAGAAATAATCGGATTAAAATTCATCGCATAAAGATCGCGAAACTGAGTTAGCACGCCTAACGCTTGACCGGTTTTCGCTACGCGATCGGCAATGGCGCGGCCAAAGCTACCTTTCGCGTTCGGATGTGCAAAAATAATAAGGTGATTCATTCCGTCACCTTTTGAACAATTAATGTAATGCCGCTAACGGCTTTCACTTCAATCAGATCATTAGCACGAAGACATTCGCCTTGGATACGCCAAGTGGTATCACCGAATACACCGCGTCCGATGCCGTTTGATGCAATTTCTTGCACGCTGCCGCGTTTGCCTAGCATGGCGTGATCGCGCTGATTTAAGGCCGTTTTAACTTGATCACGATGATCTTTGCCGTGCTGGTATTTCCACCAACCTACCGATAAAATGCAAGCCAATAACGCATAAAATATCGCCAGTTCGGTAAGAGAAAAAGCCGGAATAAGGAACTGTACCAATGCGGTGCCTAACGCCGCTAAGCCCCACCAAAGCAAAAATACACCCGGCACCATAATTTCCACAATCAGCAAAACGAAACCTAGTACCAACCAGTGCCATAATGTCCATGTCGTCAACCATTCCGCCATATTGCCTCCTTGGAAAAATAGATAGAAAAAATGCGGTTCACTTCAACCGCATTTTTAAACATAAAATACCGTTTACGCTTTTTTATCGCCTTTTAATAATTCCGCAATGCCCGCAACGGATCCGATTAAATTACCTGCTTCAAGCGGCATCAGGACAACTTTACTGTTTTGTGCACCGCCGATTTCTTTTAAGGCTTCGGTATATTTTTGGGCAATAAAATAATTAATCGCTTTGGTATCACCACTGGCAATGGCTTCAGAGACCATTTGAGTCGCTTTGGCTTCTGCTTCCGCCGCACGTTCACGCGCTTCTGCTTGTAAAAAGGCTTCTTGACGCTCTCCTTCCGCTTTCAAGATACGCGCTTGTTTTTCCCCTTCGGCACGTAAAATTTCCGCCTGACGAATTCCTTCCGCCTCCAATACTTCCGCACGTTTATTACGTTCCGCTTTCATTTGCGCATTCATCGAGTCAATCAATTCGCGCGGCGGACGTACGTCGCGAATTTCGATACGCGTCACCTTAATTCCCCAAGGATTGGTCGCCTCATCGACAATCGCCAATAAACGCCCGTTGATGGAATCGCGCTGAGACAGCATTTCATCCAATTCCATCGACCCCAATACAGTACGAATATTGGTCATTGTCAAATTAATAATAGCTTGTTCAAGGTGATTCACTTCATAAGCCGCGCTGCGTGCATCAATCACTTGCACAAAGCACACCGCATCAATGGACACATTGGCGTTATCTTTGGAAATCACTTCTTGCGACGGAATATCCAATACCTGCTCCATCATATTGATCTTACGGCCAACGCGGTCCACAAAAGGCAACACCAAGTTTAAACCCGGCATTAAAGTGCGTGTATAACGCCCAAAGCGTTCGATCGTCCAATTATAACCTTGCGGTACAGTTTTGACGGTAGAAAATAAAACGACAACGACCAGTACAAGAAAGACGATTGTTGCAACAATTACCCCATCCATTTCAGTTCCCCTTTTTGATTAATGTAACCGCAAAAAGTCTATCAAATTAGCACGCACTTTGTACATAACAATATCCGCCATTCCGCCTGACAAATACCAAAACACCATGCACTGCATAACCAACGACTGCATAAAAAACAAAAGCGGACTTTCGTCCGCTTTATAGAATCATTTGGCTATGCGTTATTTTTACGTTCTTCTTCCATGCATACCGCTGCGGTAAATAACACGTCGGTAGAAGAGTTCAATGCGGTCTCCGTAGAGTCTTGCAAAATACCGATAATAAAGCCAACGCCAATCATTTGCGCCGCTACATCGTCAGAAATACCGAACAAGCTACAAGCTAACGGAATAAGTAATAATGAACCGCCGGCCACACCCGATGCGCCGCATGCGCAAAGAGATGCGACGACGCTCAATAACACGGCGCTAATAAATGGCACTTCCATTCCCAAAGTATTTACCGCCGCAAGGGTTAATACAGTAATCGTAATTGCCGCTCCCGCCATATTAATGGTCGCCCCGAGCGGAATCGCAACCGAATAGGTTTCTTCATCAAGATTTAAACGTTTTGCCAAAGCAATATTAACCGGAATATTCGCTGCGGAACTACGGGTAAAGAATGCCGTTACACCGCTTTCACGCACGCAAGTCCATACTAATGGATAAGGATTGCGACGAATTTTCCAATACACCAAGAGTGGGTTGATCACAAATGCGGTGAATAACATCGTACCGATTAATACAACCAATAATTGCGCATAACCGCCTAATGCCGATAAACCTTTGTCCGACAAAGTTTCCGCCACCAAACCGAATACTCCTAACGGCGCAAAAGAAATAATGAGGCGTACAATGGCGGAAATCGCCTCCGCAAAATCTGCCACAGTTTGCTTCGTATTTTCAGAAGCGTGACGAAGCGCTAAACCTAAACCAATAGACCAAGCTAACACGCCGATGAAGTTCGCTTTAAAAATTGCATTTAATGGATTATCCACTACGTTTAAAACCAAAGCCAATAACACTTCTCCCACCGATTGTGGCGCCGCACTGGCGTCTTCTTTCACCGCCAATGCGACTTCCGATGGAAATAGCATACTTACAATTACCGCAATAGCCGCGGCTAAAAACGTCCCGAGTAAATAAAGCACGATAATTTCCTTCATATTGCTTTTGGAGCCGACTTTTTTATTCGCTAAAGCCGCCATAACAAGGAAGAAAATCAAAATCGGTGCTACTGCACGTAATGCTTTTACGAAAACTTGTCCTAACACGCCAACATTTGATGCTAAATTAAAATCAAGCGTCTGTTGAATGCTCGGATTAACAAGCGCGACAAGGAGCCCTAGGATAAGACCAATAGCAATTCGTTTGACCAAATTACCTTGGAAAAGAAAATGAACTAAACGTGATGTATTCATAATAAGATTAAATAAAAACGAGATTGAACTTAAGATCATTGATGATCCGCCTAAAACACCGTAAAGATAGCTTAAATTTCATTTGAAAGAAAACGTTTTCTTTTTATTTTTCTCTCCAAATTATCGTTTTATAAATATTTTCTAATATTTTGCGACATAAAAAAATTTTTTCTATTCAATATTGACAGCCTGTACAAAACAACAGTATATTAACACCTGTACAAACAACCACTACTTTCAAAAGTTTAGAGGAACCTAAGATGATGAACTACGCAAATATAATCGCTCAAAATGATATGACGTTTTCTTATCATCCGATGCCGTTTTTTAACGATATCGAACAACATCCTACATTCAACAAAAAACTTGATTTGAACCTATATTGTATTAAACGCCCTCAACAAACCTGTTTCATTCGCGTGACCAACCCTAATATGTTGGCTTGGGGCATTGAACAAGGCGATATGCTCGTGGTGGAAAAAAATGACAACCTCGCTGTGGGCGATTTTGTGGTACTCGAAACGGGCAATGAATTTCACATTTATGAATTTATCTCGCACAACGATGAATTTATTTTCATGGCGCTAGATTCTCAAATGCACAACATCAAAACTAAAGATTGGACTTCATTGCCGATTATCGGCACGGTGACCAACACGATTCACCAAATTCAGCCGCGTCGTAATGGCTTAAAATTTGCCGCTTAATTCGCGGATAAACGCCAATCTAGTTCCAAAATACGCACTAATATGCGTTAGTGCCACTCGCTATGAGACCTGCGCAGTATATAATAATCAACCATAGTAATAGCCACGGCGCAGGGCTGAAATTACACTCACAAAATAGCACCGCATTGGAAGCAATTCCAATGCGGTGCTATTTGCAGATCAGGCTGATAGCGCTTCGAAAAAAATTGAAAACGACTGCCCTTACTTTGCGACTATCAAGAATTAATCGTCATAAAGATCTTGCCCGTCTTTACGCGTTCTTAATAATTGAAGAATCCACACATATTGCTCCGGCTGCGGCGTGACAAAACGCTCGATTTCCTCATTCATGGCGCGCGCAGATTGTTCCGGATCATCGGTTAATTGCATGGCCGGATGGATTTCTATTTCGTATTTTCCAGTTTCGGCGTTGTAACGCGGAAACATCGGAATCACCACTGCTTTGGCAAGTTTCGCCATTTTATTTAAACCGGGCAATGTGGCTTTATAGGTGCCGAAGAAATCCACATACAGGCTTTGTTCCGCACCGAAGTCTTCATCCGGCAAGTAATAGCCCATTTCGCCTTGTTTTACGTAATTTAAAAAAGGTTTTATGCCATTTTGGCGTGCATGCATTTTGCCACCAAAACGCTGGCGCATCATCGTCCACAGCCAGTCGACTAAAGGATTGCGATGCGGATTATACATCGACGTCATCGGCATACCGTGCGTATGCAAAATAATCCCCGACGCATCAATCGCCCAACCGTGCGGCACCATTAAAATAATGTTTTTGCCTTCCGCTTTGGCTTGTCGAATATGTTCAAGCCCGATAAACTCACTGCGTTTTTGTAAATGTCGTTTCGAGCGAACGGCGATTTCACCGATACCAAACATCACTTGTGCCACCACCGCAAACATTTTATCAATCACCTCTTCGCGCTGTTGTGTTGTCCAGTTTGGAAAACAATGCGTTAAATTAATTTGTGCACGTCGGCGCTGTTTTTTCGCCTTGTGGCCAATCCACATCCCGAGTTTAGCCGCCCATTTATCACGCAGACGAAAGGGAACAAAAGCCAATAACAACAAAAAGAAAATACCGAGCCAAATCCCCCAATATTGCGGCTTAAGATAGGACCAAGAAAAATGCGCCTCATAACCCGATCGGGCAGTTAAACGTAGTTGTTTTTGAGAATCTGTCATAATAAAAACTGCGAGGAAATCCACCGCCCTCTAAAAATTAAACCAACCTTGGTCATAGGCCATTTTGACGGTCATAATAAAAGACATCGCCACCACCATCGGACGAATTAGCCGTTTGCCTTTGCTCATAACCATTTTTGCCCCAAAATTTGCGCCGATTAAACTGCCCGCCATCATCACGAAACCAACCGTCCAGGCGATATGTCCGCCAATTAAGAAAAAAATAACCGAAGCGATATTTGAGGTTAAATTCATCACTTTTGCATGGGCGGTGGCTTTAGTTAAGTTAAAACCAAGCAATAATACGCAAGCCAAATTCATTAATGAGCCCGTGCCCGGCCCAAAAAATCCATCATAAAAACCTAATGTGATTCCCAAAGAAAGGGCAAAAATGGGATAAGAAAGACGTTGTTTTTTATCGTTTTCGCCTAACTTAGGGGTAAAAAGGAAATAAAGCCCAATAGCAAGGATTAAAAACGGCAAACCTTTTTTAACCAGCGATGAATCAATGCTTTGAATTAATAATGTACCGATCACTGAACCGATAAAAATCATGAATAAAATAAAGCCAAATTCGCGCAAATTCACCGCCTTCTTGCGCAAAAAATACAAACTTGCCGATAAAGAACCGCCAAACGCCTGCAATTTATTGGTGCCTAATGCCATTGCCGGTGGCATACCGGCCATCAATAAGGCAGGAATAGTAATTAAACCGCCCCCTCCGGCGATAGCGTCAATAAAAGCCGCCACAAAAGCAACTGCAAATAACAGCCCTAAAATATCCATGCCAAATTCCATAGGTTTACCTCAAATCATTATTCTAGCCATTCACTACGGTTTGGTGAGTTCAATATTTGCTGACATAAAAACGGCTCGGGTGGAACGGTTTTTGGTTTACCGGAAGGCGCACCGGGTTTTGCCGGCTCAAACCAAGAATAAAGTTCGGCACCGCATCCATCACCCGCAGGCACCGGTGCTTGCTCTTCACAATAGGTGGCATCCACCGGACATTTTAAACGCACATGGAAATGAGAGTCATGCCCGAACCAAGGACGAATTTTGTGCAACCAAGCGCGATCGGCTCCTGCCGTTTCGCAAAGTTTCAATTTAATTGCAGGATTGACAAAAATACGAGTAACTTCCGAATCTTCTGCTGCCAATTTAATCAGCTTAGCATGGTTCGCGTTCCAAATACTGTCGTCCACGCGCCGAGTTTGGCGGTTCACCACCAACAAACCTTTGCCGTCAGAATTCAGTGCTTCACTATCGGACATACTGCCCATGCGCAACCAAATGTCTGCATCTAGCCCCATTTGATGGCTCGCATGCCCGGTTAAAAAACGTCCGCCGCCCGGCATAGCAATATCGCCCACCAACATCGTTGGCAAGCCCGCGGCTTTCGCGCGTTGCCCCAAACGTTGCAAATAGCTAATCATATTTGGATGTCCGTAATAACGGTTTTTATTCAAGCGAATCACTTGATAGCCGTCCCCTTTATAAGGTAAAGGCTGCGCGCCGATAATGCAGCCGTTGGAATAGCTGCCAATCGGCTTCGCCTTACCGTCCTCGCTTGGAATCGGACGCTTCACCCTCTGCCAATCTTGTGGCGTGGCTTGCACGCAAAATACCCAAAATGCGCTTAATATAAACGAAGTAGTTAGTAAAATTTTATTCATTTATTCTCACTAAAATGAAGTGTCAAATGAGCACCGCATTGAATGCTTTTCGGTGCCGAAAGTGAAACCGTTATTTACATTGCGCCTTAAAACGCAATAAATGATCCAATAACACAATCGCCGTCATCGCTTCCGCAATAGGAACCGCGCGAATGCCAACACAAGGATCGTGGCGACCTTTGGTAATGACGTCCACCGCTTCATTATTGAGATTTACCGAACGCCCCGGCACCGTAATGCTGGAGGTCGGTTTTAACGCGATAGTGGTAATAATCGGTTGTCCTGAGCTGATGCCACCGAGAATACCGCCGGCATGATTGGAAAGAAAACCTTCGGGCGTCATTTCGTCACGATGTTCACTGCCGCGTTGTTCCGTCACGGCAAAACCGTCACCGATTTCCACGCCCTTAACGGCATTAATGCTCATTAAAGCATGGGCTAAATCCGCATCCAGACGATCAAACACCGGTTCGCCCAAACCTGCCGGCACATTTTCGGCCACTACGGTCAGTTTCGCACCGATAGAATCCCCTTGCTTTTTCAAATCGCGAATCAATTCATCGAATTTTTCCAAAGCATTTTTATCCGGGCAAAAAAACGGATTGTTGTTCACTTCCACCCAATCGATGTTTTCAATAACTTGCGGGGCGATTTTGACCTTGCCGATTTGGCTTATAAAACCACGTACTTCAATGCCAAATCGCTCGCGTAAATATTTTTTCGCAATGGCGCCGGCAGCCACACGCATAGCGGTTTCACGGGCCGAAGAACGACCGCCACCGCGATAATCGCGGATGCCGTATTTCTGCTGATAAGTAAAATCCGCATGTCCTGGGCGAAAACGGTCTTTAATGTCGCCGTAATCTTGCGAACGTTGATCACCGTTTTTAATAATCATACCAATGCTGGTACCGGTGGTTTTCCCTTCAAACACGCCGGATAAAATCTGTACTTCGTCATCTTCGCAACGTGGTGTAGTGTAGCGGGAGGTACCCGGTTTGCGGCGATCCAAATCCGGTTGAATATCCGCTTCCGACAGCGCCATGTTCGGCGGTACGCCATCTACAATACAGCCCAATGCGGTGCCGTGGGACTCACCGAAAGTGGTGACGCGGAAAAGTTGCCCTATTGTGTTTCCTGCCATAATTTCTCTCTTATTTTATTTGTTGTGCTTGCGTGTTTGCTAATTTAACTGCGTTCATATTCACAAAAGGAATTTCTTCGCCGCTATCGTTATTTTTAATAAAGACATCAAGTTGATTAAAGGCGATATCGATATTATTCTCGGCAAATAATTCGTTGATACGGCGATTTAAGGCGTCGGTGACACTAGTCCGTTCAGAAAGCTGACCAACATACACGCGCAATTCGTGATCTAAAGTGCTGGCGCCGAAACTCAAAAATAAAGCATGTGGTTCCGGATCTTTCAAAATGCCCGGTTGCTCGTTTGCTGCTTGTAACAACAAACGTTTCACCAACGCTAAATCCGAACCGTAAGCCACACCAATATTCACAATTAATCGCGTCACGGTATTAGAGAGCGCCCAGTTTGTCACTTGTCCCGTTACAAAGGATTTATTCGGCACGATAACTTCTTTTCGGTCAGGATCAATAATCGTGATGGCACGAATGCGGATTTTGGCCACGGTTCCGGTCACGTCATTAATTGTCACGGTATCACCAACTCGAATCGGGCGTTCGAATAAGAGAATAATGCCTGAGACAAAGTTAGCAAAAATTTCTTGCATACCAAAACCAAGACCAACAGAAAGTGCGGCGAATAGCCATTGTAATTTCGACCACGACATCCCCAGTGTGGCAAAGGCCCAAGCGCCGCCAATCGCGACGATAACATAAGTCAGTAAAGTGGTAATCGTGTAAGGCGTGCCTTGCGATAATTTCACCCGCGAGAAAACCAACACTTCTAAAATACCGGAAATATTGCGCACCAAAACATAGGTAATGGCGATAATGACCAACGCAACCAATAAATTGAACAACGTGATGCTTTCCGTCACGGATACGCCATCCACCTGCGAACTCTGCTGCCATAAGGTAATATCGCGCAGATAGCTGGCGACTGTGATTAAATCCGACCAAACAAAATAGAAAATGGCGAATAATGCAGTCCAGATAAAAAGATCCGCAAAGCGTAATAACTGGCTTCTCACCTCATTAAGCGCCAACCCTTCTTCTTGCGCAGTAACCAATACCACATCATCGGAAGGCGGAGTCTCATTAAGATCCTCGGCTTTTTGACGGCGTTTTTCCTGTAAACGACGGTGCGCCAAACGGCGGGAAGATACGGTAATGCCGCGATAAACTGTTTGACGAAGGATAAACCAAACGCACCACGCAATGTAGGAATTAATCATATGTTGAATCAGATTCAATGCGGTGTAGTAATAGCCTAATACTATCAACACAATCAAACCGACCGGAATCAACTGCAACAACACTTGAATCGTTTTTACAACCACATTATTGCGTTTTGATTGACTTTTTTCAAAGGAACGTAATGCACTATTAAAGCGCGGAGCAATCATCACTACACAGAAAATCAATGCAGCAATAGTATTGAGCTCACCTAGTACATCATTTGCCAAGCCGTTATCCATTACGTTACTAAATACCGAAGTATTCAATAACAATATCACGGCGACAATAATGTGTTTCACCACACTACGGAATTTTTCCGCATCATTTTGGGCAAAACCGAAGTGGCGCACGAAGATGCCGTTCGGACGATAAATCGCATACCATACGTTAAAGAACCACCAATAACCTGCCATACGGAACGACCAATCCCAGAATTCTTGTGGATCACGGAAAAAGAAAAAACCGATCATCTGACAGACGGCGAGGAACCAAAGCGTACCGGATAAATTCAACAATCCGGTCAATACTAATGCTATCGGTGTGTGCCATTGGCTGTCTGAGCGTAATGTATTGATTTCGCTGTTAATTAATGCCAAACGTTGTTTAATGGTTGGCTTAAATTTAAAAATTGCCCCGCCAATAATTATTAAAATCAACACATAACTCAGCAAGTAGGGCAAATTATCAAAATTCGTCGGAAAACCGAGGTGTTTCAACATGCCGCTAAATTGTATATCCAACGATGTCGGCAACGCTTTCAACCAGTCTAAATTGATCGGATTATTGCTTCTTACCCAGAAACTTTGCTGATCAAGTTGCGCCTGAATTTGGTCGCTGATTTGCGTAATTCGTTGCTGTGTCAATTCTAAGGAAATCGCGAGATTAAGTTGATTATTCAAAGACTTAATCACATCCGAAGCCATTTTGCGGCGCTCAAGCAACAAATTCTCCAGTTGTGTTTTTTCCTCTGCCGTAAAAACTTGATTTTCTTCTGCTTCCACTTTGCTGATGTAGCTATCTAAATCGTAAAGTTCATTACGACGCTGGGTAATATCGAAAATTTGCACCCGCAAATCGGCAATTTGTTTGGATAATCCTTGAATGTTTAAATTAGTCGGCAGCTTTTGTTTTTGTTGCTGAATAATCCGCGACAATACCAATGTGCCTTGCAACGCGCTAATTTGCTCATCTATCGTACGCTGGGTTTGCGTTAAGTTATCCAACACATTGCGCATACGCAATTCGTCTTGGGTTAAGGTATTGGTTTTTTCCGTTTGTTGTAACAAGAACTGACTTAATTGTGCATTGCGCTCCAATTCTTTTTGAATGTAATTGTTATTAACGGATTTTTGTTGCTGCTGTTGTGCCTGCTGCACTTGGTTTTGACTTTGCGCTAGATTTTTTTGGTTAATCGCATCTTGAATCGCTGCAATTTGCTGCTGCTGAACTTGTTGTTTTGCATTTAATAAATCGTAACGACTTTGATAAAGGACCGTTAATTGATCGCTGTTTTTCAACAAAATCTGGTTGTAGTTATTTTTTAAATCAATCAGTTCCAATTCCAATTGATTTTGCTGCTTTTTAGCCGAACTCACCGTACCGTCCGACAATTCCTGATTTAAGATTTGGCTACGTTTGGCGTTATCCGTCAAGGCACTTTGCGCTCGTTCGGACACGGCACTTTGCCCCGCCAGCACCGCATTGGCGGCGCTCAATGCAGCTTGTGTGTCTTGTTGTTGATTGTTGAGCTTTTCTAAAGACGCTTGTAAATCCGCCAACGTGGTTAATTTATAATTATCGGCATCGGCCTGATTAAAACGCTTTTTCAGATTCTGCAAATCCGCATTATTTTTCTGAATTTCGTTATCAGAATTGTTTAAGGTCGCCAGCAAATCGTCATTACTTTTTCGCTGGGTTTGAATTTGTTGCAACAAATCCAGTGCGCTCTGCAGTTCCTCAATGCGGTGCTGTTTGGCTTCTCCGTCATCGATTTTTTGTGCGGCAGCAAGTTCTGCTTTCAGACTTTGTTCCGTCGGCAAGGCTACGGTTTTCGGTTGATTTGCCGTCGCATCTTGCGACAATGTCGCCCCCACCACAGAGGCGGCAAGTAATACGGCGAAAAAACGAGAAATTTTCATAACTTATGACTCTATATGTTGAAGTAGCCAATCGGCTAATGTTTTCCGAGAAATTTTTATGCCACCCTGATGCAAATCAGGGAGCGGATAGTAGGCCACCGGCTGTTTAAAACGCGCCAAATGGGTTTGTAAAAAAATGCGTAGCTTTTCCACTGCACGTTCACTAAATTGTTCGTGAAACGCTGTTAATGCCACCGGACGTGCGCCAAATTCCGCATCGGCTTTTGGCAACACAAAAACCTGTTTTACCAAGCCCGATTGCAAAATCGTTTTTTCGATTTCTTCAGGCTGAATATTTTCCCCGCCGGAAATAAACATATTATCCAAGCGTCCGACAACCACCAGTTCGTCGTTTTGCCACAGGCCTTTATCTTTAGTTTGCAGCCATCCCGATTCGTTAATCAAAGGAAGGATTTCACCGTTTTTCCAATACCCCATGGCAAGCCCTGCACCTTTTAGCCAAATTTCATCGTTTACTAATTGAAACTCGCGCCCTAACAATGCTTGCCCGACGCCGGGTTTGTCATCAGAAACTTTGGCGAAAATGGTGGAAGCCATTTCTGTCATGCCGTAGCCGCTGTACGGCGTAATGCCGTATGTGCGAATGGCTTGAGTCAACGCCACCGGAATATGTGCGCCGCCCAATAAAATATGACGCGTCTTCACTTCGCTTTGCGGGTACCGAGCCAAATAATCCAATAAACGTTGAAGCTGAGTCGGCACTAGCGAAACATGCGTAGCCTGCAATAGCGAGGCATAAAAATCTGTTTGCGGAAAATGCAATTGTGCGCCACAAACTAACCAACGCCACACAATTCCCTGCCCCGATACGTGGTACAACGGCAATGACAATAACCAAGATTGCATCGCGTGGAATTGCATCAATTGGCATACGCCACGCGCATTATCCAAGTGGGCTTGCATATTATGCAGTACCGCTTTCGGCTGGCCGCCGGAGCCGGAAGTGAGCGTCATTGTCGCCGGACGTAGAAAATCAGCTTCTTCGAGTTTTGCTAATGGGCATTCGGAAATATTCGCCAAATCTTCATGACGCAAACATAAATCAACACCGTATTCACGACAGAATTGGTCGATTCTCTGTTGCGGGAACGCCGGATTTAGCCCTATGATTTTAGCACCGCATTGAAGGCTTGCCAGATAAAGAAAAAGTATGGCTTCTGAATTTTTCGCGCAAAAAGCGACCGTACTTTGCGGTGTGATGCCCCGTTGTTGCAAAAAAGCTGCAGTTTGATTAATTTTTTGCGCGACGTCAGCCCAAGTAAAAAGATCACCTTGCGAGGAACGCAAGGCGATTGTTTGGGAAGATTGAGGATTATCGGCAAAAACTTGCCAAGGAAAAAGGTTAATTGCTGACAAAATACGCCCGCACTTCGTCAATCAAACTTTCCGGCAAATTCATGGATTGCATGGCGCTTTCCAGCATCAACATTTTTCTACCGCTGTTGGTATTGGTAATTACCCAGTACGGCGTATCAGGAATTTGTTTCGGCTTAGTGTGGTTACCCGCCATTAGTAAAGTCGCTTCGTCTCGCGCAAAGTACACTCGGGTACGACCTTGCAAGGATTCCGTCGCCTGGGCGAAGCTTTCCGGATCAGTGCGATAAAGTACACGCAAAATCGCCAAAAAACGTACGACTGCTTTGCTTTCTTGTTTAAACTCGTCAGAATTTAGTAATAGGCGTACTTTGTCGCTAATTTGGTTAATGGCTTCATTCGATTGTTTTTTAGCCGTTTTAGGCGCAGCAGTTTTCGATTCCAAAAACGTCTCTTGTTGCGACGGCGCATTTGTCAATTTAACCTCGCTTTCGAGCACCGCATCGGATTTAACCGCGTCTTCGGTAATGGAACCATCAAAAGAAACGAAATCTAACGTAGCGCTCGGGTTCGCAGGCAAATGAAGCAAACGACGGAGAATATCTGAAGCGCTTTCGCCGATTGATTGCGTTTGTTTTGCAATGTATCGGTATAATTCTTCATCCACTTCAATTATCTTCATTTTTACCTCTCCGTTTGCTAGAATTTTCGCCCATTATAGCGGCTTCTTAACAAATTCTCACGCGAAAAAATATGCCTATTCCTCAATTACTCAATTTCCAATTTGATCAAGCAAAACAAGCACTTCATTCATCCACTTTAATTTTTATTCACGGTTTATTCGGCGATATGAATAATCTCGGCGTGATCGCCCGGGCTTTTAGTGACGACTACAATATTCTGCGTGTAGATTTACGCAACCACGGACAAAGTTTTCATTCCGAATCGATGAATTATGACTTAATGGCGGAAGACATATTTACGCTGATTCGGCATCTTAAATTGGAAAAAACCATTTTAATCGGACATTCTATGGGCGGGAAAACGGCGATGAAATTAGCCGCACGGCATCCCGAAATCGTAGAGAAATTGATCGTTATTGATATCGCGCCACTGCCTTACGGCAATCGCGGCCATCAAGATGTGTTTCAAGGTTTATTTGCGGTGAATGCAGCAAAGCCGCAATCGCGCCAGCAAGCCAAACCGATTTTGGCGCAACAAATCGCCGATCCGAGCGTAGTTCAATTTATGCTGAAATCATTCAAACCGACTTCGCCGGAATTTTTTCGTTTTAATTTAACCGCGCTTTTCAACAATTACGAAAATTTAATGGCTTGGCAAGATGTATCGGTTTCGGTACCGACCTTATTTATCAAAGGCGGCGATTCGCCTTACATCAAACCGCAAGATTCCGAGCGGATTTTACAACAATTCCCAAATGCCTCATCATTTACGATAAACGGTTGCGGACACTGGGTTCATGCACAAAAGCCGGCGTTCGTCATTCGTGCGATTAATCGATTTCTAAATAAGAATTAATCGGTTTAAATGAGAATTGAACTATGATATAGTGCGCGCAAATCACGGGCTCTGAGCCCTTTTGATTTTTAATATTTTCAAACATTTAATTTTAAAGGAAAGAAAGATGGCAGTTGTGGGTCTATTTTACGGTAGCGATACGGGCAATACCGAAAACATCGCGAAAATAATTCAAAAACAATTAGGCGCTGATTTAGTCGATATTCGTGATATTGCAAAAACCTCAAAAGAAGACATCGAAGCTTATGATTTTTTACTTTTTGGCATTCCGACTTGGTACTACGGCGAAGCTCAAGCGGACTGGGACGATTTCTTCCCAACCTTAGAAGAAATTGATTTTACCGATAAATTAGTGGCGATTTTCGGCTGCGGCGATCAAGAGGATTACGCCGATTATTTTTGTGACGCCATCGGTACCGTGCGCGATATCATTGAACCGCATGGCGCTATTGTCGTAGGGAATTGGCCGACCGAAGGTTACACTTTTGAAGCCTCCAAAGCCTTATTAGAAGATGGTACCTTTATCGGTTTATGTATTGATGAAGATCGCCAACCCGAACTCACCGCAGAACGCGTTGAAAAATGGTGTAAACAAATTTACGACGAAATGTGTTTGGCGGAACTCGCTTAACATCATAAAACAAGGAAACTTTATGTCTGAAGAAAATATTAAATTGCTCAAAAAAGCGGGTTTAAAAATTACTGAACCGCGTTTGACCGTCCTTGCCTTAATGCAAGATCACAAAAACGAACATTTTTCTGCAGAAGACGTCTATAAAATTTTGCTTGAACAAGGCAGTGACATCGGTTTAGCTACCGTCTATCGCGTGTTAAACCAATTTGATGAAGCGCACATTTTGATTCGTCACAACTTTGAAGGCAATAAATCGGTATTTGAATTGGCGCCAACCGAACATCACGATCACATCATTTGTGAAGACTGCGGCAAAGTTTTTGAATTCTCCGACAATCTGATCGAACAACGCCAAAAAGAAATCAGCGAACAATACGGCATTAAACTCAAAGCGCACAGTTTATATCTTTACGGCAAATGCAGCGATATTGAGAAATGTGAAGAGAGCATTAAAAAAGACGAAGACGAAGACGAAAACAAATAATATTCAAGCCACAAGAATTCACTGAAATTAGTCTCACAAAACAGCACCGCATTGGAAGTCATTTCAATGCGGTGCTGTTTTTAATGAAGAATCAATTAAGGTTGAAATTACGATCTTGTCGACAAGGAATTAAACATCCACGACTTTACTTAGCGATATATTTTAGCCTATGGTGTAGCGCTTTCCACTTTGCGCCATAAATGTTTGCTGTAAATCGCCCCGATCGAATTAGGCTGCGCACCCATCACGGAAGGTGAAATATAAACCGGCGTAGTATATTGAAACAGCGGCAGCAACAGATTTTCCCGTTGAATGATATCACTTAATTTTAAATAAATGTCCAAACGCACTTTTTCATCCGTACTTTTCAGTGCCTGCTCGAAAAGTGCATCATAGCTTTCGTTCGCATAACCGCTTTTATTATCGGGACTTTTGGAATAAAACAAGCCTAAAAACGCCATCGGGTGATTAAAATCGCCGCACCAACCGGAACGAATCAACTGAAACTCACCTCTCGTTCGTTTTTCTTGTAGTTGTTGCCAACTCATCGGCTGTGTTTCCACCCGCAATAAATCTGATTCCGATAATTGTCGCGCCAAACGATGGGCAATATTGCGATGCAGCGCGAAATCGTCATAACTCAACTGTAAAGTCAGGGGGTGCTTTTCGGTAATTTTACTTTGCGCCAATAACTGCTCCGCTACCACCGGTTCCCAATGCGAATCCTGCCCTTGCAACATCGCTTTCGGTAAGAAGTAAGAACTTGGCACCGCATTCGGCATTTCATGATTGGTAATCGATGTCACCGAAACTAAAGAGGCAACGGCTTTTCGTACTAAAGGATCGGCTAACTTCGGATCGCGCAAATTAAATTCGTAAAAATAACCGCATAATTGCGGAAAATATTGCACGTTTTCCGGCCTATTTTCGTGAGCTCGCTTCGGTGACCAAAGCACATCAAAGCGCTGTCCCCCATCGTTCTCGGTAAACAAATAATCCACCGCATTAAACGACACCGCCTCTTTTTGCCAATAATACGGATTTTTTACTAAATGTATGCCGTTTTCATCACGCGACGAAAACAGATAAGCCCCATTTGATACCATCAAGTTTAAATCATGATATTGCGGCAGTAACGCGACATGCGCTAACATTTCCGGCAAATAAGGCGTCGGTTTATTAAGCCGAATCAATAAAGTACGGTCAGTTTCCGCAAAGATTCCAAGACGGCTTAAAGGCTGTTGTTTCTCTAATACCGCTTGCGCATTTTGCACGTTTAAATACAACAAATAAGATTTTAACGGGCTTTCCGATTGCGCAAGCGCTTGCCAAGAAAGCACAAAATCCTGCGCGGTTAAAGGCGTCCCGTTTGACCATTTCAGCCCGTCACGCAAAATAAACGTCCAATTTCGGTTATCTTCAGTTTGCCAACTTTCCGCTGCAGCAGGAACCAAATTACCTTGCGCGTCATAAGCCGTTAAGCCTTCAAATAAATCTCGAATCAACGACGTTTGCCCCGCTTCCGTAACGAACCATGGAGATAGCACCGCATTGGGCTCAATGCCGCGTGTTAATTTCTCGCGATCATAATTAAGCGAAGGAGATTGTTCAGCAACAGAAGGATTTGAATGCGGTGCTGTTGGCGTAGTTCGATTAAATTTATCACAACCGTTCGACGCCAAAATAATAGAAAAAATAAGTGCGCTTTTCAGCCAGTAAGGGAGGCATTTAGTCATTTTCAATCAGGTCTTCGCTTTCCCCTTCGGTTTTAATCCAGAATAAGAAAAACCAGTATTTCACCGCAATCAAGGCGGCAATAATGCCGCGTCCAATCGGGCTCGGTGTGAAATAAAAACCAATTAATAACATCGTGGTGGATAGCGCTAAAATGGAAATCTTGGTTTTCTTCGTCATGGCGCGGCGCTCATTAAAGGATTTTAAATGATTTTGATAAACGGACGTGCGCATAAACCAAGCTTCTAGCCGCTTCGACCCTTTGGTAAAGAAAAATAAGGTAAGCAACAAAAACGGTGTGGTCGGCAAAAAAGGAACAAAAATACCAATAATGCCTAGTAAGAGCGAAACGAAACCCAATAAAACGTAAACGTATTTCATAAAATATTTGATAAGAGAAAATGCGAACCATTATTGCTGATTTTTTAGATTTTTCAACCTTGATATTATAAAATTTGCCGCGACTTAAAAAAGCGTATTTAAAAGGAATAATTATGCAAAACCCATTACTCAATATGCAAGGTTTACCGCCTTTTTCACAAATCAAACCCGAACACATTCAACCCGCCATTGAAAAACTTATTCAAGACTGCCGTGATACCATCGAACAAGTGCTCGCACAGCCGCACTTTACTTGGGAAAACTTTATTTTGCCGCTAACTGAAGTCAACGATCGCTTAAGCCGCGCTTGGTCACCGGTTTCACATTTGAATGCGGTAAAAAACAGTCCGTCATTACGCGAAGCCTATCAAGCCTGCTTGCCGTTACTTTCCGAATACGGCACTTGGGTCGGTCAACATAAAGGGCTTTACAACGCTTATTTAGCATTGCAAAACACCCCGGAATTTGCCACTTATTCTGTAGCGCAAAAGAAAGCCATTGAAAACAGCTTACGCGACTTCACACTTTCCGGTATCGGACTTTCGGAAGAAAAACAAAAACGCTACGGTGAAATTGCTGCTCGCTTATCCGAATTGAATTCTCAATTCAGTAATAATGTGCTGGATGCCACTATGGGCTGGGAAAAAATAATTGAAGACGAAGCCGAACTTACCGGTCTGCCTGAATCCGCCTTGCAAGCAGCAAAACAATCCGCTGAAAACAAAGGGTTGCAAGGCTATCGCTTCACCCTTGAAATTCCGAGCTATTTGCCGGTAATGACTTACTGCGAAAATCGCGCATTACGTGAAGAAATCTACCGCGCTTACGCGACTCGCGCTTCCGAGCAAGGCCCGAATGCGGGGAAATGGGACAACAGCAAAGTGATGGAAGAAATTCTTACTTTGCGTATAGAGTTGGCGAAATTGCTCGGTTTTAATACCTACACCGAACTTTCCCTCGCGACCAAAATGGCACAAAACCCTCAGCAAGTGCTGGATTTCTTAGATAATTTGGCGGAACGCGCCAAACCGCAAGGTGAAAAAGAGTTGCAAGATCTGAAAGATTATTGCGAAAAAGAGTTCGGCGTTACTGAACTTGCTCCTTGGGATATCAGTTTTTATAGTGAAAAACAAAAACAACACTTATATGCCATCAACGACGAAGAACTTCGCCCGTATTTCCCGGAAGAACGCGTTATTTCCGGCTTATTTGAATTGATTAAACGCATTTTTAATATTCGTGCGGTAGAACGTTTCGGTGTGGACACATGGCATAAAGACGTGCGTTTCTTTGATTTAATTGATGAAAAAGATCAAGTTCGCGGCAGTTTCTACCTTGATCTTTACGCGCGCGAAAATAAACGCGGTGGCGCCTGGATGGATGATTGTATCGGCCGTAAACGTAAGCTTGACGGTTCAATTCAAACGCCGGTGGCATATTTAACCTGCAATTTCAACGCGCCTATCGGCGATAAGCCGGCACTCTTTACTCATGACGAAGTCACTACGCTGTTTCACGAATTCGGGCACGGCATTCATCATATGCTCACCCAAATCGATGTTTCTGATGTGGCGGGCATTAACGGGGTGCCTTGGGATGCGGTGGAATTACCAAGTCAATTTATGGAAAACTGGTGTTGGGAAGAAGATGCACTGGCATTTATTTCCGGTCATTATGAAACGGGCGAGCCGTTGCCAAAAGAAAAACTTACACAATTATTGAAAGCGAAAAACTTCCAAGCGGCAATGTTTATTTTGCGTCAACTTGAATTCGGTATCTTCGATTTTCGCTTGCATCATACGTTCCAACCTGAAAAAGTGAATCAAATTTTGGATACCTTGAAAGCCGTAAAATCACAAGTGGCGGTAATTAAAGGCGTCGATTGGGCAAGAACACCACATAGCTTCAGCCACATTTTTGCCGGCGGTTACGCAGCAGGCTATTACAGCTATTTGTGGGCGGAGGTGTTATCGGCCGATGCGTTCTCGCGTTTTGAAGAAGAAGGCATTTTTAACCCGATCACCGGTAAATCCTTCTTAGATGAAATCTTAACCCGCGGTGGTTCCGAAGAACCGATGCAACTCTTCAAACGCTTCCGCGGCCGCGAACCTCAACTTGATGCCTTGTTAAGACATAAAGGCATCGCCCCAACTAATCTGCAATAAGCAAACAGCACCGCATTGGAACTGCTTTCAATGCGGTGCTATTTGGCGATCCCAAACAAAAGCGGTCGATTCTAATAAAGAATCGACCGCTTTTTAAAGTATTAATTAACCGTTATAGCGTCTGAATACTAAAGTTGCATTCGTGCCGCCGAAGCCGAAACTGTTTGACATGACAGTCTGCAAGCCTGCGTGTTCCTTGGTTTCGGTCACGATGTTACAACCTTCTGCCGCTTCGTCTAAGGTTTCAATGTTAATACTCGGTGCGATGAAATCATTGTGAAGCATTAATAAAGTATAAATCGCTTCGTGCGCACCGGCTGCACCTAAGGAGTGACCCGTCATAGATTTGGTAGAAGAAATCGCTGGGATGTGATTACCAAAGACACTTTTAATCGCCCCTAATTCTTTTACGTCACCCACCGGAGTCGATGTACCATGTACATTGATGTAGTCAATCGGCGTATCGACCGTCGCCATTGCTTGTTTCATACAACGCTCTGCACCTTCGCCGCTCGGTGCGACCATATCGTAACCATCGGACGTTGCGCCATAGCCCACGATTTCCGCATAAATCTTCGCACCACGAGCAAGTGCATGTTCCAATTCTTCCACCACAACTACGGCACCGCCACCTGCAATCACGAAACCGTCACGGTTTGCATCGTAAGCACGAGAAGCTTTTTCCGGCGTGTCATTGTATTTCGTGGAAACCGCGCCCATTGCATCAAATTCAGTTGCACATTCCCAAGAAAGCTCTTCCGCACCACCAGCGAAAACAATATCTTGTTTGCCTAATTGAATTAATTCCAGCGCATGGCCGATACAGTGCGCAGACGTCGCGCAAGCGGAACTGATAGAATAGTTTACGCCACGAATTTTGTAAGGCGTGGCCAAACAAGCCGAAACGCTTGATGCCATAGTTTTCGTTACCGCATAAGGGCCGATCGCCTTTACACCACGTGGGCCACGTACCGCATCGCACGCCACTAATTGGTTATGCGCCGAACCGGTACCCGCACCGATAACAAGACCGGTACGATCATTAGAAACTTGCTCTTCGCTTAAACCGGCATCTTCAATCGCTTCACGCATAGAAAGATAAGCATAAGCCGCCGCATCGCCCATAAAACGATACACTTTACGATCAATGTGTTCGCTCGGATCCAGTTTAATGGTGCCGGCAACATGGCTACGCATTTTCATTTCCACAAATTCAGGCACTACTTCGATACCTGATTTGCCCGCTTTTAATGACGCAAGCACTTCTTCTTTGTTGTTACCGATACTTGAAATAATACCAAAGCCTGTAATCACAGCTCTCTTCATTGCTTCTTCCTTATTGATTTATATGTAAAATGACGGGGCAAAATTACTACGAAATAAAAATATTTCAAGCAATAATTCATTTGTTTGACCAGTTATCACGCCTGACAAATTTAATAAGCCCGAAAATTCGGTTATTATAAGTTAATTCCATAATGCAAGAAAGGAATAAAAATGCTCTCTGTTTCCTATGCGAAAATTCATTTTAATGAAGAAAACACTCCTGTTTCCGAACAATTCGATGACGTTTATTTTTCCAACCAAGACGGGCTTGCCGAAACGGATTATGTATTTTTACAAGGAAACCAATTATGGCAACGCTGGTTGTCGCATAAATATACGCATTTTGTTATTGCGGAAACGGGTTTTGGCACGGGATTAAACTTTTTCGCGGTTACCGCGCTCTTTCGTCAATTCCGCGCACAACATCCCAATGCGGTGCTAAAACGACTGTTCATGCTCTCCTTTGAAAAATATCCGCTAAAACCAACCTCGCTTGCGCAAGCACATCGGGCTTATCCGCAATTTTCCGAACTTAGCGAACGGTTACAGTATTATTGGCCGTTGCCGATTAAAGGCTGCCAACGCATTCATTTTGCCGAAACCACGTTGGATTTATGGTTCGGTGACGTAGCGGAAAACTTACCGCAACTTGGCGATTATATGCACGAAAAAGTAGATGCTTGGTTTTTAGACGGCTTCGCGCCGAGTAAAAATCCTGATATGTGGAATGAAAATCTGTATCGTCAAATCTATCGTTTTACCAAGCCTAACGGCACGTTCGCTACTTTCAGCGCCGCCAGTGCCGTGCGCAAAGGCTTGGAGTCCGCCGGTTTTGCCGTAACCAAACGTAAAGGCTTTGGTAAAAAACGCGAATGTTTAAACGGACAAAAAATTAACTCAACCCCCAACGAACTTTTTTTACCTTGGTATTTGCCGCAACCGGCTAGAATGGAAAAACAAGATGTGGCGATTATCGGTGGCGGTATAGCCTCACTTTGCACCGCCATTGCCTTACTCAAACGCGGCGCCAACATCACACTTTATTGCGAAGACGAACAACTTGCACTGAATGCCTCGGGAAACAAACAAGGTGCTTTTTATCCGCAATTAAGCGACGATAATGAGCTCACCATGCGTTTTTACATTCACGCCTTTGCTTACGGACGTCAATTATTAAATTGGGCAACGGAACAAGGTGTTGAATTTGAACACGAATTTTGCGGCGTAGCGCTATGCGGGTACGACGAAAAAAACGCAAACAAATTAGCCAAAATTGCGCAATTAGACTTACCAGCAGAACTCTTTGAAATGTTAAATGCCGACCAACTCAGCAAAAAAGTCGGTTTACCATTGCATTGTGGTGGTGGATTTATTGCCCGGGGCGCTTGGCTCGCACCACGTCAATTTGTACAAAATACATTTGCTTTGTTAGAAAAATACGGTGCGAAGATCAAAACTTCGCAAAGCATCACCGCACTTTTGCAAACCCAAAACGGCTGGCAACTAAGAAATGTACAAAATGAACAGATAAATCATGAAGTCGTAGTGCTCGCCAACGGCTACAAAATCACCGATTTCACTCAAACCAAAAAACTACCGCTCTATCCAATTCGCGGACAAGTCAGCCAAATTCCGACATCGGAAAACTTGCTCAAACTCAAATCCGTGCTTTGTTACGACGGATACCTTACACCGGTTGATCAGGCAAAAGCCAGCCATTGCATCGGTGCAAGTCATGTACGCGACAATACAGATCGCCATTTCAGCGCGCAAGAGCAACGAGACAATCAACAAAAATTGCAGCGAAATATCGCAGAACCTTGGACTGAAGACGTGAACACGTCAGACAATCTCGCCCGAATCGGCGTGCGTTGTTCCGTACGCGATCTCGCCCCAATGGTTGGAAACGTGCCGAATTTTATCCAACAACAGGAAGATTATCATAATCTCTTCAATCTTCGTCGCCGCAGACAATCAATCAAAAATGCGGACAATTTTCCGAATCTTTTTTTAATTGCAGCTTTAGGTTCACGTGGATTGACTTCGGCTCCGTTGTCGGGGGAAATGTTGGGCTCGTTGATTTATGGCGAACCAATGCCGTTAGGCGAAGCGCTTATACATAATTTAGCAGCGAATCGAGCTTGGATAAGAAAATGGTTAAAAGGTTCTGAAGTCAAATAAGAAAAATCATCTATATTGTTGCGATGATCACCGCATTAAACTATACAGATAAGCCACAGAATTAAACATCGGTTTGAGCACCGCATTGGAGCGGCTTGGTGATTTGTTTATGCGATGAATATGAAGAATGCCGCGTTTCTGTTTTCTCTCCGCGCTTCGCGACCGCTTGTCTTCGGTCACTTGTCTTGAGCCGTTTGTCTTTCTCCCGTTTTGCGATTTTTCCCCAATAAAAAACCCCGGCCTTCTGACCGGGGTTCCTTTCATATCTACCTGGCGGTGCCCTACTCTCACATGGGGAAGCCCCACACTACCATCGGCATTTCGGCGTTTCACTTCTGAGTTCGGTATGGGGTCAGGTGGGACCACCGCTCTATCGCCGCCAGGATTATTCGGTTTTAGACTTTAGACCTTGGACGTTAGCTTTATGTCTTGGTCTTGGTCTTTGTTGTCTTTGTCGTCTTTATGCTTTATGCGCACTTTTATTGGCTACAAGCTAAACTTTTATTTTGTGTCGTTTTATTTTTTTCTTTTGTTTCTTGCTTATTTTGTTTTTTTCTTTTTTGTTGGTTTTGTTCTTTTGTTACTTTTACTTTATTCTGTTTTGTTTCGTTTTTTCGTTAGCTTCACCCGCTCTCCTAAAAACATTTGAGCGTTGTATAGTTAAGCCCCTCGGGCAATTAGTACACGTTAGCTCAATGGCTCACACCACTTACACACCGCGCCTATCTACGTCTTCGTCTTAAACAACCCTTACTCACTTGATGTGTGGGAGAACTCATCTCTTGGCAAGTTTCGTGCTTAGATGCTTTCAGCACTTATCTCTTCCGCACTTAGCTACCCGGCTATGCGTCTGGCGACACAACCGGAACACCAGCGGTGCGTCCACTCCGGTCCTCTCGTACTAGGAGCAGCCCCAATCAATTCTCCAACGCCCACGGCAGATAGGGACCGAACTGTCTCACGACGTTCTAAACCCAGCTCGCGTACCACTTTAAATGGCGAACAGCCATACCCTTGGGACCTACTTCAGCCCCAGGATGTGATGAGCCGACATCGAGGTGCCAAACACCGCCGTCGATATGAACTCTTGGGCGGTATCAGCCTGTTATCCCCGGAGTACCTTTTATCCGTTGAGCGATGGCCCTTCCATTCAGAACCACCGGATCACTATGACCTACTTTCGTACCTGCTCGACTTGTCCGTCTCGCAGTTAAGCTTGCTTATACCATTGCACTAACCTGACGATGTCCGACCGTCATTAGCAAACCTTCGTGCTCCTCCGTTACGCTTTGGGAGGAGACCGCCCCAGTCAAACTACCCACCAGACACTGTCCGAACACCCGTTCCGGGCGCTTCGTTAGAACATCAAACGTTAAAGGGTGGTATTTCAAGGTCGACTCCATCATCACTGGCGTGACGACTTCAAAGTCTCCCACCTATCCTACACATCAAAATTCAATGTTCAGTGTCAAGCTATAGTAAAGGTTCACGGGGTCTTTCCGTCTAGCCGCGGGTACACCGCATCTTCACGGCAATTTCAATTTCACTGAGTCTCGGGTGGAGACAGCCTGGCCATCATTATGCCATTCGTGCAGGTCGGAACTTACCCGACAAGGAATTTCGCTACCTTAGGACCGTTATAGTTACGGCCGCCGTTTACTGGGGCTTCGATCAGGTGCTTCTCTTTCGATAACACCATCAATTAACCTTCCAGCACCGGGCAGGCATCACACCCTATACGTCCACTTTCGTGTTTGCAGAGTGCTGTGTTTTTAATAAACAGTTGCAGCCAGCGGGTCACTTCGACCGGTTCAACCTTCATCCGCAAGGGATTACAATCTACGCCGGCGCACCTTCTCCCGAAGTTACGGTGCTATTTTGCCTAGTTCCTTCACCCGAGTTCTCTCAAGCGCCTGAGTATTCTCTACCTGACCACCTGTGTCGGTTTTCAGTACGGTTTAGTAAAGCCTTTCGCTTAGTGGCTTTTCCTGGAAGTGTGGTATCAGTTACTTCAGCCCCTTGAGGCCTCGTCATCATTTCTCAGTGTTAAGAAAGTCCGGATTTGCCTAAACTTCCCACCTACCAACTTAAACGTGCATATCCAACAGCACGCTAACCTAACCTGCTCCGTCCCCACATCGCAGCTTTACCAAGTACGGGAATATTAACCCGTTTCCCATCGACTACGCTTTTCAGCCTCGCCTTAGGGGCCGACTCACCCTGCCCCGATTAACGTTGGACAGGAACCCTTGGTCTTCCGGCGAACGGGTTTTTCACCCGTTTTATCGTTACTTATGTCAGCATTCGCACTTGTGATACGTCCAGCAGCCCTCTCGAACTCCCTTCATCCGCTTACACAACGCTCCCCTACCCAACAGACTTTCGCCTGATGCCGCAGCTTCGGTGCTATATTTGAGCCCCGTTACATCTTCCGCGCAGGCCGACTCGACTAGTGAGCTATTACGCTTTCTTTAAATGATGGCTGCTTCTAAGCCAACATCCTAGCTGTCTAAGCCTTCCCACTTCGTTTCCCACTTAATATAGACTTTGGGACCTTAGCTGGCGGTCTGGGTTGTTTCCCTCTCCACGACGAACGTTAGCACCCGCCGTGTGTCTCCTGAGTATCACTCTTCGGTATTCGTAGTTTGCATCGGGTTGGTAAGCCGGGATGGCCCCCTAGCCGAAACAGTGCTCTACCCCCGAAGGTGTCCGCTCAAGGCTCTACCTAAATAGATTTCGGGGAGAACCAGCTATCTCCCGGTTTGATTGGCCTTTCACCCCCAGCCACAAGTCATCCGCTAATTTTTCAACATTAGTCGGTTCGGTCCTCCAGTTAGTGTTACCCAACCTTCAACCTGCCCATGGCTAGATCACCGGGTTTCGGGTCTATACCTTGCAACTCTTCGCCCAGTTAAGACTCGGTTTCCCTTCGGCTCCCTGATTTAGTTAACCTCGCTACAAAATATAAGTCGCTGACCCATTATACAAAAGGTACGCAGTCACCCTTGCGGGCTCCCACTGCTTGTACGTACAAGGTTTCAGGTTCTATTTCACTCCCCTCACCGGGGTTCTTTTCGCCTTTCCTTCACAGTACTGGTTCACTATCGGTCAATCAGGAGTATTTAGCCTTGGAGGATGGTCCCCCCTTCTTCAAACAGGATATCACGTGTCCCGCCCTACTTGTCGTTAACTTAGTACCACGACCTGGACTTCGAGTACGGGGCTATCACCCTGTGTCGCTGTGCTTCCCAGCACATTCCTCTGTCTCTGTCGCTATCATTAACAGGCTACTTCGCTTTCGCTCGCCGCTACTGACGAAATCTCGGTTGATTTCTTTTCCTCGGGGTACTTAGATGTTTCAGTTCTCCCGGTTTGCCTCAACAAGCTATGTATTCACTCGTTGATAGTGGGCTCTTCACCCACTGGGTTGCCCCATTCGGATATCTTGGATTAAACGCTTCTTATCAACTCATCCAAGCTTTTCGCAGATTAGCACGTCCTTCTTCGCCTCTGATTGCCAAGGCATCCACCTTGTACGCTTAGTCGCTTAACTATACAACCTCAAATGCTCTTCTTACGATTTGCATTTAATAGCTATCTTTAATTCAACTAACACTCTTAAATTGCTTTTGTTCAATTCAGAGTTTTTAACAAAACATGTCGTTATTTTGTTTTACTCAGACTTTCTTTCGAAAATCTCTCGTTTTTAGCTTGTTTCCAATTTTTTAAAGAACAAATAAGATAAATATAAAGCTATCTTTAGTTGGCGTCCCCACGGGGATTCGAACCCCGGTTACCGCCGTGAAAGGGCGATGTCCTAGGCCTCTAGACGATGGGGACATCAAGTAAAGATACTCTATATTTCAACGTCACTTTCAGCTTCGTTGCTTACTCTTCTATCTACAATACACCAGACAATCTGTGTGAACACTCGCTGTCGCTCATTTTTGGTAAGGAGGTGATCCAACCGCAGGTTCCCCTACGGTTACCTTGTTACGACTTCACCCCAGTCATGAATCATACCGTGGTAAACGCCCCCCTCGCGGTTAAGCTATCTACTTCTGGTACAACCCACTCCCATGGTGTGACGGGCGGTGTGTACAAGGCCCGGGAACGTATTCACCGCGACATTCTGATTCGCGATTACTAGCGATTCCGACTTCATGGAGTCGAGTTGCAGACTCCAATCCGGACTTAGACGTACTTTCTGAGATTCACTCCACCTCGCAGCTTCGTTACCCTCTGTATACGCCATTGTAGCACGTGTGTAGCCCTACTCGTAAGGGCCATGATGACTTGACGTCATCCCCACCTTCCTCCGGTTTGTCACCGGCAGTCTCCTTTGAGTTCCCACCATTACGCGCTGGCAACAAAGGATAAGGGTTGCGCTCGTTGCGGGACTTAACCCAACATTTCACAACACGAGCTGACGACAGCCATGCAGCACCTGTCTCATGGTTCCCGAAGGCACTCCCGTATCTCTACAGGATTCCATGGATGTCAAGAGTAGGTAAGGTTCTTCGCGTTGCATCGAATTAAACCACATGCTCCACCGCTTGTGCGGGCCCCCGTCAATTCATTTGAGTTTTAACCTTGCGGCCGTACTCCCCAGGCGGTCGATTTATCACGTTAGCTTCGGGCGCCAAACTTAAAGTCCAACCCCCAAATCGACAGCGTTTACAGCGTGGACTACCAGGGTATCTAATCCTGTTTGCTCCCCACGCTTTCGCACATGAGCGTCAGTACATTCCCAAGGGGCTGCCTTCGCCTTCGGTATTCCTCCACATCTCTACGCATTTCACCGCTACACGTGGAATTCTACCCCTCCCTAAAGTACTCTAGCTACCCAGTCTGAAATGCAATTCCCAGGTTAAGCCCGGGGCTTTCACACCTCACTTAAATAGCCGCCTGCGTGCCCTTTACGCCCAGTTATTCCGATTAACGCTCGCACCCTCCGTATTACCGCGGCTGCTGGCACGGAGTTAGCCGGTGCTTCTTCTGTGTTTAACGTCAATTTGTTGCGCTATTTACACAACAACCTTCCTCAACACCGAAAGAACTTTACAACCCGAAGGCCTTCTTCATTCACGCGGCATGGCTGCGTCAGGGTTGCCCCCATTGCGCAATATTCCCCACTGCTGCCTCCCGTAGGAGTCCGGGCCGTGTCTCAGTCCCGGTGTGGCTGGCCATCCTCTCAGACCAGCTAGAGATCGCAGGCTTGGTAGGCCTTTACCCTACCAACTACCTAATCCCACTTGGGCTCATCCTATGGCATGCGGCCCTAAGGTCCCGCACTTTCATCTTCCGATTCTACGCGGTATTAGCGACAGTTTCCCGTCGTTATCCCCCTCCATAAGCTAGATTCCCAAACATTACTCACCCGTCCGCCACTCGTCAGCATAAGTACAAGTACTTACCTGCTACCGTTCGACTTGCATGTGTTAAGCCTGCCGCCAGCGTTCAATCTGAGCCATGATCAAACTCTTCAATTCAAGTTCAATCGCTCAATATTCTGCTTGCTAAAAGTTTTCGCTTCTCACTTATAAATTAAATTTAAAGTAAGTTTTATGAATTTCTAGTTAGCACCTATTAAGACTTCAAAATTAAAAATAGTTTTTTAAAACAAGTCAATCAACAAGTGCCCACACAGATTGTCTGATTCGTTGTTAAAGAGCAAAAAACAACGACGCACGTGTAAATTTGACTATTTCACAACCATGCGTCGTTGTGTGTCGCGTATTATAGGAATTTTCTAACCTCGCGCAAGCACTTTTTACAAAAAAATTGAAAAAAACTTACTTTTTTCTTAAAACACCAGTAAATCGGTCAAAATTTCACTGAAAAATGCTTAATTATTCAACTCATTAATACGATGGGCAAATTGCTCCACTTTTTTCCAATCCGTATATTCAACCTCTTTGGTCGAATCCGTCTCCCCACCGGTGATTTTCATAATGAATCGAATCATCATCCGATCAAACCATTTATAGCGTGGATACAACAATGCGCCGGCAAACACCGCTGCTAACGCTGGTTTCCAATCTGTACGTTGCAAGAATTTACGGACATATACATTCGTTTCCGGATTATCCTTACCTTCTTTACGTGCGGTTAAATTCACGCCGAAAAAAAATGCGCTTTTTTGTTCCAGTTGAATGCGGTGCTGTTTGACAAAGCGATAAAGAATTTTATTGAAATGGCCGTAACGAATAGAGGCGCCAATAATCACGCGGTCAAAGACTTCAATATCATACTCTTCGCGTAATGTATTGGTCGTTACTTTGCCGTTTAAATGCGTTGCTAAAAATTCGGAAATTTTTTTCGTCTGGCCGTCATGGCTTAAATACAAAATTAAAGTTTTCATTAGGCTTTCCAAAATGCAGGGGTAAATAAAGCTAAAAGCGTGAAAATTTCTAAACGGCCACAAACCATCGCGACGGTTAAGATCCATTTTGCGCTATCAGGAATCGTTGTCATATTACTGCTGACCGAACCTAATGCCGGCCCTAAATTGTTAAGGCTTGCGAGCACCGCATTGAAAGCGTTAAATGGCTCGACACCGCATGCGATCACGCCAAGCAAGCAAATTAAGAAAACCAGCAAATAAGCGGAGAAGAATGCCCAGATACCACCAATAACGCGTTCGTCTAATACGTTTTTACCCCATTTAATCGGATAAACCAAATTCGGGTGAACGACTCGTTTGAGTTCGCGCTTGCCTTGCAAATAAAGCACTAGCACGCGCGCAACACGCAAACCGCCGCCAACCGAACCGGCGCAACCGCCCATAAAGGATGCAGTAATTAGCAACACAGGAACAAAAGACGGCCAGTCAGCGAAATCTGAGGTGGTGTAGCCTGTTGTGGTTGAAATGGATACGGCTTGGAACAACACTTGTTCGAAATCCTGCCAAGAGGAAGCAAAATAATGGTGGCTCCACATTACTAAAGTACAAACCACAACCAAAATCACTTGAATACTTATAAAGAAGCGAAATTCAGGATCGCGCAAATAAATTTTAAAGAAATTTTCACGCCCAAGTGTTGAAAAAGCCCGGAAGTGCAAGCCGAAGTTACAGGCGGAAATCAGCAAAAACAGCACAGTGATGGCGTTAATCAGCGGGCTATTAAAATACCCCATACTGGCGTCGTGAGTAGAAAAACCACCAATGGACACGGTAGAAAAACTGTGTGTCAGCGCATCGAAAGGATCCATGCCTGCCGCCCAATACGCCAGCGCGCAAGAAAGGGTGAGGGAAAGATAAATCACCCACAACACCTTCGCCGTTTCCGCAATACGCGGTCTGATTTTTTGTTCCTTCATCGGGCCGGACATTTCCGCACGATAAAGTTGCATGCCGCCAATGCCCAATAACGGAATAATGGCAATAGCAAGTACGATAATCCCCATCCCGCCGAGCCATTGTAACAACTGGCGATAAAATAAGATCGCTTTTGGTAAATGATCCAACCCCGTCATCACCGTTGCGCCTGTGGTGGTTAAGCCGGAAAAGGCTTCAAACACAGCTGATGCAAGCGTTAAATGTGGGGCATCAAATAAAAGTAGCGGCAACGTCGCCAAACCGCCTAACACGAACCAAAACGCGACCACAATCAAAAAACCGTCACGCGAACGTAATTCTTGTTTGTGATGATGACACAGCCACCATAACAATGCACCTGCCGTCAAGCTTAAAGAGAAGGCTTGCATAAAAGCTTTTCCCCCGCCATCGTCATAAATTAAAGCGACAAACGCCGGAATCAACATGGTGCCAGAAAAACACATCACAAGAATCCCGATAATTCGGATTATGGATAAAATATGCACAATTATTCGTCTATTGATAAGGGTTGAATCACCAATTTTCCGGCAGATCTTTCGCTTAATTCAGTGGAAAACGGTACGATTATACTTTCGCTAAGGCCTAGTATTAAATGGACTCGTAGCTGAAAATCTTGTTCTAATATTTCGATTTGATATTTCTCACACAACAACCGCACCAAGTTTAATTGATCGTAATCACAATCCAAACGAAAAGGTGCACGTTCCACTTTGGTTTCGGTTTTCAATAATTTTAGCGCTTGTTGGACGCCATTACCGTATGCACGAACCAAACCGCCCGTACCTAATAGAATCCCACCGTAGTAACGAACCGTTACCGCACTGATTTCGCCGATTTGACTACCTTGTAGCGCACTTAACATCGGCTTTCCCGCCGTTCCGGCCGGTTCGCCGTCATCGGAAAAGCCCAGTTGTTGTGAATCTGTCGGTTTGCCCGCCACCGCCGCCCAACAATGATGACGCGCGTTCGGATGCGCTTGTTTAATTTGCGCCCAAAAGGCTTTGGCAACATCCAATCCTTCCGTTCGCTGTAAATAAGTAATAAAGCGGCTTTTTTTAATTTCTTCTTCAAAAACGACCGCAATTTGGGGAACAAGATACTCCGTCATTTCATTTTTCAGGGTAATTTCTATGGCGTTAGTCTATCATCGATAACGGGGATTTGTCGAAATTTTGCCGTAAGTGCGATATAATATGCCGTTATTTTTTTAAACCTAAAAGAAGATGTCTGAAATTTCGATTACTCAAACCCTTGATACTTTGGGACTACGCTGCCCCGAACCAATAATGTTGGTACGTAAAAATATTCGCCACTTAAACGATGGTGAGGTATTGCTGATTATCGCCGATGATCCCGCCACCACACGCGACATTCCGAGTTTCTGTCAATTTATGGAACACACTTTATTGCAAAGTGAAGTGGACACGCCCCCCTTCAAATACTGGGTGAAGAAGGGCCAATAATAAGTCGGCTGAAAAATGTGAATTGTATTTTCGGGGGCGTTTTAACATAAGAAATAACGGTAAGACTTACTTTCCGTCACATCTTCAAACGCATAATCTAATCTCGCCAAAGTTTGTTCAAACTCGGCCCGTTCCTTATCTTCCAATTGAAAACCGGCGAGGATATTGCCGTAATCCGCCCCGTGAGCACGGTAATGGAACAGCGAGATATTCCAACGATTTTGCAAAGTTTCTAAGAATTTCAACAACGCGCCTTTTTGTTCCGGAAATTCAAAGGTGTATAAACGCTCGTTGTGATCTGCCACTCGTCCGCCCATTAAATAACGCACATGGGTTTTCGCGATATCGTCGTCAGACATATCCTCCACATCAAAGCCATTTTGCGTCAGTTCGGCGATGATGTCGGCTTTTTCTTGTTCATTTGCGGTACGCACACCGACAAACACGCAAGCGCGTTTATCATCGGCATAGCGGTAACTGAATTCTGTCACCGCACGGTTACCCAACACTTGTACGAATTTTAAGAAGCTACCCGGTTGTTCCGGCATAGTAACGGCAAGCAAGGCTTCGCGGTTTTCGCCGATTTCACAACGTTCGGACACATAACGAAGCGTATGGAAATTCAGATTCGCGCCGGACAAAATCGCTGCCATATTCTTGCCTTCAATGCGGTGCTGTTTTACATACTTCTTCAAGCCTGCCAAACCTAACGCGCCGGACGGCTCGGCTATTGCGCGCACGTTCTCAAACAAATCCTTCATGGCCGCGCACACTTCGTCGCTGTCCACCAGCACCATATCGTCAAGATAGCGTTGGCATAAACGGAATGTTTCGTCGCCGATGCGTTTCACCGCCACACCGTCGGCAAATAAGCCCACGTGCGCCAAATCCGTTGGTTCGCCTTTGTCGAGCGCCGCTTTTAAGCACGCAGAATCTTTCGATTCCACGCCGATGACTTTGATTTCCGGCATAAACTGTTTCAGCAAAATCGCTACGCCTGCAGCCAAGCCACCACCGCCCACTTGTACGAACACATAATCCAAATCCGCTACCTGCTGCAACATTTCCATGGCAAGCGTGCCTTGTCCGGCAATCACTAACGGATGATCGAAAGGTGGAATAAAGGTCATATTTTTAGCTTTGGAAAGCTCCACCGCTTTCGCTTTGGCTTCATCGAAATTTGCGCCGTGCAACAATACTTCACCGCCAAAACCGCGCACCGCATCCACTTTAATACTCGGCGTGTTTTGTGGCATCACGATGAGCGCTTTCAAGCCAAGTTGTTTAGCCGATAACGCCACGCCTTGCGCATGGTTACCTGCCGATGCGGCAATCACGCCGGCGGCCTTTTGCTCCGGCGAAAGGCTGGAAATCATGGCGTATGCGCCACGTAGCTTAAAGCTGTTTACCGGCTGGCGATCTTCACGTTTGATCCAAATGTTGTTGTGTAAGCGTTCGGAAAGTTTGCCCATTTTTTGCAATGGCGTGACCTGTGCGGCTTCATAAACGCGTCCGCCAAGTTTCACGATAGCGTTGATGTAGTCGTTTTGGGTGGGTTGTGGGTTGGTGAGTAAGATTTTCATGGTGTTATTTATTATAAAGTGCGGTTGATTTTTCCTTCAAATTTTATGCTCCCCCTCTTTGCTAAAGAGGGGAATGGTTTCATTATTTTAACAACGTTTTATCACGCACCGCGCCTTTGTCCGCTGATGTCGCAAAATGTCCAAATACTTTCAATGCAAAAGACACTTCACGTTGGCGGTTTGCAGGCTGCCAGCCTTTTTGATCTTGCTCGGCACGGCGTGCGGCAAGTTCTTCATCGCTGATAGCAAGATTGATAGCACGGTTTGGAATGTCGATGTTGATGGCATCACCATCGCGCACTAAACCGATTGCCCCACCGGAAGCCGCTTCCGGAGAAGCGTGACCGATAGACAAGCCTGATGTGCCGCCGGAGAAACGTCCGTCCGTTAAGAGGGCACATTTTTTGCCTAAGCCCATGGATTTTAAGTAGCTGGTCGGGTAGAGCATTTCTTGCATACCCGGGCCACCTTTCGGGCCTTCATAGCGAATAATCACCACGTGACCTTCTTTCACTTTGCCGCCTAAAATACCAACTACCGCGTCTTCTTGGCTTTCAAACACGATAGCTTTACCGGTGAATTTCCAGATGGATTCATCTACGCCCGCAGTTTTTACGATACAGCCGTCTTCCGCGATATTGCCGAATAACACCGCCAAGCCGCCTTCTTGTGAAATGGCATTTTCTTTATTGCGGATACAGCCGTTTACGCGGTCGTTATCCACGCTGTCCCAACGGCAATCTTGTGAAAATGCTTGCGTGGTACGAATACCTGCAGGGCCGGCGCGGAAAAATTTGTGTAACTCTTCGTCTTGGTTGCGGATGATGTCGTATTGGTCAAGTTGTTCTCCCATCGTCAAACCTAACACAGTGTGGGTGTTTTTGTGGATTAAACCCGCGCGGTCTAATTCGCCCAATAAGCCCATAATGCCGCCTGCGCGGTGAACATCTTCCATATGGTATTTGTTGGTGTTCGGTGCAATTTTGCTCAAGCAAGGAACTACGCGCGATAAGCGGTCAATATCCGCCATTTTGAAATCTACACCCGCTTCTTGTGCGGCCGCCAATAAGTGCAACACGGTGTTGCTTGAACCGCCCATAGCGATGTCTAAGCTCATAGCGTTTTCAAAGGCATCAAAGGTGCCGATTGAACGCGGCAGCACGCTTTCGTCGTCTTGTTCGTAATAGCGTTTGCAAAGCTCAACGATTTGACGACCCGCTTTTAAGAACAAGTCTTTGCGGTCTGCATGGGTGGCAAGCATTGAGCCATTGCCCGGCAAACTTAAACCTAAGGCTTCCGTTAAGCAGTTCATAGAATTTGCCGTGAACATACCGGAACAGGAACCACAAGTCGGGCAAGCGGATTTTTCAATGGCGTCGATGCGGTCGTCACTCACGTTCGGATCTGCCGCTTCGATCATGGCATCAACCAAGTCTAAGCGGATTAATTGATCGGAAAGTTTAGTTTTACCCGCTTCCATCGGACCACCTGAAACAAAAATCGTCGGAATATTCAAACGCATTGCCGCCATTAGCATTCCCGGAGTAATTTTGTCGCAGTTGGAAATACACACCATCGCGTCCGCGCAGTGGGCGTTCACCATGTATTCCACCGAGTCCGCAATCAAGTCGCGTGAAGGCAGTGAATACAACATTCCGCCGTGTCCCATAGCGATACCGTCGTCCACCGCAATGGTATTAAATTCTTTCGCCACACCGCCGGCTTTTTCAATTTCTTTGGCGACGAGCTGCCCCATATCTTTTAAGTGAACATGCCCCGGCACAAATTGGGTGAAGGAGTTCACCACCGCAATAATGGGTTTTCCGAAGTCATTTTCTTTCATTCCTGTGGCACGCCATAAGGCACGTGCACCTGCCATATTACGACCCTGAGTGCTGGTCGCTGAACGTAGTTTTGGCATAAATAAGTTCTCCGAGTAAGTTTTCGTTAAGGTTTATATGAATTTCTTCGTTAATTAATACTGCCACAAACGCTTGCGTTTGAACGTTGCGTTAGCAACGGCACGAAGTGCGAGCAAAGCGAGTAAATCTCCCCTACCCCCTCTTTGCTAAAGAGGGGGATTTTCTTTAGCTGTTTAATTTATCTGGCTCATTTATGTCTCGTTTTATTGATATTTTAATCTTAAATTCGCGAGACAATATTCAAATTTTTCAAAACATTCCCCTCTTTAGCAAAGAGGGGTTAGGGGAGATTTGGCAGAAGAACTTACGGAGAATTTACTAAATTGCACCGTTTTTAACGTTAATACATTTAAAGAAAAACCTTGTTTTACCCGAGCTATCAGTAGCTTCATTAGCGAATTCTTTTTCAAATTCAGCTTTAGTTTCTAAACACTGCTCTTGATTATTTCTTTGAACCAATGTGTTCATGTAATTTACGCTTGGACTATAAACAACCAATGCATAGCTATCACTAGCAAACGCATTTGCTGATAAAGCTAATAAAGATGTAATAAATGTAGCTTTCAAAATTTTAGACATAATATTTTCCTCTTAATTAATGGTTACCACATCCGGCAATTTCACCAACTGATTCACCAACAAATCCAAAGTGCGGTCGGATTTTACGGTAAATTTTAACCGCACTTTGCCATCAATCAGTTCCATTACCATTTTTGTCACGATAAAACCGCGATGGCGCACGACGCGGAGAATGCGTTCCAGCACTTCAATGCGGTGCTGAGCGACGACTTCAATTTGATATGAATTCATGCGTTCATTTCCTCCACCATATCGGCATTGCACGCGCCCGGTGGCACCAGCGGCCAGACACATTCATCAGGCGGAATGCATACTTGCAATAAATAGGCGCTGTCGCTTTCCAACAATCGGGTGAGCGCGCCATCCACTTCATCGGCGGACTCAATACGTTCTGCCGAAATGCCAAAAGCGTTGGCAAGCATCACAAAATCCGGATTGTCATCTAAAATGGTTTCGGAACGGCGTTTGTTCCAGAATAAATCCTGCCATTGACGCACCATGCCTAAGCGTTGGTTATCGAGTAATAAGATTTTTACCGGCAGCTTGCCGCGTTTGATTGAACCGAGTTCTTGTACATTCATCATAAAAGAACCATCGCCGGTGACGAGAATTACGTCATCTTGCGGACGCGCTTTTTTCGCGCCCACGGCAGCCGGAAGCCCAAAACCCATCGTGCCGAAACCGGCAGAGGTGATGTAATTTTCAGGCGCGAAATGCTGCATATGTTGCGCTGACCACATTTGGTGCTGCCCTACATCGGTACAAATCACCGCATTTTGTGGTTTGCGGTTGGAAAGCGTATTAAGCAATGCCCAAGGATCAATCGGTCGATTGCCGACATTATCCACATAAGTGAAATCTAATTTGCTTTTCAGAGCGCGAACGTGCGCACGCCAAGGTTCAATATCTAAAGGTTGTTTGAGTGCGCTTAGCGCTTGGATTAAATCGCCTTGCAATGCCACATCAGCTTTGCGAAGTTTGTGGATTTCTGCCGCATCAATATCACAATGAATCACTTTGGCGTGCGGGGCGAAAGTATCGAGTTTGCCTGTTACGCGATCGTCAAAACGCGCACCGCAAACAAGCAATAGATCACATTCTTGCACGGCGAAGTTTGCGGCTTTCGTGCCGTGCATGCCAATCATCCCCATATACACATCATCACTTGGATCAATCGCGCCCAAGCCTTTTAGGGTTGAAACGGAAGGCATACGGGTTTGCGCTAAAAATTCACGCAACGCAGGCACGGCTTTTGCCATACCGACACCGCCGCCCACATAAAGCACAGGTTTCTTCGCGTTTTTCAACAATTCATTGGCTTGCGCGAGATTGGCTGCGGAAAGTGCGGTGGGTTTTGCCGGTGTTTTTACATAAGCTTTCACGTGCGCCGGCACGTCGCCTACTTGAATATTACGCGGTACGTCGATTAATACCGGACCGGGACGGCCACTTTGTGCGATTTCAAAAGCTTGCGCAAAAACGTCCGCCAATTCGTCCGCACTTTGCACGATAAAACTGTGTTTGGTACAAGCAAGGGATAAGCCTAGTACGTCTGCTTCTTGAAAGGCATCAGTACCGATTAACGGCGCGGCGACTTGCCCTGTGATTGCCACCACAGGAACGGAGTCCATCATCGCGTCGCCCAAACCTGTAATCAGATTCGTCGCACCGGGGCCGGAAGTAGCGATACACACGCCCACTTTACCGCTGGAACGCGCATAACCAATGGCCGCCATGGCAGCGCCTTGTTCGTTGCGACACAGTAAATGGTCTAAGCCGGAATCGTAAAGCGCATCGTAGGTCGGCATAATTGCACCGCCGGGATAGCCGAAAATTGTGTTTACATTATGTGCCTTGATACATTCAATTAATAATTGCGCTCCCGTCATAGCTTATCCTATTACCATTTAATTCAGGAGCAGCATTATAACGAAAAATAAAGTGGTTTGTTGATAAAATCGGATGCATTACAGATTTAATCGACGTAGAATAAAGAAGATAATGATTATCAACTAAGGAGTAAAATATGTTAAAAAATATTGAAAAAGCTACCGTATTAAAATTGGTTGATCAAATTTCCTACCAAGATGGGCAAGTCATCAGCAAAACCCTCGGACAAAATCAAGGTGTTGGTTTAACCCTGTTTTGCCTACCTAAAGACGAAGAAATAAGCGCTCATAAATCACGAGGTGACGCACTTGTCACACTTTTGGAGGGGCGAGCCAAAATTACCATTGATGATAAAGACTACATTGTTTCTGCCGGCGAAAGTATTGTATTACCGGCAAACCATCCGCACGCATTATATGCATTAGAAAATTTCAAATTTTTACTTACTGTTGTTTTTCCAAAAGATGCATAGCGGAAATTAAACCGGTCTTTATCATAAAGATCTGTCTCCCGCATAATAAAATATGCGGGAGACAGATCTTTTTATGGAAAATTATAACTGCTTTAATTAAATAGCACCGCATTGGAGCCTTGTCTGACAAGGGGTCAATGCGGTGCTGTTTTAAGGTTCCGATTTCATGGCTCGGCTAATACAACACACGTGCACGAATGGTGCCGTCGATTTCGCGTAACTTAGCCAATAGCGGTGCGGAATCTTCGGTTTCCACATCCACCACCACATAGCCGATTTTTGGATCGGTTTGTAAATATTGCGCCGCGATATTGACATTGGCTTGAACGAAAACTTGGTTGAGTTTGTTCAAAATACCCGGACGATTTTCGTGAATGTGCAATAAACGTTTAGTGCCTTCGTGTTCTGGCAAGGATACTTCCGGGAAGTTTACTGAAGAAAGGGTTGAGCCGTTGTCGGAATATTTAACGAATTTGCCCGCCACTTCAAAACCGATATTTTCTTGCGCTTCCGCTGTGGAACCGCCGATATGTGGCGTTAAAATGACGTTATCGAATTCGCGTAACGGTGAAACAAACTCTTCATTGATCGAAGCCGGTTCGACCGGGAATACGTCGATTGCCGCGCCATGCACCTTGCCGTTTTTTAAGGCCTGCGCCAAAGCATCAATATCCACGACGCTACCGCGCGCCGCATTAATTAAAATGGCGCCTTGTTTTAATTGCGCGATACGTTCGGCGCTCATTAAATTACGGGTCGAAGGCAATTCTGGCACGTGCAAGGAAATCACATCGCAAGAACCAAGCAATTCTTCCAGATTGCGCACTTGCTTGGCATTACCAAGCGGCAATTTGTTTTCGATATCGTAGAAATGCACGTCCATACCTAAAGATTCGGCAATGATACTTAATTGCGAGCCAATATGCCCGTAACCCACAATACCTAATTTTTTACCGCGCACTTCATGAGCGCCCACGGCAGATTTATTCCATACGCCACGATGTACTTCCGCATTGGCCTTTGGCACGTTGCGCATTAGCAATAAAATTTCCCCTAATACCAATTCCGCCACAGAGCGCGTGTTGGAGAACGGCGCGTTAAACACCGGAATACCGCGCGCTTTCGCCGCGTTTAAATCGACTTGATTGGTACCGATACAAAAACAGCCTACGGCAATTAATTTTGGTGCGGCGTCGATCATTTCAGCGGTCAAGTGGGTACGCGAACGCAAACCGATAAAATGCGCATCTTTAATCGCCGCTTTTAATTCGTCGCCATCCAGCGCTTTTTTGTAATAATCGATATTTGTATAACCCGCCTCGTGAAGCGTATCCAGCGCACTTTGATGCACACCTTCCAGCAGTACGAATTTAATTTTAGATTTGTCGAGTGAAACTTTGTTTGTCATAGTTGCATCCTTATTTCTTATTTTAAAACTCTTCACATCGCATGACGGTCCAATACGCCTTCGACATCATTCGATGATTTTTGCCCCTTCCGGCGTGCCGACAATGACTACATCTGCGGCACGTAAAGCGAAAATACCGTTGGTTACTACGCCCGCAATGTTATTTAATTCTTTTTCCATTTCCACCGGATTTAAAATGGCAAAATTGTGCACGTCTAAAATCACATTGCCGTTATCTGTCACTACGCCTTCGCGATATTCAGGCATACCACCCAAAGCGACTAATTTTCTACTCACTTGCGAACGCGCCATCGGGATGACTTCCACCGGCAATGGGAAAGTCGAGCCCAACACATCCACCTGTTTGCTAGCATCCACGATACAAATAAATTTCTTCGCCAAAGCTGCCACGATTTTCTCGCGAGTCAGTGCGGCCCCGCCACCTTTAATCATCATTTTTTGTGGATTGATTTCATCCGCCCCGTCCACATAAATATCTAATCCCGACACGTCATTGGCGCTAAATACTTCAATGCCTTGTTTACGAAGCAAGGCTTCCGATGCTTTTGAAGCCGCTACGGCACCTTTAATTTGATTTTTCAGCGCACCTAAAGCTTCAATAAAACAATTCACCGTAGAACCGCTCCCCACGCCCACCACGGTATCCGCTTTGACATATTGCAAAGCGGCTTGCGCGGCGATTTTTTTCATTTCCAATTGATTCATTTTTGTTCCTATTTTTTAAGAAGTAAACGGTTGCGTTACTTTAATACGCACGTTTTAAATAAACAAGCGCAAATTTTTATCCACCAATATGAAAATCATGCCATTTATTCTTCCACTAAAAACAATTCCAACAATTCGTTTAAAAACAATTTACCGTGTTCGGTGATTTGCCAAAAATCGGCATTTTCTACGACATAATTTTGTGCGACGGCCAAATCGATCTGATGTTTAACCGTGCTTTGCGATAAGCCCGTGTAAGCTTCGAACTCGCGTTTCGGCACCGCATCCAATAGGCGAAAACGGTTCATAAAGAACTCGAAAGGGCGCTCTGCATATGGCACATTTTTTTCTTCGTAAAGATATTCACCGCGCAAATAACCTTTCGGATGCTTGGTTTTAGAAAAACGTAAAATCCCGCCGTGTGAGAAACTGAGCTTGCCGTGAGCACCGCATCCAATCGCCAAATAATCGCCGAAACGCCAGTAATTCAAATTATGTTCACATTGAAAACCCGGCTTGGCGTAAGCGGACGTTTCATATTGTCGATAACCGGCCGCGGTTAAAAATTGGTGTCCCTGCTCGAAAATATCCCAAAGCTCGTCATCGTCCGGTAATTTCGGCGAACGATAAGCAAACAACGTGTTTGGCTCAATAGTGAGCTGATACCAAGAAAGATGCGGCGGTTCAAGCTCAACGGCTTGGCGTAAATCGTCTAAGGCTTCCGCTAAAGTTTGATTCGGCAAACCGTGCATTAAATCCAAGTTGAAACTTTGCAGCCCGGAAACTTTCGCCAAGTGAACCGCACGTTTAGCCTCGGCGGCGTTATGAATGCGCCCTAAACGTTGCAGTTTGTCGTCGTTAAAACTTTGAATGCCCATAGAAATACGGGTTACGCCGGCGGCCACATAGCCTTTAAAGCGTTCCGCTTCTACCGTACCGGGATTGGCTTCCAAAGTGATTTCGATGTTTTCTTCAAACGGAATTTGCTCTTTCACGCCGTTTAACAGGCGTGCAATACCGTCTACCGAAAATAAACTCGGTGTGCCGCCACCGATAAAAATCGAACGCAATTTGCGCTTTTGCACGGAAGGTTGGAAGCGCGCTAAATCCGCCTGCAAATCCAGCAGAAGATGACGAATGTAGTCGTTTTCCGGAATTTCGCCCTTTTGCGCATGAGAATTAAAATCGCAATACGGGCATTTTTGTACGCACCAAGGAATATGAATATACAGGGAAAGGGGAGGAACGCGGAGCATCATGTTCAAAATAAAAAGGGCTTGTTTGATTAACAAGCCCAAAGTGTATCATTAATTTACCGATCTTGTCGTTTTCGTGACGGTTTTACGGCGCGGCGCTTTAGGTTTGGCTTCCAGTTTGACGAATTCAACGCCTTCCGGCGGATTCTCAAGTGCTCGCGCCAACACTTCATCGATGGTTTCCACTGCGTGAATCACCAAGTTTTGTTTCACGTTTTGCGGAATTTCCTCCAGATCTTTTACGTTATCTTTCGGAATCAACACGGTTTTAATACCGCCGCGGTGCGCCGCCAAGAGTTTTTCTTTTAGGCCGCCGATCGGCAACACCTTACCGCGTAAGCTGATTTCGCCCGTCATCGCCACATCAGCGCGCACCGGATTGCCTGTCAGACAAGACACCAATGCGGTGCTCATGGCGATCCCCGCGCTCGGGCCATCTTTCGGCGTGGCGCCGTCCGGCACGTGAATGTGAATATCGCGTTTTTCGTGAAATTCCGGATTGATGCCAAGTTTATCCGCGCGCGCACGTACTACGGTCATCGCCGCTTGAATAGATTCTTTCATGACATCGCCCAGCGAACCGGTGAAGATCAATTTGCCTTTACCCGGCACGGAAGCGGTTTCGATGGTGAGTAAATCACCGCCCACTTCTGTCCATGCCAGACCGGTCACTTCGCCCACGCGGTTTTGGGTATCCGCCTTGCCGAACTCGAAACGTTTCACGCCGAGATAATCGTGCAAGTTATCCGCATTTACGGTGATCGATTTGAGCGTCGGATCAACCAATAAATTTTTCACCGCTTTACGGCAAATTTTAGAAATTTCACGTTCTAAGTTACGCACGCCGGCTTCACGGGTGTAATAACGAATAATGCCCAAAATCGCGCTTTCTTCCACCGTTAATTCGCCTTTTTTCAAACCGTTACGCTCGATTTGTTTTTGCAATAAATGGTGCATCGCGATATTTAGTTTTTCATCTTCCGTATAGCCTGAAAGACGAATCACTTCCATACGATCAAGCAACGGTCCCGGAATATTCATGGAATTGGAAGTTGCGACGAACATCACGTCAGACAAATCATAATCAACTTCCAAGTAGTGATCATTAAAAGTGGTGTTTTGTTCCGGATCAAGCACTTCAAGCAATGCAGAAGCCGGATCACCACGCATATCCGATGCCATTTTGTCGATTTCATCAAGCAAAAACAGCGGGTTTTTCACGCCCACTCTCGCCATTTTTTGAATTAATTTACCCGGCAATGCGCCGATATAGGTTTTGCGATGACCGCGGATTTCCGCTTCGTCACGTACGCCGCCGAGCGCCATACGGACATATTTACGACCGGTAGCGTTGGCGATAGATTGACCAAGCGAGGTTTTACCCACGCCTGGAGGCCCAACTAAACAGAGAATCGGACCTTTTACTTTGTTTAAGCGCGCCTGTACCGCAAGATATTCTAAAATGCGCTCTTTCACGCGCTCTAAACCATAGTGATCCGCATCTAATACTTGTTGCGCTTTAGTGATATCTTTTTTCACTTTGGTACGCTGATGCCAAGGTACTTGAATCATCCATTCAATGTAACTGCGCACCACGGTGGCTTCGGCGGACATGGCTGACATCATTTTGAGTTTTTGTAACTCGCTTTCAACTTTGTCGCGCACTTCCGTCGGCATACCGGCCGCTTCCACTTTTTGACGAAGCTGTTCCACTTCATCAAGCGTATCGTCGCTTTCGCCTTCGTCCATTTCTTTACGAATCGCTTTAATTTGTTCGCTTAGGTAATAGTTGCGTTGGCTTTTTTCCATTTGTTTTTTAACGCGGCCGCGAATTCGTTTTTCCACTTGCAGAATATCCGCCTCCGACTCCATCATACCGAGCAAATATTCCAAGCGTTCTTGCACGTCGGCAAATTCCAACACTTTTTGTTTATGTCGCACGGTTACCGGCAAATGTGCCGCCATGGTATCGGCAAGGCGATCCGGATCCTCAATGCGTTGTAACGCGTTTAACACATCTGCCGGCACTTTTTTATTCAACGTGAGATAATTCTCAAACTCGCTGAGCACGGCACTCTTCACGACTTCGATTTCTCTTTCGTTCTCTTGTATGGTATCGATTGGTGTAACCTTTGCCAAAAAGCATTTTTCGCCGTCTTCAAGATTGTTAATTTTGGCGCGTTGATGCCCTTCCACTAACACTTTCACCGTACCGTCCGGCAATTTTAACAACTGAATAATATTAGCGATGGTTCCAACATCAAATACATCATCAGCGGTCGGCTCTTCCAAATCTGCTTGTTTTTGGGCGACTAACAGAAGCTGTTTATTTTCGTTCATCGCTTCTTCAAGGGCGTTAATGGATTTTTCACGCCCCACAAAAAGCGGCATCACCATATAAGGGAAAACCACGACATCGCGTAACGGCAATACAGGCATGGTTACAGTCGTCGTGCGTTGTGTTTTTTTAGCGCTCATAGTTTCTCTCTAATCTAATCTGTTTGAATGGCTTTGGTGTAAGGTTGGGGCAACATCAGCGAATTCAAGTGAAATACTCGGATTTTCATCGGATAAAATGCGATTAAAAAAACTGTGCATTTTTCGCTCGCACTTTCGATGGGAATTACAAAATCTCCAATAACCGGGCAAAATCATCAAATACCCAATCCGGTCCAGATTCGCTGATAGGAATGTTGTAATTATAGCCATAAGTTAAACCCACTGCGGCACAACCGGCAGCGTGCGCGGCGATGATATCGTTTTTTGAGTCCCCTACAAACAACACTTGGCGCGGCTCAAAGCCGAACTTACCGCACAAATAATAAAGCGGCGCCGGATGTGGTTTGATTGCCGGCAAAGATTGTCCGCCGAGCATTTCGTTGAATAACTGATCGATACCGAAGGCCGCCAATACCGGTCGAACGTGTTTGGTCGGTTTATTGGTAACGACTGCCAACGTATATCCCTTAGCCTTTAACGCTTCCAAAGTTGTTTTCACATTCGGATATAAGCGGCTGATATTACAAAGGTTTTCGCCGTAATAATAAGCGAAGCGCGCTTTCGCTTTTTCAACATCCGCCTCGCTTAAAGTTCTACCGCTTTGCTCGCGTGCCCAATCTAAGGCTCGGGCAATTAATACCGGCGCACCGTTGCCAATCCAAGTTAACACCCGTTCTTCCGGCGCCTGCGGCAAATCGAACTCCGCTAACGCCGAATTCACCGATAAGGCCAAATCCGGCAAGCTGTTAACTAAAGTACCATCCAAATCAAAGCCGATTAATTTAAATTGTGTGTTCATTATTGTTTTTCTCTATGTTCTGCATTATGTCGATTAATCATTTTTACCTTCGCTTGCGCAACGGCTTATGCCTAAACAGCTAATCGGTGAAGTGTCCGATCAGCACCGCATTGAAGCCCCGTCCCACGGGCTTTCGGCGGATTATAAAAGAGACGCCAATTGCGCACGCATTTGTTCAATCACTTGTCGATAGTCCGGTTTACCGAAAATTGCCGAACCGGCCACGAACATATCGGCGCCTGCAGCCGCAATTTCGGCGATATTATCCGTTTTCACGCCACCGTCTACTTCAAGACGAATGTGATAACCGCTTTCGTCGATCATTCGACGCGCTTGTCGCAGTTTTTTTAAGGTCGCCGGAATAAAAGATTGGCCTCCGAAGCCGGGATTGACAGACATCAACAACACAACATCCACTTTATCCAATACATAATCCAAATAATTCAACGGTGTCGCGGGATTAAACACCAAACCGCATTTGCAACCGTGATCACGAATGAGCTGCAAAGTGCGATCAATATGCTCGGTTGCTTCAGGATGAAAAGTAATATAGCTCGCGCCGGCTTTGGCGAAATCGGGAATAATGCGATCCACCGGTTTCACCATTAAATGTACGTCAATCGGCGCCGTAATGCCGTAATCACGCAAGGCTTGGCACACAGCGGGGCCAAAGGTGAGATTCGGCACATAATGATTATCCATTACGTCGAAATGAATGACATCGGCCCCCGCATCGAGCACAGCCTGAACATCATCACCAAGGCGTGCCAAATCGGCGGAAAGAATAGAAGGGGCGATTAGATAAGGTTTCATCGTTGTCTCCTAAGAAAAAATTGTGGCTAGTTTACTACGTTGAGGCGGCAATTGCCTGATTATTTATCGAAAAAGACACAAAAAAATAACCGCACGTTGAATGCTCAACGTGCGGTTTTAGACGCGAGATAGATGGCGCGCACCTTGGTTATTTGTTCACTTGGCTACCGATTAATCCACCGAGCGCCGCACCGCCTAATGTTGTGGCGGCATTACCTTTGATCATATACCCTGCTGCGCCACCGATGGCCGCGCCAACGGCGGTATTTTTTTGGCTGCGACTCATATTGCCGCAAGCCGCTAACGACACTACAGTTATGCCGATAAGAAATGATTTTGCGATGAATTGCATAGGCTCTCTCCGTATAAACTAAAAAACTATCTGTTTTGATAGCCTTCCGTAAGACGCAACTTGGGTTAAAAAGTTCAAGAAAGGACATCGGGCGAAACAGACGAAAATGATTCGTTGCGCTGTTTTTAGTCGAATAACAGCGAATACCTCTGAGAGCACCGCATTGGTTGCTTGTTGACAAGCATATCCATAGTGATTAAAATTCGCCGTCTATTTCCGTATGGGAGTAGATTTTTTGAACAACATTCTATTATTGAATAACATTTAAACTGGAGCTTTTTTAATGGCAACTATCAACCAGCTAGTACGCAAACCGCGTGTGAAAAAGGTTGTAAAAAGTAACGTTCCTGCATTAGAGGCTTGCCCGCAGAAACGTGGTGTATGCACCCGTGTGTACACAACTACACCTAAAAAACCGAATTCTGCATTACGTAAAGTATGCCGTATTCGCTTAACCAATGGTTTCGAAGTAACCTCATACATCGGCGGTGAAGGTCACAACCTTCAAGAGCACAGTGTTGTGCTTATCCGTGGCGGTCGTGTTAAAGACTTACCGGGTGTGCGTTATCACACCGTACGCGGCGCGTTAGACTGCGCAGGCGTGAAAGATCGTAAACAAGGTCGTTCTAAATACGGCGTTAAACGTCCTAAAGCTTAATGGTTCTCCGTTAAGTAAGGCCAAACGTCTAAATTAGTAAAACTTATTTAAACCATAAACTCCAGTATTTAATTAATCCCTTATGTAAAGCGGTTAGTTTTTATTGAGTTTTGGAATACCCTGAAGAATATTAAAACGGAGAAATTTACAATGCCACGTCGTCGTAGTGTTGAACAACGCAAGATTTTACCGGATCCGAAATTTGGTTCGGAGTTGCTTGCGAAATTTATTAATGTATTAATGGTGGACGGTAAAAAATCCGTTGCTGAATCAATCGTTTATGGCGCTTTAGAAACTTTAGCGCAACGTACCGGTAAAGAACCGCTTGAAGCATTTGAAATCGCACTTGAAAACGTGCGCCCAACTGTTGAGGTTAAATCTCGTCGTGTTGGTGGCTCTACTTACCAAGTACCGGTTGAAGTGCGTCCGGTTCGTCGTAACGCATTAGGTATGCGTTGGATCGTTGAAGCGGCGCGTAAACGCGGTGATAAATCTATGGCTTTACGTTTAGCTAACGAATTATCTGATGCCTCCGAAAACAAAGGTGCGGCAGTTAAAAAACGTGAGGACGTTCACCGTATGGCTGAAGCTAACAAAGCGTTTGCTCACTACCGTTGGTAATAGCTTCTGAATTTAAAGGGCTTCATCTTTGATGAAGCCTTACCTTATATAAACAGATATTAAATTAAACAAGGTTATAATAATGGCTCGTACAACCCCTATTGAAAGATATCGTAACATTGGTATCAGTGCGCATATTGATGCGGGTAAAACTACTACTACTGAGCGTATCTTGTTCTATACCGGTGTAAGTCACAAAATTGGTGAAGTGCACGATGGTGCAGCAACCATGGACTGGATGGAACAGGAACAAGAACGTGGTATTACCATCACCTCTGCGGCAACCACCGCATTCTGGTCTGGTATGTCGCAACAATTCCCACAACACCGCATTAACGTTATCGACACCCCGGGACACGTTGACTTTACCGTTGAAGTAGAACGTTCTATGCGTGTTCTTGATGGAGCAGTAATGGTTTATTGTGCGGTTGGTGGTGTTCAACCACAATCCGAAACCGTATGGCGTCAAGCAAACAAATACGAAGTTCCGCGTATCGCGTTCGTAAACAAAATGGACCGTACCGGTGCGAATTTCTTACGTGTTGTTGAACAATTAAAAACTCGCTTAGGTGCGAATGCGGTGCCACTTCAATTGCCTGTAGGTGCTGAAGATAATTTCGTTGGTGTCGTTGACTTGATCAAAATGAAAGCGATCAACTGGAACGAAGCTGACCAAGGTATGACATTTACCTACGAAGATGTACCTGCCAATATGCAAGCAGATTGCGAAGAGTGGCGTCAAAATCTTGTTGAAGCCGCTGCAGAAGCTTCAGAAGAGTTAATGGAAAAATACCTCGGTGGTGAGGAATTAACCGAAGAAGAAATTAAAGCAGGTCTTCGTCAGCGCGTATTAGCAAACGAAATCATCTTGGTAACCTGTGGTTCAGCATTCAAGAATAAAGGTGTGCAAGCAATGCTTGATGCCGTTGTTGAATACTTACCAGCACCAACAGATATTCCAGCAATCAAAGGTATCAACCCTGACGAAACTGAAGGTGAGCGTCATGCAAGCGATGAAGAGCCATTCTCTTCATTAGCGTTCAAAATTGCAACTGACCCATTCGTAGGTAACTTAACTTTCTTCCGTGTCTATTCCGGTGTGATCAATTCTGGTGATACCGTGTTGAACTCTGTGCGTCAAAAACGTGAACGTTTTGGTCGTATCGTTCAAATGCACGCGAACAAACGTGAAGAAATCAAAGAAGTTCGTGCAGGCGATATCGCAGCTGCAATCGGTTTAAAAGATGTTACTACTGGTGACACATTGTGTGCGATCGATGCACCAATCATCCTTGAGCGTATGGAGTTCCCAGAGCCGGTAATTTCTGTTGCAGTTGAACCAAAAACAAAAGCAGACCAAGAAAAAATGGGTCTTGCATTAGGTCGTTTAGCGCAAGAAGACCCTTCATTCCGTGTTCATACTGATGAAGAATCTGGCGAAACCATCATCTCCGGTATGGGTGAGTTACACTTAGATATCATCGTTGACCGTATGAAACGTGAATTCAAAGTGGAAGCAAACATCGGTAAACCTCAAGTATCTTACCGTGAAACTATCCGTACCCGTGTTAACGATGTGGAAGGTAAACACGCAAAACAATCCGGTGGTCGCGGTCAGTACGGTCATGTTGTGATCGACTTATACCCATTAGAGCCGGAAGGTCCGGGCTACGAATTTGTGAACGAAATCAAAGGTGGTGTAATCCCTGGTGAATACATCCCAGCCGTTGACAAAGGTATTCAAGAGCAACTTAAATCTGGTCCATTAGCGGGTTACCCAGTAGTAGATATCGGTGTTCGTTTACACTTCGGTTCATACCATGATGTGGACTCATCTGAGTTGGCGTTTAAACTTGCAGCGTCTTTAGCGTTTAAAGCAGCGTTTGCAAAAGCAAACCCAGTATTACTTGAGCCAATCATGAAAGTTGAAGTAGAAACTCCGCCTGAGTATGTAGGTGACGTAATCGGTGACTTAAGCCGTCGTCGCGCTATGGTAAACGGTCAAGAAGCAAACGAATTTGTTGTTAAAATTGATGCTGAAGTTCCGCTTTCAGAAATGTTCGGTTATGCAACAGACTTACGTTCACAAACTCAAGGTCGTGCCTCATACTCAATGGAACCGTTAAAATATGCTGAAGCTCCATCAAGTGTTGCAGCTGCAGTTATTGAAGCGCGTAAAAAATAATTTTTGTAAACCAGCGGTATAAAACTTTCTGATTTTATACCGCACTTTTAGGAAACATTAGCAATGTCTAAAGAAAAATTTGAACGTACAAAACCGCACGTTAACGTGGGTACAATCGGCCACGTTGACCACGGTAAAACAACTTTAACAGCAGCAATCACTACTGTATTGGCAAAACACTATGGTGGTGCAGCTCGTGCATTCGACCAAATTGATAACGCGCCTGAAGAAAAAGCGCGTGGTATCACCATTAACACATCCCACGTAGAATATGACACCCCAACTCGTCACTACGCACACGTAGACTGCCCGGGACACGCCGACTATGTTAAAAACATGATTACCGGTGCGGCACAAATGGATGGTGCTATTCTTGTCGTAGCGGCAACAGACGGTCCTATGCCACAAACTCGTGAACACATCTTATTAGGTCGCCAAGTAGGTGTTCCATACATCATCGTATTCTTAAACAAATGCGACATGGTAGATGATGAAGAGTTATTAGAATTAGTTGAAATGGAAGTTCGTGAACTTCTTTCTCAATATGACTTCCCGGGTGATGATACCCCAATCATTCGTGGTTCTGCCTTACAAGCATTAAACGGCGTAGCGGAATGGGAAGAAAAAATCCTTGAATTAGCCAACGCATTGGATACTTACATTCCGGAACCTGAGCGTGCGATTGACCAACCGTTCCTTCTTCCGATTGAAGACGTATTCTCTATCTCCGGTCGTGGTACTGTAGTAACAGGTCGTGTAGAGCGCGGTATTATCCGTACCGGTGATGAAGTTGAAATCGTGGGTATTAAACCGACTGCGAAAACCACCGTAACCGGTGTTGAAATGTTCCGTAAATTACTTGACGAAGGTCGTGCAGGTGAAAACATCGGTGCATTATTACGTGGTACAAAACGTGAAGAAATCGAACGTGGTCAAGTATTGGCAAAACCGGGTTCAATCACTCCGCACACTGATTTCGAATCTGAAGTGTACGTATTATCTAAAGAAGAAGGTGGCCGTCATACTCCATTCTTCAAAGGTTACCGTCCACAATTCTATTTCCGTACTACTGACGTAACCGGTACTATCGAGTTACCTGAAGGTGTGGAAATGGTTATGCCTGGCGATAACATCAAAATGACTGTATCCTTAATCCACCCAATCGCTATGGACCAAGGTTTACGTTTCGCTATCCGTGAAGGTGGCCGTACAGTAGGCGCCGGCGTTGTTGCGAAAATCATCAAATAATTATTTGATAAATTAACTAAAAGGCGACTTGAAAGAGTCGCCTTTTTGTTTATCACGATATAATCAAATCGCTTATTGCTTGCAAAGCATGAAATGAGAACTGACAATTTAAGTTAACAGTGATAGGATAGACAGTAATTATTGACTCTATTTATATAATAATGACTCAACCAACTATTCTAAAAATTGCAACCCGCCAAAGTCCGCTTGCCTTATGGCAAGCCAATTTCGTTAAAAATCGCTTAGAAGATCTTTATCCTCAAATAAAGGTAAAACTCATTTCTATGGTAACCAAAGGGGATGTGATTCTGGACACACCATTAGCAAAAATCGGCGGAAAAGGCTTATTCGTTAAAGAACTCGAAAATGCCTTATTGGAAAAATGTGCCGATATTGCCGTGCATTCCATGAAAGATGTGCCTATGCAATTTCCTAAAGGGCTTGGTTTGAGCGTAATTTGTAAACGAGAAGATCCACGCGATGCCTTTGTCTCAAACAAATATCAATCATTAGATGAATTACCGCAAGGCTCAATTGTAGGAACATCTAGCCTACGCCGCCAATGTCAGCTTAAGCAATTGCGTCCGGATTTGGACATTCGCTCTTTACGCGGTAATGTAGGTACGCGTTTAACTAAATTGGATAACGGCGATTATGATGCCATCATTCTAGCAGCAGCCGGATTAATTCGGCTCGGTATGCCAAATCGAATCACCTCTTTTATTGAAACAACCCAATTTTTACCGGCAGCTGGCCAAGGCGCGGTGGGAATTGAATGTCGTACTGATGATGCCGCAGTACAAGCGTTATTGGCACCACTTGCCGATCCGGAAACCACCGCTTGCGTGCTTGCCGAACGAGCCATGAATGCGCATTTACAAGGCGGCTGCCAAGTGCCGATTGGCGGTTATGCTGTATTGGAAAATGGCCACATTTATCTCCGCGCTTTAGTCGGTGCGCTTGACGGCTCTAAAATCATTTATGCCGAAGGCAAAAACACACTTGAAAATGCGGAAATCTTAGGTGTGCAAATTGCCGAAAAACTGTTGGCGCAAGGTGCCGATCGCATTCTCGCTGATGTTTATAGCGCTGGAGAAAAATAATGGCGGTATTAGTTACCCGTCCGGATGAACGCGGCAAACAATTGGTTGATTTATTAAATCAATCAGGTATGACCGCACTGTATTTACCATTATTCAGCTTTCAATGCGGTGCTGAATTGGAACAACTCCCAAGTAAACTTAATCAGTTGAAAGTGGGCGATTATGTCTTTTTCGTATCGAGAAGTGCAGTGGATTTTTCCGTAAAAATTTTAAAAAAAAGCGGATTTCAATGGCGTGAGGATTTACGCTACATCACTGTAGGACAAAACACCGCACAATACTTTTCCTGTCAAAGCGAACGTGCTATTCATTATCCGATTTCACAAGAAAATAGCGAAGGATTGCTGGCGTTACCGCAAATGCAGACTCTCTCGGGTAGACGAATATTAATTTTACGCGGCAACGGCGGACGCAATTATTTCGCTGAGCAAGCGACTTCACGCGGTGCAATAGTTGAAACCTTGGAATGTTATCGTCGCGAACCGATTAATTATAACCAAGAAGAACAAATCGATATTTGCAAGCGTTCCGGAACAGACACCTTAGTGGTAACAAGTCTTGAGATTTTACGGGGCTTGATTGAACTAATTCCCAAACACGAGCAAGAATGGCTCAAAAGCTGCCGATTGGTTACGGTTAGCGAGCGTATTGCCGACGCGGCAAAAAATTATGGTTGGCAAACCATTATTCTGTCTCCGAAAGCAGATAATCAAAGTTTGTTGAATACATTACTCAGCTAAATGACTTATTAAGGAATACTTATGGCTAAGAATCAATCGAATGATGTCATCGAAACCCGAGATACCACGACGGAAAGCGCGATAACGTCCACAGCGGAAATTAAACAGGAATCTATCCCTCATCAAACTATTGTGAAAAAAAACGGTACCGGTTTGAGCTTACTTGCCTTATTAGTCGCATTAGGCCTAGGCGGAGTCGGCTATTATTTCGGTCAGCAAAAAACTGATGAAATTCAGCAAAAGTTGACCGTACTTGAAGCAAAACTTGCCCAATACTCATCTGTCGTTACCGGTGATACGACTAATGCGCAAGTGACTCAGTTAGAAAAAGCGGTTTCTGAAACGCAGGAAAAACTCAACCGCTTTGAACAAACAGTTTTAAGCAAAGAACAAGAGTTTGCCACATTACGTCAACAATTAGCGCAAGTAAGTCAACTCGCCATAGCGCAACAACCAAATGATTGGTTGTTCTCCGAAGCAGATTTCTTATTAAACAATGCATTGCGTAAATTGGTCCTTGATAACGATGTAGATACCGGTGTATCACTATTGAAACTTGCCGATGAAACCTTGGCGAAAGTGAATAATTCTGAAGCGATGGCAATTCGTTCGGCGATCAACCAAGATTTAAAACAATTACTTTCCGTCGAGAGCATCGACCAAAATGCTGTAATGCAACGTTTATCTCAATTGGCGAATGCGGTCGATGAATTGCCGGTATTAAACGTAAACTTCGGCGATGAGCCGAATTCCGATAAATTATCCGATTCACTCGCTGATTGGCAAAGTAATGCAGAGAAAAGCGCAATCTCTTTTTTGAATCATTTTATTCGCATCACGCCAAAACAAGGCGCGGATAGAAAAGAATTGCTTGCACCAAATCAAGACATTTATTTACGCGAAAATATTCGTTTACGTCTGCAATTAGCGATTATGGCCGTGCCACGTCAGCAAAATGACCTTTATAAACAATCTCTCGAGGCAGTGGCGACTTGGGTACGGAGCTATTTTGATACTAGCGCAGAAGTGACTCAAAGCTTCTTGAAATCTCTTGATGAATTGGCGGAACTGTCTGTTTACGTAGACCTACCAAGCCAATTGCAAAGCTTAAATTTGCTGGATAAATATTTAAACCGCACACCGGCAGATGTGCAAAAAATCGAAATTGAAGCTGAAAAAGCATTCAATGAACCGCCGATGAACAGTCAGGCAGAACCGCAATCCCAGATAAATACTGAACCCAATGCGGTGCTCCCCGAGCAACCCGCCAATGCTCCGACAACCGTGCCACAACAATAAGGATAGATTATGTTTAGATCATTATTTCTAATGTTGGTGTTACTGGCCGGCTTACTCGCCGGGCCTTATCTTTCCGGTCGACAAGGCTACGTACGCATTGAAACGGCGAATAATATTTACGAAATGTCTATAACCACCTTAGTAATCTTATTCGTAGTGGCCTTAGCGGTAATTTACGCGATAGAATGGATTATCAGCCGCTTCTTACGTTTGAGTAACAACACTTATAGCTGGTTCTCCCGCCGTAAACGGACAAAAGCGCAAAAACAAACCCTTAAAGGTTTAATGAAAATGAACGAGGGCGATTATCTTAAAGCGGAAAAATTGATTGGTAAAAACGCTAAGCACTCCGATGAGCCGATTCTTAACCTCATCAAAGCAGCAGAAGCCGCACAGCAACGAGGCGACGAATTTAGCGCTAATCGCTATTTAATTGAGGCGACCGAATTAGCTGGTTCCGATAATCTGTTAGTTGAAATTGCCCGCACCCGCATTTTATTACAACAGCATAAATTGCCGGCAGCGCGTAGTTCCATAGATAGCCTGCTGGAAATGACTGATCGTAATAAAGAAGTGTTAAAACTGGCGGTGGAAATTTATCGCCAATCAAAAGCGTATCAAGCCCTTGATAACATTTTAGAGTCGGTTCAACGTTCCGGCCTCTATTCCGCGGATGAATTCAAAGCGTTACAGACGGAAACAGAAAACGGTTTACTTGATGAAAAAATGAATGAAGAAGGGGTGGATGGCTTACTGGCTTGGTGGGGAGAACAACCTCGTCGCCGTCGTAATGAGTTAGATTTAAAAGTTGCGCTGATTGAACGCTTGATTGATTGTAACGACCACGAATCTGCTTACGAATTTACCCTCGATGTATTGAAAAAATGGGGGGACAATACGCCATTAAGCAATGCGCTATGCACACAAATCACTCGCTTGCAACCGACAGATAACAGTAAACTGGTCAAAATCATAGAAAAACGCACTAAAAATGCCGATGAAAAACAACAATGTGCGATCAATCGTGCGTTAGGTTACTTATATGTGCGCAACAATGAGTTCGAAAAAGCGGCGGAAGCCTTTAAAAAAGTGACCGCTTGCCCTGCTCAATTGGAATCCAATGATCGCATGATGGCCGCTTATGTATTCGAACAAGCTGGTGACAAAGTGGCAGCTGAGCAAATTAGACAAGAAAGCTTACGTAATGCAATGTCTTTAAAAGAAAATGTATAGCTAATAAAACCGAGCCAACGCTTGAATAGGCCATAGTGAGTATATTTTGCTACTCACTATGGCTTTTCTTTATCTTTCAATACATACTTCCACATTCAAAGCTTTTCAATGCGGTGCTGATTTTGTATCTCACCAAATAAAATCTATCGTTTGCCGATCAATTTTGAAATTAAATAATACGCGAAAATTGCTGACGTTTTGCCGCGGCGCGGGAGTAAGTATCAAAACATAAACAAATATTACGAATTAATAAGCGCCCCTTTGGCGAAACCTGCAAACCTGTTGCGGATTGCTTGATTAGGCCGTCCTCCATTAAAGGCTGTAAAAGCGCTAAATCCTCATTGAAATGCTCAGTGAATTGAATACCGTATTGGGATTCAAACGGCGCAAAGTCCAATTTAAAATTACAAATTAATGCCTTGATTACATCACGGCGTAAACAATCTTCCGCGCTCAATACTAATCCTTTATGTAAGGCGTTACCTTTTTCTTCCACAAGAGAGTAATAGGTTTTGAGATCTTTTTCGTTTTGCGCATAAGTGTCGCCTAACAAACTGATTGATGACACCCCAAGCCCTAATAAATCCGCATCCTCTTGCGTGGTATAACCTTGGAAATTGCGATGCAATACACCGTTTTGTTGCGCAACAGCCAATTCATCGTGCGGTTTGGCAAAGTGATCCATACCGATAAATTTATAGCCCGCTGCTCCTAAGGTTTCGATAGTTTTTTGTAAAATCGTCAATTTTGTTTCAGGCGGCGGGAGTTGCGCTTCTTTAATTTTCGCTTGCCCCGGTACGCGGCTTGGCAAATGCGCATAGTTAAAAATACTTAAGCGATCTGGATCCAATGCTATGACTTTTTCCAACGTAAACATAAAACTTTCTACATTTTGCAGCGGCAAACCATAAATTAAATCAAGATTAGTAGATTGAAAACCCAATTCGCGCGCGCGTTCTAATAAAGCTTGAATAAAAGTTTCGTCTTGTTCGCGATTTACCGCTTTTTGCACAGCTTTATTAAAATCCTGTACGCCCATACTCATTCGATTAAAACCAAGCGCACGTAAATGATCAAGCATAGAAAGCTCAATTCGGCGCGGGTCAATTTCAATAGAAATCTCTGCATCTTCGGCAATTGAAAAATGCGCTTTCAACATCGCCATTAAACGTTCGGATTGCGCCTTACTTAAATAGGTTGGAGTGCCACCGCCCCAGTGAATTTGGGTTACAATGCGGTGCTGAAATAACGGTGCACGAGAAGTAATCTCTTTTTTAAGAAAATCTAAATAGATATCCGCTTTATGCTGATGACGTGTAATAACCTTGTTACAGGCGCAGAAATAGCACAGTTGATGGCAAAAGGGAATATGCACATAAAGAGAAAGAGGACGATGAGGATAACGCGCCGCGGCATTGAGAAAATCTTGTTCGGTATAATTTTCATGAAACTCTAATGCTGTTGGATACGAGGTGTAACGCGGACCGGATTGATTATACTTGTGAATAAGTTCGTGATCCCAAATAATTTCTGACATTAAAACTCCCCAAATTGTTTGATGTCGTCTAATAATTGACGTATTTCTTTAATAATATCCTGTTCAAATTTTATTTCGGCACTCTTGCGTTCCAGATCAAGACGCATCCGCGTTTTTTTCTCAAGCTGTTTATAATTCTCGTGAGTCGGCATATCACGTACAATTTTATGAAGTTGCATCATTGCCGGATAAGGTTGCAAATTTTTACCGAAAGGCATTAGCAACATCGCTAAACGAATAACACCTTCAGAATGATTACATTCGCCACTTTGCATCGCTTTGCCAATAATTTCAATACTTTCCTTCAAACGATTGCAACGTGCGGCCTTAGCTTGTGCAATCATTCCTTGTTGCTGTTTCAATGCCTTTAATAAACGCATTGCATAAAAAGCCAAGCCGAAAATCACGGAGAGCGCTAACAAGGCTAAAATAATGATCCACAGCATACGTTATCTAAACTGGTTAATATCAATACGCTCGAAAGTGCGATACAAGTCGTCTTCGTCGTCCTCTTCCTCGTCTGCAATACCGAGCTCTTTCATCAACTCTGCAATACGATCGAGGCATTCATCGACAAATTGTTGATCCGCTTTACTGATAGCCTTACCTTCGTCCAACACGTCCAACAATTCATTAAGAATTTCATTATTTTCAAGACTTTCTAACTCTTGCATAGGATCCGATTTTTTCACTGCTTTCATCGGCGGGATCGTTTGAGCTTTTTCAGGCTTATTGACAAATTCTATAATTAACGGAATTTTCTTTTTGCTACCAATTTTGGGATCTTTAATTTCTTTCGGCTGATTGTTTTGTTTATTCTCAACAAGACTATGACGAGAACCTGAAACCAAACCTTTGTGTTTACGCTTTTTCTTCTCTTCGCGAGCCTTGCTATCAAGTTCATAACGAGTTAATTTTTTGCCCGAACGTGATGCTTTCGGCATTTGTGTTTTTTTATCCGACTTGCGAATCGGCATCACATCACTAATTCGGCGTGTTTTTTTCTTACGAGCCATTAAGGTTGATCCTTTATTGTAAAATGGGAGCAGATTGTATCATTCAAGCCGTTTTTTCTCATTAACTAATAGCGATAATTCTGTTTCATTAACGCAAAAACGCATTGTGATTTCAGCACCGCATTGGGGCTGCTTGTCTTTCTCCCTTTTGCGATTTTTCGCCAATAAAAAACCCCGGCCTTCTGACCGGGGTTCATTTCGTATCTACCTGGCGGTGCCCTACTCTCACATGGGGAAGCCCCACACTACCATCGGCATTTCGGCGTTTCACTTCTGAGTTCGGTATGGGGTCAGGTGGGACCACCGCTCTATCGCCGCCAGGATTATTCGGTTTTAGACTTTAGACCTTGGACGTTAGCTTTATGTCTTGGTCTTTGTCTTTGTTGTCTTTGTCGTCTTTATGCTTTATCTGCGCTTTTATTGGCTACAAGCTAAACTTTTATTTTGTTTTGTTTCGTTTCGTTTCGTTTTTTTCGTTAGCTTCACTGCTCTCTTAAAAACATTTGAGCGTTGTATAGTTAAGCCTCTCGGGCAATTAGTACACGTTAGCTCAATGGCTCACACCACTTACACACCGCGCCTATCTACGTCTTCGTCTTAAACAACCCTTACTCACTTGATGTGTGGGAGAACTCATCTCTTGGCAAGTTTCGTGCTTAGATGCTTTCAGCACTTATCTCTTCCGCACTTAGCTACCCGGCTATGCGTCTGGCGACACAACCGGAACACCAGCGGTGCGTCCACTCCGGTCCTCTCGTACTAGGAGCAGCCCCAATCAATTCTCCAACGCCCACGGCAGATAGGGACCGAACTGTCTCACGACGTTCTAAACCCAGCTCGCGTACCACTTTAAATGGCGAACAGCCATACCCTTGGGACCTACTTCAGCCCCAGGATGTGATGAGCCGACATCGAGGTGCCAAACACCGCCGTCGATATGAACTCTTGGGCGGTATCAGCCTGTTATCCCCGGAGTACCTTTTATCCGTTGAGCGATGGCCCTTCCATTCAGAACCACCGGATCACTATGACCTACTTTCGTACCTGCTCGACTTGTCCGTCTCGCAGTTAAGCTTGCTTATACCATTGCACTAACCTGACGATGTCCGACCGTCATTAGCAAACCTTCGTGCTCCTCCGTTACGCTTTGGGAGGAGACCGCCCCAGTCAAACTACCCACCAGACACTGTCCGAACACCCGTTCCGGGCGCTTCGTTAGAACATCAAACGTTAAAGGGTGGTATTTCAAGGTCGACTCCATCATCACTGGCGTGACGACTTCAAAGTCTCCCACCTATCCTACACATCAAAATTCAATGTTCAGTGTCAAGCTATAGTAAAGGTTCACGGGGTCTTTCCGTCTAGCCGCGGGTACACCGCATCTTCACGGCAATTTCAATTTCACTGAGTCTCGGGTGGAGACAGCCTGGCCATCATTATGCCATTCGTGCAGGTCGGAACTTACCCGACAAGGAATTTCGCTACCTTAGGACCGTTATAGTTACGGCCGCCGTTTACTGGGGCTTCGATCAGGTGCTTCTCTTTCGATAACACCATCAATTAACCTTCCAGCACCGGGCAGGCATCACACCCTATACGTCCACTTTCGTGTTTGCAGAGTGCTGTGTTTTTAATAAACAGTTGCAGCCAGCGGGTCACTTCGACCGGTTCAACCTTCATCCGCAAGGGATTACAATCTACGCCGGCGCACCTTCTCCCGAAGTTACGGTGCTATTTTGCCTAGTTCCTTCACCCGAGTTCTCTCAAGCGCCTGAGTATTCTCTACCTGACCACCTGTGTCGGTTTTCAGTACGGTTTAGTAAAGCCTTTCGCTTAGTGGCTTTTCCTGGAAGTGTGGTATCAGTTACTTCAGCCCCTTGAGGCCTCGTCATCATTTCTCAGTGTTAAGAAAGTCCGGATTTGCCTAAACTTCCCACCTACCAACTTAAACGTGCATATCCAACAGCACGCTAACCTAACCTGCTCCGTCCCCACATCGCAGCTTTACCAAGTACGGGAATATTAACCCGTTTCCCATCGACTACGCTTTTCAGCCTCGCCTTAGGGGCCGACTCACCCTGCCCCGATTAACGTTGGACAGGAACCCTTGGTCTTCCGGCGAACGGGTTTTTCACCCGTTTTATCGTTACTTATGTCAGCATTCGCACTTGTGATACGTCCAGCAGCCCTCTCGAACTCCCTTCATCCGCTTACACAACGCTCCCCTACCCAACAGACTTTCGCCTGATGCCGCAGCTTCGGTGCTATATTTGAGCCCCGTTACATCTTCCGCGCAGGCCGACTCGACTAGTGAGCTATTACGCTTTCTTTAAATGATGGCTGCTTCTAAGCCAACATCCTAGCTGTCTAAGCCTTCCCACTTCGTTTCCCACTTAATATAGACTTTGGGACCTTAGCTGGCGGTCTGGGTTGTTTCCCTCTCCACGACGAACGTTAGCACCCGCCGTGTGTCTCCTGAGTATCACTCTTCGGTATTCGTAGTTTGCATCGGGTTGGTAAGCCGGGATGGCCCCCTAGCCGAAACAGTGCTCTACCCCCGAAGGTGTCCGCTCAAGGCTCTACCTAAATAGATTTCGGGGAGAACCAGCTATCTCCCGGTTTGATTGGCCTTTCACCCCCAGCCACAAGTCATCCGCTAATTTTTCAACATTAGTCGGTTCGGTCCTCCAGTTAGTGTTACCCAACCTTCAACCTGCCCATGGCTAGATCACCGGGTTTCGGGTCTATACCTTGCAACTCTTCGCCCAGTTAAGACTCGGTTTCCCTTCGGCTCCCTGATTTAGTTAACCTCGCTACAAAATATAAGTCGCTGACCCATTATACAAAAGGTACGCAGTCACCCTTGCGGGCTCCCACTGCTTGTACGTACAAGGTTTCAGGTTCTATTTCACTCCCCTCACCGGGGTTCTTTTCGCCTTTCCTTCACAGTACTGGTTCACTATCGGTCAATCAGGAGTATTTAGCCTTGGAGGATGGTCCCCCCTTCTTCAAACAGGATATCACGTGTCCCGCCCTACTTGTCGTTAACTTAGTACCACGACCTGGACTTCGAGTACGGGGCTATCACCCTGTGTCGCTGTGCTTCCCAGCACATTCCTCTGTCTCTGTCGCTATCATTAACAGGCTACTTCGCTTTCGCTCGCCGCTACTGACGAAATCTCGGTTGATTTCTTTTCCTCGGGGTACTTAGATGTTTCAGTTCTCCCGGTTTGCCTCAACAAGCTATGTATTCACTCGTTGATAGTGGGCTCTTCACCCACTGGGTTGCCCCATTCGGATATCTTGGATTAAACGCTTCTTATCAACTCATCCAAGCTTTTCGCAGATTAGCACGTCCTTCTTCGCCTCTGATTGCCAAGGCATCCACCTTGTACGCTTAGTCGCTTAACTATACAACCTCAAATGCTCTTCTTACGATTTGCATTTAGTGGCTATCTTTAATTCAACTAACACTCTTAAATTGCTTTTGTTCAATTCAGAGTTTTTAACAAAACATGTCGTTATTTCGTTTTACTCAGACTTTCTTTCGAAAATCTCTCGTTTTTAGCTTGTTTCCAATTTTTTAAAGAACAAATAAGATAAATATAAAGCTATCTTTAGTTGGCGTCCCCACGGGGATTCGAACCCCGGTTACCGCCGTGAAAGGGCGATGTCCTAGGCCTCTAGACGATGGGGACATCAAGTAAAGATACTCTATATTTCAACGTCACTTTCAGCTTCGTTGCTTACTCTTCTATCTACAATACACCAGACAATCTGTGTGAACACTCGCTGTCGCTCATTTTTGGTAAGGAGGTGATCCAACCGCAGGTTCCCCTACGGTTACCTTGTTACGACTTCACCCCAGTCATGAATCATACCGTGGTAAACGCCCCCCTCGCGGTTAAGCTATCTACTTCTGGTACAACCCACTCCCATGGTGTGACGGGCGGTGTGTACAAGGCCCGGGAACGTATTCACCGCGACATTCTGATTCGCGATTACTAGCGATTCCGACTTCATGGAGTCGAGTTGCAGACTCCAATCCGGACTTAGACGTACTTTCTGAGATTCACTCCACCTCGCAGCTTCGTTACCCTCTGTATACGCCATTGTAGCACGTGTGTAGCCCTACTCGTAAGGGCCATGATGACTTGACGTCATCCCCACCTTCCTCCGGTTTGTCACCGGCAGTCTCCTTTGAGTTCCCACCATTACGCGCTGGCAACAAAGGATAAGGGTTGCGCTCGTTGCGGGACTTAACCCAACATTTCACAACACGAGCTGACGACAGCCATGCAGCACCTGTCTCATGGTTCCCGAAGGCACTCCCGTATCTCTACAGGATTCCATGGATGTCAAGAGTAGGTAAGGTTCTTCGCGTTGCATCGAATTAAACCACATGCTCCACCGCTTGTGCGGGCCCCCGTCAATTCATTTGAGTTTTAACCTTGCGGCCGTACTCCCCAGGCGGTCGATTTATCACGTTAGCTTCGGGCACCAAGCTTAAAGCCCAATCCCCAAATCGACAGCGTTTACAGCGTGGACTACCAGGGTATCTAATCCTGTTTGCTCCCCACGCTTTCGCACATGAGCGTCAGTACATTCCCAAGGGGCTGCCTTCGCCTTCGGTATTCCTCCACATCTCTACGCATTTCACCGCTACACGTGGAATTCTACCCCTCCCTAAAGTACTCTAGATCCCCAGTCTGAAATGCAATTCCCAGGTTAAGCCCGGGGCTTTCACACCTCACTTAAAAATCCGCCTGCGTGCCCTTTACGCCCAGTTATTCCGATTAACGCTCGCACCCTCCGTATTACCGCGGCTGCTGGCACGGAGTTAGCCGGTGCTTCTTCTGTGTTTAACGTCAATTTGTTGCGCTATTTACACAACAACCTTCCTCAACACCGAAAGAACTTTACAACCCGAAGGCCTTCTTCATTCACGCGGCATGGCTGCGTCAGGGTTGCCCCCATTGCGCAATATTCCCCACTGCTGCCTCCCGTAGGAGTCCGGGCCGTGTCTCAGTCCCGGTGTGGCTGGCCATCCTCTCAGACCAGCTAGAGATCGCAGGCTTGGTAGGCCTTTACCCTACCAACTACCTAATCCCACTTGGGCTCATCCTATGGCATGCGGCCCTAAGGTCCCGCACTTTCATCTTCCGATTCTACGCGGTATTAGCGACAGTTTCCCGTCGTTATCCCCCTCCATAAGCTAGATTCCCAAACATTACTCACCCGTCCGCCACTCGTCAGCATAAGTACAAGTACTTACCTGCTACCGTTCGACTTGCATGTGTTAAGCCTGCCGCCAGCGTTCAATCTGAGCCATGATCAAACTCTTCAATTCAAGTTCAATCGCTCAATATTCTGCTTGCTAAAAGTTTTCGCTTCTCACTTATAAATTAAATTTAAAGTAAGTTTTATGAATTTCTAGTTAGCACCTATTAAGACTTCAAAATTAAAAATAGTTTTTTAAAACAAGTCAATCAACAAGTGCCCACACAGATTGTCTGATTCGTTGTTAAAGAGCAAAAAACAACGACGCACGTGTAAATTTGACTATTTCACAACCATGCGTCGTTGTGTGCCACGTATTATAGGAATTTTCTAACCTCGCGCAAGCACTTTTTATAAAAAAATTTGATTTTTTTATTATTTGTATAAATCTCACTCAACCTGGTTTGTTTTGAGGTTTGTTTTGAGGTTTGTTTTTGAGCAAAAATCAGCGTAAATTAGTCCCCCTAATTCAGTTTCAGTATCTATATATGAGGAAAACAAATGAATTTCGAAAAAATGATTGGTTTCGGTGTAGCCGGGAATTTCGCCGGCCATCTAGAACAAGCGGGCGAAGCTGCGGATTTCGTGGCAGTGAAAACCGAAAGTGCAATTCAACCTAAAGCAATTTTTCCCTTCTATGTACCAAGTGAAAAAGCCGGTTTTCTTTCAGCTTATCCTTTAAGCCACCAGTACATTCGTTTTCCTCAAGGTGCCGACAATCTTCAAATTGAGCCGGAAATTGCGCTGATTTGTGATATTCAATATAAAAATGGGAAAGTGACCGCGCTGATTCCCCATCATTTTGCCGCTTATAACGATTGTTCTATTCGTCGTCCGAATGCGAAAAAAATTGCAGAAAAGAAAAACTGGGGGCGGGAAACTAAAGGTATTTCAGAAAATCTTTTGCCTTTATCTTCTTTTAAAGAAGGAAGTGAAATTGATCACTACCGCATAGCAAGCTTCCACAAACGCAACGGCGAAATAAATGCTTACGGTGTGGATAGTTGGGCGAAAGATTACAGCTATTTCCACCAACAATTGTTAGATTGGATTGTGGATCGCATGAATAATCAACCGGATGAAGGCCCGATGAATCATATCGCTCCATTAATCGAGGCGGCCGGTTTTCCTGAACAAACAATTATCAGTATTGGTGCAACACGTTATACGCCGTTCGGCGAAACGCATTTTCTACAACCGGGCGATACCAGCATCGTCGTAGTTTATGATGGCGAAAAATATCAACCCGAACAAATTGAAGAAATGGCGCGGGTAGAACAATTTCCCGATGACCTTTCCGCCTTGCTTCAACACGTCATCTGACCTTTCAATGCGGTGCTGTTCCGTAGGTTCACTTAATGACAAACTACGGAACGGCAAATCGAGCGCTTTTGTGCTAAATCCTTGCTTCCATCACGCTTCTCAAATTTTCCTTTTCTTGCGAAGAAAGGGCTTTTCCGGCTTGATTGGTTAAAATGAAGAAATCCTCGGCTTTCTCGCCCACCGTGGTGATTTTTGCGTTTAACAAATTCAAATTAAGCTCGCTGAAAATTTGACTCACTTCCGCCAACAAGCCAGGCTTATCTAAAGCGACCAACTCCATTTCCGTATGTTCGGTTTTGCTTTCGTGCAAGAAGCGAACCTCCGTTTTCACGCTGAAATGTTGCAATTGCCGATTCGGCGCTAACGAAATCGTCGAATGCTTCTCGTTTCGCAAGGCCTGCGTCAAGGCACATTCCAATTCACGTCGGCGGGCAAATTTGACTAAATCACCGTTTAGTTCGGTAATGATAAAACTATCGAATACATAACCGTCTTGCGCTGTTAGAATTTGCGCGTCGTGAATGCTGAATTTCTTCGCACCGATGGTCGTAACCACCTTGTTGAACAAATGTGGTTGATCTTGCGTGTAGATAAACACTTCGGTACCGCCAAGGCAAAAGCGATTCGTAATTTTAACCAATAAGTCGCCCGCAAACTCCGCTAGCAATGCGGTATGGCCGGCAATTTGTTTTGGTGTATTGCGTAAGAAATACTCTTCCGGACAACGCGCCCATAATTGCGTAACGGCTTGTTTGGAGATTGCCGGTAACTCCGTTTGCAAAATCGTCAATGCGGCACGGCGATGTTCTTGCGCTTTTTCCGAATAATCCAACAATTCCAGCATTCCTTGGTTGAACTGCTGCGCGGTGAAATCATATAAGAAAGAAAACAACGATCGTTTCCAACCGTTCCAGAGCACCGCATTGGTGGCGCTGATATCCGCAACGGTAAGCACGGTTAAATAATCAAGACGCACCTGATTTTGTACCGCTTCAGCGAATTTCATCACCACTTCGGGATCATGAATATCGCGGCGCTGCGCGGTTATCGACATCAACAAATGCGCACCTACCAACCAACTTAGGGTATCAATTTCACTGCGTTCAAAACCATGCAAACGGGCAAATTCTGCTACATCCAATGCGCCGAGTTGCGCATGATCGCCGTTTCGTCCTTTCGCGATATCATGAAATAACGCGGCGACATAAAGCAGTGTACGATCGGGAAGTCGAGTCAATATCCGATGGCAAATCGGATGTTGTGTTTCACTTTCTGGCGACAAAAAACCTTCCAGTTTCAACATTACCCGCAAAATATGTTCATCCACCGTATAAATATGAAACAAATCAAACTGCATCAAGCCTTCGATGCCCTGCCATTGAGGGAGGTAGGCGGTCAGCACGCCATATTGATGCATCGGCATGAACGCACGTGCGATGGCGTTCGGTTGATTAAATAAATGTAAAAACTTCTCACGTGCCGCCGGAATTTCACATAATTTTTGGCTTAATTGTTCCAGAGCCAGTTGCAGTTTTCGCAACGTTTCAGAATGGATTACCGCTGTTTGAAATTGCGTCAGATAAAAAAATAAGTCCAAAATCCGTTCCGGATGCCGAATAAAAATATCGTGATGACGCAAATATAAGGCGTTATTTAACAGTTCAAAATCGTCATCCATTTGATGAATAAACACATCATAATTCGGTGAAAGAAAATGTTCGCGATAATGTTGAATCAACAGGTTGCTGATCAACGAAATACGCTTCAACGCTTGAAAAAAACGCTTCATCATGTTTTCCACGCCTTGGTTACCTTCACCGTGAAAACCTAATAATTGGCTGACTTTAATTTGGCGATCAAACAGCAATCGGTTGTCGTAACGTTTCAGAATCAAATGTAAGGCGAATCGCACTTTAAACAAAAACGCCTGACTTTCCCGCAATTGCTGATATTCCTGCGGATAAATAAAGCCGCTTTCAGAAATCGCTTGCAAGGTTTGCGCGCCGGTGTGACGTAAAGCGATCCAATACAACAAATGCAAATCGCGCAAGCCGCCCGGACTGTATTTAATGTCCGGTTCCAAATTGTAGGCGGTATTGTGATAGCGTTGATAACGCTCAATTCGCTCCTGCACTTTAGCGTTGAAGAATTCCTCTTTCGACCAAAAATCCCCACCATTGACGGATTCCTGCAGTGCTTTGAAGCAGGCTTGATTTCCGCTAAGAAATCGGGCTTCCAACAAATTTGTCGCAATCGTAATATCTCGCTTGCCTTCCGCTTTACACTGTGCAAGCGTACGGACACTATGCCCCACCTCAAAACCGCAATCCCATAAAAATTGCACGAATCGGCCGATTTTTTCTTCCGTTTCCGGCATTGGTGGAATTTCCGTCAAAATCAAAAAATCCAAATCCGATAACGGAAACATTTCCCGTCGGCCGTAACCGCCTACAGCAATAAGAGTCAAAGTGCTTTGCGCACTCAAATCCATTTCACGCCATAGCCGTTTTAACAGGGCGTCATAAAAATCACTGCGATTTTCGATCAACTGAAAGATGTCGTAACGGGAAAAATTTTCCAACTCGAACCGTTTCAAATTTTCTCGTTGAATTTTAACCGAAGCAGAATTAAGAGAATCAGAAAAATCGGGAGAGAAAAGCATAAAATTCCTCATAAAAAAAGCCCAACAAGTGGGCTTTAAAATAATTAAGCATTCGTCATTATGCGTTGAATTCGGCCTTCGGCGATTTCCTCGTCGCGAATCGTCATCACTTCACAACCTTTTTCCGTCACCACAATTTGATGTTCGAATTGCGCCGAGTGGCTACGATCTTTGGTTTTTACCGTCCAACCGTCGCCCATTACGCGCACTTCTTTTTTTCCGGCGTTGATCATCGGTTCAATGGTAAACACCATGCCCGGCTCTAAAATTACGCCGCCGTCGTCGGCATAATAATGCAACACTTGCGGATCACAATGAAATTCGGTACCGATACCGTGGCCACAATATTCACGCACCACGCTAAAACCTTGACTTTCCGTATATTCTTGTACTGCCCTGCCGATTTCATTTAAACGAATGCCGGGTTTTACTGTACGCAAACCGACATAAAGCGCTTCTTGCGCCGCGTCCACCAATTTTTTGCTACGAATATTGGTTTCTCCACCGACGATGTACATCTTGGAATTATCGCCGAAATAGCCGTCTTTAATGACGGTCACATCGATATTAACGATATCGCCATTTTTCAGCACTTTATCCGTGCTCGGAATGCCGTGGCACACCACTTCATTAATGGAAATACAAGTTGCTTTCGGAAAACCGTGATAATTCAAACAGGCGGGAATCACTTTTTGCTCGTTCACCATGTATTCGTGGCAAATGCGGTCGAGTTCGCCGGTCGTTACTCCCGGTTTGACATAGGATTCAATCATCACCAATACGTCGGACGCCAATTTACAGGCTTCGCGCAATTTCACTAATTCATCTTCGGTTCTTAACGGAATCGTCATTTTATTCCCTCCGGATAATTCAAATTGCGGCGGATTATAGCACGATTTCCGGCATTATGTAGTAAACAGGCAAAACCGAAAGCGTTGACTTAGCGGGCTTATCAAACCGTTTGAGCATCCGTCGTATGCCCCAAATAGCACCGCATTGAACCCAGTGTTTAGGCGGCAAGCGGCTTCAATGCGGTGCTGTTTCGAGTGTCCATCGATAAGCCGCATCGCACCGACGATTTCCGCGGAAAATCTTGAATGCACTTGAACGGATTAGTCGGTTATTGGATAATACGCCGGTTCAATTTTAGGAAATTTAGGAAAGTGAGAAAAATATGACAGATCACATTGCCGTTCCCTTAACATTCACCGACGCAGCGGCCAATAAAGTAAAAAGCTTAATTAGCGAAGAAGAAAATCATAACCTCAAATTGCGCGTGTACATAACCGGCGGCGGCTGCAGCGGTTTCCAATACGGTTTCACTTTTGATGAGAAAGTCAACGAAGGCGACTTGACTGTTGAAAAATCCGGCGTGCAATTGGTCATCGACCCGATGAGCTTGCAATATCTCATCGGCGGCACCGTAGATTACACCGAAGGTTTGGAAGGGTCGCGTTTTATCGTCATCAATCCAAATGCCAGCAGCACTTGCGGTTGCGGTTCTTCTTTTAGCATTTAATATGGATTTCCAATTTACTGCTTATCAAGGCACTGTTTCCGCCAAATGTTCTATGGAACATATTGCCCTCGCCAACTGGTTTAATACCGAAGTGCGGTCAAATCCGGCCGCGATTTTAAACGCACTTTCGACTGCGCGACATCTGACTGAAAATCAAGAAGAAGCCTTAATCGGTGCGGAATACACGTTATTTTTAAACGTCTATGAAGTGATGGTGCGCGCCAATAATCTTGCGCTCGATTCAGATGAAATATTGGAAGACGACTTTCACTATTACGATGAAGAAAGCATCGCTTTTTGTGGCACACAAGATTTTATTCACTTCCTCGAAGCCTACGTTGACTTTATCGCCTAATTCTAAATGACTGAAAATAACCATCCAGAACAAACCTCCGAGTCGAAACCATCAAAACGCCGCGCGTGCAAAGTGTTTTTGCTCAAAGCGGCTTTTACCTTCACTGTGCTTGCCATGTTTTACGGCGCCTATTTGGATTGGCGAATCCGCGCCAAAATGGACGGCCAAATTTGGCGCTTACCGGCGGAAGTTTACAGTCGCATTGAAAGCATAAAAATCTCGGACAATCTTGCCTTCGATGAAGTAATTCAAATTTTGCTTGATAACGAATATCGTCAAACGACGATGGTTGCCGCACCGGGCGATTTCAAACTTGAAGACGACACCATCGTGGTGTTGCGCCGTGCCTTTCCTTTCCCGGACAAGCCGGAACCGCAACGCGTGTTGCGTTTGCGTTTTAGCGCGAATAAACTGCACCGCATTGAAGACTTGGTGGCAGTGAAAACCGTAGATGAATTCCGCCTTGCCCCCAAATTAATTGCGATGTTGCAATCGGATAACGAAGATCGCCTGGCTATTCCTCTGCAAAATTACCCGCGCTTGTTAATTGACACCTTGCTTTTAACGGAAGATCGTCGTTTTTACGACCATTACGGCATCAATCCGGTCGGTATCGTGCGCGCAATGATCGCCAACATTCGCGCCGGCCAAACAGTACAAGGCGGCAGTACACTCACCCAGCAATTAGTGAAAAACCTATTTTTATCCGGCGAACGCACCATCACGCGTAAAGCCAACGAAGCCTTAATGGCATTACTGTTAGATTGGCGTTACGATAAAAACCGTATTCTGGAAACTTATCTCAACGAAATTTATCTCGGGCAAAATGGCGATACGCAAATCCATGGTTTTGAGCTGGCCAGCCAATTTTATTTCGGCCGTTCCGTTCGCGAAATCAGCCTCGATCAAATCGCCCTTTTGGTCGGCATGGTGAAAGGGCCTTCCCTTTATAATCCATGGCGCAATCCGCAAAACGCCCTTGAACGCCGCAATCTAGTGTTAAAACTGATGCTTGATCACCAAATAATCGGCGACGAATTATATGAATTGCTGAGTAAACGCCCGCTCGGCGTACAAATAAAAGGGCAAATTTCGCGCAAATACCCCGCCTTTATGCAGACGTTACAAGCGGATTTACGCCGTCAACTGGGTGAAAATAAAATGTCAGGTCTGCTCGGAGCGCGCATTTTCAGTACGATGGATTTAAAACAGCAAGCGCAATCGGAAAATGCCGTGGTGAATACTGTTTCTAAGCTGCAAATACAAACCCAAAACCCATATTTGGAAGGTGCGATGATCGTGGCAGATTACCGCACGGGCGAAATTCGTTCGGTGGTCGGTGGTCTGCAAACCCAATATGCCGGTTTTAACCGCGCATTAATGGCGAAACGCCAAATCGGCTCATTAGTTAAACCTTCCGTTTATTTGACCGCACTGTCCAACCCGGATCAATTTCGCTTAAACACGCCGATTAACAACCAACCGATTACCATCAATGTGAAAGGTAGTCCGCCGTGGCAACCGCGCAACTACGATCGTAAGTATAGCGGTTCGGTGATGTTAATGGATGCGCTCGCCCGCTCGCTGAATATTCCGACGGTCAATATTGGGATGAAAGCCGGTTTGAGTAAAGTTATCGATACGCAAAAAGCGATGGGATGGGACAATGTAGAAATTCCGAAAGTCCCCGCCATGTTGCTCGGCTCTTATTCCATTTCGCCCTATGACGTGACCAAGCTCTATCAAACCATTGCCAATCAGGGCGGTAGAATTGATTTAAGCACAATCGATAGTATTGTCGATCGCCAAGGCAATCTGATTTATCAACACGATAAAGAAGCCAAACAAGTTGTGCCGCGTGAAGCCGCCTTCCAAACACTGTTTGCCATGCAACAAACCGTCGAACGCGGTACGGCGCGCAGTTTGCAAAACGATTACGCCGATCTTCGTCTAGCGGGGAAAACGGGCACCACGAACGATGCGCGCGATACTTGGTTTGTCGGCATTGACGGCAAAAACGTTAGCACCATTTGGCTCGGTCGCGATGACAACGGCGAAACCAAACTTACCGGCGCATCTGGCGCATTACAAATCTATAAAGATTATCTCAATCGCGTTTACATTGAAAAACTCACCTTAGACAAACCTTCGGATATCAAATGGATAGGAATCACTCCACATGGTGGCTGGGATTGCAGCAGCAATCGCGTGATTCCGGTGTGGGTTAACAATGGACAAAACTTCTGTTCTTCATCTTCTGCGACGACAAGCCAGCCGGCGGAAAGCAGCGCTTCGGATCAATCGGCCGAAACGCCACAAGGGAGCGTATGGGATGTTCTTGATAATGCACCGGTGGAAGAAGCCTCGCCTCAATAATTCAGAGGAAAACGCATGTAAAAAAAGCGGAAATCCATCTTCCGCTTTTTTTAATCAACGCATTAAATCCCTCAGCAAAGCAAGTACCGTTTGAATTTCATTTTGCGATAACGCGCCCTCCTTCGCAAACTTCACTTTGCCTTGTTTATCCAACACGATAATCAAACTGTCTTTTTCCTGTAAATTCCAAGCATTTTTGACCGCACCTTTATCATCCAAAATAACTTGGCTGTGAGGATTCTCAATTTTACCTTTTTCGGCGCTGCGCTTTACGAACATACCGGTGCCGACAATGGCATCATCGGCATTAATGATTGTTGTCGTTTGATATTTAGTCTGATCAAAATGTGCTGCTTTAATCGCATCAATCATCGGTTGATTTTTCTCTTTTGCCGCGGTTCTGTCGGCTAAATGGTGAACTACACGCACTTTGCCCGGCAAACTCGAGGAATACCAAGGCTTCAATGCGGTGCTATTTTCGATGATCACAATCTCACCGAACTCGACCACTTTCACCGGCGGTACGACTTGCTCCGACTGTAAATTATGCGCGGACACCGTACCGTTTATCATCGCTGCCCCCAAAATCGTTACTAAAAATTGTATTTTCATAATTTTCCTCAAATACTTTTCCCAAACATTGCATTTTTGGCGAGCAAGCCATTTTTTGCTATACTCGCGCCCCGTTATATTTTACTTAAGAAGGAAAACCCCATGGATCAAATGCCAGCCTGCCCCAAATGCCGAGGTGAATATGTTTATCACGATTCGGTTAATTTCGTTTGTCCTGATTGCGGTAATGAGTGGAACGGCAATGAAGCGGCGGAAGTCGACGACGAGCAACTCATCGTCAAAGACAGCAACGGTAACTTGCTTGCCGACGGCGATGATGTGCTTTTAATTAAAGATCTAAAATTGAAAGGCTCGTCCGAAGTGTTGAAAAAAGGCACTAAATTCAAAAACATCCGTTTAGTCAACGGCGATCACAATGTGGACTGCGGAAAAATCATGCTGAAATCCGAGTTTTTGAAAAAAGCTTAACTTTACGCGGTCAAAATTAGCTGACCGCGTTTTTTTAGACATTCACCGGTTTTACAATCTCACTTGGATAACAACCTAAAATTTTCAAGTAGTTACTGCAAGCTTTTAATTCATCCAAAGCTTGAAGAGTGTCAGGATGATGAATATTCGCTTCGATTTCCAAATAAAACATCTCCTCCCAAGGCTTTCCGTAAATCGGACGGGATTCAAGCTTAGTCATATTAATATTGTGCTTTTTAAACACTAAAAGTGCATCCACTAAAGAACCGACTTGTTGTGAAGTCGTCATCAACAGCAAGGTTTTCGTGTGAATCTGTGGCGACACTTCGCGCGGCTGCTTCGCTACAACAATAAAGCGAGTGATGTTATTTGCTTGGTTGGCGATGTTGTTTTTCAACACGTTCAAACCATACAGCTTGCCCCCGTCTTCATTACCTAATGCAGCAATATTTGACTTGTTTAAACGGGCGACCAACTGCATCGCATGAGAGCTGCTTTCACAATATTCAATATGAACGCGTTTAAGAAGGTGAATGAATTGACTGCATTGCTGAATCACTTGCGGATGACTATAAAGCGTGTCAATTTGGCTTAAATCCGTATTACCATTCACTAATACACAGTGTTTGATTGGATAGGCCAGTTCGCCTACAAGCGATAAATCCGTATGTTGTAGCAGATCGTACACCTCGTTAATCGCCCCCGACGTGGTATTTTCCAACGGTAAAATACCAAAATCGGCCTCACCATTCTGCACTTTCTCAAATACTTGCTCAAAAGACTCGCAACCGAGCTCTACAAACTGTTTTTGATAGCGAGCGGCATAATTGCGCGCGGCTAAGTTTGAATAAGAACCGCGTTTGCCCAAGAATGCAATATGCAGATTTTCTTCACGTTGTTCATTAAGTTTTTGCTGTAAATAAACTTGTTGGGTCAAAACCGAATCTTCAATAATTTTTTGGAAAATAGAAGTAATATATTGCGGTTCAAGTTGATAATTTTCATTTTCAGCAAATTGTACCAATTCTTGCAAAAGTTGCTGCTCACGTTCCACATCACGCAAAGCTTTTTGGGTCACTTCTTTACTTCTTACCACATCAAAAGCCAAGCGATGGCGCTCAGAAAGCAACTTCAGCAAACTACGGTCAATTTGCGTAATTTGTTGACGAATTTCGGATAGTTCTAAAGCCATATTTATCCTTATTTGAAGATTACTGCGTCTTTCGACATATTTTGAGGCATCAAGCACAGTTGCTTTTTGCGAGTTTTTCCAAAATTGAGTGACGTTTTAGGAGCAATTAATACAATAAAAAAGCTATACTTCTTGTAGAAATATAGCTTTTTCAACTAAAAAATTATTAGATTAAAATTTGAGCAGGTGCGAGATAACCCTGTGGTACTTTTTCTTTATCTTCAAAAGTGACAAATTCCCACGCCTCTTGATTTGCAAGTACAGCTCGAAGTAATTTGTTATTTAAACCATGACCTGATTTATACGCTTTAAAAGCACCGATGATATTGTAACCACACATATATAAGTCGCCTATGGCATCTAGCATCTTATGTCGAACGAGTTCATCTCTAAAACGTAAACCGTCTTCATTTAAGATACGATAATCGTCTAATACGATGGCGTTGTCTAAACTACCGCCTAATGCTAAACCTTGAGATTGAAGATATTCAATATCTTTCATAAAACCAAAAGTTCTTGCCCGAGCGATTTGATGAACAAATGTTTGCGCAGAAAAATCCATTACATAATTACGTACGTTTTTGCCAATCGCAGGATGCTCAAAATCTATAGTAAAGTCCAAACGAAAACCATCGTAAGGTTTAAATTCCGCCCACTTATCACCGTCTTCCACGCGTACGTATTGCTTAATACGAATAAATTTCTTAGGCGCGTTTTGCTCTTTAATTCCCGCATCTAATAACAAGTAAACGAACGGACTTGCACTACCGTCCATAATGGGAATTTCTGGTGCATCAACTTCAATAATAATGTTATCAATACCAAGACCAGCTAATGCGGCGTTCAAGTGTTCTACGGTTGAAACACGAACACCTTGCTCATTTACTAATGCAGTACAAAGCATTGTGTCACGTACCGAATCTGCATTTGCAGGAAAGGTTACAGGAGGATTTAAATCCGTACGACAGTAGATTATGCCGGTATTTGGCATAGCTGGACGTAGCGTTAAACTTACCTTTTTCCCGCTATGTAAACCTACTCCTGTTACTTTAATGCTTTGCTTTAATGTTCTTTGCTTAATCATAATTTTTGCCCTACTGCAAAATAACAGTTCATTTGTTATTTATCACTTTGCTCCACTACATTGGGATCAAATCGTTTAAAAGAAGATAAACGATCGGTAATTGGTCTTTCCAACTCGCTACGATATCCTTCTTTTGGTTGCTGAACGTGCTCCGAATTATAAGTTGAACGTATTGGCTCTGGTTGTCTAAAAGAGGTGATTTGTTGTTCTTGTGTTCTTAACTGGATTGCCTGTTGATTTTCTTCGGGATGATGCAGTGGCGATAGTTGTTGAACAGGTTTTTGTACTTGGATTACTTCATTTGGAGTAATTTCACCCAAGCCTGTTGCGACAATTGTCACACGGATTTCATCACTCATTTCAGGCACTAAAGTTGTTCCCACTACAATGGTCGCATCTTCAGATGCGAAGCTATGAATTGTATCGCCTACAACATTAAATTCATCGAATGCAATATCAAAACCGCCAGTAATATTAATTAAAATACCTTTTGCATTGGTTAAATCTACTTTCTCTAATAAATCGTTACGCACTGCAATTCTTGCTGCTTCTTCCGCGCGCCCTTCGCCTGGGCTACCGTGTGCGGAACCAAAGCCGATCATTGCTTGACCCATTTCAGACATAACCGTTCTTACATCTGCAAAGTCTACATTGATCATACCCGGAGAGGTAATCATATCGGAAATACCCATTACAGAATTACGTAATACATCATTTGCAGCAGCGAATGCGTCAATTAATGTTGCATTCTTTGGAAGAACTTTTTGAATTTGCTGATTAGGAATAATGATCATAGAATCAACATATTGTGAAAGGTCTTTGATACCTAATTCAGCAAATTGCATACGCTTTTTACCCTCAAAAGCGAATGGTTTTGTTACAACAGCAACAGTTAAGATGCCCAATTCTTTTGCTACTTTTGCAACTACCGGTGCAGCGCCTGTCCCAGTGCCACCGCCCATACCGGCAGCGATAAAAACCATATCAGCACCCTCAAGCATTTTACGGATTTCCTCTTGATCATCCTCTGCTGCTTTACGACCTACATTAGGATTTGCCCCTGCACCAAGACCTTTTGTTGTAGCTCCACCGATTTGTACGGTTTGTTGAACTTGGCTTTTACGCAATGCCTGAGCATCCGTATTCACCGCATAAAAAATAATTTTTCCATGTTCTTCGCTATCAAGCGCCGTTTCACTAAGGAAGGTTCCACCCACATTTTGTTTAGCCATGTTAGCAACCATATGATTAACGGCATTACCACCGCCACCACCAACACCGACAACCTTAATCAGTGCACCTGATTGCTCTTCAAAATCACCGTAATCTGGGTATAACATTTATTGTTCTCCATTCTGCTAATTCTTTGCTAGCACATTAATAAAAGCCAAATCTGGCGTATTGTAGATGAAAATTGAAAATAATCAAAATTCGGACCGTACTTTATTGGCAATTTTTTTAATCCCAGACCAAATAGATCTCAGAATACTATCTCCCGAATAACTATCTCCACTGATAAGTTCATCATCGCTATTACTGTGACTATATTGTAATAAACCAACCACCGTTGAGTATTGCGGACGATTTACATAATCCGTTAACCCCGTAATATTTAACGGACTACCAGTTCTAACTTGACAACCGAATACATCCATCGCGCATTCCCTTAAATCTTCAATTTGCGCGCCTCCTCCGGTAATAACCACACCGGCAATAAGCTCAAATTTGATATTCTTGCTTTCTAAATCTGCTTTTAATTTACTTAGTTCGTCCTTTACAACACCAAGAAGTTCCGTATAACGGGCAGAAGTAATCAAAGATAAATCACTTTTTGTTAAAGTACGTGGTGCACGGCCTCCGATACTAGCAACTTCAATTTTCTTATCACCATTCAAACGCGCCGGATAAACCGCACTCGCATAATTGACTTTTACCCTTTCTGCCTCAGTACGAGAAATCGTGCATGCATGTGCAATATCATTCGTTACGATATTACCCGCATAAGGAATAACTTTACTAAAACGTAACGCGCCATTAGTAAACACCATCATATTCATAGTGCCAGCACCAAAATCTATCAAGCAGACACCAAGATCCTTTTCATCTTCGGTCAACACCGAATGAGTCGCTGCAAAACCGGAGAAGACCACTTTATCCACTTGCAAACCGCAACGTTCAACAGCTTTCTTCAAATTATTTTGCCAGTCTTGATGACAAGTGATTAAATGAACATGAGCATTTAAACGAACACCTTGTAAACCAAGCGGATTTTTAATATTTAGCTGGCGATCCACTGCATATTCTTGCGGAATCACATGTAATAGAGAAACGCCTTCAGGCAATTTGATCGTACTGGCATTGTGCAATGCAGAGTCAATTTCATCTTGGGTCACCTCGCTTTCACCGATCGGAACGAAACCACTTTCATTTAGGCTTTGAATATGTTCTCCGGTAATGGCTAACGTTACACTCATGATTTGGCAATCTGCCATGGATTCGGCGGATTCAATCGCGCGCTGAATGGAATTTACCACCGCATCCAAGTCAGTAATACTGCCACGATCAATCCCCTTTGAGGGGCAACTTCCCACTCCGAGTACATTTACCACACCGTCAGGTAAAACTTCGCCAACGACGGCCACAACTTTAGATGTTCCTACTTCAAGTCCAACAATCGCCTTCGTTTCAACTACTTTTGCCATTTTTATCACACCTAATAATTTTTATTTATCCGCCATGCCGACGGCTGCCCCCGCAGCATATCGCAAATCGATATAATCAATTCGTTTACCTTCCGGCACTTCAATTTGTGGATAAATCGTCACAAAACGTTCCAGCTTTGATTTCCATTCGCCACGTCCAAGTTTTAGTACTATATCATTATCAAGGGTAACTTGCCACGCGCCACGCTCATCAATCGTTATCCCCTTTACACTCAAATTCTTTGCTTTAAAACCTGCGTAAATCTGGTTCCAAGCCTCAAGCACTTTTAAACTTTGATAATTCGGCCCGCCTAAATAAGGTAAAGTGTTATTCTTCAGACGTTCCATCGGTAATTGAAAAACCGTTCCCTCTTTCGTGATAAACTCTGTGTTGTTCCAAACAGCTACCGGCATATATTCTGTTAACCAAATACTTAACCGATTCGGCCAAACTTTACGAACTACGGCGCCTTTCACCCAAGGCAAACTCTCAAGCCGTTCTTGAATCGCTTTAACGTCCTGTCCCCAAAATCCTTTCAGCTTACCCATTTTTAGTAACACATCTTGTACATCGGCGTAATCAGTAAACTCCGTTTTTCCCACTAAAGCATAAGCGCTGATAGGTTTCGAATCCAAGCTTTCCAACCAATTTTGCCAGTTTGAATAAACAAAGTACGCCAACCCAACGCACAACAGCACAACCAACAAACGAATCTGTAAAAAATACTTAAACCTTGATTCGCCGTATCGAATATTTTGCGTCGTTTTGCGTTTTAGCACATTCATTACGCACTCAACTCCAAAATTTTCACCACGAGTTGTTTAAAAGAAATTCCCGCTATTGCCGCCGACTTCGGAAATAAACTATGGCTTGTCATACCGGGATTAGTATTTACTTCCACCAAGCGGAAATCACCTTTCGCATCGCACATCACGTCAATGCGGCTCCAACCACGGCAGCCAACTGCGTCATAAGCGCGTTTTACCAATATTGCTAATTCTTGCTCACGCTCCGGCGTTAAACCGGCCGGACAAAAATATTGCGTATTATCGGAAATATATTTTGCCTCGTAATCATAAAACTCCCCTTCAGGCACGATACGAATGGAAGGAAGCACTTGCCCATCCAATACCGGCACCGTTAATTCATCACCGGAAAGCCATTCTTCAATTAAAATAGTGTTATCAAATTTAAGCGCAAATTCCACTGCCGATTTTAGTTCATTCTCCGCTTTCACTTTGGTCAAGCCGACGCTTGAACCTTCCAATGAAGGTTTTACCATTAACGGCAAACCTAATTTTGCTACGATTGCTTGCGGATCAAGTTGAGCAAAAGTTTCACGAGTTATCACCTCCATCTCCGCTACCGGCAAACCAAAAGCTTTCCACAACATTTTGGTACGCATTTTATCCATGGTCAACGCGGAGGCCAATACACCACAACCAGTGTAAGGTAAGCCGATTTGTTCTAATAAACCTTGCATCGTACCGTCTTCGCCGCCGCGGCCGTGCAAAATATTGAACACGCGATTAAAACCGTCATTTTTTAAATTCGCGACATTATATTCTTTTGGATCAATCGGATGCGCGTTGTAACCTTGATTCAAAAGCGCATCCAGCACCGCATTGCCGGAATTTAAAGACACTTCACGTTCAGCCGAAGTGCCGCCTAATAACACCGCAATTTTTTCTTGTTTTAAATTCATTTTTTATCCTATTAATTCTTCTAATTTTTCCAAGATTCCGCCAAGCCGCGTGAAATTTTACTCACACTACCCGCACCTTGAGCCAAAATTAAATCGCCATCTTGGATAATTTGATCTAACACTTCGCCTAACTGTGTCGTATCGGAAAGCAAAATCGGATCAACTTTACCTAAATTGCGAATGGAACGACAAAGCGCTTTACTATCCGCGCCTACAATCGGTGTTTCGCCTGCCGCATACACATCCAACATAATTAACGCATCGACTTGAGAAAGTACCTGTACAAAATCGTCGAATAAATCGCGAGTACGAGAGTAACGATGCGGTTGGAAAATCATCACAATACGTTTATCACCCCAACCTTCGCGCGCAGCTTTTATAGTTACCCCCACTTCGGTTGGATGATGACCATAATCGTCCACTAAACGCACTTTACCGTTCGGACGAATAAATTCACCAAGTTGGTCGAAACGACGTCCCGCCCCTTGGAAATCGGCAAGGGCCTCTAAAATCGCTTCGTTACCAATACCTTCCTCCTTTGCCACGGCAAGCGCCGCCGTAGCATTTAAGGCATTATGTTTACCCGGCACATTCAATAACACATTAATACGCTCACCATTCGGGCAAATCACCGTATAATGCCCTTGAAAACCGGTTTGTTCGTAATCTTCAATGCGGTAGTCGGCTTGTTCGTCGAAACCGTAAGTTATCACTTGGCGTCCGATTTTCGGTAGAAGTTCAATTAAAACAGGATCATCGGCGCACATCACCGCTAAGCCGTAGAACGGTAAATTATGCAGGAATTTTACGTAAGTCGCTTTCATTTTCTCGAAATCGCCTTCGTAAGTATCCATATGATCCGGCTCCATATTCGTTACCACGGAAACCATCGGCTGCAAATGTAAGAATGATGCATCGCTTTCGTCTGCTTCCGCAATTAAATAACGGCTGGCACCCAAATGTGCATTTTTACCGGCAGATTTCACCAAGCCACCATTAACAAAAGTCGGATCCAATTTTGCTTGTGTGTAAATCATTGAAATCATCGCGGTGGTAGTAGTTTTACCATGCGTTCCGGCCACCGCAATACCATGACGAAAACGCATAATTTCCGCTAACATTTGCGCGCGCTGAATTACCGGAATACGTTTTTGCTTTGCCGCAATCAGTTCCGGATTATCTTCGTGAATCGCACTGGACACCACGACCACACTCGCGCCTTCAATATTTTCCGCTGCATGACCGATAAAAATCGTCGCCCCAGCTTGCGCAAGGCGTTGAGTAACCACACCGTCGGCAATATCGGAACCGGAAATTTGATAACCTTCATTTAATAAAATTTCCGCAATTCCGTTCATTCCGGCGCCACCGATGCCGATGAAATGAATTTGTTGCACACGACGCATTTCAGGAATAATTTTTCTAATTTCTTCGTGGGAATGTTTCATTTTTTATCCTTTTAACCCTTAAAAACATTGCCATCTATTGTAAAAGCGCAAGTAATTTTTCTAAAGGATTTTTACATTATTTTGCGTTCTCAATAATGACATCTGCTACTCGTTGCGCAGAATGGGGTGTAGCCATCGCTTTTGCTTTTAGCGCCATTTGTAACAGCTCATTGCGGGTAAAATTACGTAAATAATTAATCAAAATTTCCGGTGTTAAATCCGCTTGTTCGATGATTTTTGCCGCACCCGCTTCGGCTAAATATTTAGCATTCAAATATTGCTGACGATCTTTATGTTGAAATGGCACGAAAATCGCCGGTGTACCTACGGCTGCGAGCTCGCACACGGTCAATGCGCCGGAACGACAAATTACCACGTCCGCCCACGCATAAGCTTGCGCCATATCCTCAATAAATTCGGTAATAGTTACATTCGCCGCGTATTCGCCGTAAAGTTCAGTCACCTTTTCTAGCGAGCCTTTCCCCACTTGGTGACGGACTTCCAGTTTATCGGTTAATTGTGCGACCACTTTCGGTAAAGTTTGGTTCAATACGCGTGCACCTTGACTTCCGCCCACCACCAACAGACGTAACTTTCCATCGCGTTGGGTAAAACGTTCCGGCGGACTTGGCATCCGAAATAAATCTTGACGAACCGGATTGCCCACTACTTCCGCCATGTTAAAGGCGTTCGGAAAAGCTTGCAGAACGCGCGTCGCAATTTTCGCCAACCATTTGTTAGTTAGACCGGCAACGGCGTTTTGTTCGTGCAAAATAATCGGCACACCACAAAGTTTCGCTGCCACACCGCCCGGACCGGAAACATAGCCCCCCATTCCGAGCACCGCATTGGGCTGCTCCGTTTGAATAATTTTCTTTGCTTGAAGTACTGCGCGTAAAATCGCAAAAGGCGCACAGAGCAAAGCTTTGATTCCTTTGCCGCGCAAACCTGAAATTTGAATGAAACGAATCGGAATGCCATATTTCGGCACCAAATGCGCTTCCATTCGATCTTTCGTGCCGAGCCAGCAAATGTCCCAGCCTTGCGCTTGTAAATGTTGTGCGACGGCAATGGCGGGAAACACATGTCCGCCTGTACCACCCGCCATCACTAATAATTTTTTATTTTTCATTTTTATTCCTACTCATCACGCAGACGCGCTTGACCGCCGCGTTGTAAGCGATTTTCGTGGTCAATACGCAATAAAATTCCGATAGTCGCCGACATAATGATAATACTAGAGCCGCCGTAACTGACTAACGGGAAAGTCAAACCTTTGGTCGGCAACATACCGAGCGCCATGCCTAAATTCACAAAACCTTGAAAAAAAATCCAAAAACTAATTCCAAGCGCAAAGAAACCACGAAAACGTTGTTCAAGTTGTAACGATTCGCGCCCGATTTTCAATGCGCGGAAAACCAACAAACCGAGTAATATCACCACTATAAAAATACCGATAAAACCAAACTCTTCACCGATAATCGCCATAATGAAATCGGTGTGCGCTTCCGGCAAATAATCAAGTTTTTGAATAGAATTGCCTAATCCTTCGCCGGTAATTTCACCGCGACCAAATGCCATTAACGAGTTAGTGAGCTGAAAACCGGTGCCGTAAGGATCTTCAAAGGGCTCTAAAAAACCGGTAAATCGTTTTAAACGATAAGCGGCAGAAAGCACCAACCAGACAAAAAGCAAAGCCCCTGTTCCAATCAAGCCGATAAACTGCCAAAAGTTCGCACCGACGATAAAAAGCATACTGAAGGTAATGACAAACAAGACCACCGTACTTCCCAAGTCAGGCTGTACTAGCAAAAATACGCCCATACTGCCCATTACGATGAAGGGTTTGAATGCGCTAAGTTTATTTGCTCGAACTTCGTCGTAACGTCGCGTGAAATAGCTGGCAAGGAAACAAGTTAACGCTAATTTTGCAAATTCTGCCGGTTGAAAATTCAACAGACCAAGAGAAATCCAACGCTTCGCACCGTTTACTGAGGTACCCACAATCAGCACAGCAAAGAGCAACGCGATGGCTAAGAAAAAGATTTTCACGTGCCATTTTTCCCACTGTTGAGAGGAAATTTGCATCGTGAAATAGCACGTTAAAAGAGATAAAAACACATAAAATGCATCGCGTTTGGCAAAATAAAAAGCATCATTGAATAAACGCGAACTATAAGGAATTGACGCCGAAGTTACGGCAATCAGGCCAATCATCAATAAAATCACAAAAAGCCAAAACAACGCACGGTCATACAATAAACCATGCGGCGTAATTCGGCTCCAGTCATCAAGACTTTGTTTAATTTTTCGAATAAATTCCATTGCACTAGAAATATCGAGTGTTAACTTAATTTTGCCAAACGCGTAAATTCTTCACCGCGTTTTTCAAAAGAGGCGAATTGGTCAAGGCTTGCGCAAGCGGGCGACAATAATACCATATCGCCCGCGCTTAGTGCCGGACGCAAAAATTCAACGGCTTGTTCCATTGTGCCAAATAAATGGCTTTGCGGAGAAAGTGCAGCAAGCTGTGCCCCGTCGCGCCCAAAACAATAACAAATAATATTCGGCCGATTAATCAAAGTGGCAAGTTCAGAAAAATCTGCCCCTTTACCATCGCCGCCTAGCAATAAATGAAGTTTGCCTTCCACCGTCAGGCCTTCAAGCGCCGCGACCGTACTGCCCACATTGGTGGCTTTAGAATCGTTAACCCAACGCACGCCGTGAGCTTGATGAGCGAGTTGGAAACGATGATCCAATCCTTTAAATTGGCGCAACGCTGTGCGAATCGCACTTAAATCAATACCTATCGCTTGCGCCAATGCGGTGCCCGCCAAGATATTCATATAATTATGGCGCCCCACTAAAGTCGCTTCATCGCAAGGCAAAATCACCTCGTCTTTTGCCATTAAATATTGTTTGCCGTTTTCAATTTTTAATCGATAATCCGCATCGTGCTCGGCAAAACATACTGTTTGCTTGGCTTGATTTTCGCCTTCCCCGAAGGTTAATTTATCTTCGTTATTTACCACCGCCGTTTGTGCATTATGATAAATACGCAATTTTGCTCGGCGGTAATCTTCCAAATCGACATAGCGATCCATATGATCTTCCGTGACATTGAGCACCGTTGCCGCTGCGGCTTTCAGGCTATAAGTGGTTTCTAATTGAAAACTGGACAGCTCCAACACGTAAAGATCGCAATCGTCCTTCAACAAAGAAAGCGCCGGAATACCGATATTGCCCCCCATCCCAACTTTCACGCCGGCTGCTTTAGCCATTTCATAAACCAACGTGGTTACCGTGCTTTTGCCGTTAGAGCCGGTAATCGCAACGATTGGCTTGGCCGCCGCGCGACAGAACAATTCAATATCGCCGACCACTTCCACACCGGCGGAAAGTGCTGTCTGAATTTCCGGCGTTTTTACCGCCAGTCCCGGGCTAATTACAATCATATCGCTTTCAAGCAGCCATTGTTGATTTAGTCCGCCGATGTGTAACGGAATATTTTTTGGCAGTTGATCCGCACCTTTTGGATTTTGACGGGTATCGATGATGCGGATATTTGCACCTTCTGATTGAAGATAATCGATACAGGATAAGCCGGTTTTGCCGAGCCCGATGATGGTGATATTTTTGTTTTTATATAAGCTTGTCATTTTAATTCTTCTTTTTAATGTTACATTCGGTTTAAGTTTTTAAATCCGGAGTATGAGCTTACACCACAAAACAGCACCGCATTGGAAGTGGCTTCAATGCGGTGCTATTTTGCGAGGTCATTTAAGCTTTACACAACCGCTGTGTAATTTCGCGATAAACTCCGGTGGATTTTTGAAACGTTTTTTGGATAGCTTTTCACCCATAATAAACGCGAAAACTTTCTGGAAATCACCCATACTTTTTCTTTTAGAAAGAGCCAAATCCGCTATCTTAATTTAAGCGTAACCAACCCCATCAACACCAACATCAACGAAATAATCCAAAATCGAATAATCACTCTCGGTTCCGGCCAGCCTTTTAATTCAAAGTGATGGTGAATCGGCGCCATGCGGAAAATGCGTTGCTTACGGAGTTTGTATGAGCCCACTTGCAAAATGACGGAAAGCGCTTCAACGACAAATACACCGCCCATAATCACAAGTAAAAATTCTTGCCGAACCAAAATCGCCACCACGCCTAAAGCGCCGCCTAGGGCAAGCGAGCCCACGTCGCCCATAAATACTTGCGCCGGATAGGTGTTAAACCATAAAAAGCCAAGACCTGCACCCACGATTGCGGTGCAGAATACAACCACTTCGGAACTGTGCTTAATGTAAGGAATATGCAAATATTCGGCAAAATTAATGTTCCCCGTCGCCCAAGCGATTAAAGCAAAAGCGCCGGCTACCAATGCGGTCGGCATAATGGCCAAGCCATCCAAGCCATCCGTTAAATTCACCGCATTGCCGGTACCGACGATCACGAAATATGATAAAACGATATAGAACAAACCAAGTTGCGGCATGATGTCTTTAAAGAAAGGGAGGACTAAACGCGTCGCGTCGGTGTCGTGACCGAGCCAGTAAAGCCAAATAATCGCAGCCAAAGCCACAACTGACATCCAGAAATATTTCCAGCGCGCAATTAAACCATCGGTATTTTTGCGGGTAATTTTGCGGTAGTCGTCCACAAAACCGATAGCACCGTAGCCAAATAATACGAACAAACAAATCCAAATGTATGGATTGGCCAGATTTGCCCATAATAAAGTGCTTACGCCAATGGAGAATAAAATCATCACGCCCCCCATAGTCGGCGTGCCTTTTTTGGCAAAATGGCTTTCCGGACCGTCGTTGCGTACTTCTTGACCAAATTTCAAAATTTGCAAACGCTTGATCACTTTCGGACCAATCCAAAGAGAAATTAACAGCGCGGTCAATAGCGCCAAAATTGCGCGGACGGTAATATAAGAAATCGCATTAAATGCGGTTTCGTAACGAACAAGGTATTCGGCTAACCAAACTAACATTTAATTTTATCCTTTAATGAATAGATCACATCTTCCATTTTCATCGAACGCGAGCCTTTCCCTAGCAACACGACGTTGTTATGTTGTTGTAATTGCGCCTCAATAATCGGCAGCAAAAAATTCATCATCTGGGTTTTATCGGTAAAATGGCGGCCAAAAGCTTGCTCGGAAATATGTGCGCTTTCATCTCCGAAAGAACAAACCAAATCAAGCTTTGCTGCTTTCGCGTATGCGCCCACTTGACGATGAATCGCCGAGGAGTTGACACCGAGTTCTTTCATATCACCCACGCATAAAATACGAAACGCCTGATAATTTTTGAGTACATCAATCGCCGCTTTCATGGAATCCATATTGGCGTTATATGTATCGTCCAACAATAACAACTTATCGTTCACGTGAATTGGAAATAAACGGCCTTTCATTTGCGAGCGATGCTCAAGCCCCGCTTTCACATCCGCCAAATCGGCACCAACATTCATCGCAAGCGCGCTTGCCGCCAAAGCATTTTTGACATTATGTTTGCCCAAATACGGCAAATTAATGTCGATTTCGCCTTTCGGTGAAACTAACCTAAAAGTGGAACCTTGTTCTGAATAGTGAACATTTTTAGCGAAATAATCTTTCCCGTTGAAATATTGAATCTGATGACTACCGATTTCTTTTTGCCAAATCGCCAACTGATTATGTTCCGTATTAATGATCGCCACGCCGTTCGGCGTTAAACCACGGAAAATTTCACCTTTCGCGCGCGCCACACCTTCTAAAGAACCAAATCCCTCCAAGTGCGCCGGCGCAATGTTGTTTATGAGCACCGCATCGGGCTCAACTAATTTTGTTGTGTAGTCAATTTCGCCTTGATGATTCGCCCCCAATTCAATGACCGCAAAACGATGTTTTTCGTTCAAACGCAACAAAGTGAGCGGAACGCCAATATCATTATTTAAATTGCCCTCGGTAAACAGCACCGCATTGGCGTCGCCGGCCGTGTGCTGTAAGATGCCGGCGGTCATTTCTTTGACGGTGGTTTTACCGGAAGAACCAGTCATCGCCACGGTGCGCGGATTAATTTTTTCACGCAACCATTTGGCCAATTGCCCTAACGCTAAACGCGTATCGTTTACCACTAATTGCGGCACATCAAGGGCGGGTTGCGCTTGTTGCACGACTAAAGCGACGGCGCCTTGCACAATTGCTTGAGGGAGATATTGATGGGCGTCGAAATTCATCCCTTTTAAGGCAAAAAACAAATGATTCGGTACCGCTTTGCGCGTATCCGTGTTGATGTTTTCGATAACGACTTGCCCGTCGCCGATAAGCACAGCATTTAGAATTTGGGCAAGTTGTTGCGTGGTTAAGTTAATCATTTTTAAATTTAAGGATTATTGATTTAAATAGTATGAGGCGGTTTCTTGATCGGAAAAGTGCAAAATTTGATGACCGATAATTTGATAATTTTCGTGCCCTTTTCCGGCAATTAAAATCAGATCATTTTTAAACGCGGCTTGAATTGCGAATTCAATGGCCTGCGCGCGATCGGGAATTAAGCCGACGTTATTCATATCGCTAAAACCGGCAACGATATCCGCTTCGATTTTATCCGGATCTTCGGTGCGCGGATTATCTTTTGTCACCACAATCATATCGGCGAACTGTTGCGCGACTTTTGCCATTAACGGACGTTTGCCTGTATCCCGATCGCCACCGCACCCGAACACACACCATAATTTACCATTGCAATGCTCACGTGCGGCGATTAAGGCTTTTTCCAAAGCATCCGGCGTGTGAGCGTAATCGACGATTACCGTTGGTTTTCCCGTTACTTGAATCACCTCCATTCTGCCGCATACACCTTTTAAAGCGGAAACACTGTGTATGAGATCATGTAATGGATAGCCCAAAGCCAATAAAGTCGCCATAGCAAGCAGCAAATTAGTCACATTAAAAGCACCGATTAATGGGCTATTTAATGTGCCATTTCCCCAACTGGATACAAAATCAATCTGCGTACCTTCGCCGCTAAAACGAACGGAAACGGCATTTAAATAGCGTTTTGAATGCGCTTGGAAATCAGCTTTACAACTCACCGCAACGGCGTTTGGTAATTCACTTAACCATTGCGCACCGATAGGATCATCGGCATTTAAAATTTGTAGTTCGGGTTGAAGTTCAAAAAAGAAACGTTTTTTCGCTTCGGCATATTCTTCCATGGTACCGTGATAATCTAAATGATCGCGGCTTAAGTTAGTAAAAATCGCCGCATTAAAATTTAAAGCTTCAATGCGGTGCTGAACCAGCCCATGAGAAGAAACCTCGATAGCGGCAAAATCCGCGCCGGCATTAACGAAAGAAGCCAATGAAGATTGAATTTCAATGGCCGACCCCGTTGTATTTTCGGCCTCGACTATTTGCCCCAATAGCCCGTTGCCGATGGTGCCCATCACTGCGGCCTTGTGTCCTAAGCGTTGCGCCCATTGAGCTAATAATTGGGAAACGGTGGTTTTTCCATTGGTACCGGTTACACCGACTAATGTGAGTTTTTTAGAGGGCGAAACATAAAACTTATCAGCGATTTCGGATAGGTCGGCAGATAAACGATAATAATAAATCAACGGTATTTGTTGGTAATATTCGACGCTGAGGTGCGCATCAGGCGAATCGGTTTCGGCTAAAATCGCACCGGCTCCGGCGGAAATGGCCTGGCCGATAAACTGTCTCGCGTCAATTTGATGGCCTTTTACCGCCACAAAAAGATCGCTCTTTTTGACTTTTCGACTATCTAAAACCAATCGGTTAATTTCAATATCGCTCGAAAGCGCGGGCAAATTAAAAAGCTCAGTCAATCTTTTCATTATTTTTCCTTAATTCGCCCGCTCCGCTCGATGCGGTGCTATACGAACCGTACGTTTGGCGGTTTTATCCGTTGGTTCGGCATCCGGTGCAACGCCATTGGCGCGTAAAGCGTAACCCATAATGCTGGAAAAAACCGGTGCGGAAACCGCGCCACCGTAATATTGTCCCGCTTTCGGATCATTAATTAAAATCACCAAGGCATAACGCGGATCACTAATTGGCGCGATGCCTGCGGTAAATGCCACATATTTATTCACATAACGACCGTTTTCGATTTTGCGCGCCGTACCGGTTTTCACGCCGACGCGATAACCCTCTACCATCGCGCGTTTATTTTTAATCGCTACTTTTTCAAGCATGCCGACAATATCTTTAGTAATTTTTTCGGAAAAAACCCGTTGACCGATTACCGGCGGATCGACTTTAGTAATCGAGAGCGGACGATAAATGCCGAAACTACCGAGTGTTGCATAAGCGCGCGCCATTTGTAACGGAGTGGCGGTAATGCCGTAACCGTAAGCCACAGTAGCGCGATCGATATCTGCCCAACGTTTACGGTTGGCATTTAATAAACCGGCTTGTTCGCCGATTAAGCCTAGATCCGTCGGCTTACCTAAACCGGCAGCTTGGTAGGTATCCATTAAAGCACTTGGCGGCATACGCAAAGCCAAACGACTCACGCCGCGGTTACTGGAATTGATTAAAATTTCGTCTAAGGTTTGTTGCGGCCGTGGTGCAACATCTACAATTTCTTTTCCGCTGACGGTGAAAGAACCGGTGTTGATAATTTCATTACGCCGTGCAGCACCGCGTTGCAGGGCGGTTAGAACAACAAAAGGTTTTACCGTCGAACCCGGCTCAAACACGTCGGTAATCGCACGGTTACGCATAAGCTCGGCTTTCACGCCATCGCGATTATTCGGATTATAAGAAGGCGCGTTCGCCATAGCGAGTACTTCACCCGTGCGCACATCCACAAGCACCGCCGTACCGGACTCGGCGTTATTTTCGGCAACCGCTTTTTTAATCTCGCGATATACCATGGATTGTAATTTTTCATCAATGCTTAAAGTTACATCTTGCGCATCGTATTTTTCCTGATCGGCAATATGTTCCACCACATTTCCGCGTTTGTCTTTACGTACTAAACGTGAGCCGTCTTTGCCCACTAATAAAGAATTGAAGCTTTTTTCAATCCCTTCAATTCCATTGCCGTCAATATCTGTATAACCGATTAAGTGCGCGGCTTCTTCCACACGCGGATAAAAACGACGAGGCTCGTTTTCCAAGCCTATACCTTTAATTTTCAGATCTCGAACATATTGCGCTTTGCCGGCTTCCACTTGGCGCGCCAAATACAAGAAACCGGATTTCGGATTTTTTTCGATTTTTTTAACCAGCTCGCTGTAGCTCAGCCCTAACACCTCAGCAAGCGCTTTCACACGTTCTTTATCAGACAAGGAACCTTCTTTGAGAATCGTTCTCGGATCGGCTACCACGGCGTTCATCGGTACGCTCACAGATAACAATTGACCGTTACGATCCAAAATGGAGCCGCGCACGGAAAGAATTTCGTCCTTACGAAGGGAACGCTTATCCGCCTCACTGGAAAGCGTGTCGGAATTAACGGATTGCACGTAAGCTGCACGCGCCACCAAAGCGCCCAAGCCCAAAAAAATAAAACAACTCGCAATAATATAACGGCTGCGCAAGAAACATCTTTCAAACACCATTTTCGGCTTATTTGCTTTAAATGCCGCCGTTGGTGCTGCAAGTTTTCGAATCGTCTTTTTAGATTTATTCAATTTTTTTGACGAATTAAACTTAACCATTTTAATGACTATCCTATTAATAGTATGCCGATTTAATCTTTATTCTAAAATAATAACTTCTTGATCGCCTTCAACACGCTTCATTTTTAAGGTCCTGATTGCGATTGACTCAACTCTTGTACTATCGCCTTCTGTCGCTTCTTGCAATTGCAAATTACGGTATTCATCTTGCAAAGCTTGATGTTGCAGTACAAGCTCGCCGTTTGTTGAAATTAAACCGCGGGTTTGATGGGTAATCCAAATCGTCCCCATCGCAGAAATTAGAATTAATACTAATAACAACGCAATTAATTTATTTGATGAAAATAAATCTTCCACTAACAGATTTTGTAAAGGATAACGTTCATTATTCTCTAACATTTTTCATCCTAAAGACGTTCCGCAATACGTAACACAGCACTTCTTGCACGCGGGTTGGCTTGAATTTCCGCATCGCTCGGCTGAATCGCTTTACCGATAATTTTTAATTTTCGGTTACGTTGAATTTGATCTTCGCGCAAAGGTAAACCTTTTGGAATATCCTCACCCTTACTTTGTTTTTTCATAAAATGTTTCACCATTCTGTCTTCTAACGAATGGAAACTAATAACGGATAAACGTCCTTGCGGCGCAAGCATCTCCAATGCGGTGCTAAGTACGCTTTCCAATTCATCCAATTCCGCATTGATAAAAATGCGGATCGCTTGGAAACTCCGAGTCGCCGGATGTTTATGCTTGTCTTTAAACGGCACCGCATTGGAAATAAGCTCGGCAAGCTGCGCAGTACGGGACAAAAACTCGCCGCCATTTTTCAGCGCATTTTTATTGTATTCCACAATCGCTGTCGCAATACGTTTAGCAAACCGTTCTTCACCGAAGGTCTTTAGCACCCAAGTCAAATCTTCTAAGCAAACCTGTTTCAGCCACTCGGCAGCGGACAAGCCTTGCGTCGTATCCATCCGCATATCAAGCGGACCATCTTGCATAAAACTAAAGCCTCGTTCGGCTTCGTCAAGCTGCGGAGAAGAAACGCCTAAATCAAGCAAAATACCGTCGATTTTCCCCACTAAACCCAATTTTTCGCAAATTTCTGGAATATGAGAAAAACTGTTGTGTTCGATTTGAAAACGTGGATCTTGAATTTTTTGCGCTTCGGCGATAGCGCGAGGATCACGGTCAATAGCAATTAAACGGCCGTTTGGAGAAAGTTTGGAAAGAATTAAGCGGGAATGGCCACCGCGGCCGAAAGTTCCGTCGATATAAACACCGTTTTCTTTCAACGCCAAGCCGTCCACCGCTTCGTGGAGTAAAACCGTAATATGTTCAGGCGACGAAAAAGAATTTGGCGTAGTCATAGCTTAAATGCGGAAATAAACAAATTAAAAAAGTAATGCGATTTCAGCACCGCACCGGCTGTTAGTGCTGTGGTTCCGGTGAACAGTTCGGTTATAATGACAGCATTTTTAAATCTTCATCCATTGCAAATTCGGCACTTCCGCCGACGGCAATGTCTTCATCAATTTGGGCGTACCATTCCGTGTCGCTCCAAATTTCAAATTTATTCAATTGCCCTACCAACATTAAACCTTTTTCTAATTTTGCGTGCTGGCGTAACGGGCCGCTTAATAAAATTCGACCTTGAGCATCCATTTCGCACTCGGTGGCATAACCAAGCATCACGCGTTGTAAACGACGGGCATTAGGATCAAAATTAGAAAGCGCGAGGAGTTTTTGTTCGATTTTTTCCCATTCGTCTAACGGATAAAGCAATAAACAGGGCTGACGAATATCAACGGTACAAACCATTTGTCCTTGATTTTTCTCAATAATTTCAGCGCGATAGCGGGTAGGAATCGCTACCCGCCCCTTTGAATCCAAATTTACCGCCGCTGCACCACGAAACATATTGAGAGAACCTTTAAAAAAATTAAATTTTTGGCAGAAATTACCACTATTCGCCACTTTCCACCACTTTTCGTAAGTTTATCGGTTGTCTAACCAACTTGCAAGCAATTCCATATGAAGGAAGCTAAATTTAAAAAACAAAAAAAAATCCTTGAGACTCTCAAGGATTTTCAGCATTCATTCACTTCATATCGAAGCGGAAATTTCAGTTTTTTAGGCGTTAATTTTTTGCCGTTCCAATGATAAACACGCCATGAATTTTGCCGTTGATTAGCAAAAGCCGCAAGATAAAAGGGCAATTCTTCGGTAAAAAATAATTCGCCCGAGGGGCAATAGTTCGAAAAAATTTGTTTCTTCAATGGAAAATGATGCACTTCCGATAATTTTACAATGCCTGCGCCTTGTGATTTCAGCACCGCTTCGCGTAAGCACCAACAGCGGTAAAACGCTGCTTCGGCATGTTCTTGCGCTTGAAACCAGGCTACTTCGTGGGGAGGCGAGAAATACGTCATTAAAGCAAGAAAATTGCGTGTTTTTGGAAATTCGATATCAATACCGACCACACTTTGCGTTTTTTCCGTTTTCAGTATCACCGCCACCCAATCGCCCGAATGACTCATATTAAAATCCAACATCTCAGCCGGAAAATAAGGGCGACCGCTTTCGGTACGGTGGATTTCGGATAACAACGAAGTCGGTTTTTCCGCGCGTTTTAATAGTTGCCACAATAAAAAATGAGCCAAACGGCGGCATTGATGACGTTGCTGTACGCGCGCATTACCTTCCGGCAAATGACGCAGCTTTTCCGGAACCAGCTCGTCGGGAACTTCATCAAAAGGGAAAGGTTGGCGAATATCGGCGTAGGCGATCAAAACGGTCATAGTGGATTTGAATAAATTTCACGTCGCGTCATTATAGTGACAAACCCTTCGCTCGCCAATATTAGCTAATTTTTCAGCGGATATTCGGGCTAATGAAAAATGAACGTCGCCAGAAGCACCGCATTGAAAAGCCGAATGATGCAAACAGCACCGCATTGAAAAGTCGAACGATGTAAATAGCACCGCATTGAAAGGGCGTGGCTGAGGTGTTGAATGCGGGCGGCTAAAAAGAAAGCCGACACCGTTTTTCATAAGTATGAGGTGAAAATTTAAACCGGAATTTGAACAAGGCTTGGTGAAGCCGATAAGAAATTAAAAAGGGGCGCGAAGCCCCATTCCATTGTTAATTGACAAAAATCAATCACACGATTATTTCAACAAATAAGCACGTAATTGCGCAAAATCATTCTCCATTTCATCGGAAAGTAACGGCAATTTGTTGTGTCTATCCAAGGCTTCCGGAAGCGGCAATTCCAAACCAAGAATGCGCTCGACCGATTCTTTAAATTTCGCCGGGTGCGCAGTACAAAGGAAAATACCGGTTTCACCCGCTTTGAGTTGATCTTTCAACACCTGATACGCAATTGCGCCGTGCGGTTCGCACACATAACCTTCGGCATACATTGCTTTTAAGGTTTCTTCCGTTTGCGCATCGGTCAACATACCGGAACCTAAATCTGCCAAATTCCAACCATTGCGCTTGAATAATTCTTCCACACGTGGCCAGTTGTTCGGACGGCTAACATCCATCGCATTAGAAAGCGTTGCGACCGTTGCTTTCGGCGCCCAATTTCCCGATTGCAAATAACGAGGCACCGTATCATTCGCGTTAGTCGAAGCGATAAAACGCTTGATCGGCAAACCTAAGGTTTTTGCAATTAAGCCGGCAGTTAAGTTACCGAAGTTGCCACTCGGCACGGAAACCACCAGGTTATCGCGTTTTTCTTTTGGTAACTGTGCTACGGCTTCAAAATAGTAACAAATTTGTGCCAGTAAACGGCTGATGTTGATGGAATTTGCTGAGTTCAAACCAATCGCTTCACGTAGTTCCGCATCATCAAAGGCTTGTTTAACCAGCGCTTGGCACGCATCAAAGTCACCGTTAATCGCCACGGTGCGAATATTACCGCCTAGGGTGCAAAACAATTTTTCTTGTAACGGACTGATTTTACCTTTTGGATACAAAATCACCACATTGATATTTTCTAAACCATAAAATGCATGCGCCACCGCCGCACCGGTATCGCCGGAGGTTGCCGTTAAAATCGTAATTTTGCCATCACCGCGCACTGCAGCAAGGGCTTGCGCCATAAAACGTCCGCCAAAATCTTTAAAGGCCAGCGTCGGGCCGTGGAATAATTCTAATGCGTAAATATTTTCTTCCACTTTTGCCAGTGGTGCAGGGAAAACAAATGCGTTTTTTACCATCGCATTGAGGGTTTCCGTTGGGATTTCATCACCGATAATCGCAGAAAGGATTTTTTGGCTGCGTTCAACGAGCGGGAGATCTAATAATTCATTGATGTTTTCTAGTTTCGGTAAGACTTCTGGGAAGAATAAGCCTTGATCTCTGCCGAGACCTTGACGGACGGCTTGGGAGAAGGAAACTTGTTCTTCGGGGTGTTTGATGTTGTATAGGTTCATGGTTGGTCCGTTTAGTTTGTTAATTTTGAATGTGGTTGTCTATTTTAAATATGATGTAATTTTTAAAATCGGGTTTCGCCGATGGCGACCTACTTTTTCTTTGCGTTGCCAAAGAAAAAGTAGGCAAAAAGAAAGGCAACCCTGCTTTGCCTTGTTTCCAGAAAAGCAGAAATTTGCTTCACGGAAATTTGCTGAACTCGCTACGCTCAAACAGACGCAAATTTCCTACAAATTTCTGCTTTTTCAGGCGGCAAAGAAGGGAACCCGTTTTGTTCTTTCTTCGATTTAAAGTGCGGTTGATTCCTGAAAGATTTTTTATCTAACCAATCCCCTCTTTAGCAAAGAGGGGTAAGGGGAGATTTGGCAGAAGTGAATCAACCTCATAAATGATTCAGAGCTATTAAAGCACTTCAAAACCAACCGCACTTTTCAAATAACGCGCTGATTAAATTGGGGCCCCATATAAATCGCCTTTGCGACTTTCAATTTTTAGGCAATTTGCGTCTGTCTGAGCGCAGCGAGTTCAGCAAATTGCCGTTAAGAAAATTGAAACAAAGCAAAGATCAGCGATTTAACTGGGGTGTGTTTCTTTTGCCTACTTTTCTTTACACAAGTAAAGAAAAGTAGGTCGCTCTTTCAAGAATTGAAAGAGCGAAACCCCAAACGCTCGTTATTTAATTTCTCTTGCCCCCTCATTATCCACCTTACACACATACACAAACCCCTCATTATTCTGCAAATAATGATTCTCTAAATAAGTAGCGAGTTTGGTTGCAGTCTGTAAATCCGGTGCGATGGAGAAAATCGTTGGTCCTGAACCGGAAATACCTGTTGCTAGCGCACCTAAATCACGGGTTGCCTGTTTGACTTCGGCATAATTTGGCAGTAGAGATTCACGGTAAGGTTCGGCGATCACGTCTTTCATCATAATGGCCGCGAGATTTTCTTGATGGGTGTGGCACGCGTGAACAAAACCGCCTAGATGGCGTCCATGCGCGATCACATCTTGGCGCGTGTAACTTTTCGGCAAAATCGCGCGGGCTTCGGCAGTAGAAACTTCAATGCCCGGATAGGCCAAAACCCAATACCAATTATCGAAAAAAGGCAATTTTTGGCAGATGTTACCGAGCGATTGCACCATAAATTGCACGCCGCCCAAATAACAAGGCGCCACGTTATCATAATGAATGGAGCCGGAAATACGCCCTTCCAATTCGCCCATCATTTCGAGCAATTCCATTTTGGAGAAAGGCTCGTCGTGGAACTGATTCAACGCCACTAATGCCGCCACAATAGAACAAGCACTTGAACCTAACCCCGAGCCGATTGGCATATTTTTTTCGAGGGTTAAACGCAACGGTTTGAGTTGTCCACCGCGTAATTTTAATTGCTCGCCAAATAACACATAAGCTTGATACACAATGTTTTTTTGCGGTTCTTTCGGTAATTTACGGACAAAATAGCCCGCACTTTCCAGTTCAAAACCGCCAGCGATAGATTCGATTTGAACCACATCGCCTAATAACGAGCCGTCAATCGGGGAAATCGCCGCCCCCAAAGTATCAAAGCCTACGCTGATGTTTGCGCTAGATGCCGGTGCATAAATTCTTAACATCGGAAGCCTCTATTAATGTCGGATTAATGTTGTAATGTTCTTAAAATATCAGCGAAGATGCCTGCAGCGGTCACCGCATTGCCTGCGCCGTAGCCGCGTAATAATAGCGGAATCGGTTGGTAATAGCGAGTGTAGAACGCCAGAGCATTTTCGCCATCTTTCACTTTGTAAAGCGGGTTATTTTGATCCACTGCAACGATAGACACGATACATTTGCCGTCACTGATTTGCCCTACGTAACGCAACACTTTGCCTTCCGCTTTAGCCGCGTCGACACGCGCTTTAAATTCTTCATCCAGCTGCGGCAACAGCGCCATAAATTCTTCGGTAGATTTACCTTCGGCAAAACCTTTCGGTAATACACCTTCGACTTCCACATCGGAAAGCTCAAGTTCAAGCCCCGCTTCACGCGCCAAAATTAACAACTTACGCGCTACATCCTGACCGGAAAGATCATCGCGCGGATCCGGTTCGGTAAAACCTTTTTCGCGCGCAAGTGCGGTTACTTCTGAAAGAGAAAGTCCTTCTTCCAATTTACCGAAAATGAAAGAAAGCGAGCCGGATAAAATTCCTTCAAAATGCTCTAATTCATCGCCTGCTGCCAGTAAGTTTTGCAGATTTTCAATCACCGGCAAACCTGCGCCCACATTGGTTTCATACAGAAATTTATGCTGACCGGCTTGAGCATTGCGACGTAATTCATGGTAATACGCCAACTCACGTGTGTTCGCTTTTTTGTTTGGTGTTACCACATGGAAACCTTCTTTTAACGCGCGCGCATAAAGCCCAGCAACAGATTCTGCCGATGTACAATCCACAAACACCGGATTCACCACATGATGCAACTTAATAAAAGAAAGTAACACATCGAAATCCGACGGTTGTGTCGCATTTTCCAAATCAGTTTTCCAATCGTCCAAATTCAAGCCGTTTTCATCCAGCAACATCCGATTAGAATTGGCGATGGCGCAAACGCGAATTTCAACGTCCTTCTTCGCCAAGTACTCCTTTTGGCGTTTAATTTGTTCGATTAATTCCGCGCCGACGCCACCGACGCCAACTAAAAACATATCTACCACTTTCTTTTTATTAAAAAGCGCTTGGTGTGTCGCTTTCACGGCTTCAATGGCTTTATTTTGCGGCACCACAGCGGAAATGGAACGTTCGCTGGAACCTTGCGCAATCGCCACAATGCTGATATTTGCTTGCGCCAAAGCAGAGAAAAAACGCGCCGCAATGCCTTTGGCTTCCTTCATTCCGTCGCCGACAACCGAAATAATCGACATATCTTTAATTACATCAATCGGCTCTAACTGATGTTCATTTAGCTCGTCGGCGAACTCGCTTTCCAGCACCGCTTTGGCCGCTTCGGCGGATTTCACCGGCACACAGAAACTAATGCTATATTCGGAAGAAGATTGAGTAATTAAAATCACCGAAATGCCGGCGCTCGACATCGCAGAAAACACGCGCGACGCCATACCCACCATGCCTTGCATACCCGGGCCGGACACATTAAACATCGCCAAGTTATCTAAGTTAGTGATACCTTTTACTTGCAAACCTTCCGATTTTACATTGCCGTCGATAATCGAGCCGGGCGCCGACGGATTACCGGTATTTTTAATCACGCAAGGAATTTTTTGCGGTAGTAACGGGCCGATGGTGCGCGGGTGAATCACTTTTGCACCGAAATAAGAAAGCTCCATCGCTTCGCGATAAGAAAGGCTTGGCAATAAACGGGCATCCGGCACCAAACGCGGATCGCAAGTATAAACGCCGTCCACATCCGTCCAAATTTCACACACGCTCGCGCCCAAACAAGCAGCTAAACAAGCGGCGGAATAGTCAGAACCATTACGACCAAGCAACACAAGCTCACCGTTTTCATTACCTGCGGTAAAGCCTGCCATCAGCACCACTTTATCTTTTGCAATGCTTGCCGCATCCATACGCTTAGTGGATTCCACAATTTCTACGGAAGATTCCAAATAACCGCCTTTCGCCAATAATTGTTTCACCGGATCCACAATATGCACGCTATAACCACGGGCTTCAAACCAAGCTTTCATCATCGCGATAGATAATTTTTCGCCGCGACAATCAATGGTCGCTTTCACCGCATCGCTCACCTTGCCGGCTTGGCGAATTTCTTCCAATAAATCTTTAATTTGCGCGAATTCAGCGTCAACCAGAGCCTTTGTGCCAGCAAGATCAAATTTGTTATTTTCGGCATATAATCCGTTGATAATGTTATAGAAAATATCGATGGCTTCGTTGAAATGGGAATCGGTAGGTTGATTTAAAGCGGCTTTTTCGGAAAGGGCGACGAGATGATTGGTGATTTTCGCCGGTGCCGATAATACGCCGGCCGCCTGTTCTTCCAAATGAGCCCGCTCGATCAGTTTCGCCGCTTGGGAAAAACGTTCCGGATTGGCCAGCGAAGTACCGCCGAATTTTAATACGCGCATAATTGATTCTCCTAGATATTGTGTTCTTAAAATGATCAAAAAAACCCGCATTCAAGTGAATTGCGGGTTTTCGATATTCTGTTTTTTATGCACTAACCCGCGCCATTGAGCATCGTCATGGTAATGATGGTCGTAATGGTTACGGCGAGAGTGCGTTGGTTTTTCATCTTATTGTTGCTGTAAAAAAGAATGCGCTTAGAAATACCGAAAATCCAAGGGCTTGTCAAACGGAAAATCCGCAAATCGGGAGAAATTTTCTCAAGCCAAAAGATTTCGTGTAAACTGAGTGCATTTTTTTGAAGGAGCAGCCAATGAATATTCAACAAAACGTACTGCGCATTCAGCACCGCATTGAAGCCGCTTGCCAACAGGCGGGACGCGCCTCCAATACGGTTCGATTACTGGCAGTGTCTAAAACTAAATCGGTTGCCGAGATTAGCACCGCATTCGAGGCGGGCCAAAGTGCATTCGGCGAAAATTACGTTCAAGAAGGCGTGGATAAAATTCAATATTTCCAAGCGCAAGGCCTTCAATTGGAATGGCATTTTATCGGCCCGCTACAATCCAACAAAACCCGTTTGGTCGCGGAACATTTCGATTGGATGCAAACCTTAGAGCGCGCCAAAATTGCCGACCGCTTAAATGAACAACGCCCCGCCGACAAAGCGCCGCTAAATGTTTTGATTCAAATTAACATTAGCGATGAAGAAACCAAATCGGGTATTTCGCCGCACGAAATGTTGAATTTGGCAAAACACATCGAAAATCTACCGCACTTGCGTCTGCGTGGCTTAATGGCAATTCCCGCACCGACGGAAAATATTGCCGAACAAGAAAGCGAATTCAAAAAAATGGCAGCGTTATTTGAACAACTAAAACAGGCGTTCCCCGCCCAGCCAATCGATACGCTTTCCATGGGCATGACGGACGATATGCCAAGCGCCATCAAATGCGGCTCCACCATGGTGCGCATCGGCACAGCCATTTTTGGCGCACGAGATTATGCACAAAAATAATTTGCTAAAACAAAAACGCCGACAGAAGTCGGCGTTTTTTTACGAATGAATTAAAGCACCTCAATCGCCTTATACTGCTCACGAATTTTTTCTAATCCGGATTGGTATTCGGCTTGTTTTTCGCGTTCTTTGGCGATAACCGCTTCCGGGGCTTTGGCGACGAAGGCTTCGTTGCTGAGTTTGTTTTCGATGCGTTTAACTTCGTTTTGATATTTTTCAATCTCTTTGGTCAAACGGGCAAGTTCGGCTTCTTTATTAATGAAACCTGCCATCGGCACGAGGATTTCGGTGTTGCCGACTAACTTCGCTACAGCCAACGGTGCTTGTTCGCCCTCTTTAAGCACGCTGACGTTGTCTAACTTCGCCATGGCTTGTAAAAGTGCGGTCTGTTTTTCCAGTATTTTTTGCTCATCAACCGGAATATTACGGAATAACAGATCGAGGCCTTTGCTTGGAGCAATGTTGCTCTCAGCACGGATGTTACGCACGGCAACAATCACGTCTTTGAGCCAATTGATCTCTGTTTCCGCCTCGGCATCAAAGGCATTTTCTTCCACGCGTGGGAAAGATTGCAACATAATGCTGTCTGCAATAATTCCAACGAACTCTTTCACTTTTTGCCAAATTTCTTCAGTAATAAATGGCATGAGCGGATGTGCTAAACGTAATAATTTTTCTAACACATGAACCAAGGTTTGGCTTGCTGCGCGAATTTGCGCTGCGTTGCCGTTGGCAAACACCGGTTTGGTGAGTTCCAAATACCAGTCGCAGAATTGGTTCCAAGTGAATTCATAAATCGCATTGGCGCAAAGGTCGAAACGGTATTGGCTTAATGCACTGCGGAACGTTTCTACTGTGCGATTGAATTCGGATTGAATCCAACGGTCTGCCACGGAGAATTCAATTTCGCCTTGGCTTAAATCTAATTTTTCATTGGTAAGAACGAAACGGCTTGCATTCCACAATTTATTACAGAAGTTACGGTAGCCTTCTAAGCGTTTCATATCCCAGTTGATGTCACGACCGTTTGAAGCCAATGCGGCTAATGTGAAACGCAATGCGTCTGTACCGTGAGCTGTAATACCCTCAGCAAATTCTTTGCGCGTTGCTTTAGCTATTTTCTCTGCTAATTGCGGCTGCATCATGTTGCCAGTGCGTTTTTCAAGTAAATCTTCAAGGCTGATGCCGTCAATCATATCGATTGGATCAAGCACGTTGCCTTTTGATTTCGACATTTTTTGGCCTTGCTCATCACGGATTAAGCCTGTTACGTACACGGTTTTGAATGGCACTTGCGGTTTGCCGTTTCCATCTTTTACAAAGTGCATCGTAAACATAATCATACGCGCAACCCAGAAGAAGATGATGTCGAAGCCTGTGATTAACACATCCGTTGGGTGGAACATTTTGAGTTCTTTGGTTTGCTCCGGCCAACCTAAGGTGGAGAACGTCCACAAGCCTGATGAGAACCATGTATCTAACACGTCTTCGTCTTGTTTGAGTTCCACCGCAGAATCTAAGCCATATTTTGACCGCACTTCTGCTTCGTTACGCGCGACATAAACGTTGCCTTCCGCGTCATACCACGCCGGAATGCGGTGCCCCCACCAAAGTTGGCGAGAAATACACCAATCTTGAATATCGCGCATCCAAGAGAAATAAAGGTTTTCATATTGTTTCGGCACGAATTGGATTTCACCGTCTTCCACCGCTTTAATCGCCACATCAGCAAGCGGTTTCACGCTCACATACCATTGGTCGGTTAACATCGGCTCGATTGGCACGCCACCACGGTCGCCATAAGGCACTTTCAAATCATGCGGTTTGATTTCGTCTAATAAACCCAGCGCTTCAAAATCTGCCACGATTTTCTTACGGGCAGCGAAACGCTCTAAGCCACGGTAATCCGCAGGAATCATCGCTTCATAGCCGGCAAGCGGTTTACCATCGGTACCGATAATTTCCGCTTCATCACGAATATCTGCGTTTAAGGTTAACACGTTAACCATCGGCAAGCTGTGGCGTTTGCCCACTTCATAGTCGTTAAAGTCGTGCGCAGGGGTGATTTTCACCACGCCCGTACCGAATTCACGATCTACATATTCATCGGCAATAATCGGAATTTCACGATTAGCCAATGGCAGAACTACGGTTTTGCCGATTAAAGATTGATAACGCTCATCTTCCGGATGCACCGCCACCGCTGTATCGCCCAACATGGTTTCCGGACGCGTAGTTGCCACCACTAAATAATCTTTGCCATCTGTCGTTTTTGCACCGTTGGCTAATGGATAGCGGAAATGCCAAAGGGAACCTTTGCTCTCTTTGTTTTCTACTTCTAAATCAGAAATCGCAGTGTGAAGTTTTGGATCCCAGTTCACCAAGCGTTTGCCACGGTAAATCAACCCTTCTTCGTGCAAGCGAACAAACACTTCTTTTACCGCATTAGATAACCCCTCGTCCATGGTGAAACGCTCACGTTCCCAGTCGATGGAGTTACCTAAACGGCGCATTTGTTGGCTGATTGTACCGCCTGAATAGGCTTTCCAATCCCAAATTTTGTTGATAAACGCTTCACGACCATAATCGTGGCGAGTTTTGCCTTCTTCAGCCGCAATTTTACGCTCCACCACCATTTGGGTGGCGATACCCGCATGGTCTGTCCCTGCTTGCCATAAGGTGTTATGCCCTTCCATACGGTTAAAACGGATTAATGTATCCATTAAGGTCTGTTGGAAAGCGTGCCCCATGTGTAGGGAACCTGTGACGTTCGGTGGCGGAATTGCAATGCAATAGCTCGGCGCGTTTTCATTTTCAGACGGTTTAAAATAACCACTCTCTTCCCAATGTTGATAAAGGGCTTGCTCTACCGCAGACGGATTAAAACGATCTGCCATTTCGAATTTTTGTGTCATTTATATCTTCTCTTTTTGTAGGGTGGGCTTTAGCCCACCAAATTAAATAAACATGGTGGGCTAAAGCCCACCCTACGAAACTTTATTTTGCATAACCTACGATTTTTTCCGTACCATCCGGATAATGTTCGACAATGCGTCCATCACGTTTTTGAAACGTGATGACTTCGTGGTTCATTTTTTCTTTCATCCAAGCTGAAAATAGCACCTTAAGTTGTTTTTGCTGTTGAATAATCTTTTCACGTTCGGTCATCCGTTATCTCCTTACGCTAAACTAAACCTTCTCTTTTTGTAGGATGGGCTTTAGCCCACCAAATTAAATAAACATGGTGGGCTAAAGCCCACCCTACGGAACTTTTAATTCCTATCACTCAACATTTTCCGTCGAAAGCAGCCACCCTTGCATACGCAATTGTTTATAACGTTCTCGCGCTTGCACCTTTTGCTCTTCTTCGGCGGGAACAAAATCAATCAGTTGAGTAAAAACGTGAATAAACTCGGGCAACTCGCGCTGCAAATTAATCAACAAATCACGTCGTTGCGCATTGCGTTTGCCTTTCCAACTAATTTCAATCGGCGTGACATATTGTGTCGCTTCGCCCGACAAATTATGCGGCACAAATTCGTCCGGATCACGCTGCCACAGCGCTTCGTCAATATCCAGCGCTTGTCGCTCGGTTTCACAGGCAATCAAAACGCGCTTCCCTAAACGCCAAGCCGAAGCGGCTAAATCGCAGGCCAGTTGTTCCATACCGAGCGAACTCTGCTCTGTCAGAATATAAAACCGCGCATTTTTCACCATTTTCGCCTCAATTTTGCCAAGTTAAAAACTGCAAAATTCTACCGAAAAACACGATGAAAATAAATGCCCTAAGTCCAAAAGCATAAGTCCAAAAGCCTATCTCTCTGCCCTCAACGGAAGAATCCGTTTTTTAAAACGTCGTCCGCTCCTCTGATTATTTTCCGCGCTTTAATCTGCCGCTTTGACCTTCTTCATTTTTCAGATAAGCTACTCGACATTTCGTTTTCAATAAAAGGGCATAAAAATGTTAGAACAAATGGGCAAACAAGCCAAAGAGGCCGCGTTTATTTTGGTGCAATTAAGCACAGCACAGAAAAATCATGCGTTGGCAGTGATCGCCGAGCAACTGGAAACACAAGCCGACCGCATCTTGGCAGAAAATAACAAAGATATTGAAGCGGCGCGACAAAACGGCTTGTCCGAAGCCTTAATCGATCGCCTGTTACTGACGTCGCAACGTTTGCAAGGCATCGCCAACGATGTGCGGCACGTCATTTCGCTTACCGATCCGGTGGGCAAAATTATCGATGGCGGCACCTTAGACAGCGGTTTGAAAATCGAACGCGTACGCACTCCCCTCGGCGTTATCGGCGTCATTTACGAAGCGCGCCCGAACGTCACCATTGATGTCGCCAGCCTATGTTTGAAAACCGGCAATGCGGTGCTGTTACGCGGCGGCAAAGAAACCCGACATTCTAACCAAATTTTAGTCGAGGTCGTGCAAAACGCCTTACAACAAGCAGGCCTACCAAAATTCGCCGTGCAAGCCATTAGCGATCCAAACCGCGATCTCGTAATGCAATTATTAAAACTTGATCGCTACGTTGATATGATCATTCCGCGCGGCGGCGCAGGCTTACACGAACTTTGCAAACAACACGCCAGCATTCCGGTCATTGTTGGCGGCGTGGGCGTTTGCCATACCTTCGTGGAACAAAGCGCCGATCAAAACAAAGCGGTTTTGCTGATCGATAATGCCAAAACCCAACGTCCTAGCACCTGCAACACCTTAGAAACGCTTTTAGTGCAAGCTTCTATCGCCGCACAATTTCTGCCGAAACTGGTTGCACATTTAGCGCCGAAAAAGGTGAAATACCACGCTGCATCGGGCACCGCATTGAACGTGCTGAAACAAGCGGGCGCAGACGTAACCGAAGTCACCGAAAATCAATTGCACGCAGAATGGGGTTCGCCGGATTTGAACGTAGTCGTGGTAAACGACATCAACGAAGCAATCGCGCATATCCGTCGATATGGCACGCAACATTCCGAATGCATTTTAACCGCTTCGCAAAACTTGGCCCGTCAATTCGTCAATCAAGTGGACGCGGCGGCGGTTTATGTGAACGCCAGCACGCGTTTCACTGACGGCGGACAATTCGGCTTGGGCGCAGAAGTGGCGGTCAGCACACAAAAACTGCACGCTCGCGGTCCAATGGGTCTGGAAGCGCTCACCAGTTACAAATGGGTGTGCGAGGGCGATTACAGCATTCGTGCCTAACCAAATTTCCGCGACTTCCCCAAATAGCACCGCATTGAACCTAGTCTCAATGCACTTAGCCTCAATGCGCTTAGCCTCAATGCGGTGCCAATTCAAAGGTTCAATTCAAGCAAAATTAAATCAAAATATACGATTAGCTTTCAGGAGCATTTATGAAAAAACTCATCACGTTACTTATTATAATCGGCATCTTAATCGGCACGGCGGCGGTGCAACCTTCGGCGACTTCAGAAACCGCCGATGACGGCAAGCGCAATATAGTGGTCGAGATTGTGGCGAAATATTTTCCCTTTGAAGCGGAAGAACTTGCCGCTTGGTACGACAAAAATACCGTCTATGCCGACAATCCAACGGACGAGGCAATCCGCTTCAAATTAGACGATCAGGAAATCAACCTTGCCGCGCATCAAACGCAAAAACTCATTTTGGCACCGGGCAAACATCGCTTACAACTGGCCGACGGCAAAATCGTCGAACTAGAACAAAACCAAGCGAATAATCGCTCCATTTTAAACCCGACCGCATCGCCTTATATATTTTGGAAAACCGTTTACGGTTCAACGAATTTGCCGCTGGAATATCATCAAATCAGCTATAACGGCACGATTTACGAAGGCCCTTTTGAAGTAAGCAACGATTATTTTATTCGCCGTTCAGGCAATCTGCCTTGGCGCTTTGGCTTGGACGAACCAATTCCGGATACAGTGGCAGTGAATAATGATCGACAAAACTATCATTTAATTTTCAGCAAAGCCTATCGTTTGGCGGATTTTGTGAAGGCCTATCCGGTGTTGATGCGGCAATAAGTAAAAATAACTAAGAGAAAAGGTTGCCTTGTAAAGTGCAACCTTTTTGTTTTTTGGAATCGGGTTTCGCTCATTTTGTTACTTTTCTTTGCTCAAGCAAAGCAAAAGGAGGCAAAAAGAAAACGCGCCCGACTAAACGCCTTCCCCCATAACAAAAAATCGCTCGGTGATGCTTGCCAGGCGATTTTTATATTCTTTAGATAAAAAAAGTGCGGTGGATTCGGAAATCCGCCGCACTTTGGTTCAGTTTAGAAAGTTACGTTTCTTATTTACATCGCATTACCATTGGTAACCGACACCAACGGAGCCGGTGTAATCACCTTGGGTATTCGAGCTACCGGTGATCTTCAAGACGACTTTACCGTTGTCACTTGCACGGGAGTAACCCACCGCAATTGCGTTAGTGCCGCGATAAGAACCGGCAGCTGCAGCAATCATGGATTTACCCGGCATATAAACTTGCGGAATACCCGCCGTCGCAACCGCTCCTGCAATACCGCCACGTGCTTTCTTATCAACTTTATTCAAATCACGAGCAAGTTGATTTACACGATTCGCCAAGCCCGGAACTGCTCCGGAATTGCGCAATGCATTATCCACATAAGCTTTATTCACCGCATCGGTAGGTGCTGTTGCATTACCTACGTTTTGAATGCGGTTGCCGCCCATGTTCACGGTGGTATTGGCTTGAACGTTCATCGTACCGCTAATGTTTGTGGTACCGCTCAAGTTAGTCGTACCGCTCACAGTGAGATCGTTGGTGGTCACACTGTTCACATTGATATTGCGCGCCAAGGCCATGGTTACATTTCGACCGCTTTGTGTGATCTCAATGTTATCGCCCGCCGTGAAGGTCACGAGTTTATTCGTTGCATTCACGTTCACCACGCTAGAACCGGACGCAATACCTGTACCCGTTGCATTGGTGGTCAATTCCCAACCGGCGTTCGCAGCATTCAATGCTTGGTTCGCGGTGGCATTTGCCGTATTTGCAGTGGTATTGGCAGTGTTCGCCGTTGCATTAGCCGTATTCGCCGTTGTGTTCGCTGCATTTGCAGTGGAGTTCGCGGCAAAGGCGGTGCTATTCGCCACATTCGCAGTGCTGTTTGCAGCATTCGCTGTGCTATTAGCCGCGTGAGCTGTGCTGTTCGCGTAGTTAGCTGTGCTGTTAGCTACCAATGCGGTGCTGTTGGCGTAGTTCGCTGTGGAGTTCGCTACGTTAGCCGTACTGTTGGCTGCATTCGCTGTGCTGTTAGCCGCGTGAGCAGTGCTGTTCGCTACCAATGCGGTGCTGTTCGCGTAGTTCGCTGTGGAGTTGGCTACGTTGGCAGTGCTGTTGGCTGCGTTGGCAGTTGAGTTAGCTGCGTGAGCAGTGCTATTCGCGTAGTTAGCCGTGCTGTTTGCTACCAATGCGGTGCTATTTGCATAGTTCGCAGTGGAGTTGGCTACGTTCGCAGTGCTGTTGGCTGCATTCGCTGTGCTGTTAGCCGCGTGAGCTGTGCTGTTTGCGTAGTTCGCAGTGCTGTTTGCTACCAATGCGGTGCTATTTGCGTAGTTCGCTGTGGAGTTCGCTACGTTGGCAGTGCTGTTGGCTGCATTTGCAGTGGAGTTAGCAGTGTTAGCTGTGCTGTTAGCCGCCAATGCGGTGCTATTTGCATAGTTCGCTGTGCTATTCGCTACCAATGCGGTGCTGTTGGCGTAGTTCGCTGTAGAGTTGGCTACGTTAGCGGTGCTGTTGGCTGCATTTGCAGTGCTGTTTGCTGCGTGAGCTGTGCTGTTTGCTACCAATGCGGTGCTATTTGCATAGTTCGCTGTGGAGTTAGCAACGTTAGCTGTGCTATTGGCTGCATTAGCAGTGCTATTGGCTGCGTGAGCTGTGCTGTTCGCGTAGTTCGCTGTGCTGTTCGCTACCAATGCGGTGCTATTTGCATAGTTCGCTGTTGAGTTAGCAACGTTCGCTGTGCTGTTGGCTGCGTTAGCGGTGCTATTGGCTGCATTTGCTGTGCTATTAGCTACGTGAGCAGTGCTGTTCGCGTAGTTAGCGGTGCTATTTGCTACCAATGCGGTGCTATTTGCATAGTTCGCTGTGGAGTTAGCAACGTTAGCTGTGCTGTTAGCTGCGTTAGCAGTTGAGTTAGCCGCGTGAGCAGTGCTATTTGCGTAGTTCGCTGTGGAGTTAGCAACGTTCGCAGTACTGTTGGCTGCGTTGGCTGTGCTGTTAGCCGCGTGAGCTGTGCTGTTCGCGTAGTTCGCTGTGCTATTTGCTACCAATGCGGTGCTGTTGGCGTAGTTCGCTGTAGAGTTCGCTACGTTAGCTGTGCTATTGGCTGCGTTGGCTGTGCTATTAGCCGCGTGAGCTGTGCTGTTCGCGTAGTTAGCAGTGCTGTTTGCTACCAATGCGGTGCTATTTGCGTAGTTCGCTGTTGAGTTCGCTACGTTGGCAGTGCTATTGGCTGCATTTGCTGTGCTATTCGCTGCATGAGCTGTGCTATTCGCGTAGTTAGCGGTGCTGTTTGCTACCAATGCGGTGCTGTTCGCGTAGTTCGCTGTGGAGTTCGCTACGTTGGCAGTACTGTTGGCTGCGTTAGCAGTTGAGTTAGCCGCGTGAGCAGTGCTGTTCGCGTAGTTAGCGGTGCTATTTGCTACCAATGCGGTGCTGTTCGCGTAGTTCGCTGTGGAGTTGGCTACGTTAGCGGTGCTGTTGGCTGCATTTGCAGTGCTATTCGCTGCGTGAGCTGTGCTATTCGCGTAGTTAGCGGTGCTGTTTGCTACCAATGCGGTGCTATTTGCGTAGTTCGCTGTGGAGTTAGCAACGTTAGCTGTGCTGTTAGCCGCGTTAGCAGTTGAGTTAGCCGCGTGAGCAGTGCTGTTAGCGTAGTTAGCAGTGCTATTTGCTACCAATGCGGTGCTATTTGCATAGTTCGCTGTGCTATTCGCTACCAATGCGGTGCTGTTTGCGTAGTTAGCAGTGCTGTTTGCTACCAATGCGGTGCTATTTGCGTAGTTCGCTGTGGAGTTCGCTACGTTGGCAGTGCTGTTGGCTGCATTTGCTGTGCTATTAGCCGCGTGAGCTGTGCTGTTTGCATAGTTCGCTGTGCTATTCGCTACCAATGCGGTGCTATTTGCGTAGTTCGCTGTTGAGTTCGCTACGTTGGCAGTGCTGTTCGCTGCATTCGCTGTGCTATTAGCCGCGTGAGCTGTGCTATTCGCGTAGTTAGCCGTGCTGTTGGCTACCAATGCGGTGCTGTTGGCGTAGTTCGCTGTTGAGTTGGCTACGTTAGCGGTGCTATTGGCTGCGTTGGCTGTGCTATTAGCCGCGTGAGCAGTGCTATTCGCGTAGTTCGCGGTGCTATTCGCTACCAATGCGGTGCTGTTCGCGTAGTTCGCTGTAGAGTTCGCTACATTCGCTGTGCTGTTTGCAGCATTCGCTGTGCTATTAGCTGCGTGAGCAGTGCTGTTCGCGTAGTTCGCAGTGCTATTCGCTACCAATGCGGTGCTATTTGCATAGTTCGCAGTGGAGTTAGCAACGTTCGCTGTACTGTTTGCAGCATTCGCTGTGCTATTAGCTGCGTGAGCTGTGCTATTCGCATAGTTCGCAGTGCTATTTGCTACCAATGCGGTGCTGTTGGCGTAGTTCGCTGTGGAGTTGGCTACGTTGGCAGTGCTGTTGGCTGCGTTGGCAGTTGAGTTAGCTGCGTGAGCAGTGCTATTCGCGTAGTTAGCGGTGCTGTTTGCTACCAATGCGGTGCTGTTGGCGTAGTTCGCTGTGGAGTTCGCTACGTTAGCGGTGCTATTGGCTGCATTTGCTGTGCTATTAGCCGCGTGAGCTGTGCTGTTCGCTACCAATGCGGTGCTATTTGCATAGTTTGCAGTGGAGTTCGCTACGTTCGCTGTGCTGTTGGCTGCATTTGCAGTGCTATTTGCTGCGTGAGCTGTGCTGTTCGCATAGTTCGCTGTGCTATTCGCTACCAATGCGGTGCTGTTGGCGTAGTTCGCAGTGGAGTTAGCAACGTTAGCTGTGCTGTTAGCCGCGTTAGCTGTGCTGTTAGCCGCGTGAGCTGTGCTGTTCGCATAGTTCGCAGTGCTGTTCGCTACCAATGCGGTGCTGTTGGCGTAGTTCGCTGTGGAGTTCGCTACGTTGGCTGTGCTATTGGCTGCATTAGCGGTGCTGTTCGCTGCATGAGCCGTGCTGTTCGCGTAGTTAGCGGTGCTATTTGCTACCAATGCGGTGCTGTTGGCGTAGTTCGCTGTGGAGTTGGCTACGTTGGCAGTGCTGTTTGCAGCATTTGCTGTGCTATTGGCTGCATTAGCAGTTGAGTTAGCTGCGTGAGCTGTGCTGTTTGCGTAGTTAGCGGTGCTGTTTGCTACCAATGCGGTGCTGTTGGCGTAGTTCGCTGTGGAGTTGGCTACGTTAGCAGTGCTGTTGGCTGTGTTGGCTGTGCTGTTAGCTGCATTCGCTGTGCTGTTCGCTGCGTTAGCAGTTGAGTTAGCTGCGTGAGCAGTGCTATTCGCGTAGTTAGCGGTGCTGTTAGCCACTAATGCGGTGCTGTTTGCATAGTTCGCTGTGGAGTTAGCAACGTTAGCTGTGCTATTGGCTGCATTTGCAGTTGAGTTAGCCGCGTGAGCAGTGCTATTCGCATAGTTCGCAGTGGAGTTAGCAACGTTAGCGGTGCTATTAGCCGCGTTAGCAGTTGAGTTAGCCGCGTGAGCAGTGCTGTTGGCGTAGTTCGCGGTGCTGTTTGCTACCAATGCGGTGCTGTTGGCGTAGTTCGCTGTGGAGTTCGCTACGTTGGCAGTTGAGTTAGCTGCGTTGGCTGTGCTGTTGGCTGCATTAGCGGTGCTGTTAGCCGCATGAGCTGTGCTGTTGGCTGCATTAGCGGTGCTGTTAGCCGCGTGAGCTGTGCTGTTCGCGTAGTTAGCCGTGCTGTTCGCTACCAATGCGGTGCTGTTTGCGTAGTTGGCTGTTGAGTTCGCTACGTTGGCAGTGCTGTTGGCTGCGTTGGCAGTGCTGTTAGCTGCGTTCGCAGTTGAGTTAGCCGCATGAGCAGTGCTGTTCGCGTAGTTCGCTGTGCTATTCGCTACGTTGGCAGTACTGTTGGCTGCGTTAGCGGTGCTATTGGCTACGTTAGCAGTTGAGTTAGCCGCGTGAGCTGTGCTATTCGCGTAGTTAGCGGTGCTGTTTGCTACCAATGCGGTGCTATTTGCATAGTTCGCAGTGGAGTTAGCAACGTTAGCTGTGCTGTTAGCCGCGTTAGCTGTGCTGTTGGCTGCGTTAGCTGTGCTATTCGCTGCGTGAGCTGTGCTGTTTGCGTAGTTCGCAGTGCTGTTTGCTACCAATGCAGTGCTATTTGCGTAGTTCGCTGTGGAGTTGGCTACGTTAGCGGTGCTGTTGGCTGCGTTAGCTGTGCTGTTCGCGTAATTCGCTGTGCTGTTTGCATAGTTCGCTGTGCTGTTGGCTACCAATGCGGTGCTATTTGCGTAGTTCGCTGTGGAGTTGGCTACGTTGGCAGTGCTATTGGCTGCGTTGGCTGTGCTGTTAGCTACCAATGCGGTGCTATTTGCGTAGTTCGCTGTGGAGTTCGCTACGTTAGCGGTGCTATTGGCTGCATTTGCAGTGGAGTTAGCAGTGTTAGCTGTGCTGTTGGCTGCATTTGCAGTGGAGTTAGCTGCGGTCGCTGTGCTGTTTGCGTTGTTAGCGGTTGTGTTGGCTAAGTTTGCGGTGCTGTTTGCTGTGTTCGCGGTTGTGTTCGCTGCGTTTGCAGTTGAGTTCGCTGCTGTCGCGGTGCTGTTGGCGGCCAATGCGGTGCTGTTCGCGGCGTTCGCTGTGGAGTTCGCGGCGTTGGCAGTGCTGTTGGCGGCTTTGGCTTCGGTGGTGGCGTTGTAGGCCACTTGAGCGACGGCGTAGAGTTGGCTGCCGTTTACGGCGTCAGTCGAAGTATTGCTCAGAAGACCGGCCGCGACGTTTTGGATGCGGCGTTCGGAGCCGGCTGCGCCGACGCTAACCACGCCTGCCGGGGTGCCGCCTGCGAAGCTCAGGGTGATGGCGCCCGGGCCGCTGCCGAGGGTTTCGGAGGTGTATGCGCTGAGGCCTTTGGTGCTGCTGCCGGCGGCGACGTAGGCGCTGTTGGAGCCTAAGAAGACGGAGTTGTTGGTCGTCGTGCTGATGTCGTTACCGAGTGCAAATACGCCGGTTTGGCCTGCGGCTAAGGTGTTGTTGTTACCCACGCTGTAGGACGCGTTAGCATTGATGACGCTTGGGTCACCGAATGCGCCGGAATTGTGGCCGTGGACTTGGTTGCCTACGCCGATTCCGATGGATTGGTTGCCGGTGACGTTGGAGGCATTACCGATGGAAATTGAGGCTTCGCCGGTGGCATTGGCAGCGTAGCCTTGGGCGATGGAATAGTTGGCGGTAGCGTTACTTCTCACACCGAATGCAAGTGAAGCATCACCTTTAGCTGTAGATGCATAACCTAAACTGGTTGCACCGAGTCCGGTTGCATTCGCTTGCGCGCCGACGGCAGTGGCTGCTTGCTCATTAGCATAAGCGCCCGAACCGAACGCAATTGAATTTGTACCATCTGCACGAGCCCCAAACCCAAATGCATAAGCCGATGCATTAGTTGCTGCTGCCTGTACGCCTAGCGCGTAAGAATTTTGTCCTGTAGCAATTGCATTTTCGCCAAGCGCTACAGCGGCTGCATGCGAAGCATTGGCTTGATAACCAATAGCTACGGAATGACATCCCGTAGCTACCGATTCATCACCAACAGCAATGGCGGCCTCGTCGGAAGCTTTTGCTTTATAGCCTTGAGCGATGGCATAACGACCCGCAGCGGTGGCATTGTTACCTATTGCAAGTGTTGATTCATTACTTGAATTTGAGGCATTACCGATGGCGATAGAGTCCTTGTAGGAAGTCGAAGAAAGATTACCTAGGGCAATGGAGGATTCGCCGGCGGCATTGGCCATGAAGCCTTGGGCGATGGAGGATTCGCCGGCAGCGTTGGCAGCCGGACCTAACGCCATGGAATAGTTGCCGGAAGCGGAGGAGCCAGCAACTAGCGCCGTGGAATAATGACCTTTCGCATTTGCGGCATTACCAATTGCTATTGCTCCTGTGCCTGAGGCATTCGCGTTTTCTACCAAGGCTAGTGCATTAACCCCTTCTGCCCGCGTAAAACGTCCAATCGCTACACTTACACATCCTGAAGCGTTAGCCTTATAACCCATTGCAACCGAGGCTTCATTAGAAGCGGAAGCATCGTAGCCTTGGGCTATAGAATTCACTCCGCTGGCAGTAGCATTAGAACCAAGCGCAATAGATTGGTTGCCGGTTACATTAGCATTCGCACCAATCGCAATTGAATCGATACCTACTGCGCCACTACCATCACGGTTGCCGGCAGCAGTCGAATTCACGCCGAAATATTTCACGGAGTTTTTGCTGACGTTGTAGAGTTGCGCACCGGTTACTGCATCGGTGGAGTTTTCGGACACGAGGCCTTCGGCGACGCCTTGGATGCGGCGGCGTTCGTTGGCGCTGATGTTGCCGACGGAAATCACGCCGACGGTGCCTGTGCCGCTTAAGCCGGCGGTGGTGTTGCTGTCGGCGGCGGTGTAGGCGGTATTGGAGCCGAGGAAGACGGAGTTGCTGGCGGTGTTTTTGATGTCGTTACCGAGTGCAAATACGCCGGTTTGGCCTGCGGCTAAGGTGTTGTTGTTACCCACGCTGTAGGACGCGTTGGCGTTGATGACGCTTGGGTCACCGAATGCACCGGAGTTGTGGCCGTGGACTTGGTTGCCCACGCCGATACCGATGGATTGGTTGCCGGTGACGTTGGACATGTTACCGATAGAAATAGATTCTTGGCCGGAAGATTGAGCGCCATAACCTTGGGCGATGGATTGGTTGCCAATAGCTTTAGCAGCTGTACCTACTGCAATAGAGTCATGACCAATAGCGTACGAGCCCGCGCCTTGTGCGATAGATTGGTTTCCGGAGGCGTTTGAATAGGTGCCTATTGCGCTAGCATGGAAAGCAGATGCGCTTGCATTGAAGCCCATCGCCAACGCGCCTATGTGAGAAGCATTTGAGCCATAACCTACAGCCAATGCAGTTGAACCTTTCCCGTCTGATTTGGCGTAATTACCAATTGCTATGGCGTAAGTTCCTCGCGCACTTGCGTTTACCCCCATTGCCATAGTGTTACAACCTTGTGCTAAAGCAGAAGAGCCTAATGCAATAGCATCACTTCCCAATGCCTGAGAGGAAGCACCGATAGCGGTGGTCCTCACACCGGTGGCATTGCTCATGTAGCCAATGGCCATAGAGGCTGCATCATAGGCCATGGCCTTGTAGCCTTGAGCAAAGGCATAGCCACCTGTAGCATTGGCTTGTGTGCCGATGGCAAGTGCGTCTCGGGCGGCTGCGCGAGATTGGTTACCGATGGCGATGGAGCTGTCGGCCAATGCGAAGGCTGTTGTACCGATTGAAGTCGAATGATTGCCCGCCGCATAGGAAACGCAACCTAATGCAATTGCCCCTTCTCCGGAAGCTTGAGCCTGATAACCCACTGCTGTGGAGGATTTTGCTGTAGCATTTGACATTCTTCCCAACGCCGTTGCGCTTTCTGCTAATGCTTTGGCATTCGTACCCAAGGCGACTGAGGCACTTCCATGTGCTCTAGATAGCGAACCAATGGAAAGAGCAGCTGCGTTGGAAGCTTCTGCGCCCCAACCAATTGCATAAGCATTTATGCCTGAAGCATTTGCATCAAAACCTATTGCATAAGCTTGGTCTGCTAAAGCTTTGGCTTTAAAACCGATTGCCGTGCCTAAGGAAGCATTAGCTGTGGCTTCATTACCAATTGCAATAGCGGACGAATTAAGTGACGATGTGGAGGTATTATGTCCAATGGCAATGGAATAAGAACCTGCGGAAATGGCATTTGAACCAATAGCGATGGCTTCTGAGCCTGTCGCGCCGCTACCGTCGCGGTTGCCCGCCATTGTTGAACATACACCGAAATATTTCGAGCCACTGGCATTAGCCATGGCGGCGTAGAGTTGGGCGCCGTTGACGGCGTCGGTGGATTGGTTGCTGATTAAGCCTTCAGCGACGCCTTGGATACGGCGGGTTTGGCCGGCGGTGTTATTACCGACGGAGATGACGCCGACGACGTTGTTACTTGAACCGGACGCCATGCTATTGATACCAAGGGTGGTGGTGTTGTTGCGTGCGGTGAATTGCGTGTTGGAGCCTAAGAACACGGAATTATTCGTCGTCGTGGTGATGTCATTACCAAACGCGAATACATCCTTTAAGCCGGAGGCTAAGGTGTTGTTGTTACCGACGCTGTAAGAGGCGTTGGCGTCGATGATGCTTGGATCACCGAAGGCGCCGGAGTTGTGACCGTGGACTTGGTTACCCACGCCGATTCCGATGGATTGGTAGCCGGTGACGTTGGACATGTAGCCTTGCGCGATGGAGTAGTCGCCGGTGGCATTAGATGAAGTACCTAATGCGAAAGCTTGATAACCTGATGAGTTAGCCAAGGAACCTAATGCATAAGAGCCATCGCGGTACGCCTTGGCTTGAGTACCGATGGCATAGGCGCTCAATCCTAATGCTTTGGCTTCCCTACCCATTGCATAAGAATTTTGTTCGGCAACCCATGCGCGCATACCGATTGCAAAACTGTTTGTCGCCGAAACCGTTGTGTAAGCACCTTCCCCCATTGCATAAGAGCCATCAGCCGATGTGCTGGCGTTATGGCCCATCGCATAACTGTCTGCGTTGTTTGACATTGCGCTCGTACCAATCGCAACGGAACTATTTCTGTAAGCTTGTGAGAAGTTACCGATGGCGATGGAGGATACGCCGGAGGCGTTAGATGAGAAGCCCTGCGCGATGGAATAGTTGGCGGAGGCGTTGGAAAAAGCACCTTGGGTGATGGCAGCATAAGCGCTTGCATTTGCTGACATACCGGTTGCAATAGCAAAATCACTCTTGGCATTAGAATTCATCCCCATTGCAATACTACCTATTCCACTAGAGTTACTCACCATACCAAATGTTAATGCATAACGTCCACTTGCATTGGATTCCCAACCTATTGCAACCGATCCTTGAGCGTGAGTTCTTGCGCGTTGGCCCATTGCAATACTATTTTCACCATATGCCATTACGCCTGTACCAATACCTAGAGCAGCACGTTCATTCGCTTTCGCATTACCACCTATCGCAATCGCATTCGTTTGATTCGCAAGTGCATTATCACCGATAGCCATATCTGCACTATTAGTTGCAGTAGCCCCTGTTCCACAGACAACATTAGCTTCGGCGACCGGAGCGGTTAAGGTTGCGATGGTAACAACGGCACTTCCCAAGACAAAGGCGCCGCTGCCGAGCTTACCGAGATGCAGCAAGCCTTTGCTTGGCGCGTTCAATGCGGTGCTCTCCGCGGTGCTCGTGGCGGAGGCTTTTACGTGTCCGCGCGCGAGTTCGGATACGACAACCCAAGCTTGTTGGGCAGCGTTCCAGACAATTTTGTATATTTTGTTCATTAAAATACTCCATTGTGGGTTGTGATTTTGGGCTTGCGCCCGTTGAAGAAATTTCTTGTTATGAGTTCTCGGTTGGGTGAGAGCTCATAAGAAGAGGGTTGGGTTCTTCGTTAATTAGTATCGGGGTTCGATTTAACATCGGGTTTCGCCCGATGGGCGACCTACTTTTTCTTTGCTCGTGCAAAGTAAAAGTAGGCAAAAAGAAAGCACGCCCGACTAAGCCGCTTTTTCCTTATTCCGAGGGCATTTTTTTGACGCTAAATTTGCAACTCGCTGCGCTCAGACAGAGCAAATTTAGCTAAAAATGCCCTCGGAATAAGGGCGGCTTACACGGGATTTCGTTCTTTCTCCGTTGCGCTGTTTGTTTTTTTTAAATTTGCCTTTGGGGCGGTTTATACGGGGACTTCCGTTCTTTCTCCGTTGCGCTCCGTTGGCGTTACTTTTCTAAAAATGCGCCCAAAAAATGGGCGGTTTATACGGGACTCCGTTCTTTCTCTGCTCCGCTATTTGTTCTTTTTTTGGGGCGGGGAGTCCGTTTTTTCTCCGCTTTCAATGCGGTGCTGTTTTGTACTTTCGTTGTATGGCGCTCTATGAGCGCGGTTTGGGTTTGCCGTCAGTTGGCTTTGTGAATGCCGTCTAAGTCATTTAGACGGGGGTGTGAATAAAAAAACACACTGCCCGGCGGGAGACCCGCAAAGGTGGAACCGGCCGGGGCGTGCGTGCGGGGTGCTGGCGAGCCTCAGTCGGGTGGGCAGTGAGGATGTGAAATTGGGTGTGGCGGCAAGCTGCGGCGGATAAATTGTGCGCGGTGAGGCGTGCCGTTGGGTGTTTCAATGTAGTGCTGAATGCGGTGCTGTTTTGATGGTGCGTTTTTGCTAGCGATTTGCGTGCTGCGTTGAATACGTTGGATAGTTTTTGTGCAACAGTGAATAAAATACGCGCCACCGGGTGTTTCAATGCGGTGCTGTTTTGGGTGTGCGTTGGGTGTGTTTTGTGGGCCGCGGTGGTAATTGGGGCGGCGGTTGTGTTTGGGGTTAGTTGCTGTAGCGCAATACGAATGCGAAGTGCGTGCGTGCGTGCGTGCGTGCGTGCGTGCGTGCGTGCGTGCGTGCGTGCGTGCGTGCGTGCGTGCGTGCGTGCGTGCGTGCGTTTTTCATGGTAATGGCCTTTGGGTTGGGTGTCTAGGATAAATTTGGGGGATTATAGGTTTTTTTTGGGGGGATGTAAAATTTTTGGGTGTTTTTGGGCTTTTGAGTTGGATTTGGGTTGGGGGTGTTGGGTTTGAGATTTGTGATTTTTTGGGAATCGGGTTTCGCCCGATGGGCGACTTACTTTTTCTTTGCTTCGCCAAAGAAAAAGTAAGCAAAAAGAAAGGCGACCCGACTAAATCGCTTTTATTCGCAACTCAGCACAGCTGACTTGCTCACCCCTTCGGGGCCGTCGGCAGAGCCGACGTTCAAAACGCGTTGCGTTTTGTCCATTTTTTGTTAAAAATTTTTTTGACGGAAGGTTAGCAGTCTCCGCTGAACGCGTCGCTGGCGTAACCTTCCTAAAAATTTTTAACAAAAATGGGCGGCTTACACGGGGATTCCGTTCTTTCTCCGTTACGCTCCGCTGGCGTTACTTCCTAAAAATGAAGCCAAAAAATGGGCGATTTACACGGGGGAGAGGGCTTTCTTCGGTTTGTTTTGGTAGGGTTAGTTTTTTAAAAATTTCATTTTTATTTGGGGGGTAAAAATTGCTTTCTTTTTGTATCCGTTCGAATACAATGGTTGTTCGGTAAATTATTGAAATGAATGATGAGATGACGGAAAAGCATGGTTTGCGGCCTTTTGATGTGGCGGAGTTTTTAGACGATGAGGAGACAATACGCGCTTATTTGGCGGAGGTGTTGCAGGAAGGCGATCAAGATGAATTTTTAGAAGCTTTGAATGATGTGGCGCGGGCGCGTGGGATTGCGGAGCTTGCCAGACAAACGGGGCTTGGACGTGAAAGTTTGTATAAAACGCTTTCTAAAGGCAGTAAGCCGCGCTTTGAGACGATTCAGAAAATATTGGCTGCGTTTAATCTTGTTTTAGTCCCGCAGATTAAGAATGTTTAAAAACGAGGCGTGTTTTGAGATTTCGATTTAGCACCGCATTGGGTTGTTTGCTTTTGGTGGTTGTCGGGGTATAGTGGGCGCGGTTAGATTGGAGGTGAAAAATGTTTAAAGAAGAAGGTTATGAGGCGTTTTTGGCGGAGAAGATTCGTCGCGGGGAAGAGGATGTTAAGGCCGGGCGGGTTGTGACGCTTGAGGATGCGCAAGTAAGATGGCAAAAAACCATTGAGCGTAAGGCGGCGGAATTAGCTAAGCAGGAGGAGGAACTGATCGGGGGGCGATGAGGTGCGGATTCAAACTATTATTCACAGTCGGCGGTTGTATCCTCGCCCTTGAAACGCCCGGTTGGGCGTTTTTTTGTGGGTCAATGCGGTGCTGTTTTGATACTTCAAATTGATAAAGGCGCGTTGGGGGCGCCTTTATTTTGTCTTAATGTTTTCCGAAAATTTTTATCATCGGTAATACGACTCCGCAAGCGAGAAGGCCGATTATTAAGCCGATGATGAGGGCGGCGAGGTTACTTGTCCAGCCGTCGGCGAATCCGTATTGTTCGAGGAAATGGTGAATAAAATCCAAGTTGTGGACGAAAATGCCGCCGCCTACGAGGAACATGGCAAGGGTGCCGATGACGTTTAGCGAGCGCATAAATTTCGGCATAATTAGTAAAATCGCGCGGCCGATATGTTGGGTGGGGGTGCCTTTTTGCATGAGGTATAAGCCGAAATCGTCGGCTTTAACAATTAATGCCACTAAGCCGTAAACGAAAGCGGTAATGCCGATACCGATAAGTAATAAGGCGACGATGCGCGTTGATAAGTCTGCTTGGGTTAATTCGCCTAAGGCGATGATGATGATTTCTGCCGATAAAATAAAGTCGGTGCGAATTGCGCCTTTGATTTTTTCGGCTTCGTTAAACCTATCTTGCGGTTTGTGTTGTTCTTGCTTTTGTGCTTGCGATAAAAATTTATGCAGTAATTTTTCTACGCCCTCAAAACACAAATAAGCGCCGCCGAGCATTAATAGTGGCACGATAAGGCTGGGCAGAAACGCGGAGAGCAATAAGGCGATGGGAATTAACACCGCTTTGTTGATAAAAGAACCTTTGGCCACGGCCCAGACAATCGGCAATTCGCGTTCTGCGCCGGCGCCGGCCACTTGGTTGGCATTGAGCGCCAGATCGTCGCCCACGACGCCGACGGTTTTTTTGGCGGCGGTTTTGGTCATTAAGGCGACGTCGTCAAGAATTGAGGCGATATCATCTATTAAAGTAAAAAGCGAACTAAACGCCATAGTTTTTCCTTTTTGGTTAAATTTTGGGTGAAACGAGATTATACCGGGCGGATGCTGTCTGTATCCAATTTAGCATCAAACTCTTTTTGTAAGCGCAATAATTTGGGGTCTTGTTGCAGTTCGGTACGAGCCTGTTCGCACAAGTTTTGATAGACCTGTTTGCGTAAATCCATCGGGGTGAGCAAGCTGCGATCGTCTAATTGAATTTTGACAGAAATCGGTTTTCGGTAAAGTTGTTCGAGGGCTTGCGTTAACATTTTAATGCTGCGATCTTGGCACAAATGTGCTTTTTCGGAATGCAGTGCAAGCCGAATTTCGTGTTCGTGTTTGCCAAGCAAGCAACAATTTAGCGCCAATTCTTTGGAAAAGCCGGTTACTCCACAACGTTCGATGATGTCCGTCCATTCGTCCTGTTCTTGGGTGATAGCAACAATGCGCAAACGCAGTTCCGGGGTGATGTCTTGCAAGATCGCCTGTTTAATGTCGGAAGGGCGCAAGCCGCTATCCACTTTGGCCAATTCCGGATTGCTCCATTCCCAGCGATAGGTTTCTGCGTCCAGCATTTGTTGTTCTTCTTGTTCGATTTCCGCGTTGTCTTCCATACTATTTTCGACGGTTTGTATGTCTTTCGGGATTTCGCGGGTGGCTTGCACGGTTTGCGGCGTGGCAGTTTGATTTGCCGTTGGTTGCGCTTGAGGCTGAGGCGGCGTCATTGTGCGCACCGGAAGAACGGTCATTTGGTGCGGTGCTGTTTGTGCGTCCAATGCATCCAGCTGATGTAAGGCTTCGCTCACCGCTGCTTGTTGTTCGGCATGTCGGGCTTGACGTTCGTTTTGTTCGATTTGATTGAGTTGCTCCAGCGCATCCAATGCGGCCAAACCGGCAAGGCTGAATGCGGTGCTGTTTGAGGATTCAGCGCTTTTCAATGCGGTGCTATTTGGCACGTTCGATGCAGCGGAAGCGGGAGGAGAAGAGGCTGTCCCTTTTGCTTGATAAGCGGATTTCGTGTTTTGCGACAACACCGGTAACTCAATATCATTGCCGGAACGTTGCGTTGCACTTTCTTGTGCGGGAGTACGCGGTTCGGACGAATTAGTCTCGGCTGTTGCCGTAAGGAACTTTGGGTGAAATGCCAATGCCCTCAATAATGTCATTTCGGCGCCGGCACGACGATTCGGCGCGGCGTTTAATTCTTTTCGGCCGGATAGCATCACTTGGTAGAAAAATTGCACGTCTTCCGGTGCGATATGTTGCGCCAGAAACGTCAAATGTTCGTCTTCATCATCGGCCTTGTGCGGCAACAATTGCAGCAGTGCGATTTGATGCAGTTTTTCTGCGGTTTCCACCAATAATTCATCCCAATCGCCGCCGTTGTCCGCTACGGATTGAACGGTTTTCATTAAGTTTTCGCCATTGCCTTGGTGCAGCGCGTAGATGATGTCGATGGCTTGACCGTCGTCTAACAAGCCTAACATGGCATTTACCACGTTCACTGTGATATGCCGGTTGCCCATGGCGATGGCTTGGTCGGTTAAACTTAATGCGTCGCGAATACTGCCCTGTGCGGCTTTGGCTAGTTTATCCAAAGCCAAAGGTTCGAATTCGATCTGTTCTTGCGTCAGAATATGCGCGAGATGCTGAGAAATTTGCGTTTCATCCAAGGCTTTTAAATGGAACTGCATACAGCGCGATAAGATCGTGACCGGCAATTTTTGCGGATCCGTGGTGGCGAGCAAGAATTTCACGTATTCGGGCGGTTCTTCCAAGGTTTTTAACAAGGCATTGAAAGAATGACGCGACAACATATGCACTTCATCAATAAGATACACTTTGAAGCGGCCGACAACCGGTTTGTATTGCACGTTATCCAGCAATTCGCGCGTGTCCTCCACTTTGGTGCGCGACGCTGCATCGATTTCGATTAAGTCGATAAAGTTGCCTTGCTCGATGGCTTTGCAATTTTCACATTCACCGCACGGGTGATCCGTGATGCCGTTTTTAATGCAATTCAAGCCTTTGGCGAACAAACGCGCGATGGAAGTTTTGCCGACGCCGCGGGTGCCGGAAAACAGATAGGCGTGGTGCAGCCGCTGTTCTTTTAAACCGTTGGAAAGCGCGGTGAGGATATGCCCCTGTCCGACGACTTCTTCAAAGGTTTGCGGCCGCCATTTGCGGGCTAAAACTTGGTAGCTCATTTCGATCCGTAACTCATTTCGATCCGTAGCTCATTTCGATCATTAATGGCCGGCAAAATTAACTAAGGTGTAGCACTGCACACCCAGCGCGCTTAAGCGTTTTTCGCCGCCTAATTCCGGCAAATTAATCACAAATGCGGCGTGTTTGACTTTACCGCCTAAGCGTTCTACCAATTTCACTGTGGCTTCGACGGTACCGCCGGTGGCCAATAAGTCATCGATAATTAATACGTTATCGCCGACAGAAATGGCGTCGGTGTGAATTTCCAAGGTGTCTTCGCCGTATTCGAGTTGGTAAGATTGCGAGATGGTTTCGCGCGGTAATTTTTTCGGCTTGCGCACTAATTCAAACGGTAAGCCCAATGCGAGCGCGACCGGCGCACCGAAGATAAAACCGCGCGATTCGGTGCCAAGCACTTTGGTGATGTTTTTGTCGCGATATTGCTCTACGATTAAATCTACCGTTGCTTTAAACGCTGCCGGAACTTCGAGCAAGGCGGTGATATCGCGGAAGATAATGCCTTCCTTAGGATAATTAGGAATGGATTTGATGGAAGATTTGATAAGTTCAAGTTGTGCGTTCATAAATAAGCTCAATAAAATGAAAGAAAAATCGAGGTTTTTTAGGCTCGGCATTCTATCATAAAAATGTCGAACTAAACGGAAAATTCCTGTTGGCGAACATACAAAAACAGCACCGCATTGGAGGCGCTTTCAATGCGGTGCTGTTATGCCTGTAAACCGGCGGCAAAGGACGAAAGAAAGGCCGAATCGGATTTTCATCGATTCGGCCTTAACCTGCTTTAACGCGCGTGCATTTTTACATGATGCGACGGGATTGGGTGTAGGTTTTTGCCCAATAATCTTCATCCAGCGAACTAATGGTGACACCTTGACTGGTGCTGGCGTGCATAAATTGGTTGTTGCCCAGATAAACACCGACGTGGCTATTGCGGCGGAAAAAGACTAAATCGCCTTTGCGTAACTCGTGTTTGCCGATTTTACGCCCTAAATAACGTTGTTCGGCGGTGGAACGCGGAAGTTCAATACCGTAAGCAGACCAAAATGCGGTTTGCATAAAGGCGGAACAATCAATGCCGCGTTTGCCGGTACCGCCCATGCGATAACGGGTTCCCGCCCATTCGTTATAAACGGCGGCAAGGGCTTTGTCATCGCCTAAGCTGAATTGTGGACGGTTTGTTTTTAATTTGTGACGAACGTTGCCATTTTCTAAGTTTTCGATTAATCCGCTAAGTTGCGCATCGTCACTTTCTGAGATTTTGCCTTGATGTGCGTTATTGCTCCCGCTCGAACAGGCGGTGGCTAATGTGGCCAAGCCAATAATTATGAAAAGTCGCTTTAACATAGTAAAAATCTTGAAATAATGAAAAGATATAAGAAATAAAATCTTCAGAAGCCTATCAAATATAGCCTCAAATATCCAGCTAAAATTATATTTTTATGTAAATTCGTGTGATTTTTAGGAAAAATAAAGGCAATCCATCGGGATTGCCTTTTAATCATTTTAAAATTAATTATTTTTTCTTCGCTTTCGCATTTGGAAGATCGGTAATCGATCCTTCAAACACTTCTGCCGCTAAACCGACGGATTCGTGCAAAGTTGGGTGAGCGTGGATAGTGAGTGCGATATCTTCCGCATCGCATCCCATTTCAATGGCAAGACCGATTTCGCCTAATAATTCACCACCGTTACTGCCAACGATGGCGCCACCTAATACGCGATGGGTATTTTTATCGAAAATCAGTTTGGTCATTCCTTCCGAACATTCGGAGGCAATCGCACGACCAGAAGCCGCCCAAGGGAATTTTGCCACTTCGTAATTCAACCCTTCTTGCTTACATTCTTTTTCGGTTTTACCGACCCATGCCACTTCGGGCTCGGTGTAAGCGATGGACGGAATCACTTTCGGATCAAAATAATGTTTTTGACCTGCAATTACTTCCGCAGCGACATGGCCTTCGTGCACGCCTTTGTGCGCCAACATCGGTTGACCGACAATATCGCCGATGGCGAAAATATGCGGCACATTGGTACGCATTTGTTTATCGACACGAATGAAACCGCGTTCATCCACTTCCACGCCCGCTTTGCCGGCATCGATTAATTTACCGTTTGGTACACGACCGATCGCTACGAGCACCGCATCGTAACGTTTCGTATCGTTGCAGGCTTTGCCTTCCATGGAAACATAAATGCCGTCGTCTTTCGCTTCCACTGCAGTGACTTTGGTTTCAAGCATCAACTTGAATTTTTTCTCGATTTGTTTGGTGTAAATCGCAACGATGTCTTTATCCGCCGCCGGAATTACTTGGTCGAACATTTCGACTACTTCGATTTCAGAACCAAGCGCATGGTAAACCGTACCCATTTCCAAACCGATGATACCGCCGCCCATGATAAGCAATTTTTTTGGCACTTCTTTTAATTTAAGGGCATCGGTGGAATTCCAAATACGCGGATCTTCATGCGGAATGAAGGGTAATTCGATTGGACGCGAACCCGCCGCGATAATGGCATTGTCGAATTTAATTGTGGTCGGACGACCATCGCGATCACGCGCAATGAGGGTATTCGGATCGGTAAACGCGGCTAAACCTTCGACGACTGTTATTTTACGCTGTTTCGCCATACCGGCTAAACCGCCGGTTAATTTTGCGACAACGGCTTCCTTGCCCGCGCGTACTTCATCCAGATCAATACGCGGTTCGCCGAAATACACGCCGTTTTTATTTGCCTGTTTGGCTTCTTCAATCACTTTTGCCACGTGCAATAAGGCTTTTGACGGAATACAACCGACATTTAAACACACGCCACCAAGAGTCGAATAGCGTTCGACCAGAACGGTTTCTAAGCCTAAATCCGCACAACGGAATGCGGCTGAATAACCTGCCGGTCCGGCACCAAGTACTACGACTTGGGTTTTAATTTCTTTACTCATTTTTACCTCGTAAAAACGTTTAAAATATTGACTGCACTTTCTTGCGATCTTTGTAGGGTGGGCTTTTAGCCCACCAATAGATCTCATTAATCGGTGGGCTAAAGCCCACCCTGCAGATTACATAATTAAGCGACGTAAATCCGCTAATACGGCACCGATGTAACTAATGAAACGCGCCCCGTCCGCACCGTCGATTACACGGTGATCGAAGGACAATGACATCGGTAAAATTAGACGTGGTGTAAATTCTTTACCGTTCCATACCGGTTCCATGGAAGATTTGGATACGCCCAAAATCGCTACTTCCGGTGCATTTACGATCGGCGCGAAATGTGTCGTGCCGATGCCGCCGAGACTGGAAATAGTAAAACAGCCGCCTTGCATATCCGATGCGGTAAGTTTGCCATCACGGGCTTTTTTCGAGACTTCCATCAATTCGCGAGAAAGTTCGATGATGCCTTTTTTGTTGACGTTTTTGAACACCGGCACGACCAAGCCGTTCGGCGTATCTACCGCTACGCCGATGTTGATGTATTTTTTCAAGATCAAGCGTTGTGCATCTTCAGTGATTGAGCTGTTGAAACGCGGATAGGCTTCTAAGGCTTTTGCCACCGCTTTCATAATAAATACGACAGGCGTAATTTTCACGCCGAGTTTTTGTTTTTCGGACAAAGCGTTTTGTTCTTTACGGAACGCTTCCAAATCGGTGATATCCGCTTTGTCGAAGTGCGTCACATGAGGGATCATCACCCAGTTACGATGTAGGTTCGCACCGGAAATCTTATTGATACGGCTTAATTCTACTTCTTCGATTTCGCCGAATTTACTGAAATCTACTTTCGGCCATGGTAACAAACCTAAGCCCGCACCATTCGCTGCCCCGTTGCCCGGTTGAACTGTCGAAACAGCACCGCATTCGAAAGCCTTCACGGCGGTTTTTACGTAAGCTTCGATATCTTCTTTAACGATGCGACCTTTACGGCCGGTACCTTTCACACGATCAAGGTTTACCCCGAATTCACGCGCTAAACGACGAATAATCGGCGTCGCGTGCGCATAACCCGCACTCGCCACCACTTGTTCTTGGCTTAAACCGGAAATATTGCCGCTTTGCGGTGCCGGGGCCGATGTTGCAGGTGTCGGCGCGGTTTGTGTCGCAGCCGGTGCAACTTGCGCATCCAATGCGGTGCTCGATGCAGATCCCGCCACAGTTCCCGCCACTTCAAAGCGCATAATTAATGAACCGGTAGAAACTTTATCGCCTGATTTCACTAAGATTTCTTTTACCACGCCGGCAAATGGAGCCGGAACTTCCATTGAAGCTTTGTCGCCTTCAACAGTAATTAACGATTGTTCTGCAGAAACGGTATCGCCGACGGCCACCATAATTTCAGTGACATTCACTTCGTCGCCACCGATATCCGGCACGTTGACATCTTTGATTGCCGCTGTTGCCGGAGCCACGGTTGGTGCATCTTGCGCCGGTGTTGAAGCCGCCGGTGCTGCGTCCGCCACGGCGAACTTCATAATGAGTTTGCCGGTAGTTACTTTATCGCCTACATTAATTAAAATTTCTTTCACCACTCCGGCGATTGGCGCAGGAACTTCCATTGAGGCTTTGTCGCCTTCAACGTTGATGATGGATTGATCAACTTCTACGCGGTCGCCCACTTTCACCATGATGTCGGTAACATTGACTTCGTCGGAACCGATATCCGGTACGTTCACCTCAACCACGCTTGCCGCAGCAGGCGCTGTAGGTGTCGGAGCGGCTTGTGCAGGAGCAGGCGCTGATGCGTCGGCAGATGCTAAAACGAGCATCGGCGTGCCGGTGGTGACTTTATCGCCCACTTTCACCAACACTTCTTTCACCACGCCCGCTTCCGGCGCCGGAACTTCCATTGAGGCTTTATCACCTTCAACGCTAATAATGCTTTGATCTGCCGCAATGGTGTCGCCCACTTTTACCATCACTTCAGTTACGGTAACTTCATCACTACCGATATCAGGAATTTGAATTTGTTTTGACATTGTTTGTTCCTTTAATAAATGCGGTCAAAATTTTTATTTTTTGACTGCAGTTTTCATCAATTATGCATAGAGCGGATTGATGCGATCCACATTTAAGCCGAATTTCGCAATGGCGTCCGCAACCACTTGGTTCGTTACCGTACCTTCTTTCGCTAATTGAGAAAGTGCCGCCACTACAACATAACGCGCATCCACTTCAAAGTGTTCGCGTAAATTTGCACGGCTGTCCGAACGACCGAAACCGTCGGTACCTAACACGTGATAATATTTGGTTGGTACGAATGCACGGATTTGCTCGGCGTAAGATTTAATATAATCGGTTGATGCCACAGTCGGTAAATCTGCCAATACTTGCGATACATAAGGTACACGCTGTTCTGCTGTCGGGTGCAATAAATTCCAACGTGCCGCATCATGACCTTCACGTGCCAATTCGTTAAACGAAGGCGCAGAGAAGACATCGGAAGTCACGCCATAATCATTAGCAAGGATCTGTGCCGCTTCACGCACGTGACGCATAATCGCACCGGAACCTAATAATTGAACATGACCTTTGCCTTTACCTTCAACGGTTTCAAATTTATATAAACCTTTGCGGATACCGTCTTCTGCACCTTCCGGCATGGCCGGTTGTTCGGTTACTTCGTTTAAAGTGGTGATGTAATAGAACACGTCTTCTTGTTTTTCGCCGTACATACGTTGAATACCGTCTTGAACGATCACCGCAACTTCAAAGGCAAATGACGGATCGTAAGTGACACAATTAGGAATTACGCTCGCTTGAATATGGCTGTGACCGTCTTCGTGTTGTAAGCCTTCACCATTTAAAGTTGTACGACCTGAAGTACCACCGATCATAAAGCCGCGCGCAAGTTGGTCACCTGCGGCCCACATCATATCGCCCACACGTTGGAAACCAAACATGGAGTAATAAATAAAGAAAGGAATCATCGGTTGGTTATTTACAGAGTATGAGTTCGCTACCGCTAGCCAAGATGCCGTTGCACCTAATTCGTTGATACCTTCTTGTAAGACCTGCCCATCTTTTGCTTCACGGTAATAAGCAACTAAATCGCGGTCTGACGGCACATAGTTTTGACCGTGCGGGTTATAAATACCGATTTGACGGAATAATCCTTCCATACCGAACGTACGCGCTTCGTCCGCGACGATTGGCACAATAGTTTTACCGATATTTTTATCTTTTAATAAGGTATTTAATACACGAGTAAACGCCATGGTGGTTGAAATACCACGTGGTTGCGCATCCAATAACGCTTTAAATTCATCTAATGCAGGAACTTTATATTCCACATCAAATTTTGCTCTACGCGCCGGCACATAACCGCCTAATGCTTTACGATGGCCGTGTAAGTAGTTGTATTCTTCGGAACCTTCGGCGAACTTGATGTATTCAAGATTTTCCACTTGTTCGTCAGTTAATGGGAGTTGGAAATAGTCACGGAAGCCTTTAAGACTGTCGTAAGACATTTTTTTCGATTGGTGTGCGGTATTTTTACTTTCCGCTTCAGGGATTTTATAGCCTTTCACTTGTTGCGCTAAAATTACGACAGGTTTAGTCGCTTTTTGCGCTTTTACATAAGCCGCGTAAAGTTTTTCGCTGTCGTGCGCACCGCGGCGTAACGCCCAGATTTCATCATCCGTCATATCCGCTACCAATGCGGCCGTTTCCGGATAACGACCGAAAAAATGTTCGCGTACATAAGCGCCATCTTTCGACTTGAAGGTCAGGTAGTCACCATCCACCACTTCCATCATTAACTGGGTCAATTTACCGGAAGTATCTTTCGCGAATAATTTATCCCAGTTGCTGCCCCATAATACTTTGATCACTTCCCAACCCGCACCGGTGAATAAACCTTCTAATTCTTGCACAATTTTACCGTTACCGTTAACCGGGCCGTCTAAACGTTGAAGGTTACAGCTTATGGTAAAAATTAAGTTATCCAAGCCTTCGCGCGCAGCAAATGTTAAGGCGCCTTTAGACTCAATTTCGTCCATTTCGCCATCACCTAAGAATGCGTAAACTTTTTGATCTTTAGTATCTTTCAAACCACGATTATCTAAGTATTTTAAGAAACGCGCTTGATAAATGGCGTTCACCGGGCCTAGCCCCATTGAAACGGTGGAGAATTGCCAGAATTCAGGCATTAATTTCGGGTGCGGATAAGAAGATAAACCGTCGGTGAATGCTTCTTGACGGAAATTATCCATTTGTTCTTCGGTTAAACGACCTTCTAAGAAGGCACGTGCGTACATGCCCGGTGCGGCGTGACCTTGGAAGAAAATTAAGTCACCGCCGTTTTTCTCGGTCGCCGCTTTAAAGAAGTGGTTATAGCACACTTCATACATGGTTGCTGCCGATTGAAAAGTGGAAATATGACCGCCTAAGTCGAGATCTTTTTTCTGACTGCGTAAAACCATCGCAATCGCATTCCAACGCACGGCAGAACGAATGCGGCGCTCGATAGCCTGATCGCCCGGATACGCCGGTTGCTCGGAAACCGGAATCGTATTCACATATTCTGTGGTTACACCCGTCGGCAGTGAAACGCCGCTAGTACGTGCTTGACCGATAACTTGTTCAACGATGTATTGCGCGCGCTCGACGCCTTCCTCACGAATCAAGGAATCTAATGATTTTAGCCAATCTTGGGTTTCGATTGGATCCACGTCATTTTTTAAAATCTCAGACATAGGTTTTCCTTATCTGTTAATTAAATAAAAGTTAGTTTGGCTAGCGCCAAACACGGATGTCAGAAAATGTTTGTCTTTTACAAACATTTAACAAATCGTACAAATTTTAGAAGATTTTTTGCAATAAAGATAGTAAATTTTCACCGATGTACCGGCTCTACCGGCAATGTTTTCACCCGTAAAAGCGCGATGATTTTTCATTAATTTTTAAGTAAATCCGCTAAAATTTGCGCAGAAAATATTGCACCGACAGCATAATTCTTCTAAAGTTTCAGCGCCTTTCATTCTTCGAGGAACTTATATGAACACCACATCCCGCACCATTTCCAATCATAAACGTATCGCTCTTGTGGCTCACGATAGCTGCAAGCAAAGTCTGCTCCAATGGACCCTCGCTCACAGCACCGCATTGAAACCGCATCAGCTCTACGCGACCGGTACCACCGGCCATTTGCTGGCGCGTGCAACCGGCTTACACATTCATTCGTTATTAAGCGGTCCGATGGGTGGCGACCAACAGCTAGGCGGGCTGATTGCCGAGAAAAAAATCGACTTAATGATTTTCTTTTGGGATCCGATGAACGCCGCGCCGCATGATCCCGATGTAAAAGCGCTTATGCGGATTGCTACCGTGTGGAACATTCCGGTCGCCATCAACCAAGCATCAGCGGATTTTTTATTGACTTCGCCGTTATTCAAACAAGACGTCGAAATTGAAATTCCCGATTATGAAGGTTATTTACAAGAACGCTTAAACTAAAACTTTCAAAAAACCGCAGTTAAAAAACAAAAAAGGCGATAAATCATTTATCGCCTTTTTGTTTGGTTCTTGCCGTTAACTAGTGTTGCATCGCTGCACCCATTATCAACATAAGAAGAATGCCTTGAACTTGTTCTTCCGGTACCGGCCGGCCATTTAACTTCAATTCACCGTTTTCAAGTACCAATTTCATGGTCACAGATTTTTCATTATTTACCGCAAAACCGTTTTTCGCCCCTTCTGCCGCCAATTCTTCAATTTTGGCTTTAACCATTGCTTTTACCTCGTTTTGCTCTTCTTTCGCTGCGAGTTTAACCATGAGGTTCTCCGCAGTGGCTTTATCTAACTGAATATCCACCGCGAAATCGGTAAATTGTTTATACAGATTGCCGCGCATTAAATCGAATTTCGGATTTTTCGCTAACGCGATATTTAAATCCAACGAGAGTTTGCCTTGTTCATCAGAAATTGAGAGCGGATTAAGTTTGATTTGTGGCTGATTATTAAAAATCGCCATACCGTGTTGGTTTACCCAAGTATCCTGCAACTGACCAACTAACGCATCCGTATTCGCGCCCTGTTCTTTTGCCGCGTTAAAGGTCGCAACGAAAGATTCCAATAACGCATTTATCGCATTAGCCTCTAAATGATTGAATTCCAAGTTGTAAACCACTTTTCCCAAGTCTGTGTTATCAATTTTAATTGAATCGACCGAATTGGTTCCTTTTAAGCTAACAAAATCTCCGTCAAGACTGATTTCGGACGCTCCCTTCACACCTTTTTCAACGAACGATATCGCTTTACCGTTTTCATCCAAACCGGTCATTTCCAAACTTTCTACGGAAGAAGAGCCTTTTCCGGTATAAAGATAAGCCCATTTTGTCGGCGCAAAGGCAGTATCAAATCGAATGCCTTGCCATTTCAATTTCACGGATTCAAGCTCATTACCGTCTAAATTGGCAAAATCCATACCGAGCGCATCAATTCGTACATTATATGTTCCCGCCAAATCTTTATTGACGTCAAAATCCGTAACGATATTCGACCAAGAAATCTTATTGTTTGCCGATTGGGGATCAACAAATTCACCGCCTGCCAATTCAAATCCGCCTTTGGTGTTTAAACCATAACCGGTCGAAGCATAATATTGAATGGGTTTGTCCGATTTTATGGTTTCGAATAAGGCTTGCGTACTTTCATTTTTAGTAATAAAACCTTCCGCCGCATACATTACCGGTAAGAAATTTAGCTGCGCTAAACGATTCAACGGTAACGGACCGTGATAAAGTTTGGTAGAAAACGGAATCGTCAATTGTTTTTGCGCTTGCGGAAGGGAAATCACCACTTCATCTTCCACTTGAGAACTGAATAAGCCGCGTTCAAAAGACTTATTTTTGAATTCCACATTCAAGGAATCCGATACGCCAAGAGCTTTGAATTTTTGATTCGCTTGCTCAATTTGGCGTTTATATTCGGTTTCCGCCGTTTGACCGGTGAACCACGCACCACCAATCCAAGCCGCGCCGAGTACCGCAATTACGCCAATAGCAACTTTTGATTTTTTCATAAATTATCCTTTTAATGAGTCATGAGATGTGAAAATCGCTCGGGATTCTACCGTATTTTTCCTAGTATTTCACTTTTTGTCTATTTTGTTCCAATGTAATGCTCACGCAAATACTTGAGAAGTCTTTAGCAAAACGAACCGAACGGGAATTTCACCTTCTGTAATAGCACCGCATTGGAGACGCTTCCAATGCGGTGCTATTACAACCTTCCACTGTCTCAAAGGCAACTGAATAGGTGTAATTTCAATTTCATACAAGGCTAATTTCATATTTTTCCAGCTTCCCCCTTGAAGATTTTCCATATGTTCTTATGTTGCGGAACACAAACCGGAATGTGCGCATTTTTAACAAAATGAAATTTTTTAAAATTTTCTCTTGAAATGCGAAAGAACATCCACATCTTACAGTTCGTAACAAATTACACTAAATTTAAATTTTTACTTAGGAGTACAAAATGGGAAAAATTATTGGTATTGACTTAGGTACAACCAACTCTTGTGTGGCTGTAATGGATGGTGACAAACCTCGCGTAATCGAAAATGCCGAAGGCGATCGCACCACTCCGTCAATCATCGCTTATACAAATGATAACGAAACGTTAGTGGGTCAACCGGCAAAACGCCAAGCGGTGACTAATCCGAAAAACACCTTATTTGCAATTAAACGTTTAATCGGTCGTCGTTTTGAAGACGAAGAAGTAAAACGCGACATCGACATTATGCCGTTTGCAATTACCAAAGCGGACAATGGCGATGCATGGGTCGAAGTGAAAGGTGAGAAATTAGCCCCTCCGCAAATTTCTGCTGAAGTGTTGAAAAAAATGAAAAAAGCGGCCGAAGATTACTTGGGCGAACCGGTTACCGAAGCGGTGATTACTGTGCCGGCATACTTTAACGATGCACAACGCCAGGCAACCAAAGACGCCGGTCGTATCGCAGGGTTAGACGTTAAACGTATCATCAACGAACCGACAGCCGCCGCATTGGCTTATGGTTTAGATAAAGGTACAGGTAACCACACAATTGCGGTTTACGACCTAGGTGGTGGTACATTCGACCTATCTATCATCGAAATCGATGAAGTAGGTGGCGAAAAAACTTTTGAAGTATTAGCAACCAACGGTGACACACACTTAGGTGGTGAAGACTTCGATAACCGCATCATCAACTATTTAGTCGATGAATTCAAAAAAGAACAAGGTATCGATTTACGCAATGATCCGCTTGCTATGCAACGTTTGAAAGAAGCTGCAGAAAAAGCCAAAATTGAGCTTTCTTCCGCACAACAAACCGATGTGAATCTTCCTTATATCACAGCGGACGCAACCGGTCCTAAACACTTGAATATCAAATTGACTCGCGCGAAATTAGAGTCTTTGGTTGAAGATCTCGTGGCGAAATCTCTTGAACCTGTACGTATTGCGTTAAAAGATGCCGGCAAATCTCCATCTGAAATCGACGATGTGATTTTAGTGGGCGGTCAAACTCGTATGCCGTTGGTTCAACAGGAAGTGGAAAAATTCTTTGGCAAAGCACCGCGTAAAGACGTGAATCCGGATGAAGCCGTTGCAATCGGTGCGGCGGTACAAGGTGGTGTGTTAGCCGGCGACGTGAAAGACGTATTATTGTTAGACGTTACTCCGCTCTCTCTTGGTATCGAAACCATGGGCGGTGTGATGACCACTTTAATTGAGAAAAACACGACGATTCCGACTAAAAAATCACAAGTGTTCTCTACTGCGGAAGATAACCAAAGTGCGGTAACTATTCACGTGTTACAAGGTGAACGTAAACAAGCGTCAGCCAATAAATCTTTAGGTCAATTCAACCTTGAAGGCATCAACCCGGCTCCACGCGGTATGCCGCAAATTGAAGTAACCTTCGACATTGATGCGGACGGTATTATTCACGTTTCCGCAAAAGATAAAGGCACAGGTAAAGAGCAACAAATTACCATCAAAGCCTCTTCCGGTTTAAGCGATGAAGAAATTCAACAAATGGTGCGCGATGCCGAAGCGAACGCTGAATCCGACCGTAAATTTGAAGAATTGGTACAAGCCCGCAATCAAGCGGATCACTTAGTTCACAGTACGCGTAAACAATTAGACGAAGCGGGTGATAAAGTGCCTGCGGCAGATCGCGGTACTATCGAAAACGCATTAAGCGACTTGGAAAAAGCGGCGAAAGGCGAAGACAAAGCTGTTATTGAAGCAAAAATTAAAGCGCTTGCCGAAGTTGCTCAAAAACTTGCACAAACAGCACAACCGCAAGGTGAGCCACAACAAGCGCAAAGCAACGGCAAACCAAATGATGATGTTGTGGATGCTGAGTTTGAAGAAGTGAAAGATAATAAGTAGTTTCACTCTCACTAAAATAAAAGGGCGTAGCAATACGCCCTTTTGGTGTATTCATCAACCACAATTTTTTCTGACTTTATTTAAAAAAGTGAAGTCAGAAAAAATAAACTAGGAGAACAAATGGCGCTAAAACTCTACCCAATCGTACAACAACGCTTAAATAACAACATAGCAAATAAGATCATCCCAACCCTTTGGCAAAACAATTTCGATAAACTGCCACAAGGTCACTATTGTTATGGCATTTATTTTAATTATGCTGCGAATTACCAAGCAGACTATGATTTTGCGATTGCAAGTGAAGCAGTATTAGAGACTGATATCCCGGTGATTGAAATTGAAGATTTGAGTTTCTACGAAGTTTTTCGCTGTAAAATAGATGAAATTTATCAAACATGGCAACTGATCTGGAAAAAAGAACAACAAGGTTTACTTAAGCGGGCTTATTCGGTGGATTTTGAAAAATACCACCCTGATGGTTTAGTAGAAATTTATATCGCCATTGCACCACATTGCTAAGCCCAAAGTGCGTAAAATTTTATAAAAAATGACCGCACTTGAAGGTCGTGTGGCGATAATGTGTTCCGCATCAGGACAATCTGCGGTTTTTTATGCAATGTTGAATATTTTAGAAGTCGACAATCACTTTATTTCTTCCTCTGCAGCAAAATAAGGGCATTCAAGACAGGTAATTCAGCCTGCCTCTTTGAACAACAACATATCGTAACAGAAATATGAACGGCTCATTTTGGTTTGTTGATTTTCATTTGGCTATATACAAACGAAAATAAGCTGGGTCATACCTTAATAAATTCATGTGTTGGCTCTTGATATTTCTGCCTTTGACATCATTTTGGTGTTTAAAACTATTGTTCATATAATACAATACATAATCATAGAAGTAGCATTTGATATTTTAAACGGAAAATTGAAACATTATGGCAAAACAAGACTACTACGAACTACTCGGCATCTCAAAAGGCGCAGACGAAAAAGAAATTAAACGCGCCTACAAAAAACTCGCGATGAAATATCACCCCGATCGCACGCAAGGCGATAAGGAAAAGGAATCTAAATTCAAAGAAATTCAAGAAGCCTACGAAATCCTTAGTGATAAAGAAAAACGTGCGGCTTACGATCAATACGGTCACGCCGCCTTTGAACAAGGTGGTTTTGGCGGTGGATTCGGTGGCTCCGATTTCGGCGATATGTTTGGCGATATTTTTGGTGACATTTTTGGCGGCGGACGCACTCGTCAACGTGTCGTACGCGGTGAAGACTTACGTTACGACTTAGAAATCACTCTCGAAGAAGCGGTAAAAGGCGTTACCAAAGATATTCAAATCAATACCCTCGCACATTGCGACAGCTGTGACGGAAGCGGTGCAGAGAAAGGTTCGAAAGTGGAAATCTGTCCGACCTGTCACGGTGCCGGACGCATTCGCCGCCAACAAGGTTTCTTTGTCACCGAAGTCGCTTGCCCGACTTGCCAAGGCTCCGGCAAAAAAATCGAAAAACCGTGCCGCAGCTGTCACGGCGAAGGCCGCGTGCATAAAAAAGAAAATCTTTCCGTTAAAATTCCGGCCGGCGTGGACAGTGGCAACCAACTTCGCTTGGCCGGCAAAGGTGCGGCGGGCGAACAAGGCGCACCAGCCGGCGATTTATATGTGATAATTCACGTGAAAGATCACCATATTTTTGAACGTGACGGCAATAATCTTTATTGTGAAGTGCCGATTAGCTTCACGACTGCCGCGCTAGGTGGTGAGATTGAAGTGCCGACTTTAGACGGTAGAGTAAAACTCAAAATTCCGGCGGAAACGCAAACCGGCAAATTATTCCGGATGCGCGGTAAAGGCGTAACGTCCGCTCGCAACGGCTACGCCGGCGATTTAATTTGTCGCATTGTGGTCGAAACACCGGTGAATTTAAGCAAAGAACAAAAAGAATTATTGGAAAAACTGGAAGAAAGCTTGCAAGGAAAAGGCTTGAGTAAACACAGTCCTAAATCCTCCGGTTTTCTGGACGGAGTGAAAAAATTCTTTGACAATCTAGGCAAGTCAGACAAATAAGCTCGCATAAAAAAGTCCGCACTACGCGGACTTTTTTCTATCGGCGTTCCGCATTGCGCAAATAAGAACGCGTTCAATTTAAACGGTTGTTAAACATGGTGATAACGCCTGTTGTATCCGATGCGGTGCTGTTTTAAGGGTTCAATGCGGTGCTGTTTTGAGCGTTCAATGCGGTACTGTTTTGAGGGTTTAATGCGGTGCTGTTTTGAGGGTTCAATGCGGTGCTGTTTTAAGAGTTCAATGCGGTGCTGTTTTGAGCGTTCAATGCGGTACTGTTTTGAGGGTTTAATGCGGTGCTGTTTTGAGGGTTCAATGCGGTGCTGTTTTAAGAGTTCAATGCGGTACTGTTTTGAGAGATCGCAAAAATGGCGATATGCGCACTTATAAAAACTTCCCGATAAACTAATTCGATACGACGACAAGAGTCTCACCCAAACTCTCTAAGGAAAATCGGGTCTTTTTTTGCCGCCGCCGATCATTTCATTGAGGGAATTAAACGACTGAAATTGCTTTAATTTGCAAGTAAACCTCTTGCCCTACGGCAAAACGTAATTCATTTTGCGCCCATCTACTGACGCTTGCCCAGATTTTATGCCCTTCCACTAACACCGCAATATCGATACGTCGTTCTTGCCGTTCAATTTGTACGATTTGCCCACGCAAAATATTGCGAATACTGGTTTGCTGCGGCTTAACCAAGGTAACGGAGACATCCGAACTATAAATACAGACGCGTACGCGTTCGCCCGCTTCCGCTTGCACTTGATTAAGCCAAAGAGCTTGATGGCCGAGAGAAAGGGCGCTCATTGCGTAAGCCGGATTATGTAAATAGAGCGGTAATTCCAGCACGCTACTTTGTTCACTTTCACCTTTCCAAGGCGCAAAAATCGGGCTGTTCCAAATTTTTTCTACGCTGTCATAAGCTTTTACTTTACCGTTTTCCATTAACACCACGCGATCGGCCAAGCGCAACAATTCATCTAAGCTATGCGTGACATATAAAATCGGAATATTGATTTCTTTGGAAAGGCGTTCCAAATAGCCCATCAATTCGCGTTTACGCGGAACATCAAGCGCTGAAAGCGGTTCGTCCATCAGCAAAATATCGGGATCCGTCAACAGCGCGCGTCCGATGGCAACCCGTTGTTTTTCACCGCCAGAAAGCGTGAGCGGATAACGTTTCAATAAATGACCGATTCCGAGTAATTCGACGATATAGTCAAAATCCGTCTGTGAGACATTATTCGCACCGTAACGCAAATTACCTTTCACCGTATAATGCGGAAACAAACGCGCGTCTTGAAACACATAACCGATTTTGCGTTGATGCGCCGGCACGTTTTGTTGCGTTTCCGTATCCACCAAAGTGCGTGTGTTTAGGCGGATAAATCCCTCGTCCGGCACAGTTAAACCGCTCACCAGATTAATCAATGAGGTTTTACCTGAACCGGATAAGCCGAAAATCGCGGTAACGCCTTGCTCGGGAATCTGTAAATCGGTTTGCAACGCAAGTTGGCCAAGTTGTTTTTTTACATTAATTTGCAACATTAGGTTGTCCTAATTTTTTCTGCATACGTTTGCTTAACCATTCAGATAACAGCAAAGAAATCAATGAAAGAATGATCGCAAATAAACACAAACGCGCGGTTTGTTCTTCCGCTCCCGGCGTTTGAATAAAGGAATACATTGCAAGCGGTATCGTTTGAGTTTCGCCGGCAATATTGGAAACAAAAGTGATGGTAGCGCCGAATTCGCCTAGCGAACGGGCAAATCCCAACACTAAGCCGGCTAACACGCCGGGTAACGAAAGCGGCAAAGTTATCGTGAAAAACACGCGCCAAGCTGACGCACCTAATGTTTGCGCGGCTTGTTCTAATTTAATATCGATGCTTTCCAAAGAAAGTCGAATTGCGCGTACCACTAATGGAAAGGCCACCACGGCGGAGGCCAGCACTGCGCCTTTCCAACTAAAACCGAAGGAAAGCCCGAACCATTGATATAAATATTTACCGATAAAGCCGTTACGCCCCATCGCCACCAACAGCAAATAACCGATAACGACAGGCGGTAACACCAACGGCAGATGAATAATGCCGGTAATTAGCGATTTTCCGTAAAAATTTTTACGCGCCAGCAACCAGGCAACTAAGATCGCCAATGGTAAGCTCCACAACATCGAACTAACGGCAACGCTTAAACTTAAACGAATCGCGTTAACTTCCATGCTGCTGAGATTAAAATAAGAGAGGAATTGAGTAAGCAAATTATGTTCCTTGGCATAATAAAAAGGGCAGAAACCTGCCCTTTCATTGAAAAAATCAATCTGAATTATTTCACGGAAAAACCATAGCTCACAAGCACTTTTTTCGCTGCGTCGGATTCTAAATATGTTAAGAAATCGCGAGAATCGGCGTTGTCATGATCTTTTAAGATCGCGACCGGATAAACAACCGGTTTGTGGCTGTCAGCCGGGAAAACGCCCACAGTTTTCACATTAGGCGAAATTTTTGCATCAGTGCCGTACACAATGCCGTAAGGGGATTCCGCACGTTCAACTAATGCCAACGCGCCACGCACGTCTTTCGCACGGGCTAAACGATCTTTCACTTTGTCCCATAAATTTAATTTGGTTAATGCTTCTTCAGCATATTGACCGGCCGGTACATGCGCCGGATCGCCCACGGACAAATAACCGTCTTTTAACGCCGCAACCCATTCGCCTTTTGCGATATCTACGGAATTCACCGCGCTTTTCGCCGGCGCAATTAACACTAAATCATTTCCTACCAACACTTTTTCCGTTTCTTTAACAGTTAAGTCTTTTTCGGAAAGGTATTTCATCCATTTATTACTGGCTGACACGAAAATATCCGCCGGTGCGCCCTCTTCCACTTGTTTTGCCAAAGTTGAAGAAGAAGCGAAAGAAAATACCACTTCATTTTTCGGATTTTGCTTGGCGTAATCGGTTGCTACGTGTTGCAACGCATCGGTCATAGACGCTGCTGCAAAGACGGTGACTTTCGCCGATACACCAACCGAAAAACCTAACCCGGCGATTAAAAGTGCGGTTGAAATTTTGGTTAATTTTTTCATTCATCATCTCCTCTATGATTTAACGTTATCTACTCAATTATATATTGAAATAAAAAATAAGCATATCGAAAAAGTACGATTTTGGCATAAAATATATAACGCTCATATTCATAAGGGGATCAAATGAAAAATACTGAAATTTTACTCACAATCAAATTACAACAAACGCTTTTTATTGACCCTAAACGCGTGCGTTTACTCAAAGAAATTCAACAATGCGGTTCCATTAATCAGGCGGCGAAAAACGCTAAAGTCAGCTATAAAAGCGCTTGGGATCACTTAGAAGCGATGCACAAAATCAGCCCGCGTCCTTTGTTGGAACGCAATATCGGCGGCAAAAACGGGGGCGGCACTGCACTTACTACTTACGCCGAGCGCTTACTTCAGCTTTATGATTTACTGGAAAAAACACAAGATCACGCATTTCAAATTCTGCAAGACGAATCGGTGCCGCTCGATAGTTTACTCAGTGCCACCGCACGTTTTTCCTTGCAAAGTAGCGCACGCAATCAATTCTTCGGCAAAGTGGCTTGCCAACGCATTATTGATTCCCGTTGCGTAGTGGATGTAAATGTGACGAATTTGCCGGAACCGTTGCACGTTTCGATCACCACCAAAAGTTCTGCCCGCTTGAAACTGATGACCGAAAAAGAAGTGATGCTGATGTTTAAAGCGCCTTGGGTAAAAATCACCAAACAACCGTTAGAAAACCAAGCCAATCAGTTTGCGGTGACGATTAAATCTGTCAATGACGAAGAAGCGATTCTGCAATTCGGTGACACTGACATTGAATTTTGCGCCACCGTCAGCCGACCAAACGATTGGCAAGTTGGTCAGCAAGTTTGGGTACACATCGATCAAGAACAAATTATTTTGGCAACACTGGGGTGAGGCGAAAGCGCCTTCCAATCCACCGCATTCGCCTTGCAATCGGTGAGATGCTCAAATAGCACCGCATTGAAGCCTCTAATTTCAAGCCTTGTCAAAACCTGCAAACCGCGTCCTTCATAAAAAACAAAAAAGACCGAGCATAAAGCCTAACTCGGTCTTTAACTAAAATTCCATCCTTTAAAAAAGGAGAACTTGCGTTCTCCTTTCATGTATGTTTAAGCTGCCAATGCGGTCTCTCTTAAGCGTTTTTTGAGTTTGGTGTATTCGCTGATCACATACTGCTCCGCCCAAGCTTGGTCATCGATTTTTTCGATCCGCACTGCACTGTATTTGTATTCCGGCGTACGAGAACCCGGGTTCAAATGTTCGGCAGTGAGTTCGTTACATTTTCCGATCCACCATTGGTAGGTCATATAACAAGCGCCTTTGTTGGTGCGGGTGCTAACATCCGCGCGAGAAATCACTTTACCGCGAGATGAAGCAATCCATACCAAGTCGTTGTTTTTGATACCAAGGGCTTTGGCATCTTGGTCGTTCATTTGCACAAATCCCGGCTCATCGGCAAGCGCAGCAAGCGCTCGGCAGTTACCGGTCATTGAACGGCAGGAATAGTGACCCACTTCGCGCACGGTGGAAAGCACGAGTGGAAATTCTTCGGAAACGACTTCCATTGGCGGTTCCCAGTCGCAGGCAAAGAACTCGGCTTTGCCGTTCGGACGGTCAAAGATTTGTCCTTTATACAAATAAGACGTGCCTTGATCTTCCGGTCCTTCGTCGGTACAAGGCCATTGGATATAACCTAAGCCTTCCATTTTTTCGTAAGTCGCACCTTTATAAATCGGGCAAAGCGAACGAAGCTCATCCCAGATTTCTTGGGTGTTGTTATAGTGCATTGGGTAGCCCATGGCTTGTGCGATGAGACTGATAATTTCCCAGTCGTCTTTCACATTACCGGTCGGTTCAACGGCTTTATAGAAGCGTTGGAAACCACGGTCGGCAGCACTATATACGCCTTCATGTTCGGCACAAGAAGTTGCCGGCAATAACACGTCCGCTTCCGCGGCGGTTTGGGTCATGAAAATATCTTGCACAATCAGAAATTCCACTTTCTCAAAGGCCTTTTTCACGGCATTGATATCAGGCTCTGTCTGCAATGTATCTTCGCCCATGATGTAGAACGCCTTGATTTTATCTTCCATGATGGCTTCCGGCACTTCGCTGAGCGGCACGCCTGGTTTGGTTGGAATGGACGGCACTCCCCAAGCTTTCGCAAATTTTGCATTAATTTCCGGATCGGCAAAGCTTTGGTAGCCTGGTAAGACGTTAAACAACGCGCCCATATCGCAAGCGCCTTGTACGTTGTTTTGGCCGCGCACAGGGTTTACACCCACATTCGGTTTACCTAAGTTACCCGTCAACATTGCCAAACTTGCCAAGGCACGCACGGTTTCTACCCCTTGACGGAACTGACATACGCCCATCCCCCACAAGATGGTGGCTGTTTCCGCTTTGGCATAAGTGCGAGCGATTTCACGCAACATTTTCGGCTCGATACCGGTGATATGTTGAGTGGATTCCGGTGTGTAGGATTTAACGGTTTCATAGAACACATCGAAATTTTCAGTATGTTCATCGATAAATTTTTGATCTTGCAACCCTTCTTCTAAAATCACATTCATCATGGCATTCAAGAATGCCACGTTACTGCCGTTAGCAAGCGGAGCATAAATGTCCGCAATACGGGCAGTTTCGATTTTACGCGGGTCACAAACAATGATTTTCGCCCCTTTTTGTTTAGCGTGATTAATTCGACGCGCCACAATCGGGTGTGAAGTAGAGGCATTATAGCCAAAAATAAATACGCATTTGGTATCTTCAATCTCAACGATTGAATTAGACATTGCGCCGTTACCGACCGATTTGAGCAGACCTGTTACAGAAGGGCCGTGTCATACGCGCGCACAACAGTCAACGTTGTTATTGCCTAATACCGCACGGGCGAATTTTTGCATCACGAAATTCACTTCGTTGCCCGGTCCACGGGAAGAGCCCGTTACCATGATTGATTCGTTGCCGTATTTTTCTTTGATTTTTCTGAGACGGTTAGCGGTGTAAGAAATTACCTCTTCCCAGCTTACCGGTGTGAATGGTTCGCCACGTTTGTAGCGGATCATCGGTTGAGTCAAGCGAGGAGTCAGGATTTTTGTGTCATGCACGAAATCCCAGCCGTAATATCCTTTTAGGCACAACTCCCCTTCGTTGGTTTTGCCGTTTGCACCTTCAGCTCCCACAATTTTGTTGTTCTCCACCAAAAGATGGATTTTACAACCTGAAGCGCAATACGGACATACAGTAATCACTTTTTTAATTGCCATAATTAATGTCCTTATTTTAGATACGCCAACTTGAAACGGAATTAATATTCCAAGGGAATCATACGCTTTTTATTAGGCATATAGGCATATAAAATTTAGGGTTTTATTGATATAGAACAGGTTTTATTGAATCTGCCAAAACCCAAATGACATAAAAATATATACATGCTAGAATCGCCCGCGTTTCGGCTAACTATTACTTAAGGAGTAACTTATGAGAGAAACACACAAATCGATTGTTCAACGTCGGATTAAAAATATTAATTTTATCAATAGATACTTTGTCGGAAACGGCATCGATATTGGCGGTGGCCCTGATTCTCTAGCCCAGTTCTTAGGTATTTTTCCTAAAATGCTAAGTGTAAGAACTTGGGATCTTGAGGACGGTGACGGACAATATCTTGAAACCGTTCCTGATTGTACTTTTGATTTTGTTTATTCCTCCCACTGTTTAGAACATTTATATGACCCTGTTATCGGGTTGCAAAACTGGTTACGTGTGTTAAAGCCGAACGGTTTCTTAATCGTCACGATTCCGGACGAAGATCTATACGAGCAAGGCATTTGGCCTTCAGTAAAAAATACCGACCACAAACATAGTTTCACCATTCACAAAAATAATTCTTTAATGCCGGCTTCCGTAAACGTACTGGATCTTGCCCGACACTTTTCCGACCAAGTTAATATCGAAAGTATTATTCAAGTGCACGATTATTATCGTGAAGGCTTACCGCGGGAAATTGACCAAACGCTAGGTGATGCCGAATGTGCCATTGAATTTATTTGGCAGAAGAAATAAGCCAACAAAAAATAGAGCAAGAATTCTTGCTCTATTTTTTTTAGCTCCAGCTACTTCCGTCGGACATCGCCAAGAGCACCGCATTGGAGCCGCTAATGGCGCCGCCAAACTAGAAACTGTGATGTTACGAGTCGCTCAAACGTAAAAGTGCGGTCAATTTCCGCGGAGTTCTTGTAAAACTCACTGAAAATCGACCGCACTTCGCGCTGTAAAATAAACCTTAAGTTAAACGGCTAAAGCACAATATTATTAAGCTACGATACCGAATTGTTCTTTCATTAAGGCTTCAAAATCGGTACAACCGCCGATTGGCTTTTCATCAATAAAGATCTGCGGCACAGTTTCAACCGGTTTTCCAACGGATTTCGATAAATCCTCTTTAGTAATACCTTCCGCATGGATATCCACATAACGATAATCGAAATCGGCTACTTCACCTTTTAATTTTTCGGCAAGATTTTTTGCGCGTACGCAATACGGGCAGCCCGGACGGCCAAAAATAACGACAAACATAGTTTTTTCCTTTTGTTGATATAAAAAATCGGCGCGATTCTACCCTTTTTTTACAAACCTATAAACAGTTTTTCGGCATTGTTACGATTGGTATAATGTATCGCCTTTTAATTTGGAAATCGCCTATGAAATTGTTAATGCTTTGTCGCGAACCGCGTTTGTATAGTTGCCAACGATTAAAACAAAGCGCCGAGCAGCGCGGCCATAAAATGGAGATTTTGGATCCGAACCGCTGTCTATTAAAACTCACGGAAAATTTACCGCATTTTGAAATTGACTATCAACCACAGGAAGGTGAACCTTATCGTTTACCCGCTTACGATGCGGTGCTACCGCGGTTTGGTACCGCCAGCACGAAAACAGGCTGTGCGGTGTTACGCCATTTTCAAGCAAAAGGAATCTATTGTTTAAATTCCGAACAGGCCTTTTTAGCCGCTCGCGATAAATGGCGCAGTTTACAAATTCTAAGTGAGCAAGGTATCGCGGTGCCACATACCCAATTAAGCGGAGCTGAGGTTTTGCCTAAAACGGCGATACGAAAAATGGCTGAACCGTTGGTCATTAAAACCCTTAATGGTTCGCAAGGAATCGGTGTCGTACTGGCGGAACAAGCTTCCAATGCGGTTGCCATTTTGGAGTTACTCAAAGAGACCGGCGTACCGGTGTTATTGCAAGATTTTGTAGAGGAGGCTCGCGGTAAGGATATTCGCTGTTTTGTAATCGGCGATAAAGTGGTGGCAAGTATGCAACGTATCGGACCGGAAGGAGAATTCCGCGCTAATTTTCACCGCGGCGGAAGTGCAAATAAAATAACGCTGTCCGAAGATGAAAAACAAATTGCTATAAAAGCCGCAAAAGCCCTGGGATTGGCTGTTGCCGGTGTAGATTTAATTCGCTCGAAACAGGGTTTGTTAGTGCTTGAAGTCAATGCCAGCCCCGGTTTGGAAATGATCGAGAAAACCAGTGGCGTCAATGTAGCTTTAGAGATGATTTTATTTTTGGAAAAGGCTGTTTTATGACAGAGAAAGGCGAATTAACTGTTCGCCTGTTATTGTTTTACCCCTTTAGATTATTTTTTAGATCATAATTCGGCGGTAATTCGGGCATGGCATTCTCTTCATCGAAAGGCTCGCTCGCCGGCTGATGTTGAAATTCTTTATTATCTTGACCGCTTTTCTCTTTGCCCAAAAGCTGTGGTTGAAGTTTCACAAAACTGCTTTTCGGTGAAAGCCAAATATCAATAAAAGCTTGAGTGAATTTAGCATCAAATTCGTGATCCAATACTGTATCGTTCGCGATGAAATAACCTTTATCTTCTAAAGCGACAAAATTTAAAATATCGTTTGGTGAAAAGTCAGGGAAAATTTGCTGCATTTTTTTCAACCATTCCGTGGTGTCATCTGCACTAATTTGTTGGGCTTCCATTTCTTTAATCAAAGTAATAGCAAAATTTTTACCTTCAATCGGTTTTTCATATTTGATGGAAAACATTAATGGGCGCTGATTATTTTGATAAGAGCCGGTTTCGGAAAAAAGTCCGACACTGTAAACATGGAAAGGCCCCCAAGTATATTCGGCATTACCAACAGGCAACCAATGGGCAGAAAGCTCGGTTGAAAGGAACGCAAAAATTGCGGCAAAAAGAAATCTGATTTTCATATCGTTATTTCATAATTTGAGATGCACGAATTATAACAAAAGCCCTTGAAAAACCACAAATAAAAAGGCGAGCCAGTACTCGCCTTTGACTGTGATTTTTATCGTTTAGTTTATTTCAAACTGCCCACCATGTCTTCCGGACGCACCCATTTGTCGAAATCTTCAGCAGAAACCAAACCAAGATTAATGGCTTCTTCACGAAGAGTTGTGCCGTTTTTGTGTGCGGTTTTGGCAATTTTCGCTGCGTTTTCATAACCAATGTGAGTATTCAGCGCAGTCACCAACATTAATGAATTTTCAAGCTGTTGTTTAATACGCGGATAGTTAGGTTCGATACCGGTTGCACAGTGCTCGTCGAAGGACACGCAGACATCCGCCAACAATTGCGCGGATTGCAGGAAGTTGGCGATCATCACCGGATTGAACACATTCAATTGGAAGTGACCTTGTGAGCCCACGAATGCAATAGTGGTGTCGTTACCAAACACTTGTGCGCATACCATAGTCATGGCTTCGCATTGGGTCGGATTCACTTTGCCCGGCATGATGGAAGAACCCGGTTCATTTTCCGGAATTAAGATTTCACCGATACCGGAGCGCGGACCGGAGGCCAATAAACGAATGTCGTTAGCAATTTTGAATAAGCTCATAGCAAGTTGACGTAATGCGCCGTGGGTTTCCACGATGGCATCATGCGCCGCCAAGGCTTCAAATTTGTTTTCGGCGGTGATGAATGGCAAACCGGTAAATTTAGCGATGTATTCCGCCACTTTCACGTCATAACCTTTCGGTGTGTTCAAACCGGTGCCCACTGCCGTGCCACCAAGGGCTAATTGGCGCAAATGTGGCAGAGTGTTTTTTAACGCAAGCAAACCGAAATGTAATTGCGCCGCATAAGCGGAAAATTCCTGACCTAATGTGAGCGGCGTGGCGTCCATTAAGTGGGTACGACCGATTTTCACCACATTTTTAAATGCTTCAGATTTTGCTGCAAAGGTTTTTTGTAAACGTTCTACCGCAGGAATGGTGGTTTCCACCACTTTTTTATATGCCGCAATGTGCATGGCGGTCGGGAAGGTGTCGTTGGAGGATTGAGATTTGTTCACATCATCATTCGGGTGAATAATGGATTTTTCGCCCAATTTGCCACCGTGTAAAACGTGAGCACGGTTTGCCACCACTTCATTCACGTTCATATTGGATTGCGTACCGGAACCGGTTTGCCAAATCACCAATGGGAATTGATCGTCTAATTTGCCAGCCAAAATTTCATCACAGGCTTGCGCGATTAAATCCCGTTTTTCCGCAGGCAACACGCCGAGATCGGTATTCGCGAATGCTGCCGCTTTTTTCAAATAACCAAAGGCTTCGATCACTTCATGTGGCATAGAAGCCGCAGGACCAATTTTAAAATTATTACGGGATCGTTCGGTTTGCGCCGCCCAATACTTATCCGCCGGAACCTGAACTTCACCCATAGTGTCTTTTTCAATACGAAATGCCATTGTGATACTCCTGTCAATAGAATAAAAAAGTCGCTGGAATTCTAACACTTAGGGGTTATCAATGGAACGTAGCCAAAATACTAAAAATAAGTTTTGTGATTTAGATCATAAAAGTTGAGGTATGCCTGAATTATAACCGTACAAATCTCACACTATGTTGCAGTAATAATTTCATCGGATCTTCATCCGTACCAATGGTTTTTTCTTTTAATTCAATAAGTTTCATACGCAAATGGGCAAGCTCATGGATGCGTTTGGCAACATCTTTAATATGACGGTCAAGTAAACGATTAATTTCTTCAGTGCGTTGTTCGTTGTGATCTTCCAATGAAAGCAAGGTTTTAATTTCATTAAGGGATAAATCCAAACTACGGCAATTGCAAATAAAAGAAAGACGTTGAACGTGTTCTTCATCGTATTTGCGGAAATTGCCGTTGGTGCGATGCGGTGCCGGCAGTAAACCTTGTTTCTCATAGAAACGAATGGTTTCTACGGTACAACCCAATGCATCGGCTAATTGACCTATTCTCATCTTCTCTCCTAAATAGCGCTTGACTCTGAAGTTACTTCATATTTTATTATAAGTTCTAATCTCGTAATAAAGTAAAGGAGAAAAAAATGGACTTCAAAAAAATCGCCTTGAATTTGGCCATACTTTTAGCCGCCACCTTTGCCAAGGCGCATAATGTATGGCTAGAACCCACGTCATCGCAAGGCGAATACGTGATGAAATTCGGCCACGAAGAAACCGAAAATTATCCGCAATCCAAAATCCAGTCGATCCAAGTCTTAAATTCTCAAGGAAAATTAACCCCGCTTGAATACCGATTCAAAAATGGCGAAGCCTATTTGACACCCCAATCCGAACTCGTATTCCTTGAATTTAACAATGGCGTTTGGTCAAAATTGCCGAACGGTAAATATGTAGAAAAAACCAAACGCGAAGCACCAAACGCGGAATTTAGCACTAATCCGATAAAATTTGGCAAAGCGATTCTAAAATGGGGTGAACAAGCCTTTTACGCACATAACGTGGCCTACGAACTGATACCTCAAAGTGTAGCCGAGGCCGGTAAACCGCTTGCCATTCTTGTGTTACACAACGGCAAACCGGTGCAAGGGATTAAAGTTGGCACCGGTGAAGACGCACCGTTTAATTTAACCGATGAAAAAGGCATCGCCGAATTTACTCCACGCAAAGGTGCCAATAAAGTTTGGGCGGAATTTAATGAAGCTGTGTTGAATAATCCGGATTACGATCGCCGTTCAATTGAATACATGCTAACTTTTGACGCCAATTAATCGGAAGACTTATGAAAATTTTGTCGTTTTTCACTGCACTTTTAAGTCTTTTCTTCGTGGCGCACGCACAAGCCCACGCACTTCATGTATTTGCTCAATATGATGGGCAAATGCTTTCCGGCAAAGCCTATTATTCCGATATGACGCCTGCTGCCGAAACCTATTTGGAAGTGCAACGTTCCGGCGTCGAAGAACCGATTTTAGCGGGTAAAACGGATGCGCAGGGCGCGTTTAATCTGACCGTGCCGGATATTGCAAATAGCACATTAAAAGTGGTGGTAGAAGGCGAAGAAGGACATCGTGCGGCCATTACGGCCGATCGCATCGCCCCTTCAAATAACAAAGGGGCGGATTTGATGTTATTGCGTGAAGACATCGCTCATTTAAAAACCCAAATTTATCTGCGCGATATTTTGGGCGGCATCGGTTATATCGTCGGGATTATCGGCCTATTTGCGTGGTGGAACGCACGAAAAAGCAAAAGCGAAATTGAGAAGGAACGAATCTGATGCATTTATCTGAAGGCGTACTACACGCACCGGTTCTATTGACCAATGCGGTGCTCGCAGCAGGGGGCGTCGCAATTGGTTTGCGCAAACTTGAACAAGAGCGCTTACCGCTTACCGCATTATTCGCCGCTGCATTTTTTGTGGCAGGCACCATTCACGTACCGGTCGGCATCGGCAGCGTACATTTGATATTAAACGGCATGGCAGGGCTTTTCCTCGGTTGGACGGTATTTCCCGCGTTTCTGATTGCATTATTGCTGCAAGTTTTGTTTTTCTCCTTCGGCGGCTTTGCCGTATTGGGCGTAAATCTGTGTATTATGGCGATTCCCGCCGTCATCGCCCATTATTTATGGCGCGCACGTTTACGCCCGCAAATGAGCTTAAAAAATCGTCTGTTTGTCGGTATCGGGGCGGGCGTTGTTGGTGTAGGCGGCGCGGCGGCCTTAGCCTCTTTGGAATTAATGCTGGATGGCGGCAAAAGCTACACCGATCTGGTCTGGTTACTTTTGGCTTCGCACTTGCCGGTATTTGTGTTAGATAGCGTAATTAGCGTTGGTGTGATTAGCCTACTGTGCAAAATGTACCCCGACGCGCTAAATCGTTCCGTATTAGCGTCCTCATGAACAAAAATCTCAGCCATTGTCTGCCGCACTTTTCCCCGTCTTCCTTTTTAGCACCGCATTGGCGCCTTATCGGACTGTTTTTTTGGGGCTTAATCATTAGCGTTCTAACGGACTTCGCCTACTTGATTGGGCTCAATGCGGTGCTAATTTTAACCTTCGCCATCTTACTGTTGCGCAGCCAAAAATCTCTATCGCCTTATTGTAAACGCGGGATCGCCTTACTGATTTTTATCGCCTTGATTTGGGCGACGTTAAGTTGGCGCATCGAACAGAACCGCATTGAACTCAATCCGCAAGGCATTTTGCTGGCCGAAATCTTAACCTTGCGTATGAATTTACTGCTGTTTTCCCTTTGGCTTTTTTTATGGAACATTAGCGATGCGGTGCTGTTACAAGCATTGAGCAAATTGCCGTTGCCGAAAAAATTACTACAACTGTTTATTTTAACGGTGCGCTATATTGCGCTTTTGAGTAAGCTTCGCCAAAAAATGGATCGCGCAATGCGCGCGCGCGGATTTTGTCCCGGCGTGAATCGTCGCACCCTTTATGTGATTGCACAGTCGGTTACGTTATTATTAATTCATGCCTTATTAAAAGCGGAAACGGCGCAAATTGCGTTGAAATGTCGCGGCTTTCAATTCACTCAGAAGAAGGAAAACGAAAATGTTGTCCGTTAAAAATCTTTGTATTGAACGCCATGGCACGCCGATTATTAACGATTTAAGTTTCACTTTGGCGGGACAAACCCGCTTGTTTGTACAAGGCGAAATCGGCACCGGCAAAACCACCTTGCTACTAGCATTGCTCGGTTTTGTACCGATTACACGAGGCGAAATCAGCCTATTCGGAAAAATTTGCCGCCGAGAAAAAGACTTTGCGCCGTTTCGCGGTCCGATCGGCATTTGTTTCCAAAATGCCGATGATCAACTATTCGGCCCAACGGTATTGGATGATGTGGCATTTGGCCCCTTGAATCAAAACATAGCGCGTGAACAGGCTTATCAGATTGCCGAGCAACAACTTGAGCGTCTTGGTATCAAGCATTTAAAAGATCGTACGGTGCACACGCTTTCCGGTGGCGAGAAAAATTTCACCGCCCTTGCCGGCGTGTTGGCGATGCGACCAAAAATTTTACTATTGGATGAACCGACCAACGGGCTGGATCGAAAAAATAGCGAAAAATTGCTTACATTGTTGCACGAATTGCGTTTGCCAATGCTGATTTCCTCGCATCATCAAGGATTTATCCACCGCTTAGCGGACGAAATTATTAGTTTATGATCTCTATCAAAAACAGAGACTTTGATTGTGTTATCCTTGTTGCAAATTTGTTGAAATCTGATTTCAACATCCAGCAACGGAGGATTTATGTGTACAACCTGTGGCTGCGGACATCCGGATCAGGTCCGCATTGGCGAGCTGCCGCACCGTCATTCTGACGACGATGCGCAAGAATATACAACGCCAAATTTTTCTCATTCTACCTTTCATTTCAACAAGCCCACCGAACCGGATGATACGCAAAAACGTCTGCTAAAAATCGAACAAGACGTGTTAGGCAAAAATAATCGGCTAGCAGATCACAACCGTGCTTTTTTTGAAAAACAACATATTTTCGCGTTAAATCTGGTATCCAGCCCCGGTTCCGGCAAAACCACGCTTTTAACAACTACGCTAAACGCGTTGAAAAACGACTGTACTTGCTATGTGATTGAAGGCGACCAACAAACGGAAAATGATGCCGATCGCATTCGCGCTACCGGCGTGCCGGCAATTCAAGTAAACACAGGCAAAGGCTGTCATTTGGATGCGCAAATGATCGGTGAGGCTATGGTGAAATTACGTCCAAAAGCCGACAGTATCCTGTTTATTGAAAATGTGGGAAATTTGGTTTGCCCGTCAGAGTTTGATCTCGGTGAAAAAGCTAAGGTGGTGATTTTGTCCGTGACCGAAGGCGAAGATAAACCATTGAAATATCCACATATGTTTGCCGCTTCCGGTTTGATGATTCTGAATAAAGTGGATTTATTGCCGTATTTAAATTTCGACGTAGCGCAATGCATTGCCAATGCGAAGCGCGTGAATCCAAGTATTGAAGTGATTCAACTTTCCGCCACCACGGAACAAGGCCTGGGCGATTGGTTGAACTGGCTAGAAAACCAAAGAAAACAAGGATAGTTAATGCGATTTGTCGATGAATTTCGCGATCCTGAACTCGCCCGCAGTTTAGTGACGCAACTTGAAAAACTGATGGAAAAACTCCCGCACTTCACAGAGGAAAACCCACTGTATTTAATGGAAGTGTGCGGCGGTCATACGCATACGATTTTTAAATTCGGCTTGGATCGCTTATTGCCGAAAAGTATTGAGTTTATCCATGGCCCCGGCTGTCCGGTATGCGTATTACCGATGGGGCGAATTGATGTATGCATTGAAATTGCGCTCAAACCCGATGTGATTTTCTGCACTTTCGGCGACGCTATGCGTGTGAAAGGTCGTCAAGGTTCGCTGTTAGAAGCGAAAGCCAAAGGCGCGGATGTACGAATCGTGTATTCACCGTTGGATGCGTTAAATATCGCGCAAAATAATCCCGATAAAAAAGTGGTGTTCTTTTCCCTTGGCTTTGAAACCACGATGCCAAGCGCGGCGGTTACACTGCAGCAAGCGAAAAAACTGAGTACGAAGAATTTCTGGATTGTCTGCCAGAACATCACCATTATTCCGACTTTGCACAGTTTGTTGGCGCAAGATCAAGTGAAAATTGATGGCTTCATCGCACCGGGACATGTAAGTATGGTAATAGGCACGAAGCCGTATCAAAGTATTGTCGATAAATATCACAAACCCTTTGTGATTACCGGTTTTGAACCCTTAGATATTTTACAGGCGATTGTAATGCTTGTTCGGCAATTTGTGGATGGCCGTTGCGAAATCGAAAACCAATATAAACGGATTGTGGATAATCACGGCAATTTGCTTGCGCAACACGCCATGCAAGAAGTATTTCAACTAAAAGAAAGCAGCGAATGGCGCGGATTAGGCGAAATTGAACAATCCGGCGTGGAACTTACCGAGGCTTATCGCCAATTTGACGCCGAAATTTACTTCCAAAGCCAAGCACAACAAGTGGCCGACGATCCAAATTCTCGCTGCGGCGATGTACTGACCGGACGCTGCAAACCCTCCGATTGCCCGCTATTCGGCACCAATTGCAATCCGGATAATGCTTACGGCGCATTAATGGTATCTTCCGAAGGTGCTTGCGCGGCTTATTATCAATATCGTAGAGAATAAAGAATGAATAATATTATCACCATGGCGCACGGCAACGGTGGTGCGGCAATGCAACAATTAATTCAAGATTATTTTATGAAAGCCTTTGCCAACCCGATTTTAGCGCAAGGCGAAGATCAAGCGCGTATTCCTTTGGCCGAGCTGACACAACAAGGCGAAATCCTTTCGTTTAGTACCGATAGTTTTGTGATTGATCCTATTTTCTTCCCGGGCGGCGACATCGGCAAACTGGCAGTGTGCGGTACAGCGAATGATGTCTCAGTATGCGGTGCGGTACCGAAATATCTTTCTGCCGGCTTTATTTTAGAAGAAGGCTTGCCGCTTAGCGAACTGCAACAAATTATTCAATCTATGGCGGAAACCGCAAAGGCTGCCGGTATTCAAGTGGTGACCGGTGATACCAAAGTGGTGCAAAAAGGCGCAGTGGATAAGATATTTATCAACACCAGCGGCATCGGTGTTATTCCAAAAGGGCTGGACTGGGGCGTTCATCGAATTCAGGCGGGTGATAAAATTATCGTCAGTGGCACCATCGGTGATCACGGGGCGACCATTTTAAATTTACGCGAAAAATTAGGCATTCAAACGGATCTGCACAGCGACTGCGCAGTGCTTTATCCGTTAATTGAATGCTTACGCGAGATCGACGGCGTGAAAGCCGTGCGAGATGCCACCCGCGGCGGTGTCAATGCGGTGCTACATGAGTATGCTAATGCGCAAGCGTTGGGCATTCATATTGATGAGCAAGCGTTGCCAATTCGCCAAGAAGTGCGCGGTATTTGTGAATTACTCGGACTTGAAGCCTTAAACTTCGCCAACGAGGGGAAACTTGTGATTGTCGCTTCGGCAAACAAAACACCGGAAATTTTGACTGCACTTCATGCGCACCCGTTAGGCAAAAATGCCGCTGTGATTGGCGAAATGACGACGGATAAAAAAATACGTTTGATGGGCGTGTTCGGACAAAGTCGTTTACTGGATTTACCGACTAATGAGCCGTTACCTCGAATTTGTTAAATTTTTAATAGAAATTTTCGATTAATACTTTAAATTCGAATCATAATCCTTATTTAATTTATATCATGTTTTCTGAGGTGTAATTGTAATAGCCCCTTAGTTATTAAGATTTAGAAAGGAAATAAAAAGGAAAAGTATGGCGGAGAAAAATTATTACGATGTATTGGGCGTAGCAAAAGATGCCGATCTCAATACCATTAAAAAAGCATATCGCAAATTAGTGCGTCAATATCACCCTGATGTGAGTAAAGATCCCGATGCGGTGAAAAAAACGGCGGAAGTCAATGAGGCTTACGAGATTTTAAAAGATCAAGAAAAACGCGCTGAGTATGATGAAATGTTGGCCAACCCTTATGGTGCGGCTCAAGGTGCTAATCCGTTTAGCCGGGGTAACCCATTCGGCGGTGAAGGCGGTGGATTTCATCGTTATGAATTCCATTCCGACGGCGATGGCGCTTTTGGACAAGCTAATTTCAATTTTGAGGATTTATTTGGTTCATTTGGCCGTACGGCGCAAGCACGTGCGCGTCAAACCGGCCCAATAAAAGGCGACGATCAACATGCGGAATTTACCATCGACATCGCTACCGCTTATAACGGCGCGGCACGTAGCGTAACCTTAAATGTACCAACGCTAGACGAATACGGACACGGCGTTTATCAAGCGAAAACGTTGAATATCAAAATTCCGAAAGGCATTACCGAAGGACAACAAATTCGATTAAGCGGTCAAGGATTGCCGGGCTTAAACGGCGGTGAAAACGGCGATCTATACTTAAAAATAAAATTCGATGAAAAGCCGGATCTTTACGTCAAAAATAAAAAAGACGTATATCAAATTATTGATGTAAAACCTTGGGACGCTGTCTTAGGCGGTAAAATCATTGCCGATACCGTTGCCGGTCGCTTACAAATCAACTTGCCGGAAAACAGCCAAAGCGGTAAAAGCATTCGTTTGAAAGGCAAGGGTATTCCGACAAAAGAAGCAGGGGATTTGTATTTGAATATTCGCATTGTCGTACCAAGCGTGCAAAGCGATGCAGATCGTGCAGCATGGAAAGCTTTAGCCACACATTTTAACGGCAAGACAGCATAAGGAATTAAGGAGATCACATGAAGGACATTGATATTACATTGACTTTTAATGAAATCTTAAACGTATGCGCTTGCGATCGCCAATGGTTGCTGGCATTAATTGAAGAAGGTGTAATTACCGTGGACGGCGATCCGGAACAGGCTATTTTCAGCGGTTTTCAAATGGGACGTATTCGCCGTGCCGGACGAATTGGTCGCGATTTTGAAGCCAGCGTACCGGCGCTAGGATTGATTCTTCAATTATTAGATGAAGTCGAAGAGTTACGGAAAGGAACTCGGCCTATCGCCATTACCGAAAATAATTCGTGAAAAATACGCTTGTCATCGGCATGAATCTGAATGCGCAATTTACCTTGCGCATTCGCATTAATACGATGAGCCATATCTGGGCTAAATATGCGTTCGCAGCACCGCTCTAAGCCTAGCCCCCTCCATCAGCACCATTGAGATCCGTTTTCAGCACCGCATTGAAACCATCTTGCAATACGGCATTACTATGTTCGAGTATAACGAAATCATACGTGCGCATGACGACGTGTTCAGCCAAGCAGCGCCGTCACATAAAACTTGCCGTCAGCGCCCAAATTAGCGTCATCAGCTATATCGCCAAAATTGATTTTGCTTAAGGTAGCTTCGCCACGATTGCATAGCCTTCCATTAGGCCTTCCACGCGATATGAAGAACCGGCCGTAATAAAAGCGGCTTCGCCTTGTTCAAGGTTCAATGCGGTGCTCTCAGCGCAGTCTAACTTCACTTGCCCTTTCATCACCATCAAAATCGCAGCGCTTTGTGTCGTTAAGTGGTGGGTTTCACCACATTCGTATCGAATATTTTGCAAGGCGAAGTCTTTTGCCGGCGTGGAATAAGTAAATACGCGCGATGCTTGCGGCGCGACCGAGATAATTTGTGGCTCCACTTCACGGCAATCGATGATTTTTAGCAATTCCGGAATATCCACATATTTCGGTGTCAAGCCGCCGCGAATGACATTATCCGAACAAGCCATCAGTTCGATATTTTGTCCGCGTAAATAAGCGTGTGGAATGCCGGCTTCTTGGTAAATGCCTTCGCCGATTTTGCAATGAACGATATTAAATAGATAAAAACAAATTAAGCCCGCATCAAGTTTTTGTGGAGAAATCTCCATCGCATCCATTGTATAAAGCAGCCAATAATCCGGATTCGTTAAATCCAGTTTATCGGCGGTATAAGCGGCGTAGTTTTGTTCAATCAGCGGGACGAGCCATTGAGCTAGCGAGGCCTGATCCGCTTGCATTATCTCGGCATAGAAATCGTGCAAATCTTGTTTGCGTAATTTTTCCGCCAATGGCGCAAGCGATGGACGACATTCGAACGCGGCGAGAATTTTATCTTTGCATTTAAAACCGTGCAGTAACCAAAAATCCGATAAGGCAATCATCATTTCCGGTTTGTGATTATCGTCTTTGTAAATGCGTTTTGGATCGTTCAAATCAATGCCTTTAGCATTTTCTGCGGCAAAACCAATTTCCGCTTGCCGTTTCGTCGGATGAAGTTGAATAGAAAGCGGTTTCGCCACATCCAAAATTTTCAGTAAATACGGCAACGCATGACCAAAAAGCGCCGTACTTTGCGCCCCCAATGCGGTGCTATTTTGGCATACAAAGTCGTTAAGCGGTTGAATTTTACCTTCCGTTTCAAGTATGGAGGGCGCAGAAGCATGCGCGCCTAGCCAATATTCGGCGTAATGTTGGTTTTCTTCGGTGGGAATATTCAATAATTGCGGAATATAATGGCGTCCACCCCAAATATAATGCCGGAGGGCACCGACGAGTTTATAAATCATAATTTTCTCTTTGTAGAAATAAAAAATCCGCTCAACGGCGGACTTTTCAGAGATAACAAAAACTATTTTTTGAGTACCAACACGATGGATTCACCGGCAACCACTTCGCCTGATTTTTTCTCGATGTTGGAAATTTCGTCCATATTAGAAACTACAACCGGCGTTAATACGGATTTTGCTTTGGATTCTAATAATTCAAGATCGAATTCAATCACCGTATCGCCACGTTTTACAGCCTGGCCTTCTTGGGCGATGCGGGTAAACCCTTCGCCTTTTAATTCCACAGTATCAATGCCGAAGTGAACGAATAATTCAATCCCTTCTTTTGATTCCATTGAAAATGCGTGGTTGGTTTCGAAAATTTTACCGATAACGCCATCAATCGGGGCTACGATCTTGTTGCCTTTCGGACGGATAGCGATACCGTCACCAACGATTTTTTCAGAGAACACAACATCAGGTACATCTTCGATATTTACGATTTCACCTGAAAGCGGTGCATAAATTTCGACTTCTACCGATTTGTTCTCTTTAGAACCGAATAATTTGTCAAATAAGCCCATTTTAATCTCCTATCCATTAAAGATGGCCGGCATTTTAACGCAAAACCTTAATTTTGTATCTAGTTTAGCGCTTTTTCTGCCAAAAATTCTTCAATTAACCGCTCGATTTGTGCTGCAGTCGGTTGCTGTAACGCCTTATCTGCAAGCGCTTTTGCATCTTGAAAATTCACGTTACGGATTAACTTTTTAATGCGTGGCACAGAAATCGCACTCATACTGAACTCGTCTAACCCCATACCGAGCAACAATAAGGTTGCATGCTCGTCACCAGCCAATTCGCCACACATTCCCGTCCATTTACCTTCGGTGTGCGACGCATCAATGACTTGTTTAATTAAACTCAACACAGACGGTTGCATTGGATTATAAAGGTGAGAAATCAATTCATTACCACGATCGACCGCTAAAGTATATTGGGTTAAGTCATTAGTACCGATGCTAAAGAAATCGACTTCTTTTGCTAAGAATTTTGCGTTCACCGCAGCAGACGGCGTTTCCACCATCACGCCAATTTGAATGTTTTCATCAAACGCTTTACCTTCCGTACGCAATTCCGCTTTTAAGATTTCCATCACGGATTTTAATTCACGAATTTCTTCCACCGAAATAATCATCGGGAACATCACCGCCAATTTACCGAATGCGGAAGCTCTTAACACGGCGCGTAATTGCGCATGCAGAATTTCACGACGATCTAAAGCGATACGAATTGCGCGCCAGCCCAAGAATGGATTCATTTCTTTCGGTAAATCCAAATACGGCAAATCTTTATCGCCGCCGATATCCATCGTGCGAAGTACCACTAAGCGGCCATCCATCGCTTCTACCACTTCTTTATAAGCAATGAACTGCTCTTCTTCGGTCGGTAATTGATCACGATCCATAAATAAAAATTCGGTACGATATAGCCCTACACCCTCAGCACCGTTACGATTAGCGCCGTCGCAGTCGCGAATGGTTCCGATGTTTGCCACCACGTCCACTTTATGACCGTCTAAAGTAATTGCCGGAAGATCTTTTAATTTCGCCAATTCCGCTTTTTCTTCCGCTAGCTTTGCTTCCAATGCTTTTAATTCATCAATTTGAGCTTGAGTCGGATTGATATAAATTCTGTTATTTACCGCGTCAAGAATTAAGAAATCACCGGTATTAACTTGTTCGGTGACATTATTTGTGCCCACAATCGCCGGTAATTCTAAAGAACGCGCCATGATAGAAGTATGAGAAGTACGACCGCCGATGTCGGTGATGAAGCCAAGCACTTTCTCAAGATTAAGCTGTGCAGTTTCGGATGGGGTTAAATCATACGCTACAAGAATCGATTCCTCGTTAATATCGCCAAGATCGACAATCGGCATACCTAAAATATTTTTAATTAAACGATTACCGATATCACGAATATCACCGGCTCGCTCTTTCAAATATTCATCATCGATTTCCGACAGCATCGCCACTTGTTGATCGATAATTTTGCTTGCTGCGACGCTAGCGTTAACGTTATGTGAACGAAGATAATCTAAAATTTCCTCTTCTAATTCTTCGTCTTCAAGAATCATTAAGTGGCCTTCAAAAATCGCCGCTTTTTCTTCACCCAATGAAGCGAATGCTCGATCCTTAATGGAATTTAATTGCTCAACGGCGGCATTTCTGCCCTCATAAAAGCGTGCCACTTCAGCTTCAACTTGATCATCTGTAATTTTAGTCGTATCAAGAACGATTTTTTCTTCTTTAAGCACTAATGCCTTACCAAAGACAATACCTGGGGATGCGGGAATACCTGAGATCATGTTCACCTTCCGAAACAATTTAATAGGGGTCAAACAAAACTATAGCCATAAAATACCGCAACATTTCCCGAGTACCTAAACCGGAGCAAACTTAAAACGGATTTTATGGCTATATTCAAAATTATTCTAAAGTTGGAATTAATGCGACTAAATGTTCGACAGCTTGTTGCTCGTCTTCACCGTCTGCAGAAATAGTGATCACTGTCCCTTGCGTTAAACCTAAAGTTTGTAACTTAAACAAACTTTTCGCACTAGCACTTTTCCCTGCGGATGTCACAGTGATATCAGAAACAAAGCCTTTTGCTTCTTTGACAAATTGTGCAGCCGGACGAGTGTGCAAACCGTTAGGAGCTGTGATTTCGACATCTTTTGAAAACATATGTTACCTCTATTTAGTAATTGTTTAATTTTAAAATAGCCAGATTCAAAAAACCCGCGATAGTATCCTTGCTAAAGGCTAAATAATCAAGGAAAAACGGGAAAAAACTTGCGTTATGTCGTAAAAACAGAAGTATTCCTATATGTCCAAATGTTATCTTATTTGCATGAAATTGAATCAAAGCGTAGAAAAATGTCGTTGTGATTTGGTTTCCGATAAACTCGCTATAAGCTTATGATAATTATCATAACGAACTGAAGAGATGCGCCCCGCTGCTACTGCATCGCGTAATGCACAGCCGGGATCATTCAAATGTTTGCAATCGCGAAATTTACAGGTGCCAAGCACATATTGAAATTCGCGGTAACCTTTAGTAATTTGCTCCGCATCCAAATGCCACAAACCGAATTCACGAATGCCCGGCGAATCAATCAAATTCCCGCCTTGCGGTAAATGGTATAAACGAGAAGAGGTCGTCGTGTGCTGACCTAAACCCGAAGTTTCGCTAATGCTTCCCACCACCGCATTCACGGACGGCAAGATACGATTGATTAAGCTGGATTTCCCTACGCCCGATTGCCCAACGAAAATTGATGTGCCTTCACTTAAAAGCGCGCTCAGTTTTTCCATATTTTTTCCGTTTTGTGCAGAAATAATCATCGTTTGGTAACCGATATCGCGGTAAATCTGCAGTTGCCCTTCCACTTCCTTTTCTTGCTGTTGCGACAACAAATCACCTTTATTGACGACAATCAGCGGTTCAATGCGGGCGGCTTCACATACCACAAGATAGCGATCAATAATATTCAAAGAAAGCGCAGGCAACATGGCGGAAACAATAATAATGCGGTCGATATTCGCCGCAATTGGTTTCAAGCCGTCATAATAATCAGGACGTGCGATTTCATTACGACGCGGATGAATTGCCTCAATTACACCGCTGACGCCTTGTAATTGTTGATTGCCTTTACGCCACACCACATGATCGCCCACCACCACGCCTGATAAAGCACGACGCAAATTACAACGATAAACCTCGCCTTGCGCATTTTCTACATCCGCATGCGCGGAATAACGCGTAACCACAATACCTTCTTGCGACTCGCCGAGCATTTCGTCTTGCCATTCAATGTCCTTTCTTTTATGACGATGCAAGGTTTTGGCGTTGTTAGCTTGAATACGGCGGGTTTGGTTTTGGGTAAGTTTACGTTTAGCCATAAAAGTGCGGTCGTTTTCTGCGAAGTTTCTGCTAAAATGAAAAAAATTTCACATAGGATACCTTATATTATGCAATTAGATAAACAAAATCTGATTTGGCTCGACTTAGAAATGACGGGCTTAGATCCGGAAAAAGAACGTATTATTGAAATTGCCACCATCGTCACCGATAAAAATCTCAACATTCTGGCCGAAGGCCCTGTCTTGGCGGTGCATCAGAGTGACGAATTGCTGGGCAAAATGTCTGATTGGTGCGTGAAAACGCACACGGCGAACGGCTTGGTGGAACGTGTCAGAGCCAGCAAACTCACCGAACGAGCAGCGGAATTACAAACCTTAGATTTTTTAAAACGCTGGGTGCCGAAAGGCGCATCGCCGATTTGCGGCAACAGCATCGCGCAAGATAAGCGTTTTTTATATCAATATATGCCGGATTTGGCGGATTATTTTCATTATCGCCATATCGATGTCAGCACCTTGAAAGAACTTGCTGCCCGTTGGAAACCGGAAGTATTGGAAGGATTCCAAAAAGGCAACACGCACTTGGCTCTGGACGATATTCGCGAATCCATCAAAGAACTCGCTTATTATCGCGATCATTTCATCAAATTGGATTAAAACTTCGCCAAGCGGCGCTTTTTACAAATTTTGCCCTTGCAAGGCATTAAAATATTCGTATAATGTCGCCCCATTCACTGATGTGAATTTGCGGGAATAGCTCAGTTGGTAGAGCACGACCTTGCCAAGGTCGGGGTCGCGAGTTCGAGCCTCGTTTCCCGCTCCAATTTTCACACTCAATGCGGGAATAGCTCAGTTGGTAGAGCACGACCTTGCCAAGGTCGGGGTCGCGAGTTCGAGCCTCGTTTCCCGCTCCAAATTCACAATCCGTTGCAAAAGCAGCGGATTTTTTATTTATGCCAAACGAGAAAATGCTTTTAGGCGACTTATGAAACGGTGCGGCGATGGCTTGAGGCAGAAATTATCCTTCCAAAATAGCACCGCATTGAAGCCGCCTCCAATGCAGTGCTATTCTTTGACACAAGCCAACGCTTTGATCGACAGGCATTTTGTCAATTTACCCGCAGCATACCGGCAAATAGCCGTTCTCACCAAAATCCGTTTCGCGAAAACGCCTAAAATGGGGTAAAATCTCGCACCGTTTTAACGCTAATCAATCATGATAACTATGCTCGAATCAACCCGTTATATTCCTGATGAATCCACCATGCTCCGTTTCGGCAAAAAGTTGGCTGAAAATATTTTACAAGTCCAAGCAAATCGCGCCGTAATTTTATATTTCAACGGCGATTTAGGCGCCGGCAAAACCACACTTACACGCGGTATGGTGCAAGGTTTGGGGCATCAAGGCAAGGTGAAAAGTCCGACTTATACTTTAGTGGAGGAATACAACGTCGCCGGCAAAATGATTTACCATTTCGATTTATATCGTCTCGCCGATCCGGAGGAATTGGAGTTTATGGGCATTCGCGACTATTTCGCCAAAGACTGCATTTGTCTGATCGAATGGCCGGAAAAAGGCGAAGGGCTGCTTCCGCCGGCAGATTTATCGGTCAATATCGATTATTACGATGATGCGCGCAACATTACGCTCATCGCACAAACCACATTGGGCGAACAAATTCTTCGCCAGCTATAACTCTTACACATTGCACATGAAAGCAAAATTTTTGTTTCTTTTCGGGATATTTTCCTTTTTTTCAACCGTGCTTTTTCCTACATCGGTTTTTGCGGCGCCTTGGATAATCGCCATTGATCCTGGCCACGGCGGCAAAGATCCGGGCGCTGTCGGACGCAATTTAGGCATTTACGAAAAAAACGTTACGCTTTCTATTGCGCGCGAACTGAAAGCTTTACTGGATAAAGATCCCAATTTTCGCGGTGTATTAACACGCAACGGCGATTACTATATTTCCGTACCTGAACGCTCGGAAATTGCACGCAAATTTAAAGCCAATTATTTGGTTTCCATTCATGCCGATTCGTCGTTAAATCCGAACCAACGCGGTGCTTCCGTTTGGGTGCTTTCCAATCGCCGCGCAAACGATGAAATGGGGCAATGGCTGGAAGACGACGAAAAACGCTCCGAACTATTAGGCGGTGCGGGCAAAGTGCTTTCACATAACAATGACAAATATTTAGATCAAACCGTATTAGATTTGCAATTCGGCCACAGCCAGCGCACCGGTTACGAAATCGGTAGAAATATTTTGCGTCGCTTCGCCAAAGTGACGACCTTAAGCCGCAGCACGCCGCAGCATGCCAGTCTCGGCGTATTGCGTTCACCGGACATTCCGTCGGTGTTGGTGGAAACCGGTTTTTTATCCAACGCGGAAGAAGAACAAAAACTCAATTCGCCGGCCTATCGGCGCCGCATCGCCTATATGATTTACGAGGGATTGGTAGCCTATCGCAACGGCAATTTAAAATCCGTCGTCACCGTTGAACAGGAAAACGCAGATAAAGACGCCAACAAGTTATCGGTGAAAGACAGCTTAATCCGTCATAAAGTGAAAAACGGTGAAAGCCTCGGTAGTCTCGCCAATAAATATGACGTCAAAACGGCGGACATCATTGCCCTTAATAAACTTAAACGTAAAGAGTTGTGGATTGGCGAAACTATAAAAATTCCGGACAATGGCAAAAATCAGAAAGCCGCCGAAGCTAAAACGGTCGAACCTAAAAAAGTAGAAAATAATAAAGTAGAAAACGCTAAACCGGCCGATAAAAAAAGCGATAATAAGCCTGCTAAAAGCGATAAGAAAACTGACCCGAAAAAAGGCGAAATTCCGCTTTATCACATTGTCCAAAAAGACCAAACGATTTACGCGATTTCCCGTGAATACAACATCCCGGTGAATCAAATTTTAAAACTCAACCCTAAATTGAAAGACGGTAAAGTCCTTACCGGACAAAAAATTAAGTTAAGAGAAAAATAATGGCGATTAAAATTCTTTCCCCGCAACTGGCCAACCAAATTGCCGCCGGCGAAGTCGTGGAACGCCCGGCCTCCGTAGTGAAAGAATTGCTGGAAAACAGTCTTGATGCGGGCGCCAACAAAATCCAAGTGGACATTGAAAACGGCGGCGCCGGCTTAATCCGTATTCGTGACAACGGCTGCGGCATTCCCAAAGACGAACTTGAGCTCGCCTTGACGCGCCATGCCACCAGTAAAATCGCCGATCTTGACGATCTCGAAATGATTTTAAGTTTAGGCTTTCGTGGCGAGGCATTGGCCAGTATCAGTTCTGTTTCACGTTTAACGCTAACTTCACGAACCGCCGAACAAACAGAAGCCTGGCAGGTTTATGCCCAAGGACGCGAGATGGAAACCACGGTCAAACCGGCCTCGCATCCTGTCGGCACCACAGTGGAAGTCGCCAATTTATTTTTTAATACACCGGCGCGACGCAAATTTTTACGTGCCGATAAAACTGAATTCGCACATATTGACGAAGTCATTCGTCGCATCGCCTTGGCGAAATTCAATATTGCCCTCACTTTAACGCACAACGGCAAAATCGTGCGCCAATATCGTCAAGCTGCCGATCTGCCACAGCAACTTAAACGCATCAGCGCCATTTGTGGCGAGGATTTTGTTAAAAATGCGTTACGCATTGATTGGAAGCACGACGATTTGCATCTTTCCGGTTGGCTCGCCGCACCGAATTTCTATCGTTCGCAAAATGATTTGAGCTATTGCTATATCAACGGTCGCATGGTGCGCGACAAAGTGATTATGCACGCCATTCGTCAGGCTTACGCCGAACATTTACCGAGTGACGCCTATCCGGCCTTCGTTTTATTTATCGATCTCAATCCGCACGAAGTGGACGTAAACGTACATCCGACCAAACATGAAGTGCGTTTTCATCAACCGCGCTTAATTCACGATTTTATCTATGAAGGCGTGAGCCATGCGCTAAATAGCCAAGCACTAAATAACCCGGCGCAAATGCAATTTCAAGCGCCCGAAAATACGCCCTCCAATGCGGTGCTAAATCGGAACCTCAATGAAATTCGCGAACCGCTGCCGAGTTATGAGGCTTCTCGGCCGAACAAACCGAATCGCGCTGCCGCCGGACAAAATATGTTTGTACCTAACCCGCTGCCGACGGAAAAAAACGCGCACTTTTCGCCGTATTTTTCGACCGACGACAGCAACTCGTCTCACCCGACGCTTGAAGGTTATCGCGACTCCCGCGCGCATTATCGTACGGAACAACCGAGCAAAATCGAACAGAAATTGTACGGTGAATTACTGGGCGGAAAAGCTGCTTCGAGCCATATCATCGAGCCATCCGCCCCTTCTTTTTCCCCTGCACCACCGGCTTTTAGCGCAACGGAAACCGACCTCAAAACACAACCGCATCTTCGCGCGCTCGCATTAATCGAAAATCGCGCCTTGTTGTTGCAGCAGCAACAAGATTTCTTCTTGCTGTCATTAGAAAAATTGCAACGACTGCAATGGAAATTAGCGCTTCAACAAACACCTGTCGAACAGCAACCGTTGCTGATTCCCATTGTATTTCGCTTAACCGAAACACAATTTAATCGCTGGGAAAAACAACGCGAAGATTTCACCCGCGCCGGCTTTGAATTCATCGCCAACCACGCGCAACGCCGCTTAACGCTCAATCGAGTGCCAAGCCTATTGCGCGCGCAAAATCTGCAAAAATGCATAACGGCGCTACTTTCCGACGAACAACACAGTACGTCATTTTTGAGTGCCCTTTGCGCCCAACTAGAAAGCAAAAACTGCAGTGCGCTTGCCGATGCGGTGAAATTATTAAGCGACACGGAATTATGCTTAACTAACGCCAACCGCAACGAATTTAACGCCTTGCTCAAACCGCTTCACTGGCAGCCTTTATTAGACGAGTTATAAATGAAACCGACCGCAATTTTTTTAATGGGCCCGACAGCATCCGGCAAAACCGATTTGGCCATTCGACTACGCAGCCAATTACCGGTAGAAGTGATTAGCGTTGATTCCGCGCTGATTTATAAAGGCATGGACATCGGCACTGCCAAGCCTTCCAAACAAGAGTTGATACGAGCACCGCATCGACTTATCGATATTTTAGATCCTGCCGAAAGTTATTCTGCGATGAATTTCCGCGATGACGCGCTGCGCGAAATGGCACAAATTAGTGCGCAAGGCAAAATTCCGCTTCTGGTCGGCGGCACCATGCTGTATTACAAAGCCTTAATTGAAGGGCTTTCGCCGTTACCTTCTGCCGATGAACGCGTGCGTGCCGAAATCGAACGAAATGCGGCACAACAAGGCTGGGCAGCCTTGCATCAAGAACTGGCGAAAATCGACCCGATATCTGCCCGTCGTATCAATCCGAACGATTCGCAACGGATCAATCGCGCCTTGGAAGTGTTTTACATCAGCGGCAAAACCCTCACGCAACTGACGGCAGAAAAAGGCGAAGGCTTACCTTATGACGTGTTGCAATTTGCTATTGCGCCGCAAGATCGCCGGCTGTTACACGACCGCATTGAACAGCGCTTTCACCGGATGATCGAACTCGGTTTTCAACAAGAAGTGGAAAAACTTTACGCGCGCGACGATTTGCATATTAATTTGCCTTCCATTCGTTGTGTAGGTTATCGCCAAATGTGGGAATATTTGCAAGGCGATTACGGACATGATGAAATGGTTTTTCGCGGCATTTGCGCCACCCGCCAACTCGCCAAGCGCCAAATAACTTGGTTGCGCGGTTGGCAAACGCCGCTGCACTGGCTCGACAGTTTGCAACCGAAAGCGGCTGAAGAAAGTGTGCTACGCAGCTTAGACGAACATCAAAAAGGTTAAATAATGGCCGTATTTTCCACCCTTATCGAACAAAAACTCCACGCGCTCGGTACCCTTTTATGCCAATCTTTTCCCGAAATCGACGCGCATCAACTTAATCAACACATTCAACAATACGCTTTTGACGAAAATCATCCCATCGGACGATTAGGCTATGCGGTGGCGATGTCCGATTTTGTGGAAAACGTCCTGCAAAAACAGCCGCACCTGCTTGCGCAATGGTGGGAACACAGCCCGACTTTTGCCGCTTGCGACGAATATTCGACACGCTTAAATGCCCGACTGGCGACAGTCGCCAACAGCACCGCATTGAATAACGCCTTACGCGTATTTCGCAATACGGAAATGGCAAAACTGAGTTTTTGCCAAAGTTTAAACTTAGCGAGCGTAGAACAAATTTTCGTGCGTCTTTCCCAATTGGCGGAAAGTCTGATTATCGGCGCACGCAATTGGCTTTATCGGCAAGCCTGCGACGAAATGGGCGTGCCTGTGGACGGACAAGGCAACGCGCAGCAACTTTATATTCTCGGCATGGGAAAATTGGGCGGCTTTGAGCTAAATTTTTCTTCCGACATCGACCTGATTTTTACTTATCCTTCTCTCGGAGAGACCCGCATTGAAGGCACGAATGCCCGCAAACCCGTTGATAATCACAAATTTTTTACCCGCCTCGGACAGCGTTTAATCAGCGCGCTGGATGAATTCACCCCTGACGGTTTCGTATATCGCACGGATATGCGGCTGCGTCCGTTCGGCGAGAGCGGCGCACTGGCGTTAAGTTTTGCCGCAATGGAGCAATATTATCAAGATCAAGGACGCGATTGGGAACGTTACGCAATGATAAAAAGCCGTGTTTTAGGTGCACAGGAAGGCGATCCGCATGCGGCTTATTTGCAAAAAATGCTGCGCCCTTTCGTTTATCGTCGTTATATCGATTTCAGTGTGATCCAATCACTGCGCGAAATGAAAGGCAAAATTGAACGCGAAGTGCGCCGTCGTGGCTTAAAAGACAATATCAAACTCGGTGCGGGCGGTATTCGCGAAGTGGAATTTATCGTGCAGGTATTTCAATTGATTCGTGGCGGGCGGGAAATCGCTCTGCAACAACCATCGTTGCTTAAATTATTACCGGAAATCGCCCGACTCGGTTTGATTTCGCAGGTTCAATCTCAAGACTTGCGGGAAAGTTATCTTTTCCTACGTCGCGTGGAAAATGTGCTGCAAGCGATTAACGACCGACAAACTCAAACGCTGCCGACAAACGATACGGATCGCCTTCGTTTAATTGAAAGTTGCCGCCGTTTTTGCTGTCTGGACGAGACGGGCAATGCAGTGGAAAAAACCTATTTAATAAAAGATTGGCAAGATTTTTACCGCATTTTGCAGCAAATGCAGGGAAAAGTGCGGTCGGTTTTCAAGGAACTAATCGGCAGCGAAGAAAGCGAGAATCCGAACGCAGAGAATCAATGGCAAGATTTTCTCGAAGCGAATTTCGATGAAATCGAACAAATGTTAGCAGAAAGCGGCGTTCAGCCGGACCATTTGCACGAAATTCTGGAACAATTGGCGCAATTCAAAGAAAGTTTGAACCGCCGTGTAATCGGGGCGCGTGGACGCGAAGTCTTGGGGCATTTAATGCCAACGCTTTTTTCCTTGATTTTCAAACAAGCACATTACCGCGCTTTACTGCCGCGCATACTGCATATTATCGAGAAAATTTCCAGCCGCACCACTTACCTCGAATTATTACAGGAAAACCCGCAAGCTTTGCGACAAGTGATCGATTTATGCGCACAATCGCAATTGGTTGCCGATCAATTAGCGCGGCACCCGATTTTGCTGGACGAATTGCTAAATTCCGACAGTTTGCGCAATCCGTTGCCGTTTTCCCGCTATCCCGCCGAACTGCAACAATATTTGTTGCGTCTGCCGCCTGACGATGAAGAACAATTTATTGATGCACTGCGTCAATTCAAACAGGCAATTTTACTGCGCGTCGCCGCGGCGGATATTTTAGGTGCCTTGCCGGTGATGAAAGTGAGCGACCATCTCACTTATTTGGCAGAAGCCATTATTGAAGCGGTGGTTAATTTAGCTTGGAAACAGGTTTCCGCAAGATTTGGTACGCCTCAACATTTGCAGGGTGAAGAAAAAGGATTTCTTGTAATCGGCTACGGCAAACTCGGCGGCATCGAATTAGGCTATAAATCAGACTTGGATTTGGTTTTTCTTTATGACGCGATAGAAGGCGAAACCGTCGGCGGCAAAAAAGTCATCGACAGTAACCAATTCTATCTTCGATTAGCTCAAAAAATCGTCAGCATTTTTAGCCTTAATACGAGCGCCGGCGTACTGTACGAGGTGGATATGCGCTTACGGCCGTCCGGCGATGCCGGCTTGCTCGGTTGCTCGCTTAGCGCCTTTGAAAATTACCAACTCAATGAAGCCTGGACCTGGGAAAAACAAGCCTTGGTACGAAGCCGAGCGGTATTCGGTGAAAACGCGTTACGGGAAAAATTTGAAAATATTCGACAACGAGTACTTTCCGCTCCGCGCGATATTGCCGAACTGAAACGAGATGTCACTGAAATGCGAGAAAAAATGTTTAGCCATTTGTCTCATTCTCAAACCAACGAATTTAATCTTAAAATCGATCGCGGTGGAATTACCGATATTGAGTTTATTGCACAATATTTAATGTTGGCGAACGCACCGCAAGATCCGAAGCTGACCAAATGGTCGGATAACGTACGTATTTTTGACTCAATGGCGACGGCAAACATCATTAGCGCAGAAGATTGCGATGCATTAAAGCAATGTTACGTGGATTTGCGCAATACCATTCACCATTTGAATTTATTAGGCAAGCCGCCCGTGGTTGCGCATTATGAATTTAGCAAAGAAAGGAAATTTATCCGCAATTTCTGGCAAAATTTATTTAATGCATAACATAGAATCCAGCATAAGATTTCCAATCCGCAGAAACGCGCCGGACGATTGGTGAATCAAAACCATGCATCGGATATCAAAAACAGCACCGCATTGAAGGCCGTTCCAATGCGGTGCTATTTCGAGAGTACAATAAAACCGAATGCAAACTATTCGACTAACGTTTTTACTAATTCCACCACAAACGCCAATCGCACCTGGCTTTCAGTCAAATCTTTTATAAACTTAAACTTCAGCGGCCCGTCAAAACGATACACAATCGGTTCTTTTTGAATCAACCGAATAAATTTTTCCGGATCTACCTTAGCGCTCGGTGCAAATTCGATAAAACCGCCTTGCGTACCGGCGTCGATGCGCAATACCTTGAGCGGTTCAACCTGCAAACGCAATTCAGCGATTTGTAACAGATTTTTCGCTGCTTCCGGCAATAAACCGAAGCGGTCGATCAATTCCACTTTCAGCTCATCCAACTCTTGCTTACTTTCTGCAGCGGCAATACGTTTATAGAAGGATAAGCGCATATTCACGTCGCCTAAATAATCCTCCGGCAATAGCGCCGGAATGCGTAATTCAATGTCTGCGTGTTGCTGTGTCAATTCGTCCAACGATGGTTCACGCCCCTCTTTTAAAGCTTTCACCGCTGCGTCGAGCAATTCCATATAAAGCGAAAAACCGATGCTTTCAATTTGACCGCTTTGTTCGTTACCAAGCAATTCACCGGCGCCACGAATTTCTAAATCGTGAGTGGCAAGAATAAAGCCGGCGCCAAGATTATCCAGATTTTCCAACGCATCTAAACGACGCTCCGCATCTTTCGTCATCATTTTCGGGGGCGGTGTGAGCAAATACGCGTAGGCTTGATGATGAGAACGCCCTACCCGTCCGCGCAATTGATGCAACTGCGCCAAACCGAAGTGATCGGCTCGTTCGATAATGATGGTATTTGCAGTCGGCACGTCGATGCCGGTTTCGATAATCGTAGAACACACTAGCACGTTATAACGTTGGTGATAGAAATCAGTCATTACGCGTTCCAGCTCGCGTTCACGCATTTGTCCGTGCCCGACGACAATGCGCGCTTCCGGCACCAGTGCGGCAAGTTGTTCGGCGGTATTCTCAATACTCGCCACATCATTATGCAAATAATAAACCTGTCCGCCGCGCAGAATTTCGCGCAAAATTGCTTCGCGTATTACGAGATCATCTTTTTGGCGCACGAAAGTTTTAATGCTCAAACGACGCGCCGGCGGCGTGGAAATAATCGAAAGATCACGAATGCCGTTCATCGCCATATTCAACGTACGTGGAATCGGCGTCGCTGTGAGTGTGAGAATATCAATATTTGCGCGCAGTTGTTTAATTTTCTCTTTTTGTCCGACACCAAAGCGGTGCTCTTCATCAATGATCAACAAGCCCAAATCACTAAATTTTACATCGGACTGAATTAATTTATGCGTGCCAATTAAAATATCCACTTTGCCTTCGGATAAATTTTGCAGAATTTGTTTTTGTTCTTTAGCGGTTTTAAAACGAGAAAGCACTTCCACATTCACCGGTAAATTGGCGAAACGATCTTTGAAATTTTCGTAATGTTGTTGTGCCAACAGCGTGGTCGGCACCAATACGGCGACTTGTTTATGATTCATTACAGCTAAAAATGCGGCGCGCATCGCCACCTCGGTTTTGCCAAACCCCACATCGCCGCACACAAGGCGATCCATGGCTTTTGATTGACACATATCCGAGAGCACCGCATTGATAGCCATTTTTTGATCATGGGTTTCTTCAAACGGGAAAGTCGCAGCAAATTGTTGAAATTCTTCACGATCATATTTGAATGCAAAGCCTTTCTTCGCCGCACGCTGCGCATACACATCCAGTAATTCCGCCGCCACATCGCGAATTTTCTCCGCTGCTTTTTGGCGCGATTTTGCCCAAGCCTCATTACCGAGTTTGTGCAACGGCGCAGTTTCGTCCGAACCGCCGACATAACGGCTAATTAAATGCAGCGCAGTCACCGGTACGTAGAGTTTGGATTCATTCGCATAATTGAGCAGTAAATATTCCGCTTTGATACCGCCAGTATCCAACGTTACCAAACCGCCGTAACGTCCCACGCCGTGATCCAAATGCACCACCGGTTGACCGATTTTCAGTTCTGCAAGATTGCGTACCAGCGTATCGGGATTAACGCTTTTACGTTTATCGCGGCTGCGTTGTTGCACGCGTTCACCAAGCAAATTCGCTTCGCCGATAATCGCAAGCGACGGCGTTTGTTCAATAATAAAACCTTGTTCGAGCGAACTTACCCACAGGCTAAATTTTTCTTGTTCTGCCTGAGCAAGCGATTTTATTTGTTTCGGCTTGAGTTTTAACGGTAAAAGCAAATCCAGCAAGGTTTCGCGGCGGCCTTCCGTTTCCACGGAAAACAAAATATGGCCTTTAAATTGTTCGATAAATTGACGAAGTTGCCCAAGCGGTTCTTTTTGTTGCGATTGAATCGTCACTTCCGGCAATGCTGTTACCGGTAAATTTTTCTGGCGGACAGATGAGCGCACTTTTTCCGTTTTTAAGCTAATACGAGGATAAGATTTGAGTTTGCGATTCACTTCATCGACATTCAGCCACAATTTTTGCGGAGCCAGCAACGGGCGCATTGGATCCGCTTTGCGCTGTTCATAACGCTGTGCCGCATCGCGATAAAAACGTTCCCCTTGCTCTTGATTACCTTCTATATCGATAAACAAAGTCTGCTGCGGCAAATAATCAAACAAGGTCGCCATTTCCGCAAAAAACAACGGTTGCCAATATTCGATACCGGAAATCAATGTGCCTTTACTGATTTGTTGATAAATATGTTCCGAATCACGACGAATTTCGCTGAAAGTTTCTCGAAATTGTGCCCGGAAAAACTCGATGCCTTTATCGTCCGTTGGAAATTCATGCGCAGGCAATAAATTGACGGACTGAATTTCATCCAGCGTACGCTGAGTATCCACGTCAAAGGTACGGATAGAATCAATTTCATCGTCAAAAAAATCTAACCGAAAAGGCTGCACACTTCCCATCGGGAAAAGGTCCAGCAATGAACCACGCACCGCATATTCACCGTGTTCCAGCACTTGCTCCACCGCGCGATAACCTGCCATTTCCAGTTGTAAACGCATTTTATCGATAACAAGACGATCGCCTTTTTTAATCAACAGAACATTATGTTGCAGATATTGCGGCGGGCAAAGGCGTTGCATCAAAGTGGCGATCGGTAATAAAAAAATGCCTTTTTTGGCCTGTTGTAAATAAAACAGGGCGCTCAAACGCGAGGAAATAATTTCTTGATGGGGCGAAAAAGTATCGTAAGGCAAGGTTTCCCAATCGGGAAATAAACGCACGTCCAGGCAGCTTAATTCTGCTAATACGCGCGATAAACGCAGCGCGCTTCGGGTGTCCGGCGTAACCACTACCGTCAGCCCCGCATTTTGCTCGGCGATTTCGCTAATCGCCAATGCATCGGCGCCCTGCAGCACGTTACCTAAAATTTTATGATCATTCGGTTCGGTAGGAAGATCGAGGGGGAAAAAAGCGGTATTCATAAATAATGCGTCAATCTTGAATAAAAATTGACGCATAGTTTACTGAATTAAAATATGGGATTCAAGCCAAAGTCTGTATATAAAAACAGGTTATTTTTTGAAAAGCGAATCTTCCTTTTTTAAGTTTCCGTTTTCATCTTCACGCATTTTCGGCACGCCGCAACAGCTCGGTGAATCAAGATCATAGGCTTTGATGAAATTGTCGTATTTTTCCAAAGCGCGCTTAAACCAGCCTTTTGGTTTTTCAATTTGTTCAGTCATAAAGGGTCCTTTTATTATTTCTTCAGTAAAAATTGTTTAATTTCTAAACGAAGGTATTCTACGCTTTTTTTCTTGTTAAACGGAAGTTGTTTTTTTGTTAAATAGGCAAAAATGTGCGGAAAATTTCGCTCGCCGAAACGGTTTAACAAACGACGAATTGCCGGTTGCACGGAAAACAACGTTCGATGGAAATTGGCAAAGTCTTTTAGGCTTTGCCAATCCGTTTCGTTTAGGGTCCAATCCGTTTCACCCGAAGCCAAGTTCGCCGCAAGAGGATGAAAAGACAAAGGCAAATTGCGCCGAAATTGTCGTTCGGCGACTCGTACCAATTCCGCGCCTTGTGCGGAAAGCCCTTTTAAGGCGATGGCAGAATAACAGCCACTGCTCGCGTCTTGATGCTCGCCTAAATGTACCAAAATAAAACCGCATTGAAGCCAAAAACGGACGAGTTGCTCCGTGTAGCCGAAACTTACTGAAAGAAAATCGGTATGGCGACATTCGATCGAATCGACCAGCTTACGCCCGATGTGCTGCCGTTGCCAATGCGGTGCTACTGCGATACGTGAAATCCGTAGCGAACGCAAACGGCAAGCTTGCGGTAAATTTTCGTGAAAACACAACGCTTGCGGTACTAAATTGCCCTTAGGGCGACGTTTGCCTCGTCGAATTTGCTCGAGCAGGTATTCGTCTCGTATTTCGCCCTCTTCTAACGCCCAAATTGCACCGAGCAACTTTTCGTCGCATTCGGCCAGACAAAAACGTTGTTTCCGACCGTCTAATAAGCGGCGAAGATCAATCGGTGAAGTGCGATAATGCGCAAGGCTCATCAAACCGTAAAAAGATTCGGGCGATTTTACTAATTTGCTTTGAGAAATTTCATGAATATGAATATCCGTTTGCCGCGCATAATCAAGTCGCCCAAATGCCTCTTCCGCATTCAAAAGCAGCAGATCTTCAATAAAAAGTTCGAGCGGGTCATTTTCAGCCCAACGCAGTGGTTGTTGCAGTTCGAAAGACAAAAAAGTGCGGTCGATTTTTTGCTTAAATTTGACTTCAAAACCGCGTCCCGTACCTTCGTAACTATGGATCGTGGTACTGAATAAAATATGCTGAAAATGTCGCGCAAATCCTTGCAACTGCGCAAGCGGAATCATCGCGGCCTCGTCCACAAAAAGCCAAGCATTTTTGCTAAACGCCGGATCTTGTCGCAGGCGTGCGCTCAACTCGTCCGGTGCGATAAATTGCGGGTCGCTTGCGGCAAAATTGCGTAAGGTTTCGACCGCATTTTTATTCGCAGCAGTCAAAAAAATCGGTGCTTTGAGTCGATCGGCCAGAATACCTAACAGCGCGGATTTACCGCGTCCTCGTTTGGCTGTGAGAAAATACAGATCGTGCTTTTTTTGCAAAATCTGTTCGATAATTTTTTGCTGGGCCGCCGTCGCGTGCCGGCTTACATTTTCCGAATAATCGGATTGCCGAAATAGCACCGCATTGAACGCCGTCAACACGGGGAAGCCGTAGCGCGTCACGCATTGTTTGAAATGGCGAATAAAATTTGGTGTGGCAATAGCCTGTTGCTTGCCGCTCCAACGCAGGCTATCTTGATCCGGCCGGCATGCTAAATTCGCCCAATCCGCTAACAACAAGCAAAGCGTACCGCCCCTTTTTAATGTACCGGCAGCAATAGCGAGCGCTTCTAAATGAATGCCTTGGCGCGCATCAAACAAAATGTGCGCAAATTCTTGCCCAAGCAAATTTACCGTTTTCGCAAAAGGCACGCCCGATTCCCCGACAACCAATACGTCAGGCGGCAAATTTTCGGGTAAATTCTGAGCAATAAGCAACTGGCATTGGCGTGACATAAAGAATCCTCAACAAATTCTTCTCATTTCAGCGAAAATTTTAGCTAGCAAAAAACGGCGAAGTACAAGGACTCCACGACGTAACATTTGTTTCGATCAAAGCAGGCTGTCAACCTAATGGTAATTATTTTTGGTTTATTCGACTTGAGTATTTTGGCTAGTGGATGGGTATTCTTTGCGTAATACTTTCATGGATTAAATAATAAAAGCGCATCAAACCCTTATTTTTAGATGAAAAGTAGAAGGTACTTAAAAAATAACTATTTTTTGCTCTAAAAAATGTGGCTATTTTCTAGATGTTTAAATAATCTTCTAATTCCTTCACATTGTCTTGCCAAGTTTCATCCAATTTATTAAGCCATAATTCGATGCTCCAACGCCAATCTTCGGCTTCATTATGCTGCATTTTCTCCGCCCAACCTTGAACGGTTAACAGGCCCACAGATGCCGCCGCGCCTTTAATTTTATGGGCGAGATCGGCCACTTGTTCGGCTAAATAATGATTTTGTCGATAAGCGTTAAAAGTTTGGTGCAATTCACTTAAATAATTTGGCATCATTTGTTTGAATAATGCCAAATTCTGCGCCATTTGCGTTTTACCTAATAAGCCGATAAGTTCCGTGTTTAGAGTTTGATGCTGACTTTTATCCGTAAATGCCGTTTGTACAGAAGAAGGTTCCATTTCCTCGGCAAAAAAACGATATAAACAATGCCGCAGTTCTCCTAAGGCGAGTGGCTTGCGCAGCACCGCATCCAGCCCTTTGGCCAGATATTCTTGCTCGGTTTGCATCACATTTGCGGTAAAAGCTACAAGTGGCGGAAGAAAATCATAAATGCCGTCCTCATATTTCTGACGGAAATGCTCGGCAATATCAAAACCCGACATATCGGGTAATTTAATATCTAATAAAACAATGTCGTAAGTATTACGCTCAAATAAATAAATTGCTTCCTGCCCATTCATCGCCACGTCCACATGATGCCCTAATTTCTCCAGTGCACTTTTTGCCACGATAACATTGAGTTTGATATCTTCCACAAGCAACACCGACAAATGCAATGACGACTGTAACAGCGAATTATCCCTTATTGGTTCGCTTTTTTTGGCACGAATGGTTAAATCAAAAGTGGAGCCGCTACCAAGGCGACTTTTTACATGCAAATCGCCGCCCATTAAACGTGCCAAATTTTTTGAGATAGCAAGACCAATCCCGCTACCGGAAGAGCGATTTGCGTTTTCCTTAACTTGATAATACATTTTAAAAATATTATCTAACTCGCATGGCGCAATACCGCTTCCCGTATCGATTACGCTAAATTGATAAACGTCGTTTTCCGGAGCGCTAACCTGCAAAGTAATTTTGCCTTTTTCAGTAAACTTCGCCGCATTACTAATCAAATTCCACAAAATTTGACTTAATCTTGCACGATCCAAATAAAGCGAGTCCGGTAATTCTGAAGTAATTTCCAAAGAAAACTGAAGATTTTTAGGTTCGCTCATCAGTATGGCAAAATTCTGAATATCATTTAACAGCGAATTCAAATCCGTCGGCTGGAAATTAAGTTCTAACCGTTGAGTATCAAATTTATCCAAATCAATAATATCGCTAAAAATATATCCCAAACTAACCGCGCTAATATTGATGGTTTTAAGGTAATTACGCTGCTGTGCCGAAAGTTGATCATCTAATAAAATACGACTCAACCCGATAATTCCGTTAAGCGGTGTGCGCAGCTCGTGGCTAATAGTTGCAAGTAAAGTACCTTTATCCCGGTTACTTTTTTCTAAATTATTAAGCGCAATGGAAAGTTTCTGCTCCGCTTGAATTCTCTCCAAAATTTCATTTTGCAAACGAGAAACCGTTTTAGAAAGGTCAAGGCGAGATCGCTCTAATTGTTCGACTAAAAGCGTGAAAAAATAAATGACAAAAGGCGCGGTAAAAAGACCAAAAATAATAGAGCGAACCACATCCCGCCAATCAATTTGATTGGTAATAAAAAAGCTTAATAAAATTTGTGCACTTAATGCTAAGACCGCCAAAATAACCAGGCCGAGTAAAGAGAATCGAACGCGACCGAGCCGAATTACCCAATCTACATAGCGACGTGCAAAATATTTTAAGTTTTTCATAGAGGTAAAATGAAATGAAGGAGTTGAGTTATTCTAACATTTTCACAGTAATGATGGGGGGTAACTTCTATATTAGGTAAACCACAGAATTAAACATCGGTTTGAGCACCGCATTGGAGCGGCTTGGTGATTTGTTTATGCGATGAATATGAAGAATGCCGCATTTCCGTTTCCTCGCTGCGCTTCACGACCGCTTGTCTTCAGCCACTTGTCTTGGGCCGTTTATCTTCGGCTATTTGTCTTTCTCCCCTTTTGCGATTTTTCGCCAATAAAAAACCCCGGCCTTCTGACCGGGGTTCCTTTCATATCTACCTGGCGGTGCCCTACTCTCACATGGGGAAGCCCCACACTACCATCGGCATTTCGGCGTTTCACTTCTGAGTTCGGTATGGGGTCAGGTGGAACCACCGCTCTATCGCCGCCAGGATTATTCGGTTTTAGACTTTAGACCTTGAACGTTAGCTTTATGTCTTGGTCTTTGTCGTCTTTATGCTTTATGCGCACTTTTATTGGCTACAAGCTAAACTTTTATTCTGTTTTGTTTCGTTTCGTTTTTTTCGTTAGCTTCACTGCTCTCCTAAAAACATTTGAGCGTTGTATAGTTAAGCCTCTCGGGCAATTAGTACGCGTTAGCTCAATGGCTCACACCACTTACACACCGCGCCTATCTACGTCTTAGTCTTAAACAACCCTTACTCACTTGATGTGTGGGAGAACTCATCTCTTGGCAAGTTTCGTGCTTAGATGCTTTCAGCACTTATCTCTTCCGCACTTAGCTACCCGGCTATGCGTCTGGCGACACAACCGGAACACCAGCGGTGCGTCCACTCCGGTCCTCTCGTACTAGGAGCAGCCCCAATCAATTCTCCAACGCCCACGGCAGATAGGGACCGAACTGTCTCACGACGTTCTAAACCCAGCTCGCGTACCACTTTAAATGGCGAACAGCCATACCCTTGGGACCTACTTCAGCCCCAGGATGTGATGAGCCGACATCGAGGTGCCAAACACCGCCGTCGATATGAACTCTTGGGCGGTATCAGCCTGTTATCCCCGGAGTACCTTTTATCCGTTGAGCGATGGCCCTTCCATTCAGAACCACCGGATCACTATGACCTACTTTCGTACCTGCTCGACTTGTCCGTCTCGCAGTTAAGCTTGCTTATACCATTGCACTAACCTGACGATGTCCGACCGTCATTAGCAAACCTTCGTGCTCCTCCGTTACGCTTTGGGAGGAGACCGCCCCAGTCAAACTACCCACCAGACACTGTCCGAACACCCGTTCCGGGCGCTTCGTTAGAACATCAAACGTTAAAGGGTGGTATTTCAAGGTCGACTCCATCATCACTGGCGTGACGACTTCAAAGTCTCCCACCTATCCTACACATCAAAATTCAATGTTCAGTGTCAAGCTATAGTAAAGGTTCACGGGGTCTTTCCGTCTAGCCGCGGGTACACCGCATCTTCACGGCAATTTCAATTTCACTGAGTCTCGGGTGGAGACAGCCTGGCCATCATTATGCCATTCGTGCAGGTCGGAACTTACCCGACAAGGAATTTCGCTACCTTAGGACCGTTATAGTTACGGCCGCCGTTTACTGGGGCTTCGATCAGGTGCTTCTCTTTCGATAACACCATCAATTAACCTTCCAGCACCGGGCAGGCATCACACCCTATACGTCCACTTTCGTGTTTGCAGAGTGCTGTGTTTTTAATAAACAGTTGCAGCCAGCGGGTCACTTCGACCGGTTCAACCTTCATCCGCAAGGGATTACAATCTACGCCGGCGCACCTTCTCCCGAAGTTACGGTGCTATTTTGCCTAGTTCCTTCACCCGAGTTCTCTCAAGCGCCTGAGTATTCTCTACCTGACCACCTGTGTCGGTTTTCAGTACGGTTTAGTAAAGCCTTTCGCTTAGTGGCTTTTCCTGGAAGTGTGGTATCAGTTACTTCAGCTCCGTAGAGCCTCGTCATCATCTCTCAGTGTTAAAGAAGTCCGGATTTGCCTAAACTTCCCACCTACCAACTTAAACGTGCATATCCAACAGCACGCTAACCTAACCTGCTCCGTCCCCACATCGCAGCTTTACCAAGTACGGGAATATTAACCCGTTTCCCATCGACTACGCTTTTCAGCCTCGCCTTAGGGGCCGACTCACCCTGCCCCGATTAACGTTGGACAGGAACCCTTGGTCTTCCGGCGAACGGGTTTTTCACCCGTTTTATCGTTACTTATGTCAGCATTCGCACTTGTGATACGTCCAGCAGCCCTCTCGAACTCCCTTCGTCCGCTTACACAACGCTCCCCTACCCAACAGACTTTCGCCTGATGCCGCAGCTTCGGTGCTATATTTGAGCCCCGTTACATCTTCCGCGCAGGCCGACTCGACTAGTGAGCTATTACGCTTTCTTTAAATGATGGCTGCTTCTAAGCCAACATCCTAGCTGTCTAAGCCTTCCCACTTCGTTTCCCACTTAATATAGACTTTGGGACCTTAGCTGGCGGTCTGGGTTGTTTCCCTCTCCACGACGAACGTTAGCACCCGCCGTGTGTCTCCTGAGTATCACTCTTCGGTATTCGTAGTTTGCATCGGGTTGGTAAGCCGGGATGGCCCCCTAGCCGAAACAGTGCTCTACCCCCGAAGGTGTCCGCTCAAGGCTCTACCTAAATAGATTTCGGGGAGAACCAGCTATCTCCCGGTTTGATTGGCCTTTCACCCCCAGCCACAAGTCATCCGCTAATTTTTCAACATTAGTCGGTTCGGTCCTCCAGTTAGTGTTACCCAACCTTCAACCTGCCCATGGCTAGATCACCGGGTTTCGGGTCTATACCTTGCAACTCTTCGCCCAGTTAAGACTCGGTTTCCCTTCGGCTCCCTGATTTAGTTAACCTCGCTACAAAATATAAGTCGCTGACCCATTATACAAAAGGTACGCAGTCACCCTTGCGGGCTCCCACTGCTTGTACGTACAAGGTTTCAGGTTCTATTTCACTCCCCTCACCGGGGTTCTTTTCGCCTTTCCTTCACAGTACTGGTTCACTATCGGTCAATCAGGAGTATTTAGCCTTGGAGGATGGTCCCCCCTTCTTCAAACAGGATATCACGTGTCCCGCCCTACTTGTCGTTAACTTAGTACCACGACCTGGACTTCGAGTACGGGGCTATCACCCTGTGTCGCTGTGCTTCCCAGCACATTCCTCTGTCTCTGTCGCTATCATTAACAGGCTACTTCGCTTTCGCTCGCCGCTACTGACGAAATCTCGGTTGATTTCTTTTCCTCGGGGTACTTAGATGTTTCAGTTCTCCCGGTTTGCCTCAACAAGCTATGTATTCACTCGTTGATAGTGGGCTCTTCACCCACTGGGTTGCCCCATTCGGATATCTTGGATTAAACGCTTCTTATCAACTCATCCAAGCTTTTCGCAGATTAGCACGTCCTTCTTCGCCTCTGATTGCCAAGGCATCCACCTTGTACGCTTAGTCGCTTAACTATACAACCTCAAATGCTCTTCTTACGATTTGCATTTAATAGCTATCTTTAATTCAACTAACACTCTTAAATTGCTTTTGTTCAATTCAGAGTTTTTAACAAAACATGTCGTTATTTTGTTTTACTCAGACTTTCTTTCGAAAATCTCTCGTTTTTAGCTTGTTTCCAATTTTTTAAAGAACAGTTTGATAAAATTTTTTAGTTATTATCGTTAAATAAACTTTTACTATATTTTGAAACTTATAGTACATTTTAAAATTTACTTAACGATGATAACTGGTGGAGATAAGCGGGATCGAACCGCTGACCTCCTGCGTGCAAGGCAGGCGCTCTCCCAGCTGAGCTATATCCCCATTTCATCATCACTACCGCTTCCACTTCACTCACTCGTCAGAGTGGTGGGTCTGAGTGGACTTGAACCACCGACCTCACCCTTATCAGGGGTGCGCTCTAACCACCTGAGCTACAGACCCAAGGGTAGTTTCTTCTGCTCATTTGTCTACAATACACCAGACAATCTGTGTGAACACTCGCTGTCGCTCATTTTTGGTAAGGAGGTGATCCAACCGCAGGTTCCCCTACGGTTACCTTGTTACGACTTCACCCCAGTCATGAATCATACCGTGGTAAACGCCCCCCTCGCGGTTAAGCTATCTACTTCTGGTACAACCCACTCCCATGGTGTGACGGGCGGTGTGTACAAGGCCCGGGAACGTATTCACCGCGACATTCTGATTCGCGATTACTAGCGATTCCGACTTCATGGAGTCGAGTTGCAGACTCCAATCCGGACTTAGACGTACTTTCTGAGATTCACTCCACCTCGCAGCTTCGTTACCCTCTGTATACGCCATTGTAGCACGTGTGTAGCCCTACTCGTAAGGGCCATGATGACTTGACGTCATCCCCACCTTCCTCCGGTTTGTCACCGGCAGTCTCCTTTGAGTTCCCACCATTACGCGCTGGCAACAAAGGATAAGGGTTGCGCTCGTTGCGGGACTTAACCCAACATTTCACAACACGAGCTGACGACAGCCATGCAGCACCTGTCTCATGGTTCCCGAAGGCACTCCCGTATCTCTACAGGATTCCATGGATGTCAAGAGTAGGTAAGGTTCTTCGCGTTGCATCGAATTAAACCACATGCTCCACCGCTTGTGCGGGCCCCCGTCAATTCATTTGAGTTTTAACCTTGCGGCCGTACTCCCCAGGCGGTCGATTTATCACGTTAGCTTCGGGCGCCAAACTTAAAGTCCAACCCCCAAATCGACAGCGTTTACAGCGTGGACTACCAGGGTATCTAATCCTGTTTGCTCCCCACGCTTTCGCACATGAGCGTCAGTACATTCCCAAGGGGCTGCCTTCGCCTTCGGTATTCCTCCACATCTCTACGCATTTCACCGCTACACGTGGAATTCTACCCCTCCCTAAAGTACTCTAGCTACCCAGTCTGAAATGCAATTCCCAGGTTAAGCCCGGGGCTTTCACACCTCACTTAAATAGCCGCCTGCGTGCCCTTTACGCCCAGTTATTCCGATTAACGCTCGCACCCTCCGTATTACCGCGGCTGCTGGCACGGAGTTAGCCGGTGCTTCTTCTGTGTTTAACGTCAATTTGTTGCGCTATTTACACAACAACCTTCCTCAACACCGAAAGAACTTTACAACCCGAAGGCCTTCTTCATTCACGCGGCATGGCTGCGTCAGGGTTGCCCCCATTGCGCAATATTCCCCACTGCTGCCTCCCGTAGGAGTCCGGGCCGTGTCTCAGTCCCGGTGTGGCTGGCCATCCTCTCAGACCAGCTAGAGATCGCAGGCTTGGTAGGCCTTTACCCTACCAACTACCTAATCCCACTTGGGCTCATCCTATGGCATGCGGCCCTAAGGTCCCGCACTTTCATCTTCCGATTCTACGCGGTATTAGCGACAGTTTCCCGTCGTTATCCCCCTCCATAAGCTAGATTCCCAAACATTACTCACCCGTCCGCCACTCGTCAGCATAAGTACAAGTACTTACCTGCTACCGTTCGACTTGCATGTGTTAAGCCTGCCGCCAGCGTTCAATCTGAGCCATGATCAAACTCTTCAATTCAAGTTCAATCGCTCAATATTCTGCTTGCTAAAAGTTTTCGCTTCTCTACTTATAAATTAAATTAAAAGTAAGTTTTATGAATTTCTAGTTAGCACCTATTAAGACTTCAAAATTAAAAATAGTTTTAAAACAAGTCAATCAACAAGTGCCCACACAGATTGTCTGATTCGTTGTTAAAGAGCAAAAAACAACGACGCATGTGTAAATTTGACTATTTCACAACCATGCGTCGTTGTGTGCCGCGTATTATAGGAATTTTCTAACCTCGCGCAAGCACTTTTTACAAAAAAAATTGAAAAAAACTTACTTTTTGCCTACAAAAACACCAAAACGATAAAATATTCACTCATTCAACAAGTTTAATTCCTTAAATCCCCACAATAATAACGCTGATTTTAATTTCTCCGGATTTTCCAGTTCTTTTGTGCTAAAAACTTGATTAACTTGTGGCAGTCTTTTTTCTGAATTTATTTCAGCGTCCTCAAGCAAATGTTTTAAACGTTTTGCAATCGCGTAGCCAGGATCCATAAAATTTCTCACTTGCGGCAAGCAAATTTGAATTTCATCTTTAATCAGTGGAAAATGCGTACAACCTAAACAAATCGTATCTAAATCCGCCATATTTTTCCAAGGCTTAAGCTCGTTACTCAAAGCGATAAGATCGACCGATTGTCCTTGAATTTTCTGTTCGGCGATTTCCACCAATATTGTCGAGCCTAATTTTTCAACCTTGCAATGCGGTGCGAAACGCTCAATTAAATCGTTTACATATTCCCGTTTTACCGTACCTTTAGTCGCTAATAATCCAATATGTTTTGTTTGTGATCTTTGCGCAGCCGGCTTAATAGCTGGCACCGTACCAACGACCGGAATAGAAAATCTTTCGCGCAGAGGCGGCAATACGACGGTACTGGCGGTATTACAGGCAATTACGATAGCATCAAGCGGAAATTTCTCATTAATGCTCTGACAGACATTTAACGTACGCGCAATAATTTCCTCTTCTGACTTCTCGGAGTAAGGAAAGCCTGCATTGTCAAAGCAATACAAATAATGACAATCGGGTGACAATTTTTTAGCTTCTTTGTAAACGCTTAATCCGCCCATACCAGAATCAAAAAAAAGTACTGTAGGTTGTTTTTTTATCGCCATAAAACTTTTCCAAAACCGATCACACGCTTAAGCGTTCGAGTAAATTTCCTTATTATTCAGCCAACGTTGAATCAAACAATCCGCTATATCGGGATATTTCTGAATTAGCACTTTTGCGTAATGCTGCACCATTGGAATCATTTTGCGATCGCGCATTAAATTCGCTACCTTAAATTCCGCCACACCAGTTTGCTTTGTACCAAGCACCTCACCCGGCCCGCGAATTTCCAAATCTTTCTCCGAAATCACAAAGCCATCTTGGCTATCGCGCAATACTTGCAAGCGTTTTTGAGAAATTTTTCCAAGTGGCGATTTATACATCAGAACACAGAAAGATGCGGTGCTTCCACGCCCCACGCGTCCGCGTAATTGATGAAGTTGTGATAATCCTAACCGTTCGGCATTTTCAATAATCATTAAACTCGCATTCGGTACATCCACCCCGACTTCAATGACTGTTGTGGCAACTAAAACATCCAGTTCGGCATGCTTAAACTGTCTCATCACAACCTGCTTTTCTTGCGCTTTCATGCGCCCATGAACTAAGCCAATTTTCAACATCGGCAAAGCTTTCGTTAAATCTTCGCAAATAGCTTCAGCGGCTTGCGCCTCCAACACTTCCGATTCATCAATCAGCGTGCATACCCAATAGGCTTGTCGCCTTTCCTTCACACAGGCTTCTTTCACTCGCTCCACGATTTCGGCACGACGGTCTTCCGAAATAACGACCGTAGTAATTGGCGAGCGACCCGGCGGTAATTCATCAATAATTGATGTGTCCAAATCCGCATACACCGTCATTGCTAAAGTTCGCGGAATCGGCGTTGCAGTCATAATCAGTTGATGCGGATAAAATCCTGCTTTTTCTCCTTTTTCGCGTAGCATCAAGCGTTGGTGAACTCCAAAGCGGTGCTGTTCGTCAATGATAACTAAGGCAAGCTCAGCGAACTCCACGCCCTCTTGGAAAAGCGCATGCGTGCCGACTACTATTTGCATCGCACCACTCTTGATCTTTTCAAGCTCTGCCCGGCGCGCCTTGCCTTTTACTTTTCCGGCAAGCCAACCCACATTGATACCCAAAGGTTCAAACCAATGGCGGAAATTATCGGCATGCTGCTCGGCTAAAATTTCTGTCGGTGCCATTAACGCCACTTGTTTACCATTATCAATCGCAGTCAAGGCAGCTAACGCAGCGACCAACGTTTTACCGGATCCCACATCGCCTTGCACCAGACGCATCATTGGGAAATTTTTCGCTAGATCTTGTTCTATATCGCCGACCACGCGCGTTTGCGCCTCAGTGGGACGGAAAGATAAGCCGGCTAAAAATCGTTGTTTTAAATCCGTTTGATCTCGCAAAGGTAAAGCTAAAAACTGCTGCATTCCCAATCGAACTTTTTGCATGGCGAGATTATGTGCGAGCAATTCTTCAAAAATCAGTCTTTGTTGAGCGGGATGCTTGCCTTGTTCTAATATTTCAAGCGAAATGTCTGGCGGTGGACGATGTAGTAAATGAAGCGCTTCTTTTAAACTGAACTGATGCGGATTTAATTCATGAGGCAAAATTTCCGCAATCTGCACGTTGTCAAGCAGCGCCAATGCTTGATCCATTAATTTTCGTAATAAATTTTGTTTGAGCCCTTCGGTGGTCGAATAAATCGGTGTCAGCGTTTCTTCCAACTCAAGCGATGCTTTATCGCGGACGATTTGATATTCAGGATGGTGAATTTCCGCCATAAAGCGGCCACGCTTTACTTCGCCAAACGCTTTCACGCGTTCGCCAATTTGAAAACTGTTGCGCATGCCCGCGTTAAAATTGAAAAAACGCAACATAATTTTTGAGGTGCCATCGGATAAACCAACGGACAAAATGGGGCGGCGACCGAAAGTTACTTCACAGGTTTGCACCATGCCTTCAATAGTAAAATATTGCTCCGGGCGGAGCTGCGCTATCGGCGTGATGCGAGTACGATCTTCATAGCGAATCGGCAAATGGAACAACAAATCTTGCAAGTTATGAATGCCGAGTTTACCAAGTTTATCGGAAATCGCTGCGCCCACGCCGGTGAGTGTCGTCAATGGCACCGCATTGAGAAGCCGTGCATTCATTCGTTAATATTACGTTTTACGTTCACCACACCGGTGATGCCTTTAATGCGATGAACAACATTCGCTAGATGTTTGGTGTCTTTTACACTAATTTGCAAAATTACCAATAACAAATTGCTCTCAAGTTCTTCTGTCCAAATATTTTGGATTCCGCTTTCGCTTGCGGTAATCGCAGTCATTAAACTCGGTAAAGCATTTTGTTCATTTAGGATTTCGATTTGCAATTCAGCGTCAAAATTGGCCGCACTTTGCACATTTTCCCATTTAGCTTGCATCAAGTGTCGATTTTGTTTGAGATTGCCGCAATGTTGATGATGAATCAGCAAACCATGATTTGCCATGCTTTGTCCCATTATCGGATCGCCGGGAATAGGATGGCAACATTGTGCGAACTGCGCGTTTGCCGTTAATGTCGGCGCAACAATAAGCGTATTTGAAAGTGGCGTTGCTTGGTCATTTCCATTGGCTTTCATCGGTTCGCCGATTAATTGATGCGCGATGGCTACAGCCTGTTGATTGCCCAAACCAATTTCACGTAATAGTTCATCCGTCGAAGATAATTTCAGTTTGTCTAATACCTTTTGAATTCGCTCCATTGCAAGATCGCCCAAGGTGTGCGGTTCCAATGCGGTGCTCAATTCGCGTTCCCCGAGTCGCACCGCATCATCTTTACAGCGTTGTTTCAAATAATGGCGAATGCGAGTTTTTGCGCGCGCCGTAACTGCAAAGTTTAACCACGCGGCTTTCGGATGCGCATTCGGATCCGTAATAATATTAACGGTTTGGCCCGACTCTAACGCTTTGAATAAAGGATAAGGTTTGTGCTCAACAGTTACGCCCACGCAACTATTCCCCACGTCAGAATGTACGGCATAAGCAAAATCCACGGCGGTCGCTCCTTTCGGCAATTCAACGATTCGGCCTTTTGGAGTAAATACAAAAATTTCTTTCGGGAAAAATTCGGATTTGACGTTTTCGATAAATTCAAAGGAATTGCCGACACTTTGTTGAATTTCCACCAGACTTTGTAACCAACGTTGCGCACGAATTTGCGCAGTTGTACTGTCATTTTTGCCGCTTTCTTTGTACACCCAATGGGCGGTTACGCCCATTTCTGCCACTTGTTCCATCTCTTCCGTGCGAATGTGCACTTCCACCGGCACGCCGTGCGGGCCAATCATCGATGTTTGCAAAGATTGATAACCGTTAGCTTTCGGCACCGCAATGTAATCTTTTACACGCCCCGGACGCGGTTTATAAAGACTATGCATTTGTCCTAATACGCGATAACAATCGTCCGCATTTTTCACAATAATGCGGAACGCGTAAATATCCATAATGGAATGAAATTCCTGATCTTTCGCACGCATTTTTTGGTAAATCTTGTAAAGATGTTTTTCTCGTCCCCATACACGGGCGAAAATTCCAGCGTTTTCCAAGCGCGCTTTGATTTCGTTTGAAATGCGTTCGATTAATTCTTGACGATTGCTACGCGCCGTATCCACTAACTTTTTCAACACTTCATAGCGGTGCGGATACATGGCTTCAAAGGAAAGATCTTCCAATTCGTTCTTAATGTGTTCAATGCCCAAGCGATGCGCCAATGGACAATAAATTTCCAGCGTTTCTTTAGCAATGCGACGGCGCTTGTCCGGACGTAATGCGCCGAGTGTACGCATATTATGAGTACGGTCGGCTAATTTAATCAATACGACTCGAATATCGCGCGTCATCGCCAAAATCATTTTACGAAAATTTTCTACTTGCGCCTCTTGGCGAGTGCGGAATTTTAATTTATCAAGCTTCGACACGCCGTCCACAATTTCGGCAACGCTGGCGCCGAATTCTTGTTTCAGCTGTTGTTCGGTGTAAGGCGTGTCTTCAATGACATCATGCAACAAGGCCGCCATCACGGCTTCGTGATCCAGATGCATTTCTGCGATAATCGACGCCACCGCAACGGGATGAGTAATATAAGGTTCGCCACTTGAGCGAAATTGCCCTTCGTGCGCATCGCGTGCGATAACAAATGCGCGTTTGACTAATTCAATTTTATCTGCGGGCAAATACCCTTGAATGATTCGATCTAAATCTGCAAACAGTTCCAAAGGACACCTGACTTTTTCAGTTGAATGGATAGAAAAGAAATGCGGTTGAAATCAACCGCACTTTTATTTGATTATTCGGTAATTAACGTCATTATTTTATTCTGTAATCAATGCCACCGCAGCTTCTTCCGCGTGTTGAATCGCGACGATTTCTTGATGCTCTTGTACATCCATAATATCGTTCGTAATTAAGCCTTTTTCAATTTCACGCAATGCGATTACAGTCGGCTTATCATTATCTTCCGGCACTAACGGCTCGCGTTGATGTAACTGTAATTGTCTTGCTCGACGGGCAGCCGTTAAAATTAAATCAAAACGGTTACCAATTTTTTCTACTGCATCTTGCACTGTGACGCGTGCCATATTCTATTCTCCGATTTTTTTAAAGTGTTTTCTACAAAGCGGCTCATGATACTAAATCTAATACTACTTATCCAGTAGTTGATTTAATAGCACCGCATTCGCTGTTTGTTGATAAGTTTTAGTTAAACGTTCCGTACGCAAAATGCTTTGCAAATCGCCTAACGCCTGCTCGAAATTATCGTTCACAATGACGTAATCATATTCGTCATAATGCGAAATTTCATTTTTTGCTTTTGCCATGCGTTCAGCAATCACGTAGTCCTTATCTTGCCCACGACCAATCAAACGGCGCTCCAGTTCCGGCAAAGACGGGGGTAAAATGAAAATACTTTTTACAGAAGGTACTTTTTCACGAATCTGTTGCGCCCCCTGCCAATCGATATCTAAAAATACATCGATGCCTTTCGCTAGATTCTGCTCAATCGCTGGCAACGAAGTACCGTAATAATTACCGCCGAAAACCGTGGCATATTCTAAAAACAAATCTTGTTCAATTAAAGATTCGAATTCCGCTTTTGACACAAAATAATAATGCACGCCATGACTTTCGCCCGGTCGCGGCGCCCGAGTGGTATGAGATATCGACACCATTTTTGGAGTGGAGGAATCACGTTCCAATAAGGCGGAAATCAAAGAGGATTTACCAGCACCGCTCGGAGCTGAAAGAATATATAAATTGCCTTGAGACACTGTTTAAACCTTTCGTTAAAATTTACCGACTATTATGCCGATTATTTAAGAAAAAAGCATTAAAAGTGCGGGTAATTTTAACCAGGTTTTAAAACCTGGAACGATTTTGACTTAGATCACAAAAATAAGTCGCATTTCTAGTTTTATCCTAACGTCCATGCTACAATCCGTTGCGGTATTTTACGGGATAATAGATGAATTTCCCGAAAATAATGCTTTGTTTAACTTAACTAAAAAAGGTGAAAATCTTATGGCTATTAAAATTGGTATTAATGGTTTTGGTCGTATTGGTCGTATCGTATTCCGCGCGGCTCAACAACGCGATGATATCGAAGTGGTAGGTATCAACGACTTAATCGATGTCGAATATATGGCTTATATGTTGAAATACGACTCAACTCACGGCCGTTTCGACGGAACCGTTGAAGTAAAAAACGGGAACTTAGTTGTTAACGGTAAAACTATCCGTGTAACCTCAGAACGTGATCCGGCAAACTTAAACTGGGGTGCAATTGGCGTAGATATCGCTGTTGAAGCAACCGGTTTATTCTTAACTGATGAAACCGCACGTAAACACATTACTGCGGGCGCGAAAAAAGTGGTATTAACCGGCCCATCTAAAGACGCAACACCGATGTTCGTACGCGGCGTAAACTTCGGCGCATACGCCGGTCAAGACATTGTTTCCAATGCCTCTTGTACAACAAACTGTTTGGCTCCTTTAGCGCGTGTTGTTCACGAAACTTTCGGTATTAAAGACGGTTTAATGACCACTGTTCACGCCACTACGGCAACTCAAAAAACCGTAGACGGCCCGTCTGCGAAAGACTGGCGAGGTGGCCGTGGTGCATCTCAAAACATTATTCCGTCTTCAACTGGCGCAGCAAAAGCTGTAGGTAAAGTATTACCGGCATTAAACGGTAAATTAACCGGCATGGCCTTCCGTGTTCCAACACCAAACGTATCTGTTGTTGACTTAACCGTTAACCTCGAAAAACCTGCAACTTACGAACAAATCAAACAAGCGATTAAAGATGCAGCGGAAGGTAAAACCTTTAACGGCGAATTAAAAGGCGTTTTAGGCTACACCGAAGATGCAGTAGTTTCCACCGATTTCAACGGTTGTACCTTAACTTCCGTATTTGATGCGGATGCAGGTATCGCATTAACTGATTCTTTCGTTAAATTAGTATCTTGGTACGATAACGAAACCGGTTATTCAAACAAAGTATTAGACTTAGTTGCACATATTTACAACTACAAAGGTTAATCAAAACCTTTAAAAAAACTAACCGCTCTTCGGAGCGGTTTTTTACTGCATAAATTTCATACCGGCATTCAAAAAAACAAAAAATCCCCTTTCGGGGATTTTTTATCAGTTGAGTTTAATCGGCTCGACTTTCCAAATATTCTTTGCATATTCCAAAATCGTCCGATCCGACGAGAAAAATCCCATATTGATAATATTTTGAATCGTACTTTCGATCCATTGATCACGCTGTTTGTATTTCTCGTCCACCAATTTTTGCGCATCGACATAGCTGCGAAAATCCGCAAACGCCTGGTAGTAATCATGATATTGTAAACCCTGCAGCAATTGTAAATAACGCTGCGGTTCTTCCGGAGAGAATACGCCGGAAATAATCTGATCAACCACGGCACGGAGTTCCGCATCGTGTTGGTAATATTCGAACGGACGATAACCGCCACGACGTAACTCTTCTACTTGTTCCACCGTGTTACCGAAAATGAAAATATGCTCTTCACCCACGTTTTCCAAAATTTCTACATTTGCACCATCGAGTGTGCCAAGGGTTAATGCGCCGTTAAGAGCAAATTTCATATTACTGGTACCGGAGGCTTCCGTACCGGCCAAAGAAATTTGTTCGGAAATATCTGCAGCCGGAATAATTAACTGTGCCAAACTCACGCTGTAATTCGGAATAAATACTACCTTTAATCGACCACGTAAACGTTCATCATTGTTAATTACGTTAGCAACATCATTAATCAAGTGAATGGTTTGTTTCGCCGCGTAGTAGGCAGAAGCTGCTTTCCCCGCAAGAATAAATACTCGCGGTTGCCAATCTTTTTCAGGGTCTGCAAGCATCGCATTGTAGCGTGCCACGATGTGCAATACATTTAATATCTGCCGTTTATATTCATGGATACGTTTCACCTGCACGTCGAACACCGCATTGGGGTCAAGCTCAATACCAAGTTCACATTTCACATAGTCGGCAAGTTTAATTTTATTGGCGTGTTTAATATCGGCGATCGCTTCTTTAAAAGTTTTATCGTGCGCTACGGTTGCCAATTTTTTAATTTGGCTTAAATCACAACGCCATTCGTTACCAATATATTTATCGAACAAAGCTGCCAATGCCGGATTCGCCACCGCTAACCAACGACGCGGAGTAATGCCGTTCGTCACATTGGTAAAGCGTTCTGGGTAAATACGCGCAAAGTCGGCGAAAGTAGAGGTGACCATTAAATCAGAGTGGATTGCCGCTACGCCGTTGATTTTATGGGAACCCACCACCGACAACCAGCCCATACGCACTTTGCGTTGATAGCCTTCTTCAATAAGCGATACGCGGCGAATAAAATCGTTATCTGTCGTGATATAAGTACGCACATATTCCAAGAAACGATCGTTAATGTCGAAAATCATTTGCAAATGGCGTGGTAACACCTTAGCCATCATTTCCACCGGCCAAGTTTCCAATGCTTCCGACATCAATGTGTGGCAAGTGTAGGAGAAAATACGGCGGGTCATATCCCACGCTTTTTGCCATTCGAAACCTTCCTCATCAATCAATACGCGCATCAGTTCGGGAATAGCTAGAGCCGGATGTGTATCGTTCAAGTGAATTGCCACTTTGTCCGCCAAGTTTTCTAAATTCTCGTGGGTACGTTTGTGACGACGGATAATGTCTTGAAGCGATGCCGAAACAAGAAAGTACTCTTGGCGCAAGCGCAATTCACGGCCATTCCAAGTAGAATCGTCCGGATAAAGCACGCGTGAAAGGTTCTTATTGGCGGAACGTGCTTCCATTGCAGCCAAATGCTCGCCGCGGTTAAATTCGGCAAGATTAAAGGTTTCTTCCGCATGGGCAGACCATAAACGCAAGGTTGCTGCTGAATTGTTTTCATAGCCAGGAATCATTTGATCGTACGCAAGCGCCGTTACTTTTTCTTGTGGCTCCCATATGCATTTTTTACCTTCAAAATGAATGCCACCACCGAATGCCACTCTAAAACGCTTAGACGGACGCATAAATTCCCAAGGTGCGCCTTTTTCCAACCAATCATCCGGGCGTTCAACTTGTTCGCCATTTTCAATTTTTTGACGGAACATTCCGTATTCATAACGGATACCGTAGCCCATTCCCGGCAAACAAAGCGTTGCGATGGAATCCATAAAACAGGCCGCAAGACGCCCTAAACCACCGTTACCCAAACCGGGATCCACTTCTTTGGCAATGATATCTTCCAAATCGACATTCATTTCTTGCAACGCTTCTTTAGCAATGTCATAAACCCCTTCTGCAATCAACGCGTTAGAAAGGGTACGTCCAATTAAAAATTCCATTGAAAGGTAATAAACGCGACGAACGTCGTCTGCGCGTGCTTGGCTTGCCGTAGAAATCCAACCTTCCGTTACGAGATCGCGAACAGCGTATAAGGTAGCATTCAACCAGTCACGCGTACTCGCTTCACGCGGAGAGCGACCGATAGAAAAGATAAGTTTATAGACAATCGATTTTTTCAATGCTTCAACATTGATTTCAGGACGATGGTATAGGAATGGAGAATCAAAATTATCCATTATCATGGTTATGAACCTCAGTGAGAGAAGTGAAGAAATGAGAAAGGGATAACTAAACGATATAGGCTTCCATTTGCCTATTGAACGGCGCTCAACACAAGCCCCCAATTTTTTAGAATATAGGAAATGTCCAGCTTTCTAACATCCGTATTATTAATAATAAAGCGTTAGCCCCACAATAAAAAACGCCTAAATTTTAGACTTTATTCGCCAAAAAACAATTAAATTTGCACCGCTTAATAAAAAAATTTTCAAGCGGTGCAAGCAACAAATTATAAACGACGATATAACGCCTGATAATGTTGCGCGGCATTGCGCCAACTGAAATCTTGGCTCATCGCATTGGCGCGCACCATTGACCAGATTTTCGGTTTCTGCCACAAAGAGAAAGCCTGTCGAATGGCTTGCCTTAAATCCGTTGCGTTCGCCTGCTGAAATACAAAACCGGTTGCCGTACGTTCCTTGATGCTATCGGCAGTACTATTCACCACAGTATCGGCTAATCCGCCGGTTTTTCGCACTAAGGGTAACGTGCCGTATTGTAAACCGTAGAGCTGAGTTAAGCCGCAAGGTTCAAAACGACTTGGTACCAAAATCACATCGCCGCCGGCAACCATTAAATGAGAAAGCGCCTCATCGTAACCGATTTTTACCGCAATATTTGCAGGATACGCTTCTGCCAGAGCACGCACGGCAGCCTCCCAATGCGGTGCTCCTGAGCCAAGTAACGCAAGCTGCCCACCTTGCGCCACAATCTCGTCTGCGCTTTCAATTAATAAATCGATCCCTTTTTGCTCGGTTAAACGTGTAACCATCACAAACAGCAACGCCTCCTCTTTTGGCGGCAAATTGAAATAAGCCTGTAATTCGGCTTTATTTTTCTTTTTACCCGCTATGTTTTTTTGTTTGTAATGATATTGAAGATAACCGTCGCAGCTCGGATGCCAAATTTGTTCGTCCACACCATTTAAAATGCCGACTAATTTGCCTTGCTCACGCAAGCTTCCTAACAATCCTTGCAAACCATAAGCGAATTCTTCCGTCGTAATTTCTTGTGCGTAAGTCGGGCTAACCGCCGTTACCGCATCGGAATAATACAAGCCGGCTTTCAAATAAGAAATTTGACCAAACAATTCTAATCCGTTCATATCAAACATACTTTCCGGCAATCCGATTTCATCTAAGTGACGACGCGCAAACTGTCCTTGATAAGCTAAATTATGAATGGTGAAAACGGATTTGGCCGGTTTACCTTTGTTAACCAAATAAGCGGCAGCGAGTCCCGCATGCCAATCGTGACCATGAACAATTTCCGCACGCCACCAAGAATCCAGCCCTGTAGCCAATTCCGCGCCGATCCAACCGAGTAGCGCAAAGCGTTTATAATTATCGCCGTAATCGTTGTAGTCCGCATCGTGATAAGGATTCCCCTCGCGCGCATACAAATGTGGCGCATCTATTAAATAAACGCCCAAGCCGTTATATTCACCATACTGTAAAACAACATGACCGGCAAAGTTATCAAATTCTGCTACGACATGGGTTTCGGGTATACCACGAAAAATTGCTGGATAGGCAGGCAATAAAATTCGCACGTCCATTCCTATCATTTTTTGCGCAAAGGGTAAGGCACCAATAACGTCGGCAAGTCCACCTGTTTTCAATAAAGGATAAAGCTCCGAGCAAACGTGTAAAACTTTCATAAAATTTCCTATGATTATGAATAACCCTTGAAGAATAGGTTTTCTTTAAAGAAGAACAAAAAAGTACGGTCGGTTTCCAAAGATTTCTGAAATCAACCGCACTTTTTCTTTATCAATCCAAATGCGCTTCCGAAACAACCTCTTCGCCCGCTAGCTTTTGCAACATCGGACGAGTCACCAAAATGACTTTACCGGTGGAACTGATACGGAAATGCTTTTTATCTTCTTCCGGATTAACGCCGATTTGTGTACCGTCCGGAATTTCACAGTGACGATCGATAATGCAGTTTTTCAAAATACAGTTTTTGCCGATTTTCACTTCAGGAAGTACAACGCAATGATCAATACGGGAACCTTCATTAATTTTAATACGGTCAAATAACACGGAATAACTAATCGACGCATCGGTGATCACACAACCACCGCCGATTAAGGAATTATCTACCGGACGAATACTGGCGTCTTTATAAAAAAATTTAGACGGATACGCTTGTACCGGATTACCACGAATCGGCCAGTCTTGATCATAAATATCAAGCTGCGGTTTTTCCGAGACGAGGTCGAGATTGGATTGCCAGAAACTATCAAGTGTACCGACGTCACGCCAATAAATTTCACCTTCCGTATTACGTCCCATGCAAGAGCGACTAAACGGATGCGCATAAAGTGTCTCTTCTTGCAAACATTTCGGCAAAATATCTTTGCCGAAATCATGGCTGCTATTTGGCTTGTTCACTTCTCGTTCAAGCAAATCATATAAATAATCCGCATCAAATACATAAATGCCCATAGAGGCCAAAGAAATATCGGGTTTCCCTACCATTGCCGGTGGATCTTTAGGTTTTTCAACAAAGGCTTTTACTTTTAAATTTTCATTTACCGCCATCACACCGAACTCGCTGGCTTCGGAACGCGGCACTTCAATACAGCCTACCGTGCATTTAGCACCGCTGGATACGTGATCCATCAGCATCACGCTATAATCTTGTTTGTAAATATGGTCGCCGGCTAAAATCAAAATGTATTTAGGACGATAATGATCGCGAATAATTGCCATATTTTGGTACACCGCATCGGCAGTTCCCCGATACCAAGTGGAATCATCAATTTGTTGACGCGCAGGGAGCATATCCACAAATTCACCGCGTTCTTGCGGTAAAAATGACCAACCGGTTTGCAAATGACGGAGCAACGAATGAGCGGCATATTGCGTAACCACGCCGATACGGTTTAAACCGGAGTTGATACAATTTGAAAGAGCAAAATCGATAATACGGCGATTCCCCCCGAAATAAAGGGCCGGTTTGGCACGCTTATCGGTTAATTCATGAAGTCGTGAGCCACGGCCGCCGGCTAAAATAAGCACCAAGGTATCTTTTATAAGAGAGTATTTGTTTGGACTTTTCATTATAAATCTCCGTTTGTATCAACAATCCGTTTTATTCAACAAACAAAATGCCATACCGCTAACCGCCACTTTCTGTGACGAAATGAACGTTAAGTTTGTTGTCCCTACCAAGGCTTTCCATTGGCTGACAGCACAACTAGGCAATATGAAAGTCTGAGATTCTGCTTTCGCATTAACTAAAAGAAGCCATTTTGCGTCCAATAAAATTTGTAACGCCTTGACTCCAAGATTTTGCCAATCGGCTAATTGCATCGGTTCCCCATGCAGATTAAACCAAGCAACATTTTCATTTGACCACCAAGCATCGTTTTGCAAACTTTGTATCTGTTTACGTGCTGCAATCGTTTGTTTCGTTAATTCAAATAATTCCGTATTAAAATCTGCCCATTTCAACCAAGTAATTTCGTTGTCTTGGCAATACGCATTATTGTTGCCATATTGCGTATTACCGAATTCATCGCCGGCCAGCAACATAGGCGTGCCATTAGCAAGCAATAAACTCATTAGCAAACCGCATTGGGCGAATAAACGGTCATTTTCTATTGTATTTCTTTCGGTTCCAGACAAATTTTCTGTTGAACCTTCTACTCCGTGGTTGTAGCTGTAATTTTCATTTCTCCCATCACGGTTTTCTTCGCCGTTAGCTTCATTATGTTTTTCGTTATAACTGACCAAATCACGCATAACAAAGCCATCATGAGCGGTAATAAAATTAAGCGTCGAGTGCGGTAAACGAGCATTTTTCTTAAACAAATCGGCGGAACCGGCAAAACGCTCGGCAAACGCGCCTACGTCGCCACTTTTCCATAACCAAAAACGACAAAGATCATCACGAAAACGATCATTCCACTCAGCAAAATAACTTGGGAAATTACCCACCTGATAACCGTAATGCCCGATATCCCAAGGCTCGGCAATCAGTTTCACGCGCTGCAAACCCGGTTCGTTCCGAATATCGGTAAAAAGCTGCGCTTGTGCATTAAAATCGGGCTTATCGCGTCCAAGCACCGTGGCCAAATCAAAACGGAAACCATCCACGCGGCATTGTTCCGCCCAATACCGCAAGCAATCTACCACCCATTTACGCCCCACTCCGGAAGAAAGATTGAGCATATTGCCGCAGCCCGTCCAGTTAATGTAATGCCCACTATCATTGCGCCAATAGTATGTTTGATCGTCAATTCCGCGTTGACAAAAAGTCGGATAACCTTGCTCCGATTCGGCGGAATGGTTAAACACTACATCCAAAATGACTTCAATACCTGCACCGTGTAAAGCTTTTACCATCGCTTTAAATTCAACAAGCGGATTTTCGCTTGAGGCATATTTCGGCTCTACGGCGAACATGGCAAGCGGATTATATCCCCAATAATTTTGCAAATTTTTTTCTTGTAAGTGCGGCTCATCCACAAAAAAATTGACCGGTAATAATTCAACGGCCGTCACGCCGAGCGCTTGCAAATAAGCCAAATTCACCGGATGAGCTAACCCCGCATAAGTACCGCGTAGCGCCGCCGGAACCTTGTCGTTGAGCTGACTAAATCCCTTCACATGCAGTTCATACAGAATAGTTTGCGCCCACGGCGTATTCGGTGCGCTGTCGCCGAACCAATCGAAATCTTCCGGAATTACGACCGCTTTTGGTGCAAGGTGGGCATTGTCACGATTATCGTTCATTAAAAACCAAGAACGGCTTTCCTCCGTCGTTAAATCAGGCTTATGAGTTACCGCTTTTGCATAAGGATCAAGCATCAATTTCTGCGGATTGGCATATTCACCGTAAACACGAAAACCGTATTCCGTGCCGATTTCCACGCCGGTTAGCGCCAAATGCCACACATTTTCCGTACGAATCATCGGAAAACGGATTTCCTCTTCGCCGCTAAATAAGCAAAGTTCAACACGGCTCGCCGCCGCAGAAAACAATGCAAAATTAGCGATTTGTTCGCCGTTTTTAACTATTTTTGAATAGCCCGGCGGAAATGCCGTGCCGTTATCGTAAATGTTGAACATCGTTATCTCGCCATATTGCTTCGCACTTTAATTTTCTCTCTGTTCTCAGAAAGCTGCATTGAAAGCGAAGTGTGATTTGAGCACCGCATTGAACCCTTGCCACACGGGGCTTCAATGCGGTGCTCATCGGCGATCTCATGATCGCTTTACTGCAATTCTTCCCGTAACCGTTTTGTGGCGGTTTTCGCTGCTTACAAAGGAATAAAAATTCAATCTTTCGCAATGAAATAGAACGATTTATTCCGTTTTCAATTTTAAATAGACCGTCGCCAACGGCGGAATGGAAACAGAAATGGAATGTTTGCGCCCGTGGCTTTCCATCTCTTCAGTTCGTACTTCACCGAAATTACCGATATTGGATCCTTGGTAATACATCGAATCGGTATTCAAAATTTCTTCATAGCAACCGGCGATATTCACGCCAATGCGGTACTCGTGGCGCGGGACAGGCGTGAAGTTACTGATTACGATAATACGTTCGCCATCGGAGCTTCTGCGCTCAAAAGCGAAGACAGAATTCGCGGCATCGTTCACCACAAGCCAATCAAAGCCTTCCGGAGAATTATCAAATTCGAAAAGCGGGCGATTTTGTTGGTAAATACGGTTCAAGTCTTTCACCAATTTCAACACGCCTTTGTGCCAACCGCCACCGATGTTTTCGTCCAACAAAAACCAATCCAAACTTTCTTCGTGATTCCATTCGCGCCCTTGTGCAAATTCATTGCCCATAAACAGTAATTTTTTACCCGGGTAGCCCCACATATAGCCGTAATAAGCTCGCAAGTTGGCGAATTTTTGCCACGCATCGCCCGGCATTTTGCCGAGTAATGAGCATTTGCCGTGTACCACTTCGTCGTGAGAAAGCGGCAATACGAAGTTTTCGCTGTATTGATAGACCATGCCGAAAGTCATTTTATTATGGTGATATTGGCGATAAATCGGATCGAGTTTCATATAGGAAAGGGTGTCGTTCATCCATCCCATATTCCATTTGAAATTGAAGCCGAGCCCGCCTTGTTCGCTCGGATGGGTGACGCCCGCAAAAGAAGTCGATTCTTCCGCGATAGAAATCGCCCCCGCCATTTCGCTGTGAATTTTCCAGTTGGTATGTTTTAAAAATTCGATGGCTTCCAAATTTTCGCGTCCGCCGTATTGATTTGGAATCCACTCACCTTCCGCCCGACTGTAATCACGGTAGAGCATCGACGCCACCGCATCCACGCGAATGCCGTCCACCCCGAAACGTTCCAACCAATACAGCGCATTACTGGAAAGGAAATTTTTCACTTCATGGCGGCCGTAATTGTAAATCAGCGTGTTCCAATCTTGATGGTAACCTTCTTTCGGATCGGCGTGCTCGTACAATGCGGTGCCGTCAAAGGCGACAAGCCCGTGAGTGTCGCTTGGAAAATGGCCCGGCACCCAATCTAAAATAACGTTAATCCCCGCATCATGGGCCCGTTGGACTAAACGACGAAAGCCTTCCGGCGAACCGAAACGACTGGTCGGTGAATACAGCCCAAGCGGTTGATAACCCCAAGAACCGTCATACGGGAACTCGGAAAGCGGTAAAAATTCAATATGCGTAAATCCCATATCCTTCACGTAAGGTATGAGTTCGTCAGCAATTTGATCGTAATCAAGCCAGAAATTATTTTCTAAATTGCGGCGCCATGAACCTAAATGCACTTCATAAATGGAAATTGGCCGATTCGCTTGGTTCGCTTCACGACGTTGTTCCGTCATTTCCACCACATTTGGCAAAGCGCTGATTTGCGAGGCGGTATCCGGGCGAAGCTGCGAACTGAAAGCATAAGGATCGGCTTTCAAGCGAAGGTTGCCGTGGCAATCAATAAGTTCAAATTTATAAAGCTGCCCCAAACTGGCTTTCGGTAGAAACAATTCCCACACGCCGCTTTTTGCATGAAACCGCATCGGGTGGCGACGACCGTCCCAATAATTAAAATCGCCCACGATGGAAACCCGTCGCGCATTCGGTGCCCATAAACGAAAATTCACTCCGCTTACACCGTCGCATTCCATAAAATGTGCACCGAGCACTTCATAAGGACGAAGCATTGAACCTTCGGAAAGCAGCCATTGCTCAAGATCATCAAGCATCGGATGAAAACGGTACGGATCTTCCACTATTTGTCCTTCGAGCCCCCATGAAACCTGCAATTGATAGGCAAAAAACTCACGGCAATTTGGGATCACGCCGGAAAAAAAACCGCGTTCATCCAAGCAGTCTAATTCCGCTACGCGCTCACCGGACTCAAGCGCAATAACGCTTACATGATCCGCATCCGGCAAAAGTGCGCGAACCTCAATGCCGCGTTCGGTTTCATGCATACCTAGTGTAGCGAAAGGATCGCCGTTGGTAGCATCAAAAAAACTATCGATAATCGCTTGTGTCGTTGCATGTGTCATGGCATCTCCTTACGCTTTGCGCGATGAGTTGATTCACGCAAAGAAGGTTTGTAATGATTCGTTGCTAAAAATAAATTCTAAAGATTGTGCGAGTTTTTTGCGCCAATTCGGAGCAAGGGCGTCGCCTTCATAATCCGGCGCAAGATAATTATTACGATAAAGGCTATTCAATAGGCCTGTTATCCATCACCTGTTGATCGTACTTCTGTTTCAGCACCGCATTGACCAAATACCGAGCCGTTCGAATGATTCCAACTCACGACAGTGCCAAAAACGGTTCAACGAGAGCGCATCCTGTGTGCCAAGTTCCTCACCGATATCACCGTAATTCACCGTGTCAGATCCACACAAAAATTGCATTTGTGTCTGCACCGTTTCACGTTGAATAGGAAATTGAATTTTTGGCTGCTTTTTGCGCTTTTATTGAAGCAATTCTAATGATTTCATTCTAGTTGCGCGGAAAAGAAACACAACGTCTTTAACTCTAATTAGTGATCTCTGTCAAAGTTTAATTAACAATTCGGATATTCGATTTAATTCCGTGATAAAAAACCAAGCTCAACCTCTTTCTATACAGAAAAAAATAAGGTTTTATATGCCATTTTTATATATAAACCGCTGGTATTTTTCGATTTTCCGATTTAGAATTCCGCGATTTTATTTTTAATCGGCACATTTATCTATTTCCAAGCAGTTAAGAGGCAAATTATGAAACTTGTTGAAGTCAAACACCCATTGGTAAAGCATAAATTGGGTGTAATGCGTGAGGCTGAAATCGATACCAAAAAATTTCGCGAATTGGCAACAGAAATCGGCAGTTTATTAACCTATGAAGCTACCGCCGATTTGGAAACCGAAAAAGTGATCATTGACGGTTGGAACGGCCCCGTCGAAATCGATCGCATTAAAGGCAAGAAAGTTACCGTCGTGCCGATTTTACGCGCCGGCCTCGGTATGATGGACGGCGTATTGGAACACGTTCCAAGTGCGCGCATCAGCGTCGTTGGGATTTATCGTAACGAAGAAACCCTTGAGCCGGTACCTTACTTTCAAAAACTCGCCAGCGATTTGGACGAACGTCTTGCCATCGTGGTTGATCCCATGTTAGCCACCGGCGGTTCGATGATCGCTACGCTTGATCTATTAAAAGCCAAAGGCTGCAAGCACATCAAAGTATTGGTGCTTGTCGCCGCACCGGAAGGCATAAAAGCACTAGAAGCAGCACATCCGGATATCGAACTTTATTGCGCTTCGATCGATGATCACTTAAACGAGCACGGCTACATCATCCCGGGCTTGGGCGATGCGGGCGATAAAATTTTCGGAACAAAATAACTTTTGTTCCTGATACAACGAGACGGCTTACAAGCCGTCTTTTTTCGGGCGGAAAACTGACATGCTAAAAAACCTCATCGAAACAAACCGCCTTTTTCAAGTTAATTCAAACTGAGAGTTGAAACTAAAATGAACCGACAAAACCAAACCGCACCGGCGCAACCGGAAGAAACACAAAGCATTGCCAAACAATCTTTCGTGGGTTTACAAATGCTCTTCGTGGCTTTCGGTGCACTGGTACTGGTGCCGTTAATCACCGGCCTTGATTCCAACACCGCACTACTTACCGCCGGTATCGGCACTTTGCTGTTCCAACTTTGCACCGGCAAACAAGTGCCGATTTTCCTCGCTTCTTCCTTCGCTTTTATTGCGCCCATTCAATACGGCGTGCAAACCTGGGGCATTCCAACCACCATGGGCGGTTTAGCCTGTGCCGGTCTTGTTTACTTCGCGCTTTCCGCATTAGTAAAAATCCGCGGTAGCCAAGCCCTTGAGCGTATTTTCCCGCCGGTTGTGGTTGGTCCGGTGATTATCATTATCGGTATGGGTTTAGCACCGGTAGCGGTGAATATGGCACTGGGTAAAGACAGCGCTTACGACTATAACAATGCGGTGCTGGTTTCAATGGTCACTTTAACCGTTACACTTGCCGTCGCCGTATTCGCTAAAGGTTTGATGAAACTTATCCCGATTATGTTTGGTATCAGCGCGGGCTATATTCTTTGCTTGTTCTTAGGCTTAATCAATTTCCAACCGGTGATTGACGCCCCTTGGTTCGAACTGCCGAAACTCACCAAACCGGAATTTAATCTTGAAGCGATACTTTATATGTTACCGATCGCCATCGCGCCGGCGGTGGAACACGTGGGTGGCATTATGGCGATTAGCTCGGTTACCGGCAAAGACTTCCTGAAAAAACCGGGCCTACATCGCACCTTGTTGGGCGATGGCGTCGCGACCGCTGCTGCCTCTCTAGTCGGTGGCCCGCCAAATACCACTTACGCCGAAGTGACCGGCGCGGTCATGCTGACACGCAACTTCAATCCGAACATTATGACTTGGGCAGCCGTGTGGGCGATTGCGATTTCCTTCTGTGGTAAAGTGGGTGCCTTCCTTTCCACCATTCCGACCATCGTAATGGGCGGCATTATGATGTTAGTCTTCGGTTCTATCGCCGTAGTGGGCATGAGCACGCTGATTAAAGGCAAAGTGGATGTCACCGAGCCGCGCAATCTCTGCATCATTTCCGTGGTGATGACATTCGGCATCGGCAATATGTTTGTAAACGTCGGCGATGCGGTGTCGTTAAAAGGTATCAGCCTATGTGCCATCGTTGCCATCGTGCTGAACTTAATTTTGCCAAAAGCCAAAAATGAAGTAGAATGACCCGCAAAAATTAGGGCTAAATTCTGCTAATTTAGCCCTTTTCTTTTTCCTAAACAAAAACGTTATCACTTTGAATCAGCAATTGTCCTTGCCCATTCATCAAATCGATGAGCACACATTCGAGAATTTTTACCCCAACAACAATCTGTTGTTGCTGAATTCGCTACACCAAAATTGGCAACAAATTCAACAGCAATTTTTTTATATTTGGGGCGCAGCAGGCTGCGGCAAAAGCCATTTGTTGTGCGCACTGTGCAACCAATATTTAAACGAACAACGCGCAGCGATTTATGTGCCATTAAATAAATCGCACTATTTTTCCCCGGCCGTACTGGAAAATCTAGAGCAACAAGAATTGGTGTGTTTAGACGATTTGCAAGCCGTCATTGGTGAAGCGGAATGGGAAATGGCATTATTCGATTTATTCAATCGCATCAAAGCCGGCGGGCGAACACTTTTATTGATCAGCGCCACAGTTTCGCCTTCTGCTCTGAAGGTGCAATTGCCGGACTTGGCGTCACGCTTAAAATGGGGCGAAATTTATCAACTTACGCCCCTAACGGACACACAAAAACTTGAAGTGCTGCAAGAGAATGCGCGTCGGCGCGGTATTGAATTACCGGCGGAAACGGCGCAATTTTTGCTAAAACGGCTGGATCGCGATATGCATACTTTGTTGCAAACTTTAGCAAAACTCGACAAAGCCTCCTTGCAAGCGCAACGCAATCTAACCATTCCTTTCGTCAAAGAAACGCTGGGGTTGTAAAATAGCACCGCATTGAAAGCCCGCCAATGCGGTGCTGTTTTGAAGGTTCACAGCGATAAAAAATGCGGCCCGACTCGACCGCATTTTCACCTATCTTTTTGATTTCTTAATAAACTTCATTAACCGCTTACGCTTACGCAATTGACTCGGCGTAAGTTTATTTTTGCGTCCGGCAAACGGATTCGAGCCTTCTTGGAACAACAAACGAATCGGCGAGCCGATAATTTTCAGACTTTTACGATAATAGTTGGATAAATAACGTTTGTAAGCATCCGGCAATTTCTCCATTTGATTACCATGCACCACAATAATCGGCGGATTGTAACCGCCCGGATGCGCATATTTCAGTTTAATGCGACGACCGGCTACCATTGGTGGTTGATGTTCATCCGTCGCCATTTGCAAAATGCGCGTTAACATTGAAGTGGTCATTTTTTGCGTGGCACAAGCGTAAGCCTCTTTAACGGAATCAAATAGATTGCCGACGCCGCTACCGTGCAAGGCCGAAATAAAATGTACACGGGCAAAATCAATAAAATCCAGGCGCCGATCAAGTTCGGACTTCACCCGATCTTTCACGTCTTGATCAAGCCCATCCCATTTGTTCACGACGATGACCAGAGAACGTCCGGCATTCAAAATAAAGCCAAGTAAAGATAAATCTTGATCAGAAATATTTTCGCGCGCGTCAATCACCAATAATACGACATTGGCGTCTTGAATCGCTTGTAAGGTTTTGATGACGGAGAATTTTTCTACCGCAAGATGCACTTTACCGCGTTTACGCACACCGGCAGTATCGATTAAGGTATATGCTTGTCCGTCGCGTTCCATCGGAATGTAAATACTGTCGCGTGTGGTGCCCGGCAAATCGTACACAACCACGCGATCTTCGCCGAGAATCCGGTTGGTTAAGGTGGATTTACCCACATTCGGACGCCCTACGATGGCAATTTTGATATTTTCATCTTGCTCTTCCGCTTCATCTTCCAATGCTTCGTCAATCAATGCGGTGCTCTCGGCGAAGTCAAAATCAAGCGCTTGTTCCCATTCGTCTTGCGCGTCTTCGGAAGTCGGTTCGATTTCGTCCGCGCTTTCCAAGCGTTCGGCGAACGGTGCCAAAACTTGTTCCATTAACTGTGTGACGCCACGACCTTGGGAGGCAGCGATTTGTTCGATTTCACCTAATCCTAATTGATAAAACTCGGCACAATGGGAATCTGCATCAATGCCGTCGGTTTTATTTGCTACCAACACAGTGGTTTTATTTTGGCGTTGACGCAAATAATTCGCGATGCCGATATCTGCCGCGGTTAAGCCGGCGCGAGCATCCACCAGGAAAAGTACGACATCCGCCTCTTCAATGGCGAGCAAAGACTGCTCGGCCATTTTTTCTTCTACGCCTTCCTCCGTGCCGTCAATACCGCCAGTATCAATTACGATAAATTCGTGTCCGGCGATGTGCGCATGACCGTATTTACGATCGCGCGTTAAGCCCGGAAAATCGGCCACCAAAGCATCACGCGTGCGGGTGAGACGATTAAATAAGGTAGATTTTCCCACATTCGGGCGCCCCACAAGGGCTACAACAGGAGTTGTCATAAAAAATCTCTATCTTGCAAAAAATGGGCGCCATTATAGCGGAAGTTAGCGGGTTGGTAAAAAATGATTTGACACCGGACATAAAAAAAGCACCTCTTGGGTGCGATTTTACATTTAAAGGATTGGCGGAATGGACGGGACTCGAACCCGCGACCCCCTGCGTGACAGGCAGGTATTCTAACCAGCTGAACTACCACTCCGTTTAAGTGCTGCGTATCATAATGACCGCCCGTTATCTCGTCAATCTTTTTTTTCGATTTCAACTTCGGATGTTTATTTAATGCACGGGCTGATCATTCATTCGTAAATCCCACACGCATTTTCCGCCACTTTTTTTATTAATCATTTTTAATAATTCCAAATGTGCCTGAATCTCGCCTTCATTGGGTTGTAACACATTTAAACTATCGGAAAAAACGACTGCATTCTGCTCCGGTTCGATTTTATTTTCTTCCGTTGCGGCGATAATCACAGGTACGTCCTCATCTTCTTCTGCAAACAAACTGGTTTGTCCGCCGGTCATGGAAAGATAAACGTCTGCCAAAATTTCCGCATCCAGCAACGCGCCGTGCAAGGTGCGCTTGCTGTTATCAATGCCCAAACGATCGCATAATGCATCCAAATTATTGCGTTTACCGGGATACATTTGGCGCGCCATTTGCAAGGTATCAGTCACCACGCAAATATCCGTGGTTTTCACATTCAAGCCGATTTTACGAAATTCATAATCCATAAAGCCCACATCAAAAGGCGCGTTATGAATTAACAATTCGGCGCCTTTAATATAATCTAAAAATTCCTGTGCGACGGCTTTAAATTCCGGTTTATCCGCAAGCATTTCATCGGTAATACCGTGAACTTTGATCGCCTCCGGATCGACCGGACGATTCGGGTTAATATAAATATGAAAATTATTGCCGGTGTAGCGACGATTAACCAATTCTACCGCACCGATTTCAATAATACCGTGCCCTTCGTAATGGGCACCGAGCTGGTTCATCCCCGTGGTTTCCGTATCAAGCACAATCTGGCGAGTCGGATTTATCATTTGTTCAACCTATGCCTTTCCATTAAAATGTGCGCCATTTTACACAACAACCATTTTGTTATGCAAAAACAGATTGAAATTTTTACCGACGGCTCTTGCTTAGGTAACCCGGGAGCAGGTGGCATCGGTGTCGTACTTCGTTATAGACAACACGAAAAGCACCTTTCCAAAGGTTACTTCAAAACCACCAACAACCGAATGGAATTACGCGCTGTCATCGAAGCGTTAAAAAGTTTGAAAGAACCTTGCCATATTACCCTTTATAGCGACAGCCAATATATGAAAAACGGCATTACACAATGGATTTTTAATTGGAAAAAAAATAATTGGAAATCAAGCCAAGGCAAACCTGTCAAAAACCAAGACTTGTGGACCGCATTGGACGCTGAGATTTCGCGTCACCAAATCCATTGGGAATGGGTAAAAGGCCATGCCGGGCATCGTGAAAATGAGATTTGCGACGAATTGGCAAAAAAAGGGGCGGAAAATCCGACTTTAGAAGATGTGGGTTACATAGAAAATTAAATATGACGACTGAAGTTTTTCTTAATGGTAAGAGCGCTGTTACTTTAGCGACTCTTGCTTTTTTGGAAAATTTTTTCAACATCAACGTATCTTTTTAGGTTTTACTGCATAAAAAATGTGATCTTGATCCGATATTTGAAAAATTGTAAGCGTTTTCCGTTGACATAAAAATAGCTTTTTGTAATGATTCGGAGCGTCCATTTAGGCGGTTGACATTTTCAGTAAGAAAAAGTTCAATCTTGGTCGTTAATACACCAATAAGGAATAACAATTATGAAAAAAACACTAGCAGCATTAATCGTAGGTGCATTTGCCGCATCAGCAGCAAACGCAGCAGTCGTTTATGAAAATGAAGGAACTAAAATTGAATTAAACGGTTCTCTTCGTGTGATTATGGAAAAAGGTAGCGTTAAAAAAACTAACGCAGCCGGAGTAGTTACCACAAAAGAAACAAATTCTGCATTACGTAACGCAGGTTCACGTTTCGGTTTAAACGTTAAACACAACCTAGATAACGATTTCTATGCATTAGGTCGTTTAGAGTTCCGTTTTGATGATACGGATTCTCGCGATGAATTTGGTGGTATCTACGCTAAACGTGCTTATGTTGGTTTAGGTAGTAAAGCAACCGGTGATATCACTTTCGGTCGTCAACTTACTATCGCTGATGATTTAAGTCAATCTAACGATTACGAATACGGTATCGTACCAAAAGGTAAATACATCCCGACTTCAGGTACCGGCGTAGTACGTTATGACTATAAAGGTGTTGAAGGTTTACAAGTAAGCGCAAACTACAATTTTGGTCAAAAACATGATGAAAAAGGTCGTGATTTAGCTACTTTAACAACCCCACAACCGTATATTAAAGGTGCCTACGGTGTAGGTGTACTCTACGCACAAAATGACTACGATGTTCGTTTCGCATATGGTCATACAAGTTATGAAACCGGCTCAAACGCATCTCATCGTAAAGACGGTTACTTAGCATCTTTAAGTTACAAATTCGGTGATTTCAAATTACTTGGTGATTTTGGTTACGCTCACGAGAAAAAAGGTAACGACAAAACAGATAAATTCTATGTTTCACCAGGTTTCGAATACCAAGTCCTAGCAAAATCTAAAGTTTATGGTAACTATCTTTATGAACGTGTAAAAACTGATGAAGTGAAAAAACAAAAAACTCACGGTTTCTTACTTGGCGCAGACTACAAACTTCATAAACAAGTTGTTGTATTCTTAGAAGGCAAATACTTACGTACTAAAGAATACACTGGTGCGCACTACACTTATAACGGTAAAAAAGATGACAAAGCTATCGGTGTAGGTATGCGTGTATTCTGGTAATTGGTAAACCAGATAAAAACTAATGATAAAAGGCGAATCGAAAGATTCGCCTTTTTCATACCTTCAATGCGGTGCTCAAAACAAAGTTCATTAAAGGTCAATATTATCGATGCATTTATTTTTGACTGCAAACCGCAATAAAATGCAATTTATGCTCAGGATCATTAAAGGTTTTGAACATACGTAAAAACTGCTCTCGGTTTTCCGCTTTCATTGCATTTTTGATGATTTTCAACGTGCCTAAAACGCCTTCGTCGTAAATCATGCCTTTTGGTGAAAGCAAGGTCATTTCGCCCGAAAACGTATCCACGTTGCGAAAACCACTCGCTTGAAAAAGCGCTTTCCAGCCCTCTTTCGTTAATGGCGTCACCGTCACGTTAATCGCTTTGCGCATATTTTCAAGAATCACCTGATGGTCGTCACCAACCAACATCACATCGTGCGTAAGCAAAAAACCACCCGGTTTTAATACGCGGAAGTATTCTGTAATCGCTTTCTTTTTCGCTTCCACCGGTAGCATTGTCAGCATTGCTTCGTTAATCACGATATCAAAAGTTTCATCTGCAAAAGGTAATTTCATTGCATTGGCACGCTGCACATGAATTTTATCTTGCAAGCTGTTTGCCGCAATGTTGGCTTTGGCTTTTTCTAAGGCATTTTCGTCTAAATCCACGCCTTCAATATGACAACCAAACCGTTTTGCAAGCCCAATTGCGGTCGTACCCATATTGCAGGCGACTTCCAGAACTTTTTTGTTTTGATTGAAATCACCATTTGCAATTAACCAATCCGTTGCTTTTTTACCTCCCGGACGTAAACGGGTTTTACCCAAACGGGCTAAAAAATTGTGTCCTACTTCATCCTTTGCCATTACTGTTCTCCTACTAATAAACTTGGTTTTATATTATAGATAAAAATTATTCTTATTAAAGTAGAACGCCAAAAAATAATCCGGCTCGAAAGCCGGATTAAGAAGACAGAACAAACCTTTAAGTACTTTGCAAAATTGTGATCCAATTTTAGCACCGCATTGAAAGCCTAATTTGGCTTCCATTCCCCATTTAACACGCTGCCAATCACTTCATAATTTGCCGTAAATACCGCAAGATTCGCCACTTTGCCTTTTTCCACGGAGCCTAAACGGTCATCCACGCCGATAGCGCGAGCCGGATAAAGATTACTCATTCGGAGGGCTTCAGCAAGCGGAATTTCCACATATTCCACTGCATTTCTAACGGATTCCATCATCGTAATCGAGGCTCCAGCGATGGTGCCGTTAGCGTCATAACAGCGTCCGTTTTTCACATAAATAGTTTTCCCCACGAAGGTAAAACGCTCCAATTCAGTGCCGGCACCGGCGGCGGCTAAAGAGTCAGTGACGATACAAAGTTTGTCGCCTTTGATCTTTTTATCAATACGCACATTACCGAAATTCACATGTACGCCATCTACGATAATTCCCGTATAGACATCGGAATCCAGCACCGCACCCACGACCCCCATAGCACGACCGGAACTGATTGGCGACATCGCGTTGTGCAAGTGCGTAGCAAAACTTGCGCCCTTGCGGAATGCGTCTTTCGCTACTTCATAGGTTGCATTGGAATGCCCGACGGAAACGATAATACCGCTTTTCACAAAGTCAGGTGTGTAATTAATAGTCGGATTTTCAGCTGCAATAGTAATTTTCGTAATCACATCAGCATTTTCACAAAGAAAATCTTTCATTTCCGATGTAATTTCACGTATATATTCCGGACGGTGTACCCCTTTTTTCTCTACGCTGATAAACGGGCCTTCAATATGTAAGCCAAGTGCTTGATTTTTATGCTTATTTAAATAAGCACGCATAATCTTGACCGCACTTTTGATATTTTCATCGGGCGCTGTAATAAACGTCGGGAGAAAACTGGTGCAGCCCGATTTTAAATTGGTGGCTTGCATAATTTCTAAGGTTTCCACACTGTTTTGATCGTTAAACATCACGCCGCCACAGCCATTAAGTTGTAGATCAATAAAGCCCGCGGTTAAATTATTACCTTGTAAATCAATGGTTTTAATATCTGAATTCAGTTCATTTTGCGGAATTACGGCATCAATGATTTCGCCGTTAATCACTACCGCGTAATCGCGTAGCACATCATATTTTGTGTAAATAACACAGTTCGTTAATGCGTATTTCATATTCCCTTCCTAAAAATCTGTCAAAAAACAACCGCACTTTCGTGCGGTGTTGTGAGATTATGAGAGCACGCTATGGATCGCGTGTTGTTCCAATTCATTAAAATATTTTACCGTTTTCACTTTTAGCTCTTGTTGTGCCGCTTCATCGCACACCAAAATAAAGTGTCGATGTAGCTGCAACGCGGTCACCGTCCATAAGTGGTTTACGGAACCTTCAACCGCTGCTTGTACCGCGAGGGCTTTTTGATGACCGGTGGCGAGAATCATCACTTCTTCCGCATCTAACAAGGTTGCCACGCCAATGCTCAAAGCATATTTCGGTACTTTATTAACATCGTTATCAAAGAAACGAGAATTGGCAATCAAAGTATCTTGCGTTAACGTTTTAATCCGTGTGCGAGAACTCAACGAAGAAGCGGGCTCATTAAAAGCGATATGGCCATCAACGCCGACGCCGCCCATAAACAAATTAATTTTGCCGTAAGATCTGATTTTTTCTTCATATTGACGACATTCTTCATCATGATCGGCGGTATTGCCGTTCAAAATATGAATGTTTTGCGGTTGAATATCCACATGATTGAAGAAATTGTTATACATAAAGCTGTGATAACTTTCCGGATGATCTTCCGGTAAACCGACATATTCGTCCATGTTAAAGGTAACAACATATTTAAAACTCACCTCGCCGGCTTGATAAAGTTTGATAAGTTCCCGGTAAGTTTTAAGCGGCGTTCCGCCTGTCGGTAAACCTAATACAAACGGGCGTTCCGCCGTCGGTTTAAAATGATTGATACGATCGACGATATGACGCGCCGCCCAACGACTGACTTGTTGCTCTGTGGTTAGAGGGATAAGACGCATAGTTAAGCTCCTTTTATTTTGACCGATGCCGTATATTTTCCGTTATAAAGAATGTACGGAAAGCGGAAAGAAGGGGCTCCAATGCGGTGCTAATTTGACACTTCGTTGCACCTTTGCCCCTGTTGCTTCCGCATAAACAGAAGAAGATATACTTCAGTCAATGTTCCATTAATCTATAAAAATTTTGCTTTTAATTCTTTTGCTTTGGCAAGTTGTTCCGGCGTTGCTTTGGCCGTCATCGGTTCGCGACAATAACCGGCTTCTACACCGTCAAGTTTTAACAATTCTTTGATAGTTAAATATAAGCCGTTTGCCAAAATGCCTTCGATTAAATCATTTGTCACGTGTTGAATTTCAAGCGCTTCTTTGATTTTACCGGCTTTTGCCAATTCGAAAATTTGACGAGCGCGTACACCGTTGACGTTGAAGGTTGAACCAATCGCGCCGTCCACGCCTAAAGAAGCGGCCGGTAGCATCATTTCATCGAAACCTGCCCAGATTAAGTGGTTCGGATAAGCTTTTTTCAAGCGTTCCAACAAGTAGAAATCACCTGCGGTGAATTTCACGCCAAGCACTTTTGGGTTTTTATACAATTCGCCGAATTGCTCAATCCCCATATTCACCCCGGTAAGAAACGGAATCGAATACACAATCATATTGTTACCGGTCTCGTCAATGATGGTATTGTAGTAATGCTTAATTTCCGGGAAGGTAAACTTGTAGTAGAACGGCGTGACCGCAGAAAGGCTGTCGTAGCCTAGTTCGGTGGCGTATTTACCGAGTTCTACCGCCTCTTTTAAGTTTACACTACCCACTTGAGCGATAAGCGCTACGGCATCTTTGGCTTCATCTTTGGCAATACGGAAGATTTCTTTCTTCTCTGCGGTAGAAAGCATAAAGTTCTCACCGGTGGAGCCGCCTACATATAAGCCGTCCACTTTCATTTTGTCGATGTTATAACGAATAATTTGGCGCAATCCTTTTTCATTGATCGAACCGTCTTCGTTAAATGACACTAATAATGCACTGAAAATACCTTTTAAATTACGCATAATTTTCTCCTATTTTATACGTTGTTCTAGAATGACATTGAGCGTTTTTTGCTTCGTTTCTACCGCTCGTTCCTGTTCGCCTTGCACCAGTAAAGCGTAAATTAAATCTAATACAAAAAGCTGGGCGATTTTGGTACCAATGGAATCCCCTTGTAATTTTCCTTGTTTGTTGCCGTTCACCAACACATAATCTGCCGATTCGGTCACCGGTGAACGTAAACTATGGGTAATTGCAACAGTTGTTGCGCCATTTTGCTTGGCTATTTTTAGTGTATGAGCCGTTTCTTGCGAATAACCCGAATGGCTAAGGCCAATAGCAACATCATTAGGCTTCAACAATGCCGCTTGCATATACATAAAATGATTATTGCCCGTAGCATCCACTTGAAAGCCAATACGCATCAATTTATTTTTCGCTTCTTCCGCTGTAATACCGGAAGATCCTGCTCCGCATAAAAAAATGCGATTAGCCTGTCGAATCGCAGCAACAACACCTTCTAATTGTTTGAAGTCCAATAAATTAATCGTTTCATTAACGACATTAGAAATCGAACTCTGCAATTTTTGCGCGATATGAAAAGAACTGTCATTATGAGTAATATCCGTTTCCAATAACGGATTATTGCGATTGTCTTTCGTGGCAAGTTCAATGGAAAGTTCCAGTTTAAAATCGCTAAACCCCTTAAATCCCACGGAACGGCAAAAACGTACAAACGTTGCCTCTCCTACATCCAGATGCTCGGCAATTTCTGAAAGAGGACACTGTACGACAAGATCAGGTGACATTAAGATCGTGTCGGCAATTTTTTTCTCAGTTTTGGTTAAGCTCTGATACAAAGAGCTAATCGTATTCAATACATTGCCGTTTCTAGCCATATCTCGCCTCCCAACCAACTTGAGCTAATAAAATATCTTTCACCCAATAGGCGGCACCAACCAACCCGGCATCTTGCTCAAATCGAGCCGATTCAATTTCGCAACGATAAATTTCCGGCATTTCATCAAGAAAACGGTGAATCAAGGGCAAATATCCTTCAGCCAAGCCAACACTACCGCCGACCACGACTTTTTGCATATCCAAACTAATTTTTAAATCAGCGATTAAATTAGCAATCGCGCGCGCAGAACGCTCTATAAGGGCGATTGCTTTCTGGTCATTTTTTCTAAAGCGTTCAAATACTTCTTTGGGCGAACAGGGAATATCCCAAGTCGAGGCTTCAGCCTCAATAGCCCGCCCGGCGGCCACTGCTTCTACACAACCACGCCGACCACAACCGCATTCAGGGCCGTTCGGATCGGCAAGTGTATGTCCAATATGACCAGCAATACCATTGGGTTCGGTCAAAAGTTGGCGGTTCACAATCAATCCTCCGCCAACACCTGTTGAAACGGTTATAAACGCAAAATTTGTTAATTTACTTTGATCTTGCAGCTGATATTCTGCATAAGCAGCCGCCTGAACATCATTCAGCAAGCCTATCGGTTTATCGGTATGACGGGCAATGCTTTCGTTTAACGGAAATTCCGCCAATCCGCCTAAATTTTTAGGATTCAGAGCGGTTAAAATACCGTGATTTATTATGCCGGTAGATGCGACTGCAACATAATCAAACTGCCCCGCATAATCCATTAATAGTTGCGCAAGCACATTATGCAATGCATGCGCAGCGTTATCTTGTGGCGTAGCGATTTGTTGGCGTTGGATAATTTCGCCATCCTTGACGATGGCCGCTGCAATTTTTGTACCGCCGATATCAAGAGCTAAACAACGCATAAGTCATCCTTTTCTTGTTTCAATATGAAGAACTATTTCGCTGATTTCACCGCCGCTGCAAACCAACTTACGAGATGTTCAAGACGCGTCAGCGCCGAACCGACAGTCACGAAATCAGCTCCAATTTCAATTGCAGTTTTGGCAAGTTCAGGCGTGTTGTAACGTCCTTCCGCCATAACGCGGCAACCGGCTTTCTTGAGATCTTTGACCAGTTGATAATCAGGTTCTTTAGGCACTACGCCACCGGTATAGCCCGACATCGTGCTACCGATAATATCAAAACCCAATTTTTGACAATGTAAGCCTTCTTCTAAATTGGAGCAATCTGCCATCGCAAGACAACCTAATTCATGGATTTTCTTAACTGCACTTTCAAGCTCAACCGGACGCGGACGATGAGTTCCATCTACCGCGATAATATCCGCGCCGGCTTTAGCAAGCGCTTCAATGTCGTGCAAGAAGGGAGTAATCCGAATTGGGCTATCTGGCAAATCGCGTTTTACGATACCAATAATTGGTACCTGTACGGTTGGCCGAGTAGCCTTTAAATTTTCAACGCCTTCAATACGAATACCGGCCGCTCCGCCAATAACGGAAGCTTGTGCCATGGCAGCAACGATTTCCGGCTTATCCATCGGGCCGTCATCTACCGGCTGGCAAGAAGCGATTAAGCCATGTTGAATGTGCTGAAAAACCTGTTCATGTGATAATTTAGACATATTAGACTCCTCGTTTGTATTTGGGCTTTAGTCATACTAGCCAAAGTCTCACGTCATATTGCAATATTGCGTTACCGAATCACATTATATAGAAATAAAATTTCATTTTGAAATATTTTGTGAAGTAAATTTTCTTTAATGTGATCAATGTCTCAGTTTTGAAATAAAACTCCATAATCTATTTTAAAAATATTTTTTTACTCTTAGAATGAGTGCGAATAAATCATTTTGGCTGCAGTTTTGCCAAAACCCATTCTCATGATCGCACTATCAACCCAAATAGTTACCAATAGGAGCAATACTATGAAATTCACTAAGCTTTTCCTTACCGCAGCAATCGCATTAGGTATATCCTCTGCCGCTAACGCTGCAGACTATGATTTAAAATTCGGTATGAATGCGGGTACTTCTTCTAACGAGTACAAAGCAGCCGAAATGTTTGCCAAAGAAGTGAAAGAAAAATCCAACGGCAAAATTGAAATTTCTCTTTACCCAAGTTCCCAATTAGGTGACGACCGCGCCATGTTAAAACAATTAAAAGACGGTGCATTGGATTTCACTTTTGCAGAATCCGCGCGTTTCCAATTGTTCTATCCTGAAGCCGCTGTGTTTGCTCTGCCTTATGTGATCAGCGACTACAGCGTGGCACAAAAAGCCTTATTCGGCACCGCATTCGGTAAAGATTTAATCCAAAAAATGAACAAGGATTTAGGTTTAACATTATTATCCCAAGCCTATAACGGTACACGCCAAACCACCTCTAACCGCGCAATCAACAGCATTGCCGACATGAAAGGCTTGAAATTACGCGTACCAAACGCGGCAACTAACTTGGCTTACGCAAAATATGTGGGTGCTTCTCCAACACCAATGGCATTCTCTGAAGTGTATTTAGCACTACAAACTAACTCCGTTGACGGTCAAGAAAACCCATTAGCCACGGTTCAAGCACAAAAATTCTATGAAGTGCAAAAATATTTGGCGATGACCAACCACATCTTAAATGACCAACTTTATTTGGTAAGTAACGAAACCTTCGCAGATTTACCGGAAGATTTACAAAAAGTAGTGAAAGACGCCGCCCAAAAAGCGGCAGAATACCACACCAAATTATTCGTTGACGGTGAAAAAGAATTAGTGACTTTCTTTGAAAAACAAGGTGTAACCGTAACCCATCCGGATCTTGCTCCGTTCAAAGAAGCGATGAAACCTTTCTATGCCGAATTTGTAAAACAAACCGGAACAAAAGGCGAAGAAGCGCTTAAAGAAATTCAAGCCATCAGCAAATAATACGCTTATTCGTGTGCCTGTTTCGGCAGGCACGCTTTTTCTCTCCTTTATTATTCAACGGAGTTGAATATGAAAATCTTTAATAAACTTGAAGAATGGATTGGTGGCACATTATTCCTCGTCATATTCTGCATTCTTGTTTTACAAATTCTGTTCAGACAAGCCTTTCATTCTCCATTAATCTGGAGTGAAGAACTCGCCAAATTGTTATTCGTTTATGTGGGGATGCTGGGTATTAGCGTTGCCATCAGAAAACAAGAGCACGTTTATATCGACTTCTTGACTAACTTAATGCCATCGGCCGTTAAAAAAATCACCAATACATTCGTACAAATCGTGATTTTCCTTGGTGTGATTTTCTTTATCCACTTTGGTATTAAAACCTATATAGGCGCCAGTTTCCCGATTGATGCCTTAGGCGGTATTTCCGAAAAATGGATCTATGCCTCCCTGCCGATCATTTCCATTTTGATGCTGATTCGTTTCTTCCAAGCGCAAGCAGATAATTTCAAAGATAATAAAAGCTATTTGCCGGCAACCTTCTTTATCGTAAATGCGGTTGTTTTATTGGGTATTTTATTCCTGGCCCCTGACTGGTACAAAGTCCTACGCGTAACCGAATATGTCAAATTTGGTTCCAATGCAGTCTATGTGGCATTGCTCTTCTGGTTAATCATCATGTTCTTGGGCGTGCCGGTGGGTTGGTCGTTATTCATCACTACTCTGCTCTATTTCTCCATGACCCGTTGGAATGTGGTGAACGCCGCCTCTGAAAAACTCACCATGAGTTTGGACAGTTTCCCACTTCTTGCCGTGCCGTTCTATATTCTCACCGGAATTTTAATGAATACCGGCGGTATCACCGAACGTATCTTTAACTTCGCCAAAGCCTTACTTGGCCACTACACCGGCGGTATGGGGCACGTTAATATCGGTGCAAGCCTGTTATTCTCCGGAATGTCCGGCTCTGCACTTGCCGATGCGGGTGGTTTAGGTCAATTAGAAATCAAAGCCATGCGTGATGCAGGCTATGATGATGACATCTGCGGCGGTATTACGGCAGCCTCTTGTATTATCGGTCCATTGGTTCCGCCAAGTATTGCCATGATCATTTACGGTGTTATCGCAAACGAATCCATTGCAAAACTCTTTATTGCCGGCTTCGTACCGGGGGTATTAGTCACCATCGCTCTCATGGCAATGAACTACTACATCTCCAAAAAACGGGGTTATCTAAGAACACCAAAAGCTTCTCGTGAAGAACTTTGTACGTCATTCAAAAGAGCATTTTGGGCAATTTTAACCCCAATTTTGATTATCGGCGGGATCTTCTCCGGCTTATTCAGCCCGACAGAATCTGCGGTGGTAGCGGCATTCTACTCTATCATTATCGGTAAATTCGTCTATAAAGAATTAACCTTAAAAATGCTCTTCAACAGCTGCGTGGAAGCCATGTCCATTACCGGTGTTGTTGCATTAATGATTATGACCGTCACCTTCTTCGGCGACATGATCGCCCGCGAACAAGTGGCAATGCGTATTGCCGATGTCTTCGTTGCGGTAGCAGATTCGCCGTTAATGGTGTTAGTCATGATCAATGCCTTGTTATTATTCCTCGGTATGTTCATTGATGCCTTGGCATTACAATTCTTGGTATTGCCAATGTTAATTCCAATCGCCATGCAATTCGGTATCGACCTTGTGTTCTTCGGCGTTATGACAACCTTGAACATGATGATCGGTATCTTAACCCCACCGATGGGGATGGCATTATTCGTGGTCGCACGCGTGGGTAACATGTCCGTCTCCACCGTGACGAAAGGTGTATTGCCGTTCTTAATCCCGATTTTCGTGACCTTGGTGTTAATCACCATCTTCCCAAGTATCATCACATTCATTCCGAATTTGTTAATACCTTAGGACACTAAAAGTGCGGTTGCAAAACGCAGTAAATTTGAACCGCACTTTCTTACCCTACACATAAAAGACCTATTCTGCCGTTGACGAATAGCCCAAATCACTCCAAACGAGGTTTATTATGAAATTTCAAAAAACAATATTAGCCACCCTCTTCTTGGCGGCAACCACTTTTACTGTAACCGCACACGCTGCCGCTTACCCTGATTTACCGGTGGGCATTAAAAGCGGTGCCGGTGCGTTAATTGGCGATACCGTTTATGTAGGCTTAGGTACAGGCGGCGATAAATTCTATGCGTTAGATTTAAAAACCCCGAACGCCCAATGGAAAGAAATCGCCACATTCCCGGGCGGTGACCGTAACCAACCGGTGGCAGCGGCTGTTGACGGCAAATTGTATGTCTTCGGCGGATTACAAAAAAATGAAAAAGGCGAATTGCAATTCGTCAACGATGCCTACAGTTACAACCCGGCCGATAATACCTGGAACAAATTACCAACCCGCTCGCCACGCGGTTTAGTTGGTTCCAGCGGGGCTTCTCACGGTGATAAAGTGTATATCGTGGGCGGTTCTAACTTGTCTATTTTCAACGGTTTCTTCCAAGACACTGTTGCAGCAGGCGAAGACAAAGCGAAAAAAGACGAAATCGCCAAAGCGTATTTTGAACAACGTCCGGAAGACTATTTCTTCACCACAGAATTATTAAGCTATGAACCGTCGACTAATAAATGGCGCAACGAAGGTCGCGTACCATTCTCCGGTCGCGCAGGCGCTGCATTTACCATTCAAGGTAATGATTTAATCGTGGTCAACGGTGAAATCAAACCGGGCTTGCGTACGGCAGAAACTCACGCCGGTACATTCACCGACAAAGGCGTGCAATGGAAAAACTTACCTGACTTACCGGCACCGAAAGGTCAAAGTCAAGACGGTTTGGCGGGAGCAATGGCAGGTTACAGCCACGGTCATTACTTAGTCACCGGCGGTGCAAACTTCCCGGGTTCCGTAAAACAATTTAAAGAAGGTATGCTTCACGCCCATAAAGGCTTAAGCAAAGCCTGGCATAAAGATGTTTACACGTTGAATAAGGGTAAATGGAATATCATTGGAGAATTACCAATGAATATTGGCTATGGTGTATCAGTTTCTTACGGAGACAAAGTCTTGCTTATCGGCGGTGAAACTGATGGCGGAAAAGCACTAACATCAGTGAAAACTATGAGTTATGACGGTAAAAAATTAACTATCGAATAATTCACGACAAAAAACTGATGAGTAAGGAAACTCGCAAGCTTTTTACGAAATAATGTCGTGCTTGCTCGAAGCAGAAATTACCCTCATAAAATAGCACCGCATTGGAAAGGGCTCCAATGCGGTGCTATTTTATGAAACAAATTCATGCCTCGATTTGTTACAGCTCAATTAAAGATAATCGGTGAAAACTCAATAGCTCAAACAATCCTTAGATAAACATCGCCTTTTTATACAGCGATTTCTCAAATACTATCTTACACCATAAACCACGATAGTTTTACCGTGAGCGTGAATCAAATTCTGATCTTCAAGCATCTTAATAATTCGTCCAACAGTTTCACGGGAACAGCCGACCATTTGTCCGATTTCTTGACGGGTTATTTTAATTTGCATTCCATCCGGGTGAGTCATGGCTTCCGGTTGTTTTGCCAGGTTAATCAAGGTTTGCGCAATACGACCTGCCACATCTAAAAATGCCAAATTACTCACTTGACGCGAAGTATTTTGTAAACGGCGAGCGAGTTGTGCCGTTAAAAACATTAATATTTCAGGGTTAACTTGAATAAGTTGGCGATATTTTCTGTAAGAGATTTCTGCGACCTCGCAAGGTGTTTTCGTTTTTACCCAAGCGGAGCGTTTTGATCCCTCATCAAATAAACCGGCTTCACCAAAAAATTCGCCGGCGCCAAGATAAGTTAAAATCATCTCTTTGCCTTCGTCATCTTTAGCGGAAACCGTTACCGATCCCTTAATGATATAATAAAGCGTCGTCGCTTCTTCCCCGGCATGAATTAATGTCGATTTAGCCGGGTATTTATGCAAATGACAGTGTGTCAAAAACCAATCTAAAACAGGGTCGCGCGTGATTTGTTGAGGTTGTTCTTCCCTCTGTTCGAACGCAAGATTAATACCAATGCGATCTGACATATTGACTCCTTATCAATCCCTATTAAAAAATTCCATTTTATCTTTTATGTCAATGGATTCGTGCAATTCCGACCAGACTATCACCGCATCTCCATTGCGGATCTTGGTTAATAATTGTTGTTTCTTTCGGGAGAGCGAAATTTCCTCTGTACCGTAATCCGTCCCTTCGCGTAATACTATGCTTTCAGCTATATTATCAAGCGTTGTCGGGTCTAAATTCTGCCACGGAATAATCATATATTTCCCCAAGAAAGTCAATTAAGCCCAAATCGACTCAAGAAAAGAGCGGTTCAATAAAACGCCACTGTTGCTCAAAAGATTGGTTCGAGGTCATACGGAAATTGGTTCGGACATAACGCATAAACTGCCCTTCACAAAGGGTCACCAAATGCGCAGCAATAATGCGTACATCTACATCAAAACCTTTGCCTTCGCGCAATTTTCGCATTTGCAAAATATTTACAAATTGCATTTCCAGGCGATCAAAAAACTGCGCAACCCGAACCTGCAACTGCGGTGCTTCAAACATCAACGCATGCCCAGTCAAAATTCGTGTCAACCCCGGATTTTTACGTGCGAAATCTAAGATCATTTGTAAAATATCATGTACACGATGCATCGTATTGGTTTCGTTACGAATTGACGTATTGATTCGGCTGAGCAAATTACTTTCAATGCTATCAATCAAAGCTTCAAACATTTTTGTTTTGCTGGGAAAATAGCGATAAAGCGCTGCTTCCGACACCCCCACTTCTTGCGCCAAACGCGCTGTAGTCATACGCTCCATACCGCGTTCAGAATGAAGCATATGGGTAAGTACCGTTAGTACTTGCTGCTGCCGTTCTTTTACCGTGCGTTTTTCAATTTTCGGCATTTTCATTTCCAGTTTAACGGTTTCTACACCATCTAAAGATAATTGTTCTTCAACCATAAGTTATTGTTTACCCGAATGCCCAAAACCACCCTCTCCGCGTTCGGTTCGTTCAAAATCCTGCACAATATTAAATTCCGCTTGTACAATCGGCAAGAAAACCAACTGCGCAATGCGGTCCCCAATTTCAATGCGGAAGGGGGCGGTTCCGCGATTCCACATCGAGACCATTAACGGACCTTGGTAATCAGAATCAATGAGCCCAACTAAATTACCTAATACAATGCCATGTTTATGTCCCAAACCAGAACGCGGTAGAATTACCGCAGCAAGATTCGGATCCGCAATATAAATGGATAACCCAGTCGGAATTAACTTTGTTTCGCCCGGTTGAATTTCAACGCATTCATCCGTCAATGCGCGTAAATCCAAGCCGGCCGATCCGGCGGTCGCATAACTGGGCAAGGGAAACTGCTCTCCAATACGATTATCCAAAATTTTCACATCGATTTTCTTCATTTTAATTCTCCTTCAAAGTGCGGCTAAAAAACGCTTTCGAAATAATTAAGTTTTAATTTATTTGCCGATAACGTGCGATGATTTCAGTCGCCAGCTCCCGTGCTAAATCTGTTTTTGATTTTAATGAAAGAGTCTTACCGCCAGTTTTCCAAAAAAGCTGCAACATATTTTCATCCGTATTGAACGCTTGCCCGCCAGATACATCGTTAGCACAAATCATATCCAAATTTTTCCGTTGTAATTTGTCTTGCGCGTAATCCACCAAATTTTGCGTTTCGGCCGCAAAACCGACAGTAAACGGACGGTTTTCGGATAAGTGTGCCACTGCCGCAATAATGTCAGGATTTCTAATTAATTTTAACGAAAGTTCCTCGCCTGATTTTTTGATTTTCTGAGTGGATACTTCTGCTAAGCGATAATCTGCGACGGCTGCACAACCGATAAAAATCTGATTTTCGACTGCGCTTTTAAGGGCGGCTTGGCACATTTCTTGCGCAGAAGTCACATCCACCCGAGTTACATTTGGCGGTGTCAACAAATTCACAGGCCCGCTAATTAAAGTGACATTCGCGCCTCTTTCGGCAAAAGCCGTAGCCAGCGCAAAGCCCATTTTGCCCGAACTATGATTGGAAATATAACGCACAGGATCAATCGCTTCACGCGTTGGACCGGCCGTAATTGCAACACTTAAATCGCGTAAATCTTGGCTTTGCACGAAGAAATCGGAAAGTGCGGTAAAAATTTCCGTCGGTTCGGACATTCGCCCCGCGCCTACGTCACCGCAAGCTTGAACACCGCTATTCGGGCCGATAAGTCGCACCCCTCGGGCCTTCAATGCGGTTAGATTTTGCTGTGTGACCGATTGATGAAACATTTGCTGATTCATCGCCGGCGCAAGAAAAATCGGCGCACAAGTGGCTAAACAAATTGTTGAAAGTAAATCGTTCGCCATGCCCACGCTAAAACGTGCAATAAAATCTGCGCTGGCAGGCGCGATCAGCACCGCATTCGCCCACTTTGCCAATTCGATATGCCCCATGGCAAATTCCGCGTGCGGATCAAGCAACGATTGAGATACCACATTACCGGAAATCGCCTGTAACGTCAGCGGAGTGACAAATTCTGCGGCGGCAGGCGTTAACACTACGCGCACTTCCGCCCCTGCTTTACGTAATAAACGAATTAATTCAATTGTTTTATACGCTGCAATACCGCCTGTAATGCCAATAATAAAACGTTTCCCAGTTAGTTTCATTTGCTCTCCGTCATGATTTATCGGTGCCTAACCATTGTTTGTTAGTAGTTAACCACAATGGAGCCTATTTTACTTGAATTTATTCAAATAAAAACTTTTATTTTTGCGATCCGTTCCGCAAATTTTGTCGCTTTAATTCGCATTAAAACAAGGCATCGAACAAAATCCGCGATATTTTTAGCCCGACAACAATAGAAGGAAAAATGCAATCTCACGAATTAATGCCTCGCGAAAAATTATTGCAATTCGGTGCATCCGCTCTTTCAGATCGCGAACTTTTAGCCATTTTCCTGCGTACCGGTATAAAAGGTTGTCCCGTTATGCAACTTTCCGAACAAGTGTTAAAACATTTCGGTTCACTTCGCGCCTTACTTTCAGCAAATCAGAAATCCTTTTGCGATATGAAAGGTTTAGGCATTACGCAATTTATTCAACTGCAAGCCACGACTGAAATGACAAAACGTTATCTTCAACAAGAAATATTTGCTTCACAAATTTTTCAAGAGTCCGAAATCGTCAAGCTCTATTTACACACAGAATTACAACATGAAGAACGTGAAGTATTTATGGTGTTATTTTTAGATAATCAGCATCGATTAATTAAAAAGGAACGGTTATTTCTAGGCACAATTAATGTTTCTACGGTTTATCCGCGCGAAATTATTAAGGAAGCACTTTATTGTAATGCGGCGGCAATGATCTTAGCGCATAATCATCCTTCCGGCGTTTGTGAACCCAGTTATGCCGACCAAACCATTACGCGAAAAATTATTGAAGCTGCAGACTTAATGGAAATTAGGATTTTAGATCACATAATTGTCGGAAAAAGCGATTGTTATTCTTTTGCGGAACACAATTTACTATAACGTTACCACTAAACTGCATATTTTTTTATCGTTCGCATTTCGGAAAAACGCATTTCTACTTGAGAAATAAAAATAAAGTCAGTATAATTTGCGGCCTTTAATATAGTAAGCGGGTCGGATTAGCGCGACCTGACGAGGTAGCAGGCCGGTTTACCCCGGTTTAAACAGTCCGAACCGTAAGCTCGAGCTTATATTTAGTTATTGGAGATTATTATGTCTAGAGTTTGTCAAGTAACAGGCAAGCGTCCAGCTGTGGGTAACAATCGCTCACACGCAATGAATGCGACACGTCGTCGCTTTCTTCCAAATCTTCACACTCACCGCTTCTGGGTTGAGTCTGAAAACCGTTTTGTAACCTTGCGTTTAACCGCGAAAGGTATGCGTATTATTGATAAAAAAGGCATTGATGCAGTGTTAGCTGAAATCCGTGCTCGTGGTGAAAAAATTTAAGGAGCTAAAACATGGCAGCTAAAGGCGCTCGTGAGAAAATCCGTTTAGTTTCTACTGCAGAGACCGGTCACTTCTACACAACTGATAAAAATAAACGTAACATGCCTGAAAAAATGGAAATCAAAAAATTTGATCCGGTAGTACGTAAACACGTTATCTATAAAGAAGCAAAAATCAAATAATTTTGCCGATTCTAAAAACCCGACTCGTTCGGGTTTTTTTATACCAAAAATTTATCATGGAAATAAACAATGCCCGAATTACCAGAAGTTGAAACCGCACTGCGTGGCGTAACTCCTTATTTAAAAGGTTTTATCATTGAAAAAATCGTCGTTCGACAACCCAAACTACGTTGGACGGTTTCGCCCGAATTAACAGAATTAAAGGACGTAAAAGTATTAAATCTCACTCGCCGTGCCAAATATCTAATCATTCACACGGAAAAAGGCTATATCATCGGACATTTGGGTATGTCCGGATCAGTACGAATCGTGTCGCACGACAGCCCTATCAATAAGCACGATCATGTAGATATCGTAATGAGCAATGGAAAGCTATTGCGTTATAACGATCCTCGACGCTTTGGCGCCTGGCTTTGGACGGATAATTTAGAGGAATTTCATTTGTTCTTAAAACTTGGACCGGAGCCACTTTCAGAGGAATTTAGCGGAGAATATTTGTTTAAAAAGTCTCGCCAAAAATCAATCGCACTTAAAGTCTTTCTAATGGACAATGCGGTGGTCGTCGGCGTGGGCAACATTTATGCCAACGAAACGCTCTTTTTATGCGGACTTCATCCGTTAAAATTAGCTAAAAATCTTACTCGTAAACAATGCGAATTATTGGTCGAGACGATAAAAGCCGTACTGACGAAATCCATCGTTCAAGGCGGAACAACACTCAAAGACTTCTTACAACCCGACGGTCGCCCCGGTTATTTCGCACAATCGCTTTTGGTTTACGGTAACAAAAGCAAACCATGCCCCCAATGCGGTGCTAAAATCGAATCTCTCGTGATCGGTCAACGCAATAGCTATTTTTGTCCGCATTGTCAGAAGAAAAAATAAGGCGCCTGATGCGCCTCTTTTTTTAGAAAAATACCGTCCAATAATGAGAAATCGGCATCACTAGTAATAGTGCCGGTAACATATTTGCTACGCGAAACAATTGAATATTACAAATACGAAATCCCGCGGCAATCATCAGCACGCCACCGACCGCGGCAAAATCAGCACGCATTTCGGGCGAGACAAAAGGAATAATAGATACCGCAGAATAAGCTAATAACAGCTGTAACAAAGTTTGCGGAATAAAAATACTCGCCACGGCATAACCTAAACTTGTGGCAAAAATGATTGCGGTGAAAAAATCCAGAAAAGACTTCACAATTAAAATACTGATATCGCCTGTCATACCTTCATTGATTGCGCCGAAAATGCCTGTTCCACTGAAAGAAAATAAAATCATAATCGCTACAAATTTTGATAAAAATTCTTCGTGACTCAAGCGATTGCCGCCATGCGCAAACAATTTCTCAACAATACCTTTCGCGGACGATGCTAATTTATTAATACCGTTTTCCAGCAAAATAATTTCACCTAAAATCGCCCCAAGTAGTACGGCTAAAATCATCGCAGGCATATTGGCAACTTTCGCCACCATCACAATCCCCATACACAGGGAACAAAGTCCGAAAATCAAGGTTAAATTTATTTGTAAACGTTCCGGAATGCGCCCGCCAAGCAAAGCACCGATCAAAGCACCGCTCACTATTGCAAGCGCGTTAATATAGGGTCCGATAATCATATTACCTCCGTTATAAAAACAACATTATAAAGAAGAACCGCATTAAAACGGGCTTTCTATTTGTAGCCTATCGTATATGTCCGTAATCGCAAGGATTAAACAGGAACGTACTAGTTTTTCTTTGCGTCGTTGTTTTATTTGAAAAAGCAAAGAATCGGCGGAAGTCGGTTCGAAAGGGAAATTTAATAGAGCCTTATCTGTTACAAAATGTAAGTTTTGTGCAAACTCAATGATTTTTAAATCAAAAAAATTGTAGTCTTTTTCGTCGTTATTTAACGTTTCTTTTAGCTCTATAAACTGCACGATGTCAGCAAAAACCGACTGTTCCACAATACCCAAACCGAGCAGCACTTTTAAGCGGATACTTAATTCGGAAAGAGGACCTGAGGTTTCAAACAAGGAATCCACTACCGATTTCACAGCAAAATCCGTTTTGCGAAAAACGCGGTTAATTAATTCGTCAATGGTTTCATCAAAAATCGCCACTGCGATGGTGATAAAACCGCGTAGCGACATCGCCTTGTTTAATTTTTCATAAACCTGATCAATAGGCACCTTAAAATCCTTTTAAATAAAAAAATCTCTCAAATTGCATAAAATGATGAGGGCGAATTCTCATTCGCCCTATTCACTTAAATCGCTTGATAAGCCGTGATAATGCGTTCAATTACTGCCTCGTCCTGTAATTCGGTGTATTTTCGCACAGTCTGAGCTACACCATTTTCAGCAAGGGATTTCGCCAGTTCCAAGGCTTGTAAATCCTGTTCGTTACGATATGCCAAGGCCGCAGCAATGGCATTAATCAAATGCTGATTCGGCAAGCCGTATTCCAGCGTGCCACGCAATGGTTTGATTAAACGATCGTTGTAGCTTAATTTACGCAAGGGTTCGCGCCCCACACGATCTACATCGTCCACCAAGAATGGGTTGGCAAAACGTTTGAGAATTTTTTCAATATAGGCTGCGTGCGCCTGCGGGTCGAAACCGTAGCGTTTAATCAACACCGCACCGCTTTCCTGCATGGTGGCTTTTACATCCGCTTTAATGCCTTCATCTTCGATGCTTTCTTTCACGAAGCGATAGCCTTTTAACTTACCAAAGTAGGAAGTAGTGGCGTGCCCGGTGTTCAAGGTGAACAATTTGCGTTCTACAAACGCCATCAGGTTATTGGTTTTTTCCATGCCGCTAATCGACGGGATTTGCCCTTTAAACTGAGTCTCATCCACGATCCACTCGCTAAATTCTTCTACGGTAACCAGCAAAAGCGTCCGAAGCTTTGTATCTTCACTTTTGCATTTGCTGACAACATAAAAAACCTCATTAAAAAGAGTGAGTAAAGTGCGTTCAAAGTAGCATAAGAAAATTTGCACAAAAAATAATTTTATTTAAATTTGTGAATTCAGTCACAATATTTTCGAGTTACGATTTTTAAAAAATGTGATCTTGATCACAAGATTAATCTAAGAAAAATAATTTTGTGATAAAAATCACAAAATTATTCGATATATCACACAATCAATAGCCAAAATAGATGCTCAGTTATTAATTTTCCATCTACCTCCATATAGCTACCTATTTTGATGTATTTATCAAATTTCATTTGATCTAACGCAATATTTTTACAAATCACACTAGAAAATAACCGTACTTTTGATATTGTTACTCTTGAGTCGAGCTCTTTTTTTCGAGTGATTTCAACCACTTAACGAGAATAGTTCGCATTTAAACTTAATTTACTTTTCCCTACTTGTGATGGAGTGATTATCGTGAACGTACTAAGAAAAAGCCTTGTATTGGCGGCTTCGTTCGCAGCCTTAGGCGCCTATAATTCTGCAATGGCGGAGATGGTTTATAAACCGGTTGAGCAACCTGTTGAAGCACCAAACCCAAATTTAAAAATTGAAGCGGTAAATGAAAAGTTTGCCGCCAAATATCCGAAGCAATTTGAATCTTGGAAAGCCACTGAAAAAGGCGATAAGATTATTTATGCTGACGAGCAAGATCCTCGTCTTATCGTATTGTGGGGCGGTTATGCGTTTGCAAAAGAATATAACGCACCGCGCGGTCACGTTTATGCCGTAAAAGATGTGCGTGATATTTTACGTACCGGCGCACCAAAAACAGCTAACGACGGCCCACAGCCAATGGCTTGCTGGACCTGTAAAGGCCCGGATGTTCCGCGTTTAATCGCTGAATGGGGAGAAGAAGGCTATTTTAGCGGTAAATGGGCGAAAGGCGGTGCCGAAGTGGTAAACTCCATCGGTTGTGCCGACTGTCACGACACTACTTCCAAAGACTTTGCCGAAGGCAAACCGGCACTGCGTATAGCCCGTCCACACGTTTTACGAGCGTTGGATCATTTGAACACCGCATTGCAAGCTCGCGCTAAAGCCGAAGGTAAAGAGCAATCTAATCTTAGTTTTAACACGGCGGCACGTACTGAACAACGCGCAGAAGTATGCGCCAACTGTCACGTTGAGTACTACTTCGCCGGTGATTTAAAACAAGTTACCTTCCCGTGGAATAACGGTCAAACCGTAGATGACATTGAAAAATACTATGATGACATCGGTTTCAGCGACTGGACTCACTCTTTATCTAAAGCACCAATGTTGAAAGCACAACACCCTGACTTCGAAATTTGGTCTTTAGGTATGCATGGAAAAAATGGCGTAACCTGTATTGACTGCCATATGCCTAAAGTGCAAGGTGCGGACGGTAAAGTTTACACCGATCATCAAATCCAAAATCCATTCGATGCTTTCGATTCAACTTGCGCGAACTGTCACGATCAAAGCAAGGAAAAACTCAAAGACATCGTCGCTTCACGTAAAAAAGAAGTGAAAGATGTAATGGGGCGTTTAGAAGATCAAGTCGTCAAAGCTCACTTTGAAGCGAAGGCTGCTTGGGATGCAGGCGCAACCAAGGAAGAAATGGAAGCGGCATTAATGGATATTCGTCATGCCCAATGGCGCTGGGACTACGCGGCGGCAAGCCACGGTGGTCATATGCACGCACCTGACGTCATGCTTCGCGTATTAGGTTCCGGTTTAGACAAAGCCGCTGATGCTCGTGCAAAACTAGCGGTTATTTTAACCAAACATAACGTGAAAACACCGGTTGAAGTGCCTGATATTTCTACTGCGGAAAAAGCCTGGAAAGTGATGGGCATTGATATTGAAAAAGAACGTAAAGCCAAAGAAGAATTCTTAAAAACTGTTGTACCTCAATGGGAAAAAGAAGCGAAAGCCTCCGGCAAATTAGCTGAAGATACCGCAACAAAACAATAAGAAAAATCACCGCACTTTTGTGCTTAAAAGTGCGGTCGTTTTTAACGAAAAATTTGAGGTAACCCAAATGAATTTAACTTCTTTACTTCGCAACATGGTAAAAGCAGCCACCGTTATCGCGCTTGCCGCTTCTGTACCAATGTTTGTTCACGCGCAAGATGATGAGGCAAAAACCTATCAGCCGCAATTAGACAATCAGCGTGATCCGAATCAATATTGTGCAAAATGTCACAAATTCGACAAGGTTGATAAAAACCAAACCTTGGATCAATCCGGCGGTGAATTGCACTTTGGTAAATTTCACGGTGCACACTTAAATCAAAAGAACCCGAACAACGGTAAACCTATTACTTGTGTCAGCTGTCACGGTAATATCTCTGAAGATCACCGTCGTGGTGCGAAAGATGTAATGCGTTTTGACGGAGATATTTTTGGCGATAAAAAACCAATGTATTCAGCACAAGAACAAAACCAAGTGTGTTTTGCTTGTCACCAACCGGATAAATTACGCGAAAAACTTTGGGCACATGATGTCCACGCAATGAAATTGCCTTGTGCAAGTTGTCACACCCTTCATCCAAAAGACGAAGCAATGAAAGGCATTAAACCCAAAGAACGCGTAAAACTTTGTGTTGATTGTCACGGTGAACAACAAAAACGTAAAGCCGAACAGGAAAACGCAGATAAACAATCTTCAACCGAACAAAAGGATAAACAATGACAGCTTGCTCACGCCGAAACTTTGTTTCCGGCATGGGGGCGGTAATCCTTATGACGGGAACATCCATCACTTCTTTAGCAAAAGAAGAAAAGGCGGATAAACCAAAACGTTACGCTATGGTGCACGATGAAACGGCTTGTATCGGCTGTACGGCCTGTATGGATGCTTGTCGCGAAACCAATCATGTACCCGAAGGCGTATCCCGCTTGGAAATTTTACGCAGCGAACCTTACGGCGAATTTCCAAATCAGGAATATGAGTTTTTCCGTCAATCTTGTCAGCATTGCACAAATGCGCCTTGTGTGGCGGTTTGTCCGACCGGTGCCTCTTTTATTGATAAAGAAACCGGCATTGTCGATGTACATAAAGATCTTTGCGTAGGCTGCCAATATTGCATCGCGGTTTGTCCATATCGCGTACGTTTCATTCATCCTGTACATCGTACCGCGGATAAATGTAACTTCTGTCGCGACACGAACCTCGCTAACGGCAAACAACCTGCTTGTGTAGAAGCCTGTCCGACCAAAGCACTCACCTTTGGTGATATGAACGATCCAATGAGTGATGTGGCACGTAAAGTGAAAGAAAAACCAGTTTATCGCACGAAAGTGGAATTAGGTACGCAACCGAATCTTTACCATATTCCATTCCAACATGGGGAGCCTAGAAGATGACGTTAGATTATCCAGTGCCATTCCATACACCTAATCTCGTATGGGATTCAACCATTGCGATCTACTTGTTTCTACTCGGTATTTCCTCCGGAGCCGTACAATTAGCTATCGCTTACAAACGCAGCCATAAACTCGAAAATCCCAACCAAAACTGGATTATTCGAGCTGGTGTCATTTTAGGATCTATCCCGACTTTAATCGGTTTAACCCTATTAATTTTCCACTTGGCTCGTCCTTGGACATTCTGGAAATTGATGTTTAACTATCAATTCAACTCCGTTATGTCAATGGGGGTAATGCTGTTCCAAGTTTATATGCTGTTTTTAGTGGCATGGGGCATAGTGATTTTCAAAAATGAAATCGCTGCTTTGATTAATCGTTTTTTACCAAAACTTAGCTTTGCCCTAAAAGTTATACCAGTGCTTGAGCGCATGGTTGGTGTAGTAGAAGTCTTGCTTTTTGTATTAGCAGCCGTGCTTGGTGCATATACCGGTTTCTTGCTTTCCGCATTAATCAGCTATCCGATGCTAAACAATCCTGTACTCCCTGCATTGTTCCTCGCATCGGGGACCTCGTCTGGTATCGCTGCAACCTTCTTGATCATTTTAATTGCCGGCAAACTTAAAGGCGATTCTCACGAATCCCACTTCATCCATAAATTTGAAGTGCCGATTATGGTGACTGAGCTTGGGTTATTAGTGTGCTTCTTCGTAGGTTTATACTTCGGTGGCGGACAAAAAGTCGTTGCATTACACAATGCATTATCGGGATTCTGGGGAGCGGTATTTTGGATTGGAGTATTCTTTATCGGTATTTTAATTCCATTAATCGCAAATCTGTTCGTCAGCGACCGCTTGAAATATAACCGCAACTTTATCATATTAGTGTCTATTTTCGACCTAATCGGCGTGTTGTGCTTGCGTTACTTTATTTTATATGCAGGACAGTTAACGATTGCCTAATGGTTAGACGATAAAAATAAATAAAAACAATCTGCACCTAAAAGTCGCCTTTACGCCGACCCATTAAGGTGCAGATTTTTTATTTTCAATAACGATGACATTTTTACATTATTCTAACAGCACCGCATTGGAGCCTTTCAATGCGGTGCTATTTTGAACCTTAACCGCATCATACCGAAGGATTACATAACCACCACATCAAATTGTTCTTGATTATAAAACTGTTCGGTTTTCACTTGTACCCGCTTACCAATAAACATTTCAACCTCCGGCAATAATCCGTGAGATTCCTCGTTAATCAGATATTCTGCTACCAAGGGTGATGCATAGACTACGAACTGCTCACTGCTAAACAAATGATATACACGGATAATTTCCCGCATAATTTCGTAACACACGGTTTCCACAGTTTTTACGCGTCCACGTCCTTGGCATGCAGCGCATTCTCCGCACAGAATATGCTCCAAACTTTCCCGCGTACGTTTACGGGTCATTTCCACCAAGCCCAACTGGGTAAAACCGTTCACATTGGTTCTCACGCGATCTTTAGCCAATGCATCTTGCAATGATTCCAATACTCGAATGCGGTGCTCTTCCAGTTGCATATCGATAAAATCAATGATGATAATGCCGCCGAGATTTCGGAGTTGAAGTTGTTGAGCGATAGCTTTCGTTGCCTCGATATTGGTGTTAAAAATCGTCTCTTCCAAATCCCGATGCCCGACAAACGCGCCGGTATTGATGTCGATAGTCGTCATCGCTTCCGTTTGTTCGATAATAAGATAACCACCGGATTTTAAATTTACCCGCCGTTCTAAGGCTTGTTGAATTCCGTTTTCCACACCGAACACGTCAAAAATCGGTTGATTTCCAGTATAAAGTACCAATTTGTCACTTAATTCCGGCATAAATTCGTCGGTAAATTCCTTCACTTCGGAAAAACAAAGTTTGGAATCAATGCGGATTTTCTCCAATGTTGTACCGATAAAATCACGCAAAATCCGCTGTGGCAAAGCGGGTTCGCCATAAATTTTAGAGCGGGTCGGATATTTACTCTTGCGCTCTAGCACCTTGCGCCATAAACGCTTCAAAAATTCTGCGTCTTGACGCAATTCCTCTTCGCTCGCCCCTTCCGTTGCGGTGCGAATAATAAACCCGCCGAGCTCGTCACAAAAAGGCGCCACCAAAGCTTTTAAACGCATACGCTCTTCTTCGCTTTCGATCCGTTGGGATACGCCCACGTGACTATTCTCCGGCATAAATACCAAATAGCGAGACGGCAACGTAATATCCGTAGTTAAACGCGCGCCCTTAGTGCCGAGGGGATCTTTTACCACTTGCACAACAATGTCCTGCCCCTCGCGGACTAATTCGGAAATACTTTTTACTTTGAACTGTTTTTGTTCGCTTTCATCTACGCATTCGGTGTGCGACACAATATCGGAAGCATGCAAAAATGCGGCCTTTTCCAATCCGATATCAACAAAAGCAGATTGCATACCGGGCAATACGCGCGTTACCCGGCCTTTATAAATATTCCCCACGATACCCCGCTTGGCTTGGCGCTCAATATGTACTTCTTTTAATACGCCCGACTCCATCAATGCAATACGCGTTTCATTGGGTGTAACGTTCATTAATAACTCAACAGCATCCATTTTATCGTCTCTAAATATTGTTTTAACGCGTGGAATGATAGTCCTAAATAAGGTAAAATGCGAGCTTTCTCAAATTTCCGACATATTTCTTGGGGCTATTAATGCTTGGTTTTGACCCGACGCTGATTACATTCACGATTTATATTTTCGGTATGCTGCTTATCGGCCTACTGGCTTATTATTATACGAACAATTTATCGGATTACATTTTAGGCGGTCGCCGTTTAGGTAGCTTTGTTACAGCAATGTCGGCGGGGGCATCGGATATGTCAGGTTGGTTGCTGATGGGCTTACCCGGTGCAGTTTATTTATCGGGCTTAGTTGAAGGTTGGATTGCCATCGGCTTAGTGCTCGGCGCCTATTTTAACTGGCTATTAGTTGCCGGACGTTTACGCGTTTATACCGAGCTTAACAATAACGCCCTCACACTACCGGAATATTTTCACAATCGTTTTGGTGCCTCACATAAATTCCTAAAACTGATTTCGGCAGCGATTATTTTGGTCTTTTTTACCGTTTATTGCGCTTCCGGCGTGGTGGCGGGCGCGAAACTGTTCCAAAATTTATTTTTAGTAGGATATTCAACCGCGCTTTGGTATGGTGCCGCGGCAACCGTGGCCTACACCTTTATAGGCGGTTTCTTAGCCGTAAGTTGGACCGATACCATTCAGGCCACACTTATGATCTTTGCCTTAATTCTCACCCCTATTTTCGTATTACTAAGTATCAGCGATACCACCCAATTTTCCACCGTATTAGAACAAGCGGAAATGGCTGCGCACAAAAACTTCACCGATTTATTTTCCTCCGCTACACCATTGGGCTTGTTGAGCCTAGCTGCTTGGGGATTGGGATATTTCGGGCAACCACATATTTTGACGCGTTTTATGGCGGCCTATTCGGTGAAATCATTGGTTAAAGCACGTCGCATCAGCATGAGTTGGATGGCACTTTGCCTTGGCGGCGCCATTGGCATTGGTTTCTTTGCCATTCCTTATTTCTTCGCCAATCCACAACTTGCCGACACGGTAAATCGTGAACCTGAACAAGTATTTATCGAACTGGCAAAATTATTATTTAACCCATGGATTGCCGGTATTCTGTTATCCGCTATTCTAGCCGCCGTAATGAGCACCTTAAGCGCGCAATTATTGATTTCATCGAGCTCCATTACGGAAGATTTCTACAAAGGTTTCATTCGACCTCAGGCCTCCGAAAAAGAGCTGGTTTGGCTGGGGCGTACTATGGTGCTGGTCATTGCAGCGCTTGCCATCTGGATTGCGCGAGATGAAAACAGCAAGGTATTAAAACTCGTGGAGTTCGCCTGGGCCGGTTTCGGCAGCGCATTCGGCCCCGTCGTACTATTCTCGTTGTTTTGGAAACGCATGAATGCAGCCGGCGCTATGGTAGGAATGTTAGTCGGCGCGATTACGGTGTTCTCGTGGAAAGCAATACTTCCAAGCGACAGCGATTGGTTTAAAGTATATGAAATGATTCCCGGATTTGTACTCGCAAGCGCGGCCATTGTCATCGTTTCACTCATTTCCGGCAAACCAAAACAAGATGTATTAGAACTGTTTAACAAAGCAGAAAAAACCTATAAGGAGGCAAAATGATCGATTTTCGCCCTTTTTATCAACAAATCGCTACAAGTTCTTTATCTGATTGGTTGGAAACGCTTCCCCTTCAATTAAAAGAATGGGAAAAACAAACCCACGGTGATTACGCTAAATGGTCAAAAATTGTAGATCTTCTGCCCGATTTATCGGCCGACAGCATAGAACTCAACGAAGGTGTCAAATCGCACCGCATTGAAGCCTTGTCGGACGGGGAACAACAACGCATCATCCATCATCTAAAACAACTCATGCCGTGGCGCAAAGGTCCATATCACCTGTTCGGCATTCACGTAGATTGCGAATGGCGTTCCGATTTTAAATGGGATCGCGTGCTACCTCACCTTGCGCCACTACAAGATCGGGTTATTTTAGATGTCGGTTGTGGCAGCGGTTATCATATGTGGCGGATGCTGGGTGAAGGCGCCAAAATGATAGTGGGCATTGATCCGACCGAGCTTTTTCTATGTCAATTTGAGGCGGTGCGCAAACTGCTCAATAATGATCGCCGCGCTAATTTGATTCCGCTCGGCATCGAGCAAATGCAACCGCTTGCCGCATTTGATACGGTATTTTCCATGGGCGTGCTTTATCACCGCAAATCGCCTTTGGATCATTTAACCCAGTTGAAAAATCAACTGAAGACAGGCGGAGAATTAGTATTGGAAACCTTAGTGGTGGACGGCGATGTCAATACCGTTTTAGTGCCTGCAGAGCGCTACGCGAAAATGAAAAATGTGTATTTTATTCCGTCTGTTGCGGCACTCATAAATTGGCTGGAAAAAGCTAACTTTCGCAATGTCCGCTGCGTAGATGTGGCAACCACGACACTCGAAGAACAACGCAAAACCGATTGGCTGGAAAATGAAAGCCTTATCGATTTCTTAGATCCAACGGATCACAGTAAAACTGTCGAAGGCTACCCGGCGCCGAAAAGAGCGGTAATTTTGGCGAATAAATAACGAATTAAGGGAAATGGCATTATCTATTTCCCTTTTGTTTGGCTTAAAAAGGAATATTAAAAAATTTCTATGCGTTTATTATTAATAATGTGGATAAATTTAAAACGCTTTGATATGTCGGATGCGCAATGGAAACCTTTGAGCGAATTTTTTTGATAAAAATAGCAGCCAATTTTGACCGCTATTTTCATCTTAAAATATTATTTCACAGGCTTTCGCACGATATTATGTAGCAAAGGCAAACAGCACCGCATTGAAAGTCGCTTCAATGCGGTGCTGTTTTGTGAACTCACTTCAGCGTTGCAACATCACTTTAAGGAGGCTAATTTTGCTTAGGCGTGATGCTTCTCGTTTTCTCTTTTTCTTGCACATCCAATGCATCGCGCGCTGCACGAATACTTTTTTCGATAAGCGGTACGCGTTCATCGTCCTTCGGCATTAAACGCAACATCATTGCCCATGTCACCGCTGCCATTTTATAGTCTTCCGTTTCAAAATAACGAAATGCGAGCAAACTCAAAGCTTCCAGATTGGTATGATCTTGACGAATTACATCGCGCAATAAATCACCGCCTTTGAGTTTATCAGTCGCGTCGTCGGAGAACATTAATACGCGTGCATAGCCCAATTTATATTGCAGATTATCGGGATCGAGCTTATTGGCTTTTTGATAGCTATCAAACGCTAAGCGGGCATCGCCTAAATTCATCCCGATTTGACCGAGCAACCACCACTTTTTCGCGTCGTTCGGATTTTTTTGTAAATCAATTCGAAGCGCAGTGGAAAATTGCTGCATTTCTGCATCACTTAACGGAGCTGTGTCTTCCTCTTTCATTCGATCGTAAAAATACGGCAATTTTGCGTACGTTTGTTCCAACATAGATTCCGCTTGCCAAGCGCCCACCATAAAATAAGACGAGCCGGCAATAATACCCAAGGCTAACAGGCCGGAAACGAACCAAATTTTGCCGTAGGACTTACGATCCGGCACCGCATTGGAGGGGCTTTCGCTCGGTACATCGTCCAACAAAGTTTTTTGTAACTCTTGTTTAAGCTGCACAACGTTTTCCACTAAACCTTGCGCATCGTCTTGTTCTATTTCCTGTAAACGCGAAAAATACAGCGCCTTATTCAAATCATCGCGTTTTTGTTCGTCTTTCTGTTTAAATCGGGATAACAAAGGATAAAAACAAATTAATGCGATCAATAAAGTTATCGCCGCTAAACTTAATACAAAATTCATCTAATTATCCTTTCGATTGAGCAATTCCGCCAAACGCACATTATCTTCGTCGGTTAAAATTTCCTGAGATTTAAGCGCGCTTTTGATTTTTGGTTTGCGTTTTAACAATACCACTACGCCAAACAATACAAATAACAACGGTGCAATCCATAAAATTAAAGTGCTTGCGGTCATAGGCGGATCATAAGTTACAAAATTGCCGTAACGCGCCACCATATAATCCACCACATCATTTTTCGATTTGCCTTCTTGCAATAATTCAAACACTTTTCCGCGCATATCTACGGCAATAGTCGCATTCGAATCTGCGATATTGTTGTTTTGACATTGTGGGCAACGCAGAGATTGGGTGAGCTGGTGATAATCGTGCTCTTGCTGTGCAGAATCAAAATTCAATGCATCGATCGCGGAAAATGTCGTGACGCTAAACAAAAGCATCATAAAAAAAACCGTTAATTTTTTCATTGTGCCCGCTCCGTGAGTTCGTCATAAATCGGTTTTAAGGTTTGCGTCCACACTTTTTCGTTTACATCACCGGCATAACGATAATGAATTACACCTTTGCCATCGACGATAAAAGTTTCCGGTGCGCCGTACACGCCTAAATCCAAGCCGAACGCGCCTTTTTCATCTTTCAATACCGCTTGGTACGGATTACCCAAGTCTTTTAACCATTTAATCGCTTTCGGTGTTTCGTCTTTGTAATCTACGCCCACGATGGTTATGCCGTCTTTGGCGAGTTTGTTCAAATATTGGTGCTCTGCATAGCAAGTCGGGCACCAAGTGGCCCATATATTGAGTAAAATCGGTTTGCCTTGTCGGAACAATTCGTTACCGTAGGTTTTATTTTCAAACAAATCCGTCAATGTTTTTGAGGGCACTGGTTTGCCGACTAAGGCGGATTCCAAAGCTTTAATGTCTTCGCCTTGCGCATTGCGATTAAGCTGCACTAAAAAAGCAATCACTATCGCTAAAAAGAGAATAAGAGGAATGAGTAATTTTTTTTTCATTTTTTACCGTACTTTACAAAGAGATTATTCTTTGTTCCTTCCATTCATGGAAAAGATCAAAGGCGCTAAACAAGGATATCAACGAGCACACAAATCAGCACCGCATTGAAGCCCCGTTCTACCGCCTTGATGATATCTGCTTCTGAATAAACTGTGGAAAAAGCGTTTTCCCGGGGAAGCAAACTATTTTTTCAACAAAGCATTAAATCGATAACGTCGATCAAACATACATAGCAAGCCGCCTAACGCCATAAACAGGCCACCAAGCCAAATCCAACGAATAAACGGTTTGTAATATAAGCGCAGCGCCCAAGAATCATCGTCAAGTTTTTCGCCGAGCGCTACATAAAGATCGCGCGTTAAACCACCGTCAATCGCAGCTTCGGTCATCGACATACGACTTACGGTGTAGAAACGTTTTTCGGCGAATAAAGTCGCTTCCGGCTTACCGTCTTTCGTAATATCAATTTGCGCTTTACCGCCGATGTAGTTTGGACCGTTGGCATCACTTACGCCAGCGAATTTGAAATCGTAGCGGCCAATTTGCACACTGTCGCCCACCGCCATACGCACATCGCGTTCAACGCTGAAGTTTTGGCTGAAAGCAATCCCCCACACAGTCATCGCGACACCTAAGTGCGCCAACATCATGCCCCAGTGAGAACGGGAAAGTTTGCGCAGGCCCGCGAAAAATGATTCTCGATGCGTAGCACGCTGTTGCAATTCGTAAAATGCTAATAAAACAATAATCGCGGTCATCATGCTACCAAGCACCGCACTCACGACTATTTTATCTTGCAAGAAATAAGGTAAAGCAAAACCTGCAATCGCTGTCACGACAAGACTTGCAATTACCGGCGTACGAATAGCGGAGAATTGGTCGCGGCGCCATTTCACTAGTGGCCCGATGCCGAGCAATAAGGCAAACGGCGTCATAATAATTAAGAACATTTGATCGAAGAACGGTGCACCGATAGAAATCGATCCTAAACCTAGCTGTTTATGCACTAACGGCAGTAAAGTTCCTAAGAACACCACGCAAAGTGCAGTCATTAATAGGATATTATTTAATAACAGCATACTTTCACGCGAATAACGTTCTGCATTATCGCGCGAACGGATTTGACTGCCTTTGTAAGCATAAAGTGCCAGTGACCCGCCGATCACCACTACGAGATATGCCAAAATATACAGGCCGCGGGTCGGATCGGAAGCGAATGCGTGAACAGAAACCAGAATGCCAGAACGGACTAAGAAAGTACCAAGCAAACAGAGGGAAAAGGCGAGAATTGCCAGCAAAACCGTCCAAGCTTTGAATGAACCACGTTTTTCGGTTACGGAAAGCGAATGAATCAATGCGGTACCCGCAAGCCAAGGCATAAATGAGGAGTTTTCTACCGGATCCCAGAACCACCAACCGCCCCAACCCAGTTCGTAATACGCCCACCAAGAACCGAGCACGATACCAAGAGTTAAAAATACCCAAGCAGCAAGCGTCCAGGGGCGTGACCAACGCGCCCAAGCGGAATCTAGTTTGCCGGTCATCAATGAAGCGATGGCGAAGGCGAACGCCACGGAAAAGCCAACATAACCCATATAAAGCAGCGGCGGATGAAAAATTAAACCAACATCTTGCAACATCGGATTAAGTTCTTTACCGTCTACCGGAAAATCTGGGAAAGTTCGTGTGAACGGATTTGATGTGAATAATACGAACAGCACAAACCCCACGCTGATGATGCCCATAATGCCAAGCACACGCGCTACTGCTTCTTGCGGTAAGTGTTTACTCAATAAGGCAACCGCGGCCGACCAAAGCGTTAATAACCAAATCCACAGTAAAAGAGAACCTTCGTGTGAGCCCCAAACGGCGGATAAACGATAATAGATCGGTAAAGTGCTGTTGGAGTTATTCACTACATACTGCACGCTGAAATCATTCACCGCAAATAAATAAAATAAAGCGACGAATGCAATAGTAAGACTGGCAAATAAGCCATAGGTCATCGGGCGCGCCAAGGCCATGAGTTGCAAATTACCTTTTTCCGCGCCCCATAATGGGAAAATGGCGAGCATTAAAGACACAGCCAAACTTAACGCCAATGCATAATTTCCGAGCTCAGCAATCATTTTATGCCTTCTTTTTCTTGCTGATCGCGTACGCTTTCACCTTTTAAATCCGCCGCATTCACGCCCATAGGTTGATGTACTTTTTGCATTTTCTCACCTAATTCCGGTGGTACGTAATTTTCGTCATGCTTCGCCAATACTTCCGTTGCGTTTAAAACTGTCGGTTCAGTTAATACGCCTTGCGCCACTATGCCTTGTCCTTCACGGAATAAATCCGGCAAAATACCTTCGTATTCCACCGTAATCGCCGGACCAATATCATTCAAATCAAAACGTACTTTTAGGCTTTTCGGATCTCGCACTACGGTACCTTCCACTACCATTCCGCCTACGCGGATCCGTTGCCCAACTTCAGGTTTTTGATTTGGGTTATTGTCTTTGCCTTGAATCACTTCGGAGGGAGTATAAAACAAGTCGATATTTTGGCGCAGTGCATACAGCATCAATCCACTAGCAATCGCAATGCCAAGTACGACAAAAATCACGAGTTTAAATCTGGACCTACGTCTTGGATTCATAGTGTATCTCCTTTATTATCGGCTTGCTGTAAACGTACTTCGCGTTGTGCTTCGCGCAATACACTTTGTAACACTGTTTTATGTTGTTTTATGGTTTGTACAATCAAAGCGACAATCGCCACCAAACTAATACCATAAGACAGCCACACGTAAAAACCATAGCCGCCCATATTGAAAAAATCATTCCAGGTTTGGAAGAACATAGCTATTCCTTATTCAAAAATTCTAAAAAACTTAACCACACTTTACTTAACGGTTGACTGAGCTAACGCTCTTACCCACGGACGTTTCGCATCTTCTTTTAATAATTCCACGCGATAACGTGCAAGAGTAAGCCAAATATAGAGGCTTAAAAAACCGAAAATACAAAAAATTAGAGGAATAAGCATTGGGGTAGCAATAGAAGGTTTTTCTAATTTCGTGATACTCGCACCTTGGTGCAAGGTATTCCACCATTCTACGGAGAAATGAATAATCGGCAAAATCACCACGGTAGTGATACAAAGAATCCCAGCGGCTTTGGCCCCCACAGTTCGATCAGAAAATGCGGAATAGAGCGCGAGAACACCTAAATAAAGGAAGAATAAGATTAGTTCGGCAGTTAAGCGCGCATCCCACACCCACCAGGTTCCCCACATCGGTTTACCCCAGACCGCGCCGGTAACGAGCGCTAGAAAAGTGAATAATGCACCAATTGGTGCCATAGCAATCATCGCAAGATGGGCTTGTTTAATCTGCCATACCAACGCAATCACAGCAGCGACCGCCATAGAACCGTACACACCCATTGACCAAATAGCGCTCGGCACGTGTACGTACATAATTCGGAAACTATTGCCTTGCTGGTAATCTGCCGGCGCATAAGCCAAGCCCCACACAACACCTGCGCCAAGCAATAATAAGGTCAAAATCGCAAATAACGGACTTAATTTACCGCAAATGCGATATTGCGTTTCCGGCTTGGCGTAAGGATGTAACCACTTCCACATAATAAAAAGATCCTTAAAAAAGAAAGAAAAACCAGTACATTTTCGAGGTGTGTCGAATGAAAATTAATTATCTAAACTAATTCGTAATGCCGCCGCAATGGCAAACGGAGAAAGAGTGATCGCGCTCACCATCATCGCGCCTAAAATAGCCAGCTGTCCGCCATAAGTCATATTTAAACTGGCAGCTTCTAATACGGACGAAGCAAAAATCAGTACGGGAATAAACAGCGGCACTACCAGTAAACTTAATAACACGCCACCCTTGCGCAATCCGACCGTTAATGCCACGCCAATCGCGCCAATACTACTTAACACCGGTGTACCTAACAATAAAGTTAGCACTAACGCCCACCAAATATTGATTTCCAAAGAAAGTAATAATGCGGCAATCGGAGAAAGCAGAATGAGCGGTAATCCGGTCAATAACCAATGTGCAATTACTTTCGCCAATGCGGTCATCAGTAAAGATTGCGCATTGAGCATTAATTGTTCAAGCGAACCATCAATAAAATCATCACGGAACAGACGTTCAAAAGAAAGCAACGCCGAAAGTAACGCAGCAACCCAAGCCACACCCGGCGCGATACGAGAAAGCAATGCCGGATCCGGCCCGATCACTAGTGGAAACAACGTAATAACAATCAAAAAAAACCATAACGGGTTTAAAATTTCTGCCCGTTTCCGCATCGCGATCTGTAATTCTCGTTTAATGATATCTAAGAAAATCATCGATTTATTCCGCTTTAAATCGGGCCAAATTGAGTTTTTGTAAACCTGAACTCGGCACGTCTTGATGACTAGTGAGCAATACGATCCCTCCCCGTCGCGCATGTTCATCAAAAAGTGCAGTTAAAATTTCCACGCCTTTTTTATCAATTGCAGTGAAAGGTTCGTCCAAAATCCACAAAGGCGCTTGCGAAAGCCACAAGCGCGCCAAGGCTATGCGTTTTTGTTGGCCGGCCGAAAGTTGTGCCGCCGGTAAATCTTCGCGACCCAATAAACCGACTTTTTTCAATACCGCCCAAAGCGCTTCATTACCTTGCTTAGCACGGCTAATGCGTTGATAAAACTGCAAATTTTCCCATGCGCTAAGCTCGGGTTTAACGCCGGAAAGATGGCCTAAATAAAGCAAATATTGATGGTAAATTTCACGCTGTCTAGAAATCTCTTCCATATCCCATCGTACTTTACCTTCAATTGGTTGAGCCAAACCCGCCAAGATGCGCAATAAACTGGTTTTGCCTATACCGTTATGCCCTTCGATTTGCACAAAATCACCCGCATTAAAATCGCACGTCAAGCCGCGAAATAATACGCGTTCACCGCGCTGACAGGCCAGATTTTGCAAAGATAACGTATGCATTTCAAACATAAGGACAAAAAAGAACCAAAAAATTGGCAGTATTCTATCATAAGGGAAAATTTTGACGATATTTTAGCAACTGAAAAATCTAACTCTTTAGAGGTGGATCACAAGTTTTATTGATTTAAAACAAGATTTAACCAAGAAGAATTTAATCAATCGATTTACTTAAAAAGAAAAAGATTTAATGATCTAAATCAACTTTTCTGCTACCATGTGGGAACTTTTTGACTGATTTTGGATACATATCTTTTGATGTCGAAATGGAGAAAAACGTTTATTTTATAGAAGGAATGACTTTATGGCTTATACTCTACCTGAATTAGGCTATGCCTACGATGCATTAGAGCCGCATTTCGATGCGCAAACTATGGAAATTCATCATAGCAAACACCACCAAGCTTATGTGAACAACGCCAATGCGGTGCTGGAAGGCTTACCCACCGAATTTGCCGAAATGTGTCCGGGTCAATTAATCGCCGACCTTGATAAAATTCCTGCAGAAAAACGCGTTGCATTACGCAACAATGCGGGCGGTCATGCCAATCACAGTTTATTTTGGAAATCCTTAAAAAAAGGTACAACGTTACAAGGTGCATTAAAAGACGCTATCGTGCGTGATTTCGGTTCCGTGGAAGCGTTCCAAGCGGAATTTGAAAAAGCGGCAGCAACCCGTTTCGGCTCGGGTTGGGCATGGTTAGTATTAACTAAAGAAGGTAAATTGGCGGTGGTTTCGACCGCTAACCAAGATAATCCATTAATGGGCAAAGAAGTGGCAGGTTGCGAAGGCTTCCCACTTTTAGGCTTAGACGTCTGGGAACATGCTTATTATTTGAAATTCCAAAATCGCCGTCCGGACTACATTAAGGAATTCTGGAACGTAGTGAACTGGGATTATGTGGCTGAGCGTTTTGCCCAAAAAAGCGCGGATTGTAACTGTGCAAAATAAACGATAAACCGAAATTATGTAGCAGTTACACAACGCTAAAATTACCCTTGCAAAATAGCACCGCATTGGAGCCGCTTTCAATGCGGTGCTGTCGTTTGATGCAAACTCATGTTTAATTCAAATGGTTTTGTGCATTTGCTACATAATTACGCGATAAACATAAAAAATGCGGTGAAATTTCACCGCTTTTTTATAGCCAACGTCTGACCTTCTCTCTATAACGGCGATAATCTGCGCCGAATTTCTGTTCCAAAAAAGCTTCTTCTCGCGCAATTTGCCAACGATTCATCAGCCAAACAAAAACGATCACGCCCGTCCAAGCCAATAAATGCGCTAACCACAATGCCCAGGCTATCAATATAAATAATAAACTCAAATACATCGGATTACGTGTAATACGGAAAACGCCGGATGTCACCAGTTGCGTTGTTTGCTCTAATTGCTGTGGATCAATCGTTGTTTTTTGTTGATAAAACTGTGCGACCGCAGTCATAGCCACAACAGCGGATAACAAAATAAAGAAAATAACCAGAAACTCAAAGCGCCAATGCGGTCCTATCGGCGGAAACCAATACATGGCAATACCGATAAGCAAGCAAACTATGGGTGGAGGAAGAGGAAATAAAGATCGCATAAAAAATAAACGCCCTTGCGGGCGTCATTGATTAAAGATTATTTAATTTCATTTGAGCGGCTTGTCGTTCTAACGGACTACCATTTTGTAACGCCTGCTCAAAGCTGCTTTTGGCGGCAGCTTGATCACCTTTTGCAAGTTGAATATCGCCGCTTAATAAGGCTTTACGTGCATTGAAACTTGCGCTTTTCACTTGATTCAAAGTTGATAATGCATTATCAAGCTGACCGGATTGGAATTGCACCGCACTCAAACGTACTGCCGCAAGCGAAGTTAATATCTCATCTTGAGATTGCGCCAATGCTTGCTCCAATGCGGTGCTCGCAGCGATGAAGTCTTGTCGCGCAACAGCATTTTTCGCTTCGTTCAGTAAGGCGAAAACTGCATAGCTGGTTTTACTATTAGCTTGCACAAATTCGGTTAATTTGACTTTTTGCGCCGCAGAATTTTGCTCCGCCCCATAAACTAACGCTTCGTATCCTGCAGAAGCTTCGATGATTTGATTGGTCTGATAAACCTGCCAATAACGCCAAGCAAACATTCCCCCTACACCTAAAACAAAGGCGACAATGATGGCTTTGCCGTTTTCTTTCCACCAATCTTTTAACTGGTTAATTTCTTGTTCTTCTTCAATGCTATACGCCATTTTCTTTACCTTTAAAATTGAGCCTGAATATAATCAATCACTTGCGTAGCATCGACAACTTGTTGATCGACGCCACCATGCAAATGTTTCACGACCACTTGGTTATTTTGTACTTCGCTTTCGCCGAGCACTAATGCTAAAGCTGCACCGGATTTATCCGCGCGTTTAAATTGTTTCTTAAAGCTACCGCTAGAGGCATGCAACATTACGCGTAAGTGCGGTAATGCCGAACGAACTTTTTCCGCTAATTGAAATGCGGCTAAGGTCGTCCCTTCACCTTGATAAACAAGGTAAATATCGACTGCCCTTTCTACCGGAATATTTTGATTCACTTCTTGCACCAACAATACTAAACGCTCTAACCCCATCGCAAAACCGATACCCGGACTAGCATGTCCACCCAACTGTTCGACCAAGCCGTCGTAACGGCCACCACCACACACAGTGCCTTGCGCGCCCAATGCAGTTGTTACCCATTCAAATACGGTTTTGTTGTAGTAGTCTAATCCGCGCACGAGCTTCGAATTAATTTCGTATTGAATGCCAATCGCATCCAATAAACTGCATAACTGAGCAAAGTGCTCACGACTTTCATCGTCTAAGTAATCAAGCAATTTCGGTGCGTCGTCCAGCACTTTCTGTAATTCTGGATTTTTCGTATCCAAAATCCGTAACGGATTTTTCACCAAACGTTCTTTTTCTTCTTCACTCATTAAGCCTTGGTGATTTTGCAAAAACGCCACCAATGCGGTGCGATAATTCGCCCGAGCTTCTAACGAACCAATTGAGTTAAGTTGCAAGGAAACATGTTTTTCAATACCCAACATTTTCCAGAGACGCGCCGTTAAAATGATTAATTCTGCATCAATTTCCGGGTTCGCAATGCCGAACACTTCCACACCGGCTTGGTGAAATTGACGGTAACGCCCTTTTTGCGGGCGCTCATGGCGGAACATTGGTCCCATATACCATAAACGTTGCTCGTTATTATAAATCCAACCATGTTCAATTGCCGCGCGTACACAACCTGCGGTGCCTTCCGGACGAAGCGTCAATTGTTCCTCATTATCCCAGAACGTGTACATTTCTTTTGATACGACGTCAGTCACTTCACCAATGGCGCGCGTAAATAATGCGGTATTTTCGACGAGCGGCATACGCACTTCTGAATAGCTGTAACTTGCCAAAACTTGACGCACCTGCGCTTCAATCCACTGCCATAGTGGCGACTCCGTCGGAGCACAATCGTTCATTCCACGAATTGCTTGAATAGTTTTTGCCACAATATATCCTTAAAGAATTCGATTATTCGGATCTTGTCGTGCAACTCTGGCACGAATCTTTGCTTCCAATTGATTGATAATATCTTCGTTATCGAAACGCTCTTTTTGACGTTCGCCGTCCACATAATAACCACTTTTTTTATTTCCGCCGGTCACTCCTAAATCAGAAACCAACGCTTCGCCCGGACCATTTACTACGCAGCCGATAATGGAGACGTCCATCGGCGTAATAATGTCTTCTAGGCGCTGTTCAAGGGCGTTGACCGTGCCAATGACGTCAAACTCCTGACGGGAGCAAGTCGGACAGGCAATAAAATTAATGCCGCGCGAACGAATACGCAAAGATTTCAAAATATCGAAACCAACTTTGATTTCTTCGACCGGATCGGCAGCTAAAGAAACACGCAAGGTATCACCGATGCCTTCGGCCAACAACATGCCTAAACCGATGGCGGATTTTACTGCACCTGCACGAGCACCGCCGGCTTCGGTAATGCCCAAATGCAGCGGTTGTTTAATCGCTTTTGCCAATAAACGATAAGATTCTATCGCCAAAAAAACATCGGAAGCTTTAACACTGACTTTAAATTGATCAAAGTTGAGTCGGTCTAAAATGTCTACATGACGTAACGCTGATTCCAATAAGGCTTGCGGCGTTGGTTCGCCGTATTTTTCTTGAATATCCTTCTCCAAAGAACCGGCATTTACACCGATACGAATCGGAATATTTTTATCACGGGCACAATCCACTACGGCTCGAATGCGGTCCTCTCGCCCAATATTACCCGGATTGATACGCAAGCAATCCACGCCGTATTCAGCGACTTTAAGCGCAATGCGGTAATCGAAATGAATATCTGCCACAAGCGGTACATTCACTTGTTGTTTGATGATTTTAAAGGCTTCCGCTGCCTCCATGGTCGGCACGGATACGCGCACGATATCTGCCCCCACGCGCTCTAGCGACTTAATTTGCGCAACCGTAGCTTCCACATCAGTAGTGCGAGTATTGGTCATTGATTGTACAGCAATCGGCGCATCGCCGCCGATCGGTACGTTGCCGACATAAATCTTTGTCGATTCACGACGCTTAATGGTTGGTTGAAAAGCTGACATAATTCTTCCTATTAAGGTTGTGAAAGTTTAAATTTTGCTACTCGACCATCTACTTTGAGCGGATAATTTTCCCCTTTATAAGTGATTCGAACATTCCCAGGGGCACCTACGATTAAGGAAAATTCATCGCCGCTAAAAGTGAGTACTTCGCCTTGCTTATATTCTTTTTGTACAAGGACTTTACGATTACTATCTTTAACGCTTAGCCAGCTAGTATTTCTTAGTATTTCCACAACCAGATCGCCTTGTGCAATCGGAGGCGCCGGAGAAATCGTCGGATTTTCCACCGAACTTTGACTATCCGGGATTGCCGTTTCACCGTTTACGGTCGATTCTGATTTAGACGACAAATTTTCAATTTGTTCTTGTTGAACCGACGCTATATTTGTTGCTTTAGACTCGGTTTCGATCTCGTTAGCGTTCGCCACCGAACCGGGCATGCTATCCAACGGCATCATTTGTCCGGGTTGTTTCATTATTCCGGTTGGTTGAACAACAGGCGCTTCAACAAGCACTGAATTTTTCGACGCAGTTTGCGTATTTTCTGAATTAGATACATAGTTTTTCACTAGAATATCACGTTCTTCATTGGATTTTTGATAATTCTGCCACCACCATAAGCCCGTCATGCTTAGTGCCACAAACAACACTAACACGGTTAAATAACCGATCCAGCGGTTATGTAAAGAATATTGATTAACCGAACGAGTCGCTCGCACGTTTTTATCTAAATCAATTTGCTCACTTTCACCAAAAGAAAGATCATTCCACAAACTTTCCGGTAAACGCAAAAATTTACCGTAGCTACGGACGTAGCCTTTTACAAAGGTAGCAGGAACATTTTTCTGGATAAACTCGTTGTTTTCGATTTGCACTAAAATGGAAGGACGTAAAGCAATTTGTTTAGAAACATCTTCAAGAGATAAATTCAGCGCTTCGCGAGCCTGACGAAATTTTTCGCCTAAGGTCACTTCGGCTTGTTCGTTTTGCGCTTGAGATTGTTCAGCTTGCGTATTCATGAGTTCATTATTTGATGGATATAATTAGACGCTGAATTTTAAAGTCGAAAGCGCTTTTTGGCAATGTTTTATTTGGCTCGATTCAGCTTTTCCGCGCGATGAACATCGATTTGCCGCAGTTTATCAAAAGCCTGTTGATACAGTTCCCGCCGATTTTCCGCCTGTGCGCAAAGCGCTATATTTTCATAAGTATCCGCTTGACGATAATAATTCGGCGAAGACAACGCTGCCTCAAATTGTTCATAGGCCTGCACAAACTCGCCTCGCCCACATAAAAATGCACCGAAATTATTATGCGTATCGCCTTGTTTTGGGTCTAATTTAAGCGCTTGTTGATAAGCTTCGTGCGCGGCGCTCGCATCCCCCTGCAATTGATAAAAATGTGCCAGTGCGGAATACACTAGATAATAATTTTTGTCATGCTCTAAGGCTTTATCCAAATTCTGTTTAGCTTGCGGTAGATTATTTTGTTGAAGATAACCGAGAGCGAGTTCTACACGCGCCTTTGCCGCACGTTGTTTATTAAAAGCAACGGTGTCATTTTGTGAAACACAAGCAGAGAAAAGCAAAGGGAAAATGATCGCTCCTACAAATCGAATAACCTTGATTTTCATTTTTCCTCCGTTAATTTCGTAAACTTAATTCAGCTAAATTCAGCTAACTTGCGTAACCCCGATATTTTGCCCGAATTGACGTTTCAATGCGGTGCGCTTGGTGCGGTCAATAACATCGCCGGCTAATTGTCCGCAAGCCGCGTCAATATCGTCGCCACGGGTTTTTCGCACGATTACGGTTAAACCGTATTCCATCAAAGTTTTCTGGAAGCGATCAATGCGCGTGTTGGAGCTCTTTGCATAGGGCGCTTGCGGGAAAGGGTTCCATGGGATCAGGTTAATTTTACACGGTGTATTTTTTAACACTTCCGCTAATTGATGAGCGTGTTCCACATGATCGTTAACATGATCCAACATCACATATTCGATGGTGACCTTGCCGTGGTTGGCGTTGGATGTACTCAAATAACGATTAACCGAATCAATAAGGGTTTTAATATTGTATTTTTTATTTAACGGTACAATTTCATCACGCAATTCATCGTTCGGCGCATGTAAGGAAATTGCTAACGCTACGTCGATCATTTTGCTTAAATTATCCAGCGCCGGCACCACGCCTGAAGTGGATAACGTCACGCGGCGTTTAGATAAACCGTAAGCGAAATCATCCAACATAATTTCCATTGCCGGCACAACGTTTGCCACGTTGAGCAGCGGCTCGCCCATACCCATCATCACTACGTTGGTAATCGGACGTATACCAGTAACGCCGAAATTACCGATAATTTTCGAAGCGCGCCATACCTGACCAATAATTTCCGCTACCGTTAAATTTCGGTTAAAGCCTTGTTGTGCAGTGGAACAGAATGTGCAAGCCAAGGCGCAACCTACCTGCGAAGAAACACACAAGGTGGCGCGATCCGCTTCGGGAATATACACGGTTTCCACTTGCTGATCGCCCACCTGCATCGCCCATTTAATGGTTCCATCGGCAGAACGTTGTTCTACTGCCACTTCTGGCGCTTTGATTTCCGCCACGGATTTTAATTTTTCACGCAATTTCTTATTAATATTCGTCATATTGTCGAAGTTATCTTCGCCAAAATGATAAATCCATTTCACCAATTGATCGGCGCGAAACGGTTTTTCGCCTAATTCGGCAAAAAATTCGCGCATTTGTCGGCGCGTCAAATCCATTAAATTGATTTTTTTATTCTGTTCCAAAGTTTCTAACATTTAAGCCTCGTTGCTACACATTGTGGCGGTAAACATTGCGGCGATTCGCCTAACAAAAGCCCGATATAAAAATGAGCAACGATTCTACAGATTTGCCACCGGATAAGCTAGCGAATTTCAAAGACTCAACAAATTTTACCTATCATGTTTTGCGAAGCGAATCGCAAAATTTCATTATTGTTGGTAAAAAACTGAGCTAAAATACATACTCGTTTTATTCTCCGGTGTTCGCAATGTTAAAAAAACTTCTTGCTCTTTTTTTCTGTTTTATTCCATTCCTCTCCACAGCACAATCTTATGTCGTTTATGATTTTACGCGCGATAAAGTATTGGAAAGCAGTTCACCGAATCACGTTCAACCCATTGCGTCCGTAACGAAGTTAATGACCGCCAATGTATTTTTGGAGCACAATAAAAACCCGCGTTGCACAGCCTCAATTACTGATGACGACATCGATTACATCAAAGGCACGCGCACTAAATTACCGAAATACACGCCAATCGCCTGTAATGAATTATTAAAAGCGATGTTAGTGCATTCCGATAACTATGCGGCACATGCACTTTCTCGCTCCGCCGGTATGAGCCGCTTACAATTCATCCAAAAAATGAACGAAAAAGCTCGCGAATTAGGTATGCGTTCTACCCGTTTTGCAGACAGTTCTGGCTTATCTCAAAATAATATTTCCAGCGCAATGGATTTAGTAAAATTGGCGAAGTATTCCATGCATAAATCACAAATCAAAGAGTTATCGAATATGCCCAGCGCTTACATTCAAACCGGCAAACGTAATATATTCGTAAAAAACACCAATAAATTGGTGCGCGAAGAAGTATTCGACGCAGCAATTAACAAAACCGGTTATATTCAGGAATCAGGCTACAATTTAGTGTTTATTCACAAACATCCTTGTCGGAATGCCACCATCGGGGTAATTAGTTTAAATAACAGCTCGTCCCAATTCAGAACCAATTTCACCAAAGGTAAATTAGAAAAATACGGTTGTACGGCCGGCCATCATTTACATAGTTTTACGGAAGAAGATGCGCAATACGAAGAAGATTATGATGAAGAAGGATTAAATAATCTGATCAAGCAAGTCACCCAAAATTAACCCATAAAATGCCGTTCTTTTTCATTCGGCATTTTTATTACAACCGTAAACATTCAAAAGCATAGAAAAAATCTATCGTTCTTTTTGCTATCCTGCCACTAACTAAAAAAAAATATTACTTTTTAATAATCATTTTCATTTCAAATCTATGTAAAAAGTAGTAGTATTAATTCCGATAAATATGGATAAGTTTGTTTTCCATATTTAGGCAAAAGTAAATTTCAATTTTATAAGGAGCATTCATGAAATATTCATGCAAAATTATGGCCGCGTTTGCCCTCAGTTTATTTGCTATGCAAGCCAATGCCAAATTTAAAGTCGTCACTACTTTTACTGTGATTCAAGACATCGCGCAAAATGTGGGTGGCGATGCGGTGCTGGTAGAGTCGATCACAAAACCGGGAGCGGAAATTCACGAATATGAACCGACTCCAAAAGACATTGTAAAAGCGCAATCCGCTGATTTGATTTTATGGAACGGATTAAATTTGGAACGTTGGTTTGAGCGTTTCTTCCAAAACATTAAAGATAAACCGGCCGTCGTCGTCACCGAAGGCATTCAACCGCTTTCCATTTATGAAGGGCCTTATAAGAACGCACCGAATCCGCATGCCTGGATGTCGCCTTCCAATGCGGTGCTCTACATAGAGAACATTAAAAACGCCTTAGTGAAATACGATCCGCAAAATGCCGCAATTTATGAAAAAAATGCCGCGGATTATGCCCAAAAAATCAAACAACTTGATGAACCGCTACGCGCCAAACTCGCCCAAATTCCTGAAAATCAACGTTGGTTGGTAACTAGCGAGGGCGCCTTCAGTTATTTAGCAAAAGACTATCATTTAAAAGAAGGCTACTTATGGCCGATTAATGCAGAACAACAAGGCACGCCGCAACAGGTTCGAAAAGTGATTGATTTAGTTAGAAAAAATAATATTCCGGTGGTATTTAGCGAAAGCACGATTTCACCTAAACCGGCGCAACAAGTCGCTAAAGAAAGCGGTGCGAAATACGGTGGTGTATTATATGTGGATTCCCTCTCGGCCAAAGACGGGCCCGTTCCAACTTATATCGATTTATTGAACGTCACCGTTTCCACTATCGTTAAAGGATTTGAAAAGTAATGGATGCTTTCTCGACATCAATTTGGGTAAATGACGTTACCGTGCGTTATAACAACGGGCACACGGCTATTCATAATATGACCTTTGCTCTTCGCGGTGGCACAATTTGCGCATTGGTGGGCGTGAACGGGAGCGGTAAATCCACGCTGTTTAAAAGCTTAATGGGTTTGGTGAAACCGCAACAAGGAGAAATTAAACTCGCTGATTTGCCGATAGCTCAAGCGTTAAAACGAAATTTAATCGCTTATGTTCCCCAATCGGAAGAAGTGGACTGGCAATTCCCGGTTTCCGTGTACGATGTGGTGATGATGGGACGTTACGGCTATATGAATTTTTTACGTATTCCTAAAGCCATTGATAAACAAAAAGTGCAAGAGGCAATGCAACGGGTAAATATCGAGCACCTCGCACAGCGGCAAATCGGCGAGCTTTCGGGCGGGCAGAAAAAACGCGTATTCCTTGCCCGTGCCTTGGCACAACAAAGCCCGATTATTTTGCTTGATGAACCCTTCACCGGCGTAGATGTAAAAACTGAAAATGCGATTATCAAACTATTAAAACAGCTCCGCATTGAAGGTCATTTAATTCTGGTTTCCACGCATAATTTAGGTTCGGTACCTGATTTTTGCGATCAAGTGGTAATGATTAACCGTACTGTGATCGCTGCAGGGAAAACCGAAGATACCTTCAACCAACATAATTTGGAGCTCGTATTCGGCGGCGTATTACGCCATATCAAATTACTTGGCGAAGATTTGCATAACGACGAAGACAAACGTGCGGTCACCGTTTTAACGGACGATGAAAAAGCCGTGGTGTTCTATGGTAAAACCAAACAAGATCCGCCTGCTCTGACCACACAAACTTGTCATTTCGATGAACCCGAAAATACGCTCAAAAATAAGGGGAATAGATGATACCGGATTTATTGCTCGAACCTTTTTCTTATGACTATATGCTCAAAGCGATGATATTGAGCGCTGCCGTAGGCGGAATCTGCGCTTTTTTATCTTCTTATTTAATGCTCAAAGGTTGGTCGCTCATCGGCGATGCGCTTTCCCATTCCGTAGTACCGGGTGTGGCGATTGCTTACGCGCTTTCGCTGCCTTATGCGGTCGGCGCATTTTTCGCCGGCATTTTAGCCGCCCTTTCCATTCTTTGGGTAAAATCCATTTCCAAACTCAAAGAAGATGCCGTAATCGGCTTTATTTTCAGCACTTTTTTTGCCCTCGGCTTATTGATTATTTCCTTAAATCCGACCGCCGTGAACGTGCAAAGCATTATTCTTGGCAATATTTTAGGCATCGCCGATGAAGACGTTTACCAAGTCGCCATGATTATCGGCCTTTGCTTGCTCTTACTTTTATTATTTTGGAAAGATTTACTGCTGATTTTTTTCGACGAGACCCAAGCCGTTACCGTCGGGCTTTCGCCGTTATTTTATAAAATTCTATTCTTCACCTTATTAAGCGCATGCGTAGTGGCTGCATTACAAACCGTCGGTGCCATTCTTGTAATAGCTATGGTAATCACACCGGGCGCGACCGCTTATTTACTCACGGATAAATTTAAAACCTTGGCAATCATCGCGGTCGTCTTGGGTTCACTAACAAGTTTTGTCGGCGTCTATATCAGCTATTATTTAGACGGTGCAACAGGCGGCGTGATTGTCACATTACAAACTTTATTATTCTTAGCGGCATTTTTGCTTTCGCCAAAATACGGCTTGCTCACACGCCATAAAAAGGCGGTGCAGCATGCTTGATTGGATTCTTGAACCGCTTCAATTCGATTTTATGCAAAATGCGCTGCTTACCGCATTAGTTGTCTCGATCATCTGCGCCCTACTTTCTTGCTACCTGATATTAAAAGGCTGGTCGTTAATGGGCGATGCCATTTCCCATGCGGTTTTGCCCGGTATCGTGTTGGCTTATTTGGCGGCAATTCCACTGGCGATCGGCGCATTTTGCTCCGCTATTATTTGTTCTCTCGGGGTGGGTTACTTAAAAGAAAACAGCCGAATCAAAGAAGACACGGCGATGGGTATTGTGTTTTCCGGCATGTTTGCTATCGGCTTGGTAATGTTCACTAAAGTGCAAACCGAACAACATTTAACTCATATTTTATTCGGTAACGTACTTGGCGTCAGCCGAGCGGAGTTGTACCAAAACGCTCTTGTTTCAGCATTAATTTTTGTAGTGATAATATTGAAACGAAAAGATCTCTTGCTTTATTGCTTCGATCCTTGTCACGCTCGGATTACCGGACTTTCGCCAAAATTATTGCACTACGGCTTACTAACATTACTCGCTTTAACGATTGTCAGCACAATGCAAGTGGTCGGTGTAATTTTAGTCGTTGCCATGCTTATCGCGCCGGGCATTAGCGCGCTCACACTGACAAAATCCTTCGACAAAATGCTGTGCCTTGCCGTCGCAAGTGCCGCTACATCAAGCCTTATCGGCGTCATTTTAAGCTATCATTTGGATGCGTCGACAGGCGCATGCATTATTCTTTTACAAGCGGCATTTTTTATTGTCGCCTTGGCCTATAGCAAATTCCGCGCCGTAATACAGGTGAGTTAATCTCGCTTTCACAAAAGTCATAGAACGTTTAGGCAAGCAAAAATTATACTCACAAAATAGCACCGCATTGGAGGCAGTTCCAATGCGGTGCTATTTTTAATGTTCAATTCAGCAAATATTTTTGCCGCGTTTTATCTATCGTGAACCCGTTCTAATAGCACCAAAGTTTCATAATGCGTCGTGTGTGGGAACATATCAAAAAGCCGAATTTTAGTCGGTTCGTAACGAGTCAAATATTGCAAATCGTCACTCATGGAAAGCGCATGACAGCTCGAATACAAAATAAAGCGCGGTTGTGTTTCATTAAGAAATTCGCTTAACAACCGACCGATGCCACGACGCGGCGGATTCACGATAATCGAATCGGGCTTGTTCGCATTTTGCTTTAAAGCGAAATTCGCCGCATCCAACGACTGAAAATTAACGGCCTGCAAACCCAATTTCCGGGCGGCGGTCCGTGCCGCCAGAATGGCGGAAGGCGAGATTTCAATACCGCTAAGCTCTACTTGGATTCCTTGCTTTTCTTGCAAAGCCTTGGCGCAATGCAAACCAAACCCGCCTACGCCACAGAACAAATCCCACAATTTAGCAATCGGTAAATCTTCAATCCATTGTTGCGCCGTGGCATATAACGCGGTCGCTACCGTTGGATTGGTTTGAAAAAAGCCTTGCGGACGAATAAAGAGCGGCACACCATTGAAATTTTCCGGCAAAAATTGTGGCTCGGTCAGAAAAATTTCCTGCTTGCCTTCCAAAATGGCGGCGTGTTCCGGTTGTAAATTCACGCTCACCACTTCCAGTTGCGGCAATTTGGATAAAAGCCCGTCAAGTTCGCGACGAATTAATGCGACTTTATTTTCGGAACGCAATACAAAACGCAGCATTAATTTGCCGGTTGCCGTGCTTTCGGTAAGCAAAATATATTTCAGTTCGCCTTTTCGTTTCGCTACGTTATAAGGCACCAATCCGGCGCGAGCGATAAAATCTTTGAGAACGGCAAACACCGTACGAAAATGCGCAGGATAAAGCGGACAATCGCATAAATCGACCGCGCTTTGCGGTTCATTCGGATCTTGCAAAATGCCCAAAATCGGGCGTTCCACTGTGCCGCTAGCCACCATTTTGGCTTTATTACGAAAGGCAGTTTGCGGTGATTGGAAGGGAGGGAACCATTTCAATGCGGTGCTATTTAGCGATCTCAATTGTGCTTGCAAATGCGCGCTTTTCTCGGCCAATTGGCGCTCATAAGGCATTTTTAACCATCGGCACGAACGACAATCGCCGCGTTGATAATGCGGACAATCAATCATGCTTTGCTTGCCAGCCATTGCTGTTGAAGGGCGGTCAGCTTTTTGTGATTTTCTAACCAACGTGGAATTTTGCTCAACTCCGACCACGTGTATGCTCTCTTCTTAAATAATCTGTTCAAACGCGTTTGACGGACATGAGAATGCAGTGGATTTTCGGAAAGCTTTAATTTATCCAACACCTGAATCACGCCCTCGCGTTCATTGCAAAGCAGCAGCAAGTCGCAGCCTGCATTCAAGGCTTTCTCACTACGGGCGACAAAGTCCCCCATAAATCCGGCGCCTTTCATACCAAGATCATCGGAAAAAATCGCACCCTCAAAGTTGAACCGTTCGCGCAAAATGCGTTTGAGCCAATATTCGGAACCGCTCGCCGGTTGGCTGTCGCATTGCGTATAAATGACATGAGCCGGCATAATCGCATCCAATTTTTGCTGTGCGATAAGTTGTTGAAACGGCTGAATATCTTCGCTGAAAATGTCCGCTTGGGGGCGTTCGTCATAAGGCGTTTCCAAATGCGAATCCGCCAATACGCGACCGTGCCCCGGGAAATGCTTACCGGTGCTCGCCATACCGGCTTCGTGCATACCATTGATAAAAACGCCGGCCAAATCGATCGCGGTTTTCACCTCCTTGCCAAAACTACGATCGCCGATAGCACCGCATTCGTGTCCCAAATCCAGCACCGGCGCGAAACTTAAATCGATATCTGACGCAATCATTTCCGCCGCCATTTGCCAACCGGCTTCATGTGCCCAAGCTTGTTGTTGTCGCACATCATTCGACAAAGCGGCAAAGGCCTGCATCGCCGGTAGCAGAGTAAAGCCTTCGCGGAAACGCTGAACGCGTCCGCCTTCTTGGTCAACAGTAATCAGCAACGGCTTTTTTACGCAGCTACGTACGGATTTCACCAAGGCCTGGAGTTGCGCGCGGTCGTAAAAATTGCGGGTGAATAAAATCAAACCGGCTACCAGCGGATGTTGCAACAATTCCACTTCTTCTTGCGTCAGCTCGTAGCCTTCAAGATCGATTAATAATGTTGACATAGTTATTGCAAATAAAGACGGTAATTCGTGCTTTCAGAGGTAGGTTTTATTAATTCAACGGCTTTTTGTTCTTGCGGTTGCAAATATAAATTGCCGGAAAGACTTTCGCGCTGCGCCTCGCGTACTTGAGTCACGCCCTGCGCGTTATACCAAAAAAGATGATAGTTTACTTTAATCGGTTGAGCGCTTTTATTTTTTATCCAAGCCGAATTCCGATCAGCTTTTGCTTCGACGGAAGTGGCAAGATTTTCGGCAATATTGAGAATCGGACTGTCCGAATGCACTAAATTCGGTGCGGTGCCGGAACAAGCGGTCAACATCAACCCGACGGCTAAAATCAGCGTGCTTTTCATTATTTATCCAACATTTTGCCCAGCGGTTCGCCGCCTACAAGATGCATATGAATGTGAAAGACTTCTTGTCCACCGTGCTTGTTACAATTAACGATTAAACGATAGCCGTCTTCCGCAATACCTTCTTGTTTGGCCAATTTCGCTGCCACGGTAAACAAACGACCGAGCATCGCTTCATCTTGTTCGGTTACATCATTGACGGTCGGAATCAATTTATTCGGAATAATTAAAATATGCGTCTTCGCTTGCGGCGCAATATCGCGGAAAGCAGTCACCCACTCGTCTTGATAAACGATCGTTGCCGGAATTTCTTTACGAATAATTTTGCTGAAAATGGTCTCTTCTGCCATGAGGTTTTCCTTTGTTTAATGAAAAGTGCGATTGAAAAAACCGCGCATTTTTATCAGAAATCAAGAGGATTGCAATTTACCTGTTCGGAAAAAAGCCTATGTTTCCATAGGCTCTCAACATTAAGGATTAATTTTCCTCTTCTTGTTTAATGAAACTTTCGTTAATCTCAATTTGTGCTTTTTCGCGTAGCGCTTGCATTAACTGCGCACGTAATTCCAACTGACGGGCTTTTAATAATTGCGCACCAAATTGTGTCAATTCTTGCTCGGTTAATTCGCCCTGCTCAACTTTATCAAGCGCCGCAATAATTACATCGCCTTTGCCATTACGCACGATTTTGTAAGTCGCGCCGTTTTCCGGTTTGGCAATGGAGAAAATGCCGTTAATGAGTGTCGCGTCTTGGTTATCCGCAAAAGTAAAAATTTGTTCTGCACCGAAGGCTAAGTCTGACCGCGGTTTATTCGGATTTGCCGATAATTCTCCGACTGCTTGAGTTGCGCTTGCCAATAAAGCTTTTTCCGCTTTTTCGCGTTTTAAGAAGGTTTCGATGTCCGCTTTTGCTTCGTCCAAGCTTTTAATCCCTTCCGCTTTATGATCTAGCACGCGCACCACCACAAAATCTTGCTCGCCCACATTTAAAGGTTCGGAATTTACACCACCGTTGGAAATATCGGACTCAAATATTGCAGAAATCACGCCGGATGAATTTAATGCTGCCGGTGCATTTTGACGGGTAAAATAATCGCTTTCTTGCACTTTCACACCGGCTGCTTGCGCTGCCCCTTCTAAAGATTTGCTGTCTTCAAAGGCTTTTTCACGTACTTGTTTTTCCACCAATAAAAAGCGATTTTCCAATAAATCTTTGCGCACCGCATCAGCGACTTGGTTTTTTACCTCGTTTAAAGCTTTTTCTTTACGCTCTTTAACTAGAATAATATGGAAACTACCGTCCACATAAACCGGCTCGCTATAAGCACCGACCGGCAAATTCACCGCCGCCTCTTCAAACGCTTTCGGCAATTCGTTAACATTAACCCAGCCTAATTCACCGCCGTTTTCGCCCGAAATTTTATCCGTCGAACGTGCTTTAGCCAATTCAGCGAAGCTCACGCCATTTTTTAATTCTTGATAAGCCGCTTTCGCTTCTTGCTCGTTCGCAAACTGAATATGGGCTAAACGTTGAGTCATAAATTGCGCTTTATTGTCTTGATAATATTGCGCTATTTCAACATCACTCACGCTGATGCCTTTTGCCACTTCAGCGCCAGAAACTTGAATATATTGTACTTTCACTTGTTCTGGTTGAGTAAAGGCTTTTTGATTCGCATCGTAATAAGCCTTGATTTCGCCAAGGCTAACATTTTGCTTTGTCACCTCTTCAGCAAGGGGGAATATCGCCAAACGAGCGAAACGTTTTTGGAAAAACACTTGCGCATTATCTTTCACTTGTAGCGGCACGACAAATTCACTGTCGGCAATGCCGTTTTGCATTTGTTCTAGGGTTAACGCGCCACGTAAAATATTAGCGTACATATCCGGTGTTAAACGGCTTTGCGCAAGAATTTGTTGATACAAAGCGTTATCGAATTTGCCGTTTGATTGGAAATTCGGATCGGTTACGATCGCACGTTTAATCATATCATCGCTTACCCCCAATTTAAGTTCTTTCGCATATTGGCGAAGTAATTCTTGATCGATCAAACGCTCGATTAAATCTTGACGTAAATTATTGACAAATTCCGGAGAATCGGAGCGCATTAAAAAAACTTCGCCTTCTTGTGCCGCACGGGTTTCGAATTCTTGGTTATAGCGATTCATAAAATCTTGCTGAGAAATAATCTCACCGTTTACTTTCGCTGCATATGAATCGTTTGAGCTAAATAAATAACCGGACATTCCACCGATTAAAAAAGAAACCGTAATCAAACCGAGAATAAATTTAGCTACTTTGGTATTTGCCATACCATGCATTTTTTCAATAAACATATTTACCCTTTTAAAAAGACAAAAATTGCGTCGATTATAATAGAAAGTAAGAAAAATCTCACCCTAAAATACAAAAACACCGTGTTCAAACAAGATTCTCACGCCCATCACAATTAGCACTAAACCACCGAAAATTTCTGCTTTACTTTTGAATGTTCTTCCCAAAAAATGGCCGCTCTTTACACCTGCAAAAGAAAGCATTAACGTGGTTAAACCGATAATCCAAAGTGCCTCAATAATATTCACGTTCAAAAACGCAAAGGAAATTCCTACGGCGAGTGCATCAATGCTGGTTGCAACGCCGAGCGTAAATAACCGTTTTAAGCTGATAAACTCGATGACGGAACGTTCGTCTTCATCGCGAAAACCTTCGCGAATCATATTCATGCCAATTAATGAAAGAAGCACAAAAGCAATCCAATGATCCCAATATTGAATCAGCTTATTAAATTGTGATCCGAGCAGATACCCTATCGCCGGCATGAAGGCTTGAAAGAAACCGAAACAAAAGGCGATGCTCAACGCTTGTTTCCAACGAAAAGAGCGCATTGCCAAGCCTTTGGAAATCGACACGGCAAAAGCATCCATTGAAAGTCCCAATGCAATGAGCCATAAGGTATAAAAACTCATGCTCTATTTCCCAATACAAAACGAACTGAAAATATTGCCGAGCAAATCGTCGGAAGTGAATTGCCCGGTAATTTCGCTTAAATTACCTTGAACCAAACGCAATTCTTCCGCTAATAATTCACCGGCATGAAATTCCGTTAATTGCTGCAAACCAATTTGCAAATGTTCCGCCGCTTTTTCCAACGCCTCCAAATGGCGACGACGTGCCAAAAATCCGCCTTCAATCCCAGTTTGAAAGCCCATCGCTTGCTTTAAATGCTCACGTAATAATTGCACACCGCTGTGATTTTGTGCGGAAAGACGAATCACTTGATAGCCGCCTTCTTCGCTTACGCCTTCCCTTTCGCCGCTTAAATCAATTTTATTACGCACAATAGTCAACGGAATATCAGTCGGCAATTTCGCCAAAAATTCCGCTCGTGCTTTGCTAAGATCCCGGCTTTCCGGCTCGCTACTATCTAGCATTAAAATAATGCGGTCGGCCTGTTCAATTTCGTTCCAAGCTCGAGAAATTCCGATGCGTTCTACTTCATCTGTCGCGTCACGTAGCCCGGCCGTGTCGATAATGTGCAGCGGCATACCATCAATATGAATGTGTTCACGCAATACATCGCGCGTGGTGCCTGCAATATCCGTAACGATTGCTGCTTCGCGGCCGGCAAGGGCGTTAAGCAAGCTGGATTTTCCGGCATTCGGACGACCGGCAATCACCACCTTCATGCCTTCGCGCAAAATCGAACCTTGTTTGGCTGCACGACGCACGTCCTCAAGCTGTTCGATAATCTGGCACAAATTAGTTTCAATTTTGCCATCGGCTAAAAAATCGATTTCTTCGTCCGGAAAATCGATTGCAGCTTCCACATAAGTACGCAGATAAATTACCGAATCAACCAACGCATTGATTTTATTTGAAAATTCACCTTGCAACGATTTTAACGCAGAACGCGCTGCTTGTTCTGACGTAGCATCGATTAAGTCGGCAATAGCTTCCGCTTGTGCCAAGTCCAATTTATCGTTCAAAAAAGCTTGCTCAGAAAATTCTCCGGGACGCGCCAAGCGAACGCCATCAATGTGCAAAATACGTTTAAGCAATAAATCCAATACCACTTGTCCGCCGTGCCCTTGTAATTCCAGCACGTCTTCACCGGTGAAGGAATGCGGTGCTTTGAAATAAAGTGCTATGCCTTGGTCCAATGCGGTGCCATCAGCATCCTTAAACGGTAAATAATCCGCCGTACGCGGTTTCGGACATTTGCCCAATACGGCTTGCGCCACTTCGCCGGCCTGCGGACCGGAAATTCTTAAAATGCCGATTCCGCCGCGTCCCGGTGCAGTGGCTTGCGCCACGATGGTTTCTTTCATAAAAGACTCTTTAAAAAAGACCGCATTTTGAACTTCCAATGCGGTGCTAAAACGATAGGACGATACGAACGTCCCAACACGATTTGTTAATGATATAAAAAAGGCACCTTACGATGCCTTTCTTGCGATTCCCTAAAGATTATTTCTTGCGGGAATGTAATCCTTTTTTCTCCAATCCTCGGTAGATTAATTGTTGCTGTGCAATGGTGATGAGGTTAGACACCAACCAGTACAACACCAAGCCTGCCGGGAACCAAAGGAAAAAGAACATAAAAATTAACGGCATGAAATTCATCACTTTCTGTTGCATCGGATCAGCTACCGGAGTCGGTGACATTTTCTGCAACAAGTACATGGAAGCGCCCATTAAGATCGGCAAAATGTAATACGGATCTTGTGCGGATAAGTCTTGAATCCAACCGAAGAACGGTGCGTGGCGAAGTTCGACGGCTTCCATAAATGTCCAGTACAATGCAATGAAAATCGGCATTTGAAGAAGGATCGGTAAACAACCACCAAGCGGGTTCACTTTTTCTTCTTTATACAACTTCATCATTTCTTGACTCATACGTTGACGGTCATCACCGAAACGTTCGCGCATTTCTTGCAATTTCGGCTGCAACATACGCATTTTCGCCATAGAAGTATATTGTGCTTTGGTAAGCGGATATAAAATTGCTTTCACCACGAGAGTTACGCAAATAATCGCTAAGCCCCAATTGGATACAATACCTTGAATAAAGGTCAACAATAAAAATAACGGTTTTGCAATAAACCACGCCCAACCGTAATCCACCGTTAAATCCAAGTGATTTGCTACTTTAGCCATTTCATTTTGCAATTTAGGACCGGTCCATAAGGAACTTGAAATGGTTTCTTGCGCGCCGGCCGGAATCGTCACGATCGGACCACGATAACCAATGGAAGCAACATTATTTTTGCTGTCGGTAACGGTATAAAGTTGATTATTAACATCTTGATTCGGAATCCAAGCAGAGACGAAATAATGTTGAAGTACCGCAATCCAGCCGGCTTTGGTGTCGATCGAAAGATTTGCCTCTTTCATCTCGGAGAAACTATACTTTTTATAATTAGTTTCTGAAGAAGAATAAGCACCGCCGGTGTAGGTCGGCATCGCTACGTTACCGGAACTTTCGACTAAGGTGTGTTTTAACTGGCCGTAAGGTTCCACTTCAATCTCAGCACCGCTTTGATTGTTAATCGTATAATTCACGCCCACCTCATAACTGCCGCGTTTTAATACGAAAATCTTTTGGTAAGTGACACCCTCTTTTTCAAAGGTTAATGGCACGAAAAGCGAATCTTGTCCTTCCGTTAATTTGAAATTATCGCCTTCAATTTGATATTGCACTCGACCGGATTTGGTATCAATCCCGTTCTTACCGATTAAACCGCTTTGCGCGATATAAACCTGTTCAGGCGTATTCTTTAATAAGACGAACGGAGTTTTGGAATCTAATTCCGCATCATATTTTAATAATTCAGAACTTACGATATCGCCGCCTAACGTATCTACTTTCAAACGGAACACATCATTTTCTAAGGTGATAAGACGACCTTTAACCGTTGAATCAGCTGCAATTTGTGCTGACGAAGAAGAACTTGCGGGCACATCTGAAGCCATCGAAGATGTTTGCTCAACGGCAGGCGGTGGATTTTTATCCATTTGCCATTGTTGATAAACAAGAAAAGAAATAAAAAGTAGTGCTAACACTAACAGGCTACGTCTCGAATCCATTATTTTTTCTCATGGTTATTATTAATTTTCGGCGGAATGGGATCGAACCCGCCGGCGTTTAAGGGGTGACATTTTAATACACGTTTAAACGTAAGCCAACTACCTTTTAACAGGCCGTGGGCTTTCAACGCCTCAATGCCATAGCATGAACAAGTCGGAAAAAATCGGCACCGAGAACCGATTAAAGGACTGAAGATAACTTGATAAATCCGAATTAAACCGATTAGGATTTTTGCGCCAAGCGAATGTGTCGTTGCCATAATTTTTCCAGCGTTTGACGAAATGTCGCATTATCAAGTTTACCGATGCCGGCTTTCGCCACAAATACAAAATCGCATGCAGGCAAAGCATGCTGTGACAAACGGAAACTTTCACGCACTAGACGTTTAATACGATTGCGATCATGGGCACGTTTTAAGTATTTTTTTGCGACGGTTAAGCCCAAACGGGGATGCTCAAGATCATTTTTACGGGCAAGAAGGGTAATTTCGGGAGTGCTGGCTCGAAATGGTTGTTCAAAAACATTTTTGAATTGAGTGGGAGTCAACAAACGCAACTCCCTAGGAAAGTTTAGCGTAACCACTAAAAATGGAGATTATGCCGATAAACTTTTACGACCTTTAGCACGACGACGAGCTAAAACTTGACGGCCGTTTTTAGTTGCCATACGAGCGCGAAAACCGTGAGTACGGCTACGTTTTAATACAGAAGGTTGAAATGTACGTTTCATTGTAATCTTCCTAAATCAAGACTGTGAGTGAATAAAAAATAGAGCGCGATTCTAATCATAAATCGGCTCTTCGTCAAACAAAGAAAGGAATTTTCTGCAAAATAGTCTTCCGTTCCTTTAAAAATCGGGGCGATTATACGGATTTTAGACAAAATCTCAAGCGACCTTTTTGTGTTTTTCCTTTTCTCGATGGAAGATTTTTCCCCAAGATTATTGTAAAATCCCCCGCAATTTTTACCGCAGTTTCAATGCGAATCCGATAACAAACGCATAGCAATATACTTAAGGATAATTTATCGTGAGCCTCTCCAATCTTTGGCAAAACTGCCTTTCTCAATTACAAGATCACGTTTCCGCCACCGATTTAAGCACTTGGCTGCGCCCGCTACAGGCGGATGTGGTGTCCAACGATCAAATTGTCCTTTACGCATCCAACATGTTCGTCAAAGGCTGGGTGGAGACCCATTACCTTGTGCAAATTCAACAAATTTGCCAAACACTCGCACAAAATCCAAATTTACAAATTATTCTTAAAGAAGGCGTAAAACCGGCTCCCAATGCGGTGCCCACAGCGCCTGTCAAACCATTAGCATCGGTCGATTTTGAACAAGAAATTGAAAAACCAGTAAAATTCGAATCGCACCTCAATGCCAAACATTTATTTGAAAACTTTGTTGAAGGGAAATCCAATCAACTGGCACGCGCAGTAGGACAAAAGCTTGCGCAAGCACCAGGCGAACCTGCAGCGAATCCATTCTTTTTATATGGTGGCACCGGGTTAGGTAAAACTCACTTACTACACGCCATCGGCAACGGTATTTTAGCCAACAAACCGAATGCACGAGTACTTTACATTCACGCCAACAATTTCATGCAGCACATGGTAAAAGCCATGCGTGACAACAATATGGAGCAATTCAAAAAGTTTTATCGCTCGTTGGATGCATTACTGGTGGATGATATCCAATTCTTTGCTGAAAAAGAGAAAACACAAGAAGAATTCTTCCATATTTTCAATAATTTATTTGAAACCGGTCGGCAAATTATTTTAACTTCGGATCGCTATCCGAAAGAAATCGAAAAAATCGAAGAACGTTTAAAATCCCGCTTCGGTTGGGGCCTAACTACCGCCATTGAGCCACCGGATCTGGAAACTCGCGTAGCGATTTTACTGAAAAAAGCAGAAGAACATCACATGCATTTGCCTGAAGAAGTGGCGTTCTTTATTGCGCAACGTTTACGTACTAACGTACGTGAACTTGAAGGCGCGCTTAACCGCGTAAAAGCTATGCAAGATTTCAAAGGTGGCGATATCAATATCGACTTTGTGCGTGATACGCTAAAAGATATTCTTGCGTTGCAAGAACGTTTGGTGACGATTGATAACATTCAAAAAACCGTCGCGGAATACTACCGCATTAAAGTCTCGGATTTAAAATCAAAAAGCCGCCAACGCTCAGTTACCCGTCCACGCCAAATTGCCATGGCATTAGCCAAAGAATTGACCAACCGCAGTTTGCCCGAAATCGGCCGCGCATTTGATCGCGATCACACCACAGTATTAAACGCTTGCCGCGAAGTACCGAAATTCCGCGAAAAAGACAACAGTATTCAAGAAGATTGGGCGAACTTGATTCGCACGTTATCCGCATAAGGAGCCGTCATGCAATTTAGTATTTCAAGAGAAAATCTCTTAAAACCCTTACAGCAAGTTTGTGGTGTATTAACCAGCCGCCCGAACATTCCCGTGTTGAATAATGTATTGTTACACATCGAAGACAACCGCTTAACCATCACGGGAACGGATTTGGAAGTGGAACTGTCCAGCTGCACCCAACTTTCCTCCGCCACTGCAAACGGTAGTTTTACAATTCCGGCAAAAAAATTCCTTGATATCTGCCGTACATTGTCCGACGAGTTTGAAATTACCGTCAGTTTTGAAGAAGATCGTGCCATCGTACAGTCAGGCAGAAGTAAATTTAACCTCACGACACTGCCGGCGGAAGAATATCCGAACTTAACAGATTGGCAATCGGAAGTAGATTTTGAGTTACCGCAAAGCACTTTGCGCCGCCTAATTGAAGCGACCCAATTTTCCATGGCAAATCAAGATGCGCGCTATTTCTTAAACGGTATGAAGTTCGAAACTGAAGGCAATTTACTGCGTACCGTAGCAACCGACGGTCACCGTCTTGCAGTCTGTACCATCGCCCTTGAACAAGAATTACAAAATCATGCAGTAATTCTACCGCGTAAAGGTGTACTAGAACTTAATCGTTTACTTGAAACGAGCGACGAACCGGCCCGTTTACAAATCGGCACGAATAACCTTCGTATTCACCTTAACCACATTGTATTTACCTCAAAATTAATTGACGGTCGTTTTCCTGATTACCGTCGCGTATTACCGCGCAATGCGACGAAAATCGTCGAAGGCAGTTGGGAAGCATTAAAACAAGCCTTTGTACGCGCCTCAATTTTGTCTAACGAGCGGGTTCGCAGCGTACGTTTAAATTTAACCGAGAACCAACTTAAAATCACCGCATCCAACCCGGAACACGAAGTAGCGGAGGAAATCGTCGATGTGGCTTATGTCGGTGAAGAATTGGAAGTCGGCTTCAACGTCACCTACATTTTAGACGTACTGAACGCACTAAAATGCCAACAAGTTCGCATTCGCTTAACTGACGCCTCATCCAGCTGCTTAATTGAAAATTGTGAAGACAGTAGCAGCGAATACGTGATTATGCCGATGCGTCTGTAAGATGGCCATTTCCCGCTTATTAGTTGAAAAATTTCGTAATTTAAATGCCGTGGAGCTAGAATTTGCTCCCGGCTTTAACTTTTTGGTCGGCAACAACGGTAGCGGTAAAACCAGCCTGTTAGAGGCGATTTTCTATTTGGGGCATGGCCGCTCCTTCAAAACTACGGTGACAAATCGCATTATTTCTTACGAAGAACCGTATTTCACCCTATTCGGACAAATTCAAGAAAGTCGGCATCAATGGTCGGTAGGCTTACAAAAACTGCGCCAAGGCAATACCCTCGTGAAAATCAATGGCGAAGATGGCAACAAAATCGCCGATCTTGCCCATCTTCTCCCCATGCAACTGATTACGCCGGAAGGTTTAACCTTGCTGAACGGCGGTCCAAGCTTTCGCCGCGCATTTTTAGATTGGGGGTTATTTCATCATCACTCTGGTTTCCATTCGGCATGGCGCAATCTCAATCGCCTACTCAAACAACGCAATGCGGTGCTGATCCAGCGACAACCTTATGCGGCAATAAGAGTATGGGATTTAGAATTGGCTAAATTTGCTCATCAAGTTAGTCGCTGGCGTACGGAATACGCCGAAGCCTTACGCCCGAAAATCGAGCAAACTTGTCAATTATTTTTGCCTGAAATTGAAATCAACGTCAGTTTCCACCAAGGCTGGGACAAAGATACCGAATACGGCGATTTACTGGCACAAAGTTTTGAACGCGATAAAGCTTTAGGTTACACCTTTTCTGGTCCGCAAAAAGCCGATTTTCGTTTTAAGACCAACGGATTACCGGTTGAGGACGTACTTTCTCGCGGACAATTAAAACTGCTCATGTGTGCCTTACGTCTAGCCCAAGGCGAACATTTAATGAAAGAAAAACAGCGCCGTTGCATTTTCTTAATTGACGATTTCGCCTCCGAGTTAGATCAATTCAAACGCGCATTACTTGCCGAACGCTTACAACAAAGCGACTCACAAGTTTTTGTCAGCGCAATCACGCAAGATCAATTAAAAGAAATGAAAGTTGAAACAGGGAAATTATTTAAGGTTAATGAAGGAATTGTCCAAGCGCCAGACTAAAAAAACCCGCTAAAGCGGGCGTTTTTACTCATATTCTTCTAACCACTTAAGCAAAATGGCTTCAAGGATACTTTCATTAGATTTTTGCGGATCATCGTCAAAACCGTCTAGTTCACAAATCCATTGATGCAAATCGGTGAAACGGACGGTTTTCGGATCTAAATTCGGATTGCGATCATAAAGCTCTTCGGCGATAAATTGCGTGTCAGTCCACTTCATGAATGCGCCGCCTCGTTGGCATGATTAATATTGTATTTCGGAATTTCCACCACTAAATCTTCATCGCCGATAATGCATTGGCAAGAAAGACGGCTGTCCATTTCCAAGCCCCAAGCTTTATCCAACATATCTTCTTCCTGATCGCTGGTTTCGTTTAAAGAATCAAATCCTTCGCGGATAATCACGTGGCAAGTGGTGCAGGCACAAGAGCCGTCACACGCATGAGGAATTTCTACGCCGGCATTGTGCGCGACTTCCAATAAATTATCGCCGGCGGCGGCGTCTACCACCATACCTTCCGGGCAAATTTCTTCGTTAGGTAAAAAAATCACTTTTGGCATATTACTTTCCTTAAATTATAAAAAAATGGGTTTAATACGCACTTTCCTTCACCGGATAAACACATTTTAAAGGTGAAGAGCGGTTTCAATGCGGTGCTGATTTAGGATTTCATCGCTACTAGCCGTTAGTTGACAGCAATTATGTTGCAACTTCAATGCGGTGCTAATTTACAACTTCACGATAGTGTTTCGATTAATTTTTCTCAATCTCCGACACATTTTTGCCGGTTAACGCTTTATTAATCGATGCATTCATACGGCGCGCGGCAAACGCTTGCGTCGCCGTATCCAGAGCCTTAATACCTTGCGCAATAGCGCTACAATCCAAACCTTGTTTCGCGTCCATCAACTGTTTCAGCACTGCTTCAATTTGATGAAATTCATCGGTGCTCAGTAATTCTGAACCGTCCGTTTGCAATGCCACGATCACGCTTTCAATCACACGTTCCGCTTCCACGCGTTGTTCTGCCAATTCGCGCGCTTGCATATCTTGTTGCGCATTGTCGAAAGAGGATTTAATCATCGCAGTCACTTCTTCATCGGTTAAACCATAGGACGGTTTAATTTGAATGGACGCCTGCACTTTAGTGGATTTTTCCATTGCGCTGACGCTTAATAAACCGTCTGCATCGACTTGATAAGTCACACGAATATGCGCCGCACCGGCAACCATTGGCGGAATGCCGCGTAAGGTGAAGCGACCTAGAGAACGGCAATCAGCCACTAATTCGCGCTCGCCTTGCACTACGTGAATGGTCATCGCGGTTTGTCCGTCTTTAAACGTAGTAAATTCTTGCGCACGCGCCACCGGAATTGTGGTGTTGCGCGGAATAATTTTTTCCACCAAGCCACCCATGGTTTCGATACCAAGAGAAAGCGGTACGACATCCAGCAATAGCATATCGCTGTCAGTTTTATTGCCCACTAAAATATCTGCTTGGAGTGCGGCGCCAAGGGCAACGACTTTATCTGGATCGATAGACGTTAGCGGAGTTTTACCGAAAAATTCCCCCACTTGTTCACGCACATAAGGCACGCGGGTTGAACCGCCTACCATCACAACTTGTTGCACTTCATCGGCTTCTACATCCGCGTCTTTTAATGCGCGGCGACAAGTGAGTAATGAGCGTTTCACTAAGTTGTGAATCAATTCGTTAAATTGTCGGCGAGAGATTTCCACGGAAGAACCTTGCCAATAAATAGTTGTATTTTCGACATTAGTCAGAGCGACTTTTGTTTGATTTGCCAGTATTAAAAGTTCGCGTTGTTGATTAGCGTTTTGCGGTTTAATTTGAGTTTGCTCAACGACCCAATCGGCAATAAGATGATCAAAATCATCACCGCCCAATGCGGTGTCGCCGCCAGTCGCCAACACTTCAAACACTCCTTTGGATAAACGCAAAATAGAAATATCGAACGTACCGCCGCCCAAATCATATACGGCGATAATACCTTCTTGTGCACTATCCAAGCCATAAGCCACCGCAGCGGCAGTCGGTTCATTGAGCAAACGCAACACATTTAGGCCGGCTAAACGGGCAGCATCTTTGGTACTTTGACGTTGCGCATCGTCAAAATACGCCGGCACGGTAATTACGACACCGGAAAGCTCGCCACCAAGGCGTTGTTCTGCAATGTGGTTTAAACGGGCTAAAATATCAGCAGACACTTCTACCGGGCTTTTTACCCCTTGCTCAGTTACGATAAGCGGCAAACCATTTTCACTCGCCACAAATTCATAAGGCATTGCTGGATAGCGTGCTTGCACATCCTCAAGACTACGACCGATTAAGCGTTTCACGGAGATCACGGTATTTTTCGGATCTTGCGACGCCAGTGCAAAAGCTTCCGCACCAACCTGTTTTTCCGCTGCGCCATAATGCACCACGGACGGCACTAAACTTCGTTCTTGTTCATCATTTAAAATCATTGCTTGTCCACTACGTACTGTGGCAACCAATGAGTTTGTCGTACCTAAGTCAATCCCCGCCGCCAAACGATGTTGATGCGGTGCGGCAGTCTGTCCAGGTTCTGCAATTTGTAATAATGCCATAATATTTCTTTTCTATTTCAATTAGTTATACGACAGAATACGCCATTTCAAACTTTTCTTTTTGCGCAAAACTCGCGTTGTAGTGCGTTTCGATATTTACTTCACGTTTCTGCCGCGCGTCAATCGGAGTGCTTTTATCTTCACTCAAATCCGGCGTAAAAACAAAAAGTTGGTTACCGTCGAGCTGTTTTACGTCTTCTTGCCAATTTTGCCAGAATAAATCTTGGTAGAATGCATCAATATCGCCGTTCAGCCCCCAAGCTAAAAATTCGGTGTAAGTAAAATTCAAATCATGCCAACTTAAATCTTTCGGAGAAAAATAGTAGATTTTTCCAAGATTTTTTCCTAACGAGCCGCCATTTAACGCAAAATATCCACCAATCACATCATCCGCCACCAATAAATATTTCGGTTTTTCGCCGGATTGGCTGAAAGATTTGCTGAAATTCCAATCCATCAAACCACGTGCTAGTTTAAAACTGCCTGAACCTAAAATCCGTAACCAACCGTGATGAATCAAAATACCGCCAGTTTCATAAATCACTGCCCCGATCGGTGAGGAAGTCGGCATTTGCATGGTGAAAAGTTCACGTTCGGCACTGGATTGATCTTTTTTAATCACTTCGCAGTGATTGCGCGCCTGCTCAATCCATTGAGAAATAGTGTTCCAAGCGGAATGTTTCGGATTAGATAATTGTTCGAGAGTTTGCATAATTCGCTAGATATGTTATGAAAGTGTGGATTTCATTAGGTGATTTATGATTCAAAAAGCCGTTCTTCAACCCGTTCAATTTCTTCGCTTAACTTGCGGATAAAGCGCAATTTATCGCAAAACTGTATCGCTTGCGCCCACTGAGCACCTTCAATGCGGTCGGCAAGTGCAACCAATAACGTCTGAGTTTCTTGTTTGATTTCTTTAGCAAACACGCTTAGCGCTTGTTTGTCTTTTTCATTTTCCAATTCTTCCAACTGCTCGCGCCATTGTAACTGTTGCATTAAAAACGCTACATCTTGAGTGCTTTTTTGTTCAACATTTTGTTGCTCGCCAGTGTTGAGCGCAATAATCGCCTCAGCACGCAAAATTGGGTCTTTTAACGTTTTTAAAGCATCATTCACTTCTGTCGATTTATGCATCGCAAGACGCTGTTGCCCAACATCGGCTGACGCAAAATTATCCGGATGCAACGATTTCTGTAGCGCTAAATAGCGTTCATTTAAGGCTTGCGTATCAAGTTGGAAATTAACAGGTAAATCAAACACTTTAAAAGGGTTTTGCATGATGACTCCTTAAACATGGAAGCTTTCGCCACAACCGCAAGATTCTTTTATGTTTGGGTTGTTATATTTAAAGCCTTCATTTAAACCTTCTTTTACATAATCCAATTCAATTCCATTTAAGTAAACTAAGCTTTTGGGGTCAACGATAACTTTTACGCCATGTTGTTCGAAAACTTGATCTTCTTCATTTAGTACATCAACAAATTCAAGTACATACGCTAAACCTGAACAGCCCGAGGTTTTCACTCCCAAACGTAAACCTATACCTTTGCCGCGATTATCCAAAAAAGCTTTCACACGTTGCGCAGCCTTTTCCGTCAATGTAATACTCATATTTCCTCCGGAACGACGAAAAGTGCGGTTAATTTACCGCACTTTTTATTTTTATGATTTGGCTTGTTTGGTTTTGTAATCAGCAATCGCGGCTTTAATAGCATCCTCCGCCAAAATGGAGCAGTGTACTTTTACTGGCGGTAATTCAAGTTCTTCCGCAATTTGGCTATTTTTGATGGATCCCGCTTCTTCCAAAGACTTGCCTTTGACCCATTCGGTAATTAAGGAACTAGACGCAATGGCGGAACCGCAACCGTAGGTCTTGAATTTGGCATCTTCAATAATGCCATTGTCATTTACGCGAATTTGTAATTGCATCACGTCGCCGCATGCTGGTGCACCCACCATGCCGGTACCGACAGAACTGTCTTTTTTATCCAGAGCGCCCACATTACGCGGGTTTTCATAATGATCGATAACTTTGTCGCTGTATGCCATATTTTGTTCCTTTCCTAAAATAATGTGCTAATCGGGCAACTTTCATCGCCCGCCAAATTAGTGGGCTGACCACTTAATAGTATTTAAGTCTATGCCTTCTTTAAACATATCCCAAAGCGGAGATAATGCGCGTAATTTTTCTACTGCGCCTTTCATCAAGTTAATGGTGTAGTCGATTTCTTCTTCTGTTGTAAAACGACCTAAGGTGAAGCGAATTGAGCTGTGTGCTAATTCATCATTACGACCTAAGGCTCGCAATACGTAAGATGGCTCAAGGCTGGCGGAAGTACAGGCAGATCCAGATGAAACCGCGATGTCGCGCAATGCCATCATTAAAGATTCACCTTCTACATAGTTAAAACTGATGTTGAGGTTATTGGCGACGCGATGTTCCATGGAGCCATTCACATAGGTTTCTTCAATGTCTTTTAAACCATTGTACAGACGGTCGCGCAGGATTTTAATGCGTGGGATCTCTGTCGCCATTTCTTCTTTGGCAATACGATAGGCTTCACCCATCCCGACAATTTGATGTACCGGCAATGTACCGGAACGCATACCGCGTTCATGACCACCGCCATGAATAATGGCCTCTAAACGAATACGCGGCTTGCGGCGAACGTATAATGCGCCAATGCCTTTTGGACCATATAATTTATGGCTGGACATAGACATTAAATCCACTGGTAACTGGGCGAGATTGATATCCACTTTGCCTACACTTTGGGTGGCATCTACATGGAAGATCGTTTTGTTGGCTCGGCATAATTCACCGATGGCTTGAATATCCTGAATCACGCCGATTTCGTTATTCACGTGCATGATAGAGGCTAAAATGGTATCCGGACGCAATGCCGCTTTGAATTTTTCTAAATCAATTAAGCCATCGGATTCCGGTTCTAAATAAGTGACTTCAAAACCTTCACGTTCTAATTGGCGACAAGTATCAAGCACGGCTTTGTGTTCGGTTTTACAAGTGATAATGTGCTTACCTTTAGTTTGATAAAAGTGCGCTGCACCTTTTATCGCCAAGTTGTCGGATTCTGTCGCACCGGAGGTAAACACAATTTCACGGGAATCAGCGCCGATTAAATCGGCGATTTGATTACGTGCAACATCAACCGCTTCTTCAGCTTGCCAGCCGAATTTGTGGGAACGAGAAGCCGGATTACCGAAAACACCATCGATAGTTAAATATTCCATCATTTTTTTCGCCACGCGTTCATCAACCGGGCAAGTCGCCGCATAATCTAAATAAATGGGTAATTTCATTTTCACTCCTAAAATCTTTCCAAAACTTGAGCGCACTTATATAAGGTAACTTTTCTTACTGATTAATAATTAATAAATTTTCAAAATTGTTATGTGGTTGGTGCTTTGACGCTCTTTTATTCACCAATTCGGCTAAGGTAATCTCGTTTAAAAAACTCTCAATGCGGTTGCTCAGTTCATCCCAAAGAGCATGAGTTAAACACTCTGTACCATTTTGACAATTTCCGGCACCAAGACACTTGGTTACATGAATATTTTCATTTACGGCAGAGACGATCATCCCCACTGAAATTTTGTCGCTTGGTAAACCTAACCTATAGCCGCCCCCTGGGCCACGTACGCTTTGAACTAAACCGTCACGACGCAACTTCGCAAAAAGCTGTTCTAAATAAGATAGTGAAATATTCTGACGTTCTGAAATATCAGCAAGGTTCACGGGCCCATTCGCTGCGTTTAATGCGATATCTAAAACCGCTGTCACTGCATAACGCCCTTTTGAAGTTAGTTTCATAAAGTCCCCTTTTAAAAGTTGTCTCAATGTTTACATGTCCAACTAAAATAGTCAACTATCTATATTAAGTAACTCTAAGCGTTTTTCAACCGCACTTAACATGCCATGTAAAATATTTAATTCATTTTCTTCTACACTTGCACGGTTATACAAACGTCGTAATTTTTGCATAACACCTTGATTTTTAATAAATCCTAATGATTTATAAACACGCTCTGTATGCTTAAAGAAATATTCCATTTCCTGCGCATTAGCATGCTTTTTTGACTCATCAGATTTATTAGCTAAGGAAAATGAAAAACCATTTTCCTTATTTGCTAAAAATGCCATTCTAAGTTCGTAGCTCACCAATTGAACAGCCATTGCCAAGTTGAGCGAGGAATAATCAGGATTTGCAGGAATCGTTAAATGATAATGACATTTCAGCAGTTCCTCATTACGCAGACCTACACGCTCACGTCCAAATACAATCGCAATATTCCCTTGATATAATGATATTTTTTCAGCACATTCTCTTGGCCCAAGCAGAGTACTTTGTAAATGGCGCAAACGTGCGCTAGCACCTATCACTAATGAACAATCTGCAATAGCTTCATCAAAACTTGAGACAATATGTGCATTCGTGACAATATCATCCGCACCGGCTGCCAAGGCAAGCGATTGTTTATCAACCGATTTTGGAGAAACAAGATACAACTGAGAAAGCCCCATTGTTTTCATTGCTCGAGCCGCAGAACCTATATTTCCACTATGAGAAGTTTCAATAAGCACTATTCGAATATGATCAAACATAACACTCTAGTATTTGACTATAATTTAAGGTTATTATAGCACGATAACTTCGACTTTGAGTCTAGAATCTTCTTATTTAAAAAATAAAGACAACTTATCAATAGAAGATATTGGTATTATGCAGCAAATGCACAAAACTATTTGAGGAATTAAGTTTACTTCACAAAATAGCACTGCATCGGAAGTCACTTCAATGCGGTGCTATTTTGTGAGGTCATTTCAGCTTTATACACAGCTGCATAATTTCAGAAAATATGGTGGGTTGTGAGAGACTCGAACTCTCGACTAACGGATTAAGAGTCCGCTGCTCTACCAACTGAGCTAACAACCCAACTGAGGAAATACGAGTTCTGAAAACAAAGTGGTGGGTCGTGAAGGATTCGAACCTTCGACCAACGGATTAAAAGTCCGCTGCTCTACCGACTGAGCTAACGACCCCAAGAAGAGGAATATATCTTAAGTGGTGGGTCGTGAAGGATTCGAACCTTCGACCAACGGATTAAAAGTCCGCTGCTCTACCGACTGAGCTAACGACCCACGTCATTTTGACGTGCCGTATATTACTGATTTTATTTTTTGGCGCAAGGAAAATTTTAGGTTTTTTAGTTAGTTGAACGAATCCTCATCAATTCTATAACATTCGGCTTATAAAAAACAAAAGACGGAGACTTACGTCTCCGTCCTCTTTAAACTAGGCTTATTCTAAAAATTAGTATGCCAATACTGCGCGGCGGTTTTTAGAATATGCGGCTTCATCATGACCTAATACAGCCGGTTTTTCTTCACCGTAGGAAACAGTTGAAACTTTGCTACCTTCAACACCTTTACCAGCTAAGAAAGATTTAACTGCATCTGCACGACGTTGACCTAAAGCGATGTTATACTCTGGAGTACCACGTTCGTCAGTATTACCTTCAACAACTACTTTAGATGCCGGAGTTGCATTTAAATATGCTGCGTGCGCATCTAAGATTTGAACATACTGGCCTTCAATATTGTATTTATCAAAACCAAAATACACAGTGTTATAACGTTGTTGAAGATCTTCAACAGAATAGCCACCGAAAGTTTGACCGTTTGCACCTGCATCGTTGCTAGAAGAGCTACATGCTGCCAAAGCAGCTACAGAACCCGCAACTAATAATGATTTAACAAATTTGTTCATTAGATTCTCCTAATCACATTTTTATTTAGTTAAGTATGGCGACCAAGCTGGAAATTTCACTTGGCCATTACTTCCTGGAAGACTCGCCTTAAAGCGACCATCTGCAGAAACTAATTGTAGCACCTTTCCTAAGCCTTGTGTAGAACTATAAATAATCATAATTCCATTAGGTGAAATACTCGGACTTTCGCCTAAAAAAGATGTACTTAATATTTCCGAGGCACCGGTAGAAAGATCTTGTTTTACGACATTGTTATTACCGTTGATCATAACAAGCATCTTACCATCGCCACTAATTTGCGCGCTACCTCGACCTCCAATTGGTGAAGCGCTACCACCACTAGCACTCATTAGATAAACTTGAGGGGAACCACTTCTATCAGAGGTAAACAAAATTGAGTTACCATCCGGTGACCAAGACGGTTCAGTATTATTACCCGAACCACGTGTTAATTGAGTTACAACTCCCCCATTTGCGCTCATCACGTAAATATTTAATGTACCGTCTTGTGATGAAGCAAAGGCTAAACGCGAACCATCTGGCGAGAATGCCGGAGCACCGTTATGCCCTGGAAACGATGCAACAACTTTACGCGCACCTGAACCAAGATCTTGCACGACAAGCTGTGATTTTTTATTCTCAAACGAAACATATGCTAAACGTTTACCATCTGGCGACCAGGCTGGAGACATAATCGGTTGCGAACTACGGTTCACGATAAATTGATTATACCCGTCATAATCAGCCACTCGAACTTCATAAGGTTGTGAACCACCATTTTTTTGCACCACATATGCAATTCGGGTTCTAAAAGCCCCTCGAATACCCGTTAATTTTTCAAATACCTCATCACTTACCGTATGAGCACCATAGCGTAACCATTTATCCGTCACTGTATAGCTATTTTGTACGAGTACCGTCCCAGGGGTACCTGATGCGCCTACCGTATCGACTAACTGATAGGAGATATTATAACCACTTCCGGTTGAAGTCACTTGTCCGACCACAACTGCATCAATGCCTAATGCAGTCCAAGCTTCCGGATTTACTTCAGAAGCTGAAGTCGGTTTCTGAGGCATCCTAGCTTCCGAAATAGGATTGAATTTACCGCTATTACGCAAATCATCCGCAATGATTTTGCCAATATTTTCAGGGGCAGAACCTGCGAACGGCACGACGGCAATAGGACGTGCGCCATCCACCCCTTCATCAATCACAATGCGAACTTCATCATCCGCCACAACGTGACCTGCAACAACAAAGAGCGCTGCAAATACACCTATTAATTTTTTGAATAATTTCATTTTGTTATCCTTACGTTAACGAGTACATACTTCTCAAAACAATCATTTGATATCGAAATCAATAATCGGTGCTTTGTATTTTTCATACACAGCATCAGACGGTGCCGCAGGAACTTTCTTGGTTCTAGCCACTGCACTGAGTGCAGCAGTACAAATATCCTCGGAACCTGACACCTTCTGATAACCTAGAATCGTACCATCTCGCTCCAACTGAATCTTAATTCGACAAACTTTTCCCGCAAAACTTGGATCTTTTAGGAAACGGCGCTGAATTTCACGCTTAATAACACCTGCATATTGGTCACCTACTTTACCGCCGTCGCCCAAGCCCAAGCTAGCGCCACTACCTTGCGTTCCACCTTTGCTTGCATTGCCACCTTTAGAAGCGCTACCGCCGCCAAGATCGCCTCCGTTCATAAAATCATCTAATGCAGTTTGATCCGCTTTACGCTTAACTGCAGCTGCTGCTTCCGCTTTTGCTTTCGCATCCGCGGCAGCTTTTGCCTTAGCATCTGCTTTCGCCTTTGCATCCGCCGCAGCCTTCGCATCAGCATCTGCTTTAGCCTTCGCTTCTGCTTCAGCTTTCGCTTTGGCCTCTGCCTCTACTTTGGCTTTTTCCTCTGCTTGTTTCTTCGCTTTTTCGGCTGCCTCTGCCGCCTTCGCCTTAGCCTCTTCTTCCGCTTGTTTTGCTGCGGCTAAACGTTTAGCCTCTGCCTCAGCTTTAAGCTTTGCCGCTTCCGCGGCTTGTTTTGCTTTCGCTTCTTCGGCTTGTTTTTGCTTTTCCAATACTTCTTGGCGAACAAGTTCTTGCTGTCTTTGCTTCTCTATTAATTCTTGCTTTTGACGTTCAATTTCTTGTTGGCGCTGAATTTCCTGCTGATGCTTCAGCTCTTCTTGTTTTGCAATTTCTTGCCGACGAACTTCTTCTTGCTGTTCAACAAGCGGTTTTTCTTCTACCGGATCTGTCTTTTTCTGTTTATCGGTTTGCCCTTTATTCTGCTGTTGGAGACGCCCCCATTCTTGCGATGCATTCCCCGTATCAACCATTACCGCGCCAAGTGCATCGCCATCACCTTCACCGCCGCCCATAATTTCAACGGTTTGATAGAAAGAGCTCCAAATCAACAGACCGAACAAAGCAAGGTGCATAAGAATCGAAATGACAAACGCATTCGCACCTTTTTTTTGTCGATTATTCTGCACGTTTTACCTACTCTCGATTAAATTGGGTTCGTCATTAAACCGACAGATTTAATACCCGCCAAATGAAGTAAATTCAATGCTTTGATAACTTCTTCATAAGGCACTTCTTTTGCTCCTCCAACAAGGAACATCGTATTGTTATCCTTATCAAATTCTTGTTTTGATAACTGCGTCACCATTTCTTCCGTTAGGCCTTCTTGGCGCTCACCGCCGATAGAAAGCGCGTACTGCCCAACGCCGGAAACTTCTAAAATCACCGGTGTTTTATCTTCATTTGACACATTTTGACTTTGTACCGAATCTGGCAATTCCACTTGGACGCTTTGACTGATAATGGGTGCGGTCGCCATAAAGATAAGTACGAGTACTAGCAATACATCCAAGAACGGCACAATATTAATTTCAGATTTAATTTCTTTACGTGAACGACGAGCCATATTTTCCCCTAAAAAACCACGCTAAAAGACTATATTTTTAACGTTTTCCCATTTAATGGGAATGCGGTGCTCTACCAAAGGCTTGACGATGTAAAATCGTGGTAAATTCATCAATAAAGTTACCGTAATTTTGCTCAATCGCATTTACACGTAAGCTTAACCGGTTATAAGCCATGACGGCCGGAATCGCAGCAAACAAACCGATGGCAGTTGCAATCAATGCTTCCGCAATCCCCGGTGCTACCATTTGTAAAGTGGCTTGCTTAGCGCCACTTAATGCCATAAAAGCGTGCATAATCCCCCAAACGGTACCGAACAAACCGATATACGGGCTTACAGAAGCCACTGTTGCTAAGAACGGCACGCGACTTTCAAGCATTTCCACTTCTCGATTCATCGCTAAATTCATTGCTCGCGAAGTTCCTTTAATTATCGCTTCAGGCGCCTCCGGATTGACTTGCTTTAAACGAGAAAATTCCTTAAAACCGACAAAGAAAATTTGTTCGCTTCCAGTTAACCCGTCGCGGCGATTTGATAAACCTTCGTATAATTTATTTAAGTCTTCGCCTGACCAGAAACGATCTTCAAAAGTATTCGCTTCTTTTAACGCATTTGTTAATACACGACTACGTTGGATAATAATCGTCCAAGAAATAATTGAGAATGAAATTAAAATCACAATTACAAGTTGAACAACAATACTCGCTTTTAGAAAAAGCTCTAAAAAGTTCAATTCTGCAGTCATCAGCTACTCCGAAAAGTGTTCTATATTGTTTAAAAAGGCGGCTTTTATTTCTGTCGGAATCGCCGCCGGTTTCATTTTGCCTAAATCAACATAAGCTACTTTTACAGTAGCCTTTGATAAAATCACCGTATCACGTATTAATCGTTGCTCAAAAAGGATTGTCGCACCTTTAATCGCGCTAACTTCGGTTTCAATAATAAGATAATCATCCAATTTTGCCGGAACGCGATAGTCAAGCGCCATCGATTTGACAACAAACGCGCTTTGTTGTTCCTGCAACAAGGTTTGTTGAGAAAATTCCAGCAGTCTTAGATATTCCGTTCTGGCGCGTTCGAAAAAATGCAAATAGCGAGCGTGATAAACTACTCCACCAGCATCCGTATCCTCATAATAAACACGAACCGGAAAACGAAAAATCCTTGAACTCACCTTGCTTTCCCCATTAAGAAGTCTGAGGTCGCGTATTTTAGAGACTGTTTTTACTCGGCGCAAGCACTTTCAATGCGGTGCTATTTTGACTTGTCAATAATGAACGATGATCGCCGATAAAAACGCAAGGTACCCCCAATAAGGCAAAAAAAGTAAACGCCAAAAGGCGAGCTTCACTTCAAAGCCGATGCCGTGGATCCAAGAGGTTATTAAGCCCCATAAAATAAATAAGACTAGAAAAGGATTGGCTGTTCTTAGCCCGCTGGAGAAACCATTAAAATTGAAGAAAAAAGCGAATGTTAATGCTATCGCCAAAATAAATGAAAGGGTTCTGAACGAACCCTTATTAACATATTGATAAAGAACGCGAATCATTATTCGTCGAATTTCCCTAAATTTTCTTTACTTTTTGTGACTTTTACGCTTGCAAAAATTGCTGTTAAAACACCCACTATCCAAATTGCGTATAACATATTGTCTCCTTAGTATAATGAGTTTTTGTTGTTTGCCACAAAGCTTTCATCCAAACGGCCGAACATTTTCATGTATGACCAAATGGTGTACGCAAGAGAAATTGTTACAAATACGAGCGCTAAACCTAGCATTAAGGTTAAGGTTAATTCGCTTGAGGTTGCATCCCACATTAACAAGCTTTGTTCTGGATGAGAACTTGAAGGCATTACGAACGGGAACATAGAAACCGCAGCGGTAATAATCACGCCGGCCATAGTTAATGCCGAAAAGAAGAACGCGAAACCGCAACGATTTGCTTTAGAAGCGGCAATATTTAGCAATGCGCCCACCACTACCAATGCAGGGAAAAGCCGTAGAATCGGCATTTCGTTGAAGTTTTTGAACCATGCTCCAATTTCTACTTTCACTTCTTTACCCATAGGAGAAGAAGGCGCTAAGTGGTCAATAGCACTGGTTACAACATAACCATCCTTAAAGTATAGCCATACGCCTGCAAGCACAAATGCGATCAAAGTTACAAGTGCGCCGATTTGAGTAATTGCACGAGCACGATCTCTTAATTCAGCCGTGGTTTTCATTTGTAACCAGTTTGCACCGTGCGTGACAAGCATGGCCAAACTAATCACACCGCATAATAAAGCGAACGGGTTTAATAAAGCAAAAAATGACCCCGTATAGGTAACTTGTGCGATTTCATTGAATTCAAATGGCACACCTTGTAGTAAATTACCGAATGCTACGCCAAACACTAATGCCGGTACAAAACCACCTGCAAACAACCCCCAATCCCAGACAGTACGCCATGTTGGGCTATCAATTTTGGCACGGTATTCAAAACCAATCGGACGGAAGAATAACGCTGCCAACACTAATACCAATGCGATATAGAAACCGGAGAAAGAAACGGCATATACGATAGGCCAGGCTGCGAACACCGCACCACCGGCGGTTAACAACCAAACTTGGTTACCGTCCCAATGCGGTGCTATTGTGTTAATCATAATTCGACGTTCCACTTCTTTTTTACCGACAATTGGTAAAAGCGCGGTTACGCCCATATCAAAGCCATCAGTTACAGAAAAACCGATCAGCAATACGATGACCAATATCCACCAAATAAAACGTAGAAATTCATAATCAATCATAATTCGTCTCCTGCTTATTTAGATGATTGCTCAAAGTAGTATTTGCCGGTTTTCAATGCACTTGGCCCTAAACGTGCATATTTAAACATTAAGTACATTTCAACAATAATAAAGGCTAAATAAAGTGCGCAGATTAAACCGATAGAGAACCAAAGATCGCCCACACTTAGGTGAGAAGCAGAAATGCCTACCGGCAACACTTCATAAATTGCCCATGGTTGACGACCGTATTCCGCCAAGAACCAACCGCATTCGATGGCAATCCAAGGCAACGGTAACCCCCATAATAAAGCTTTTAGCAATAATCGACTTTGCATCACTTTATTACGCAAGTTTTGAACAAATGCGCCGAAGGCTAATAAGGCGATTAAACCACCCGCAGCGAGCATTGCGCGAAACGCCCAAAAGTTAGGCCCCACATTCGGAATGGTATCGCGCGCAGCCTGTTTAATTTGCTCTTCTGTCGCATCCACCACTTTATCGGTGTAGCGTTTTAACAATAAACCGAAACCAAGATCTTTTTTCACTTCATCGAATTTCGCTTTAGTTTCAGGATTGACTTGACCCGATGCTTTTTTCTCCGCTTTCAATTGAGTGAAAAGATCATAAGCCACCATACCGTTACGTACCCGATTTTCGTTTAATGCTTGGAGTTCTTTTAAACCGGTAATTTCTTTATCAAAAGAACGAGTTGCAATTATGCCACCAAGCATAGGTACACTAATCGCAAAATCATTTTTCATTTCAGCGGTATTTGGAATCGCAACCGGATGGAATGCTGTCGGTGCCGGATGCGTTTCAAATTCCGCTTCCATCGCCGCTAATTTCACCGGCTGAGCCTTACCGATATCGTAACCGGACTCATCCCCTAAAATTACAACCGCAAGCGAAGCGATAAAACCAAAGGTTGCCGCAACAGAGAAAGAACGTTTGGCAAAACTAAGATCACGACCTTTTAACAAATAAAACGCACTAATCGCCAATACAAAAAAAGCACCTGAGGTATAACCGGCAGAAAGGGTGTGTAAGAATTTACTTTGCGCAACAGGATTCAACCATAAATCCATAAAGTTCGTCATTTCCATGCGTACGGTTTCAAAATTGAACTCCGCCGCAACCGGGTTTTGCATCCAACCGTTTGCCACCAAAATCCACATTGCAGAAAGGTTTGAACCGAACGCTACGCAATAAGTTGCAAGTAAGTGTTTACCTTTAGTTAAGCGATCCCAACCAAAGAAAAATAAACCGACGAAAGTCGATTCTAAGAAAAATGCAAGTAATGCTTCAATCGCCAACGGTGCACCGAAAATATCACCTACATAATGAGAATAGTAAGACCAGTTAGTACCGAATTGGAATTCCATAATAATACCGGTGGTCACGCCAAGGGCAAAGTTAATACCAAATAACTTACCCCAAAATTTTGTCATATCTTTATAAACTTCTTTACCTGTCACCACATAGGTCGTTTCCATAATGACGAGAATGAAAGACAAACCTAATGTAAGAGGAACAAAAATGAAGTGATATAACGCAGTTAAAGCAAACTGCAAGCGAGAAAGTTCAACAACGTCCAACATCTCAACCTCTTGTAATAATTACAAGTTATTCACTATGATTAATAAAGGAATCCCTTAAATAATCACCCCAAAAGCTACTCAACAACAGACAAAATGCACAATTATTAAGCGAAAACTGAATTACCGCACACAATAATCCCTTTTGCGAACTACATCAAATTACGGATTACAACGCGGATAACTCAAGAATGGTAGTTATTCTACTACTAAACATAAGGATAAAAAACACTAAAAATGCTATCCACATCATATTTTTTGATATAAATAGCAAATACCCCATTATAGCTAGCCATACATGAAATTGATTTACATCAAATTTCCCTTTTCTAAAATAGATAGGATATTACGGAGCCAATAAATAGTACGTCCGTTTATCGCAAAATTATCAATTTTCCCTAGACAATAATCTCGTATTTTGCTAACTTCGCCCACCGTCATATCTAGAAAATCTTATTGAAGGATTTCATAATGAAAAAAATCTCAAGTATTTTAGCTGCATTATTTTCTATGGTTTCGTTTTCCACAATTGCAGCAACACCAGAAAAAAATATGTTGCCGCAACAATGCGAGCAATTATTCAAAGAAACAGAAAATTTAATTGCGCAGGCTGAAAAACAACCGGGTACGCATACTCAAGTAAGCAAAATCAAAAATAAACTGAACCAAAGTAAGCAACAAATTCTTGAAATGGAACTGGCTACACAGTTGAAAAGTTGCAATATAGGTTTAGCAAAACTTAGTAGCATGAAGGGTTATACTGAGGAAACAAATTAAGCAAGATTACGAAAAAAAGGCTTATTAAAAACATTAATAAGCCTTTTTATTTGTTATTTTTCTACTGGGCTCCGGCAGGTCTATCTTTCCTTTCTATTCCGTGTTTTTAACCGCATCTTGATTATCGCGTGAAGCATCTTTACCTTGCTCAAAGCGGTTCTGATTTTCCTTAACGCGATGATAATTCACAATGCTATTCATATATCGGCGGATATTTTCTACGTATTGATATGCCTCATAACCTCGAGCATAGCCATATTTTAGTCCATTATAATGGCGTTTTTCCGACAGTAACGGCAAGTTATTCTTTACATCTAACCAATTATCCGGGTTGGCGCCTAGTTTTTTTGTTAAACGACGTAGATCCACTACATGCCCTAGCCCCATATTATAAGCGGTGAGCGCATACCAAATTCGGTCTTCTTGCGGAATACTATCCGGCATCTGTGCAATCAACCAATGAAGATAATCTGAACCGGCTTTAATACTTTGCTCAGGATCGGTTCGATCATCGATTTTCATCCGCTCTGCCGTATCTTTGGTGAGCATCATCATGCCACGTACCCCGGTAGGTGAGGTAGCATCAGGGTTCCAATGAGATTCTTGATAAGCCACCGCCGCCAACAAACGCCAATCCAACTCGCCCTTGTATTTTTCAAAAAGCGGTTGATATTGCGGCAAAATGTTTTCAACGGCATCTAAATAAGCGCGACTATCCACGTAATCAAACTGCGCAATATGCCGAAAATATTTCTCTTCAATACGATCAATTAAACCGCTGTCCAATGCGGTGCTCATAAAGTCGAGTAAACTAGCCTGCAGCTCGTTGTAAGAATTATCGGCAAGATACCAATGTACGCCGGCTTCGTCTGTTAAATCAAAGGCGATTGCAAGGTCAGGACGAATTTGCTGAGCCATCGCCACATCAATGGAATTAGCGATCGTGTAAGGAATGTAGCCTTCCGCAACTTGAATCAATAACTCTTCTTGCGTTAACTGCTTGTTACTTTTCCATCGCAGCTTCGGAAATTTTTTCTGCGATTGCGCCAATAGTTCGTCTAATTCCGATCCTTCAGCAATCACAATCTCTTGTTGTACTTGGCCTAAATCTTTCGGACGATTTTCCCCTTTACGGTAAACCAATTGCCATGAAGCTGAAGTATAAGACGGACCGATTTGGAATTGCTCCGCACGTTTAGAGTAGAATAATAAACTTGCCGCTGCCAAGTCTATCCGATTATTCTCAAGCGCGCCGAGCACCGCATTGGGATTGTCAAATACTGCAATTTCTAACTTCACCCCTAAATAATCCGCAAAGCTTTTTGCCAACTCGTATTCCAAACCGGATTCTCCCTCCGATCCGACAAAATAATAGAGTGGGTTATTGATTGTGCCAACCACTAGCGTACCGCGCGATTGAACCGTCTGATAACGATTTTCTTCGGAGCGTATAATTTTTTGCCACGGAAATATCATATCAATCGCCCAAAGCAACAGTATAAATGAGACGATAATACGTAAAAATAAACCTTTCAAATATGTAGCCCTTTTGTAAAAGCCGGTGGATTTTAGCGAGAATTTGATTTATAGACAATAAAAAGCCCCTTTCGATTCAAGGGGCTGCAATGATTAATTAACTAAGGCGCTCTTATTAACCGCGGCGCTCTCTATAAGAACGCTCGCCGAAAGTGCGACTATTTTTCTCATTAAATTTACGACCACCTCGTTCATTGCGTCCACGATCTCCGAAATCGCCACGCTCAACACTGCGACCTCCACGACGTTTACCTCTGAAGTCATCGCCACCTCGAGCACCGTCGGATTTTGCTTCGCCTAAAAAAGACATTTGCATTTGCTTATTCAACACGCGGGTTTTAGCAAATTGTTGCAACAATTCTTTCGGCATGCCTTGCGGCAATTCGACAGTAGAATAATCATCGTAAAGTTTGATATGGCCAATATAGCGGCTGTTAATGTCTCCTTCGTTAGCGATAGCGCCCACGATATGACGTACTTCCACGCCGTCGCCGCGTCCCACTTCAATGCGATATAGATCCATCGGCTGCGGATTACCGTAGCCTTTGCGTTCCCCCCGACGTTCCGCCGAACGCGGATTTTCACTGCGCTCATTGCGATCGCGACGACGTTTATCCATCGGCGGATCCGGTGGAAGAATCAATTTTTGCTTGCCTTGCAACAACATCAACATGGCTGCGGCGATATCTTCCTGATCTTGATCGGCGGTAAACAAATCTTCCAATAAACTGCGATATTGTTCCAAATCGTGGTGTTCAAGCTGTTTGGTAATTTTCGCCACGAATTTTTTGCGACGGCATTCTTGTAACACTAAATGATTCGGCAATTCCACTTCATTAATACCTTTTTTCATTAAATGTTCAATGTTACGAAGTAAACGACGTTCACGCGGTTCGACAAACAATAAGGCGCGACCTGAACGCCCTGCACGACCGGTACGACCAATGCGGTGCACATAGGACTCTGCATCCAACGGAATGTCGTAATTCACCACAAGACTGATACGCTCAATGTCGATACCGCGTGCGGCTACATCCGTCGCCACCACGATATCCAAACTGCCGTTACGCAAACGATCAAGCGTTTGTTCACGCAATTGTTGGGTCATATCGCCGTTCAATGCGGCGGAGCGGAAACCGCTTTTTTCAAGCAGTTCGGTAATATCTAACGTGGCGGTTTTGGTGCGGGCAAAAATAATCGCGGCGTCAAAATCTTCCACTTCTAAGAAACGTAACAAGGCTTCGTTTTTACGCACACCATGCACGTACCAACAGCTTTGCTCAATATCCGGGGCGTTGTCGTTATTCACTTTGATCTTCACTTCTTTCGGATCGTTCATAAAGCGTTTGGTAATACGACGAATCGGCTCCGGCATAGTTGCTGAGAACAACGCGGTTTGATGATGTTCCGGCAATTCTGCCATTACGGTTTCCACGTCATCAATAAAGCCCATACGCAACATTTCGTCCGCTTCATCTAACACGATGAAACGTAATTCAGCAAGATTTAACGTACCGCGGCGAATGTGATCGAGAATACGTCCGGGCGTACCTACCACCACTTGAGCACCTTGTTTTAGAGCGCGCAGTTGGATATCGTAACGTTGCCCGCCGTACAAGGTCACAATGCGGATGCCGCGAGCGTGTTTAACAAATTGTTCGCACGCATCCGCCACTTGAATGGCAAGCTCGCGCGTCGGGGCCATCACCAACATTTGCGGATGTTTTTCTTCCGAGTTAATTTGCGCAAGCAATGGAAGAGCGAATGCCGCCGTTTTACCGCTACCGGTTTGCGCCATACCCAAAACGTCATTGCCGTTAAGTAAATGCGGAATACATTCTTGTTGAATCGGAGAGGGCGTTTCAAAACCTAAGTCTGAAACGGCTTTTAAGATAAACTCAGGCAAACCTAAGTCATTAAAAGTGATTTTGTCTGTCATTAAAATTCTCGAATAAAATGAGGAAAGCTCAAGGGGCTTTCGGGTTTATTTGTTGATTGTATTCCTGATATCTAACCTTTCCCGTTTCCGAGGGAGAAAATGCGAAGGCACTTTAAGTGTTGGCTTTACCAACAATCCCGAAGGGCGAGCGAAGAAATCGGAGAATCGTAAAAAGGTGGTCGGCTGTTAAAATGCCGCGGCTTTAGTTGCCGCACTTTTCACTTCTTTTTCGTCTTCCGCTTGAGCCGGTTTTAATTTCATCAGCTCAAAGGAGGCAAAACGATACTCAACAAAGTTATAAACCTGATTCGCCATGGCCAGTTTGAACAAGGTCGCCGCCTCGTCCACCAGCACCGCATTGAGTTTTTGTTTTGCTAGATAAAAATAGGTTTCTGTCAAAATTTCTGCGTATTGTTGTGCGTTTTCCGCAAAATCGGCTGCGCGCCGCTGCAATTCTTCCACAGAAATGCGTCCTAAGTAGTATTGAACGATATTTGTTCCCCAGAAGTCCTTTGATAGCCCTTTTGCTCGTTCGACAAGATTTGCGCGGGCTTCTTGTGGTTTTAATTTTTGTTCGTTCAAATATAGCCATAAGACACGATAAGGATCTTTGGTATCGGCTTGGTAGAACTGTAAGAAATCCTGCTCGGCAAGATTATAGCGCCCTACATAATAAAAATTTAAACCACGATTAAGGTGGGTATAGTCATAACTCGGATCCAATTCCAGCGCCGCATTGAACGTCTCCAGTGCGCCGTCGTAATCTTCTTCAAGCAATAAGTAAAGCCCCAAATAGTTATACACAGAAGCCATTTTCGGCTGCAATGCAAGGGCTTGCGTAAAGTCGTAACGAGCGAGTCCCCATAATCCAAGAGAATCGTATAATACACCGCGCTCGAAATGCATGGCAGCGCGTTCTTCGTTACTCATTTTTCCAACTAAAAGTACTTGGCTAATACGTACAATCATCACTTCTTGTTCAAAGTGCGTATTCGGATTTTGTTCAGCAAGTACAATTCGATTGTTAGATACAAAAGCACCCTCGGATCGGACACAGCCGATAAGGAACAACACCGCACATAGGCTAAATAAATAGGCTATAAAACGACGAAATAATCGAAAACACAGCATCTGCTTTCTTTTTGTACGAATAGTGAGTTGGAAAATAACAAAACTTGATGGCAATGCCACCAAGTTTTGATTGGGTTAACCAAGATTATTCTTGCTCTTCGGCAAGTTCTTCTTGGTTGCTTTCTGCTTCCTGTTTAGGCGCAAGATCTTTCATGGTTAAACGGATACGACCTTGACGATCGATTTCTACTACTTTCACCATCACTTCTTGCCCTACTTGCAGGTAATCACTGACTTTTTCCACACGTTCTTCGGCAATTTGCGAAATGTGAACCAAGCCCTCTTTATTACCCACGATAGCCACAAATGCACCGAAATCTGCTAAGCGGGTCACTTTGCCTTTGTAAACCGCACCGGCTTCCACTTCGGCGGTGATGTCTTCGATACGCGCCATCACATCTTGTACTGCGTTTTTATCTACGGCAGCGATTTTTACTGTACCGTCGTCATCAATATCAATGGACGTACCAGTTTCTTCAGTCAACGCACGAATCACAGCACCACCTTTACCGATCACATCTTTGATTTTCTTTGGATCGATCTTCATGGTGTAAATACGCGGGGCGAAATCAGAAATATCCGCACGCGGCGCCGGAATAGCTTGTTCCATCACGCCAAGAATGTGCATACGGGCGCTTTTCGCTTGATTTAATGCGATTTGCATGATTTCTGCGGTAATACCTTCGATTTTGATGTCCATTTGAAGTGCTGTGACACCTTCACGAGTACCGGCTACTTTAAAGTCCATATCGCCTAAGTGATCTTCATCTCCAAGGATATCGGAAAGCACGACGAATTTATCATCTTCTTTCACCAACCCCATCGCAATACCAGCAACCGCCGCTTTAATCGGCACGCCGGCGTCCATTAACGCAAGGGATGCACCACACACAGAAGCCATAGAAGAAGAACCGTTAGATTCAGTGATTTCAGACACCACACGTACCACATATGGGAATTCGGCTAAGGTTGGCATCACTGCTGCCACGCCACGTTTCGCCAAACGACCATGACCAATTTCACGACGTTTCGGTGAACCGATCATACCGGTTTCACCCACGGAATACGGAGGGAAATTATAGTGGAACAAAAAGTGATCTTGGCGCTCACCGGTTAATTCATCAATGATTTGCGCATCGCGTTCGGTACCTAAGGTAGCAACTGCTAGGGCTTGAGTTTCGCCACGGGTGAAGATGGCAGAACCATGAGTACGCGGTAACACGCCGGTGCAAATATCCAATGCACGAACAGTATCAACGGTACGTCCGTCAATACGAGGTTCGCCCGCGATAATACGACCGCGCACGATTTGGCTTTCAAGAGCGGTGAAAATATCTACAATTTTACCTTCACTGACCTCTTCATCTTCAGCGGTGATTTGTGCAATCACATCCGCTTTAATCGCATCGATTTGCTCATAACGGGTTTGTTTCTCAGTGATACGATATGCATCGCCTAAGCGCGCTTCGGCAATTGCTTTCACTTTGTTGATTAAATCGGTATTTGGCTCCGGTGCGACCCAATTCCAACGTGGCTTACCGGCTTCGGCAACCAATTCTTTAATCGCCTCAATCACCACTTGTTGCTGTTGATGACCGAATACGACCGCAGATAACATTTGTTCTTCGGTTAAAATATCCGCTTCAGATTCAACCATCAACACGGCTTTGTCGGTTCCCGCCACCACTAAATCCAAACGGCTTTGTTTTTGTTCATTCATGGTCGGATTTAACACGAATTGACCGTTAATGAATCCTACACGTGCAGCCCCGATCGGACCGTTAAACGGCACGCCGGACAATGAAAGCGCTGCAGATGCACCAATCATCGCCACTAAATCCGGGCTAATTTGCGGGTTTACTGAAACAACGGTGGCAACTACTTGAATTTCATTGAAGAAACCTTCCGGGAATAACGGACGAATCGGACGATCGATTAAACGGGCAATTAAGGTTTCGCCCTCAGATGGACGACCTTCACGTTTGAAGAAACCGCCTGGAATACGGCCGGCGGCATAAGTACGTTCTTGATAATTTACGGTTAACGGAAAGAAATCTTGACCTTCTTTCACGTCTTTTTTGGCCACTACAGTGACGAATACGGTGGTATCGTCCATGCTTGCCATCACAGCAGCCGTCGCCTGACGGGCAATGGCGCCAGTTTCTAAGGTGACAGTATGTTGACCATATTTAAATTGTTTAACAATTGGATTCACAATGTTTTCCTTTAAATTACATTAAAAATAATGCTTTATTTTTCAGATTGCGACTAGCAAAAAAAATCTATCGCCAAATTCCACCGTTTAAAATCTCTTTTGATAGCCGCACGCTAACACAGAAAATAAAGCTCGCGTATTATACAGATGTTTTGAGGTGATTGGTAACTTTATTTCGTATGGTCAACTTGCTATCATGGGACAACTTTTATTCACATATTCATACAAGGAGAGAATATGATCATCAGCAGCCTTACCAATCCAAACTTTAAAGTGGGTTTACCGAAAGTAATCGCGGAAATTTGTGATTATTTGAATACATTAGATTTAAATGCATTGGAAAATGGTCGCCATGATATTAACGATCAAATTTACATGAACGTAATGGAACCGGAAACTGCCGAACCAAGCACTAAAAAAGCGGAATTGCACCATAACTATTTAGACTTGCAAGTATTGATTCGCGGTGCAGAAAATATTGAAGTAGGCGCAACTTATCCGAACCTCGCCAAATACGAAAACTATAACCAAGCCGATGATTATCAGCTCACCACGGCAAATATCGAAAACAAATTCACCATCACCTTAGTGCCGAAAATGTTCGCCGTATTCTATCCGTACGAACCACATAAACCTTGCTGCATTACAGGCGAAAAAGCGGAAAAGATAAAAAAACTAGTAGTAAAAATCCCGGTTAAATTAATCTAATTTCTCAAAATAAATAAAAAGAGTTGATCGAAAAATACGCTCAACTCTTTTATCTACTCTCTATCTATAATGTTTAATACCAATTAAACGGAACACCTACATTACAGACAAACCCAAGAATTACTAGAACGTCCACCAAGATTTCTTATTACCCTCGCCGTTACGTTCGATAATGGTGTTATTCTCACTTTGCGATGCCACTTCCGGCAACGGTTTATCCAAATGTGTTTCCGTTACAACACCGCTTTGGTCAAATTTTACGGTAAAAGTATGTTGGTCAGGTGCTTGATAGGCTCGCTGTTGCAAGAACACATAATACCAAGTCAAATTGCTATAAGGGTCAATTAAAACCGGCGTACCAAGCAAATATTGTACTTGTTGTGCAGTCATACCTTGTTTGACTTGCGCCACATTGGTGGCTTCCAAATAGTTGCCTTGTGGCACGTCAATGCGATAAACCACTTTTTCAACCGTAGAACAAGCTGAAAGGCTTAATGCCAATACAGCGACGCCCAAAAGAATTTTAAATTGCATTTTCTTTACCTATCCTTGCAAAATTTTGTGAAATAATACCCAAACTTAAAAATATTGCCAAACTAATTCTCGGCTTTTAAAGCCTTTTCCAGTTGGTCTTTTAAGTTAGGCGGTAAACCATTAATACTTAACGTATCCGTCATCGGATCCCAGCGAACGCGCGTATTAAGCAATTCCGCATCAAAAGTTAGGCTAATGCCTTTACCTGAACCGGAAAATTTAGTGAGTGATTTTAACGCCGAACGCAGTGGAGGAATGTGTTCTTCTAAACCGTAATTTTGTTCTTCCGCAAAGGCGACAAAAGACCGCTCGTTTAGAGTCGGCAAGCTGTCAGAAAGTTCAGCCAAGGCGATATCTTCACCGCCGGCAATCTGCCCTTTGCAATATTCAAACACTTGTTTTTTTACTGCTTGAGCTTGCTCTTTATTCAACTCTCCTTGCTCACAATAATCGCTCACGGCCTGCAATAAACATTGGTTTTGCAGTTGCGGATTCAATCCTTCTTCCGCCCCCAAAAAATCCATAAAGAAATCGCTGATTTTGCGCCCTACGCGCCCTTTAATAAAGGTCAGATAACGATTAGACTTGGCGTTTATTTGCAAATCGGTCAAATTCACCCGTGCGGCGATATCAAATTGCGTAATATCAAGATATTCTGTGCGACGAATATCCAAGTGTTCGTCCACCCACATACTGTGGCGGCTATCAAGCAAGGCGATAAACAAATAATCGGTGGCGAGGAAATTGTATTGACATAACACAAGTGTACCACTATCGGCAAAGTTATATTTGCTTAATTCATCCGCCAAAAGCCTTGTCGAATATTGGCTGAAATCTAAAAATTCCGTTTCTTGTTCTAGTAAACGATTTAATTGTTGCGCAAATACCGAATTATCTTGAAACACACCGAAAGCCTTGGCTTTATTTTGATAGCCTTGATGCAACTGCAACATCATTTGTTCCACCTCCGCCGTGATCGGATGTAACTCGTTACGTAAAATGCTTTCCATTTTATTATCGTCACCATCGATTCGCTTAATTAATTGGTGCAACACGATTTGATTTACAGTAATGCTCATTTTCTTTTCCTTTGTTAAAAAACATCGACATTATGCTGCGGCAAATGCACAAAACGATTGCCGAATCGTTTGACTGACTTATCTAACCGTTAGCAAAAATCCGAGCACTTCGCCAACAGCACCGCATTGAACGCCATTCCAATGCGGTGCTATTTGGGAAGTCCAGAAATAACATTGTTTACACTTCAAACACGCCTTGTGAAGCCCGAAATCTCTCAAATATTACCCAACCGGCATTATTTCAGCGTTGGGCAAGCACAACATAACGTCGCAAAACCTCGCGAATTATAACCGCTCTCTTTTAGCAAGAAAAAAGAAATTGTTTAGAATCGGGCAAATAATCGGGTATGATAAGGCAACTTTTTTTCCCCTTTTCAAACAAAAATGGCTCAATCTTCCAAATACTCCGACGCGCAATTAAGCGCCATCGTCAACGATATGATCGCGGTGCTGGAAAAACACCAAGCGCCGGTTGACTTATCCTTAATTGCCCTCGGCAATATGACAAGTAACTTGCTCGCCACCAGCGTACCGCAAACGCAACGCGAAGCCTTGGCGCAAGCCTTTGCCAGTTCTTTAATCAATGCAATAAAAACTCACTGATATGATCAGCTTTAAAAAAGGCGACTTCAACGGTAAACAATACCGCGACGACACCTCGCGAAAAATTTCGTGGGGTCATTGGTTTGCCTTTTTTAACATTATTATTGCGATTTTTATCGGTTCCCGTTATGCCTTTTTAATCGACTGGCCGGACACATTGGGCGGGAAACTTTACTTTTTCGTCAGCCTGCTCGGACATTTTAGTTTTAGCGTCTTTGCCGTCTATTTATTGGTGGTCTTTCCGCTAAGTTTCGTCATTAAAAATCACCGCACTTTTCGTGGCTTAACAGTCATTCTGGCGACCATATTCATCACATTATTACTTTTTGATACTGCCGTATTCAGTCGTTTCAATTTGCATTTATCTTCCATCGTATGGAACTTATTGGTAAATCCCGAAAATGGCGAGATGTCGCGCAACTGGCAAATTTTCTTTGTGTCGATGCCGATGATTTTGCTGGTACAAATGCTTTTTTCCCGTTGGAGCTGGGAAAAACTGCGTAGTCTTGAACGCCAAACATGGCTGAAATATGTCGGCGTATTTTTCACTGTGACGTTCATTGCCTCTCATTTAATTTATGCTTGGGCTGATGCCTATTTATATCGTCCGATTACTATGCAACGTTCTAATTTCCCGCTGTCTTACCCGATGACTGCACGCTCTTTTTTAGAAAAACACGGTTTATTGGATGGCGAAGAATATGAACAAAAATTAGCGCAAGAAGGACGTTTGGACGCATTAAAAATCGGATATCCTAAACATTCTTTAACCTTTAGTACCACCGAACATAAGCCGAATATTTTGCTAATTACGGTTTCCGGCTTACGTTACGATGCGATTGTCTCTGAAAAAATGCCGAAACTTGCCGAATTTGCCCTTCGTTCGACTCAATTCACCAATCATTATAGTAGCGGCAACACAAATAACACAGGATTAGTCGGCTTGTTTTACGGGTTAAACGCAAACTACACGGATAGTATTTTAAGCAATCACACTCCGTCCGTACTTATTGAAAAACTGCGAGCAGAAAAATACCGCTTCGGTTTGTTCTCCGCTTCCGGCTTTAAGGACAGCTTATTTCGCCAAGCCTTGTTCCGCGGCATGGCGTTAGCGAAAGAAAAAACGACGAACGAAAATGTAGTCAAACAATTCAATGAATTTATCGCTCAAAAATCGGAAACGCCTTGGTTCGTCTATCTTGATTTAGATTTAAACGCAAAGGATCCGATAGAATACGAACGCGTTCTCGCACAAACAGATCCGTTATTCGAACAAATTTTAACCGATTCAACGTTAGAAAATACCTTGGTGATCATAACGGCCGAGCACGGTTTAAGTTTCAACGAAATGCATAAGAAAGATCAGCGCAATTATTTTGGCCGTGATGAAATTCAAGTGCCGCTGTTAGTGTTCTGGAAAGATTTGCCGGCCGGCGTTGAAAGCGCATTGACCAGTCATACAGATTTATTGCCGGCATTAATGACACAAATTTTTAATGTGCAAAATCCGTCGAAAGATTATGCTCAAGGTCGCAATTTATTTGATTTGCGAGGCGATGATTGGGTATTAGCGTCGAATTACCGTTGGAACGTATTAATCCAACCTGACGGTACGCAATATCATCTAGACCGCAAAGGAAACTACAAAAAATTCGACCGCGCTTATCAAGAACAATCCTCCGATCGCCCACCGCTAGGGCTATTCTTAGAAATGTTTAAGAGCGAAAATTCCTTTTTTGATAAATAACGACAAGGCGTTTATCCGCCCGCCCGGTCAAAAAGAAATAGCTTTTTTGCGACCGAAACTTTATACTTCCGGCCCAGTTTAAGACTGAAAAGATGTTATTAATGGAAAATCCGTGAGTTTTTCATAACATTGCCACAATGCTTCTCGCCGCGCCCGTCGAGCCGTTTCAATTAATACGCTTCTCGTCTTTTTATCCTCATTCTTTTTACGGAGTTTGTATGAAAAGCCATGTTCGTAGTTTCAAAACATTTATTCGCGATGAAATCATTAAAAAAGGCGGTTGGGTCAATGCCCACGCCCATGCCGATCGCGCCTTCACCATGACGCCGGAAAAAATCGGCATTTATCACAACAGTAATTTGCAACAAAAATGGGATTTGGTGGATGAAGTGAAACGCACGTCCAGCGTGGATGATTACTACGCACGTTTCTGCCAATCCATCGAATTAATGATTTCCCAAGGTGTCACCGCATTCGGCACGTTCGTAGATATCGACCCGATTTGCGAAGATCGCGCGATTATCGCGGCGCATAAAGCCCGCGAGGTTTACAAACACGACATCGTTTTAAAATTTGCCAACCAAACCTTAAAAGGCGTGATCGAGCCGACCGCGCGCAAATGGTTCGATATCGGCGCCGAAATGGTGGATATGATTGGCGGTCTACCGTACCGTGACGAACTGGATTACGGCCGTGGCTTAGAGGCGATGGACATTTTGTTAGATAAGGCGAAATCTCTTGGCATTATGTGTCACGTGCACGTGGATCAGTTTAATAATCCGAACGAAAAAGAAACGGAACAACTTTGCGACAAAACCATCGAGCACGGCATGGAAGGGCGCGTGGTAGGCATTCACGGCATTTCGATCGGTTCGCATCCCAAAGAATATCGCTACCGACTTTATGAAAAAATGCGTAAAGCAAAAATGATGATGATCGCCTGCCCGATGGCCTGGATTGACAGCAATCGAAAAGAAGATTTAATGCCGTTCCACAATGCATTAACGCCGGCCGACGAAATGATTCCCGAAGGCATTACGGTGGCGCTTGGCACTGACAATATCTGCGATTATATGGTACCGCTTTGCGAAGGCGATTTATGGCAGGAACTAAGTTTGCTCGCTGCCGGTTGTCGTTTCCCGCATTTAGACGCTATGGTGGATATCGCCAGTCTTAACGGGCGTAAAGTGCTGGGACTGGAGCCGGTTTAAGCGCGCTGTAACGGTCGGCATAAAAGCAACTCAGCGAAGTGCCAAATCAGCACCGCATTGAAATAGGTGTTGAAAGAAAGAGCGGTCAAAACTTAAGCTTTGACCGCTCTTTTTATCCTCTTGGATGAAAACGTTCGTGCAAATATTTCAAACGTTCTTTTGCCACATGAGTATAAATTTGCGTGGTGGAAAGATCGCTGTGACCAAGCAACATCTGCACCACCCGCAAATCTGCGCCGTGATTCACCAAATGGGTGGCAAATGCATGGCGTAACACGTGTGGCGAAAGCGCATCAGCATTGATGTCTGCCAATATTGCATAATGCTTAATGCGGTGCCAAAACGTCTGTCGGGTCATTGGTTTGGCGCGTCGACTAGGAAAAACGATATCGGTGCTTTGCCCGTTCAACAGCTGCGGCCGTCCATAAAGCACAAACTGACGCAGCCAATAGGCTGCCTCTTCCCCCATCGGCACAATGCGTTCCTTGTTGCCCTTACCGATAACGCGCACTGCGCCTTGTTGCAGGTTCACATTTTCAATGGTCAGCGAAACTAATTCAGTGACGCGTAAGCCGGTGGCATAGAGTAGTTCCAGCATTGCTTTATCGCGCAATTCGAGCGGAATTTCCACGTTAGGGGCGTTCAATAAATCGCTGACTTGTTGTTCACTTAAATATTTCGGCAAACGGCTTGGCAGTTTAGGCGAACTAAGCAGCGCTCCGGGATCGTCGGTGCGGTATTTTTCACGATACAAATATTGGAACAATTTGCGTACCGCGCTTAACAGTCGAGCCGTACTGCTGGCTTTGTAACCTTGCGCCAAGCGTTCCCCCAAAAAACCTTGCAAATCCACCGCATCCAAGGTTTCTAAGGATAAATCATTTTTCTCCAACCAATCACACAGCGCATTCAAATCTAACCGATAAGATTGCACGGTATTTTGCGACAGCCCTTTTTCAAGCCAATAATCGTTGAGGAAAAGATCGATAAGTGCGCGGTTGTTCATAAAGTCAACATCATTTTAAGATTATAAAAATTTCGGCGTCGTTTTTTCGCCCCATCGATTACCAATTAAAAAAGCAACTAAACCAAATGCCAAAGCCGGCACAATTTGATGAAAACCAAGTAATTTGACGCTCAATTGCGTGAGCAAAATATAGCTGCCTAAGCCAACGAGCATTGAACTCAGCGCACCATAAGCATTGGCCTTGTCCCAATAAATGCCGAGCACGATTACCCAAAGAAAAGCGGCTTCCAGCCCGCCAAAAGCAAACAGATTTAGCCAAATAATCATATCCGGCGGATTAAGCGCAGCGATAATTAAAAGCGCAGTTAAAATTAGGGTAATAACGAAAGAAATATAACCGATTTTTTTCTCGTTTTTAGCCGCTTGCGGTTTAGCCGAAAGGTATAAATCTTTCACGAAAATAGACGAAGATTGAATTAATTGCGCGTCAATGGTGGACATAATTGCAGACATCGGTGCCGCCAAGAAAATCCCGGCTACAATCGGCGGCAGCACTTGCAACATTAAAGTCGGAATAACTTGATCGGCGATCTTCAAATCGGGAATAATCGCGCGACCGAGTGCGCCCGCCAAATGCATACCAAACATAATCAGCGAAAGTACCAGCGTGCCGATCAGCATACCGCGATGCAAGGCTTTACTGTCTTTAAAAGCCATACAACGCACGGCGGTATGCGGTAAGCCTACTACACCAAAACACACCAACACCCAAAAAGATGCCATAAATTGGAAGCCGAGCATCTCGTCCGGGCCATAAGGACTGACTAACGCCGGATCAATTTCGGTTAATTTATGCATCGCATTTTCCACGCCGCCCAAGGCATAAAGCGTGCCGCCAAGCAAAATCAGGGTGCCGACAATCATCACCGTGCCTTGAATGGTGTCCGTTAAAACCACCGCACGAAAGCCGCCGATAAAGGTGTAAATGCCCACAGTTAGGGCAAACAGTAGCAAGGCTTGGGTGTAGGAAATGCCGATGGTGGTTTCCAGCAAACGCGCGCCGCCGATAAATTGCACGGTCATCGCTGCAAAGAAAGCAAGCAACAAAGCAAGGCCGGAAAGCCATACGAGATATTTGTTTTTGTAACGATAAAGGAATAAGTCGTTAATGGTCAACGCATTGGTTTCGCGCGAAAGCAAAGCAAATTTTTTGCCCAGTGCGCCCAACGCCAGCCATACCGCCGGAACTTGAATCATCGCCAACAACACCCAGCCCAAGCCGTATTTATAAGCCGCCCCCGGACCGCCCACAAAAGAACTGGCGCTGGCGTAAGTGGATGCGGTGGTCATCGCGAGCACAAACCCCGTCATTGAACGATTGCCGACGTAATATTCCGTTAAAAAATCGCCCTTGGTACGTTTCACATAAGCATAAATCGCCGCGCCGAAAATAAATGCGAGATAAATGATTAAAGGAAGAATAATTCCCAGATTCATTGTTTATTCTCCTTTTCGTGCGTTTCGGGCGCATTGATTTCAAGCGAAATATCCAGATAAACGATTTTGATCACCCAATAGCCGATGACAAGAAATAAAATCGGTAAATAAATGCAAGAAAGTTCGAACCAAAGGGGAAAACCTATCGGCCCGGTGGTGTTTTTCGGTAGGTAGGCGCATAAACACCAGCCAATCACATATAAAACGGACAGGCCTAAGGCCCATCGCGCTTCCTTGGCGGCTTGCTTGTATCGTTGTACTAATGTCATAAAGTTCTCGTTTTAAATTAAGAATACGGTTCCAATGCGGTGCTATTTCAATGCGGTGCCGTTTCAATGCGGTGCTATTTGAGCAGGCTACCGGCAAAACCGCAGTGTAAGCGGGTTTAAAGTAAAGTGATGCCGATAGTTGTCGGCGCATACTAAATAAAAAAGTGCAATCCGTTTTTTTTAACCGCACTTTTAAATGTTTAACTGAATTTCTGCTTATTTTTTATGATTTTCATAAGCCGCTTTCACGAAACCGGCAAACAGCGGGTGACCGTCTCGCGGCGTGGAAGTGAATTCCGGGTGAAATTGACAAGCGACAAACCAAGGATGGTTCGGAACTTCGATAATTTCCACCAATTTTTTGTCGGCGGATAAGCCGGTCACTTTCAACCCCGCTTTTTCGATTTTCGGCAATAACACGTTGTTCACTTCATAGCGGTGACGATGGCGCTCTTCAATCGTTTCTTTACCGTAAAGCGCGCGTGCGCGGCTGCCTTCCAACAAATGACATTGCTGTGCGCCCAAACGCATGGTGCCGCCGAGATCGGACGCGTCGCTGCGTACTTCGGTATTGCCTTCGGCGTCTTGCCATTCGGTAATCAGTGCCACGACAGGTTGTTCACAATTTTTGTCGAATTCGGACGAGTTTGCTTTGGTTAATCCCGCTACGTTACGCGCGTATTCAATTAAGGCAATTTGCATACCTAAACAAATGCCTAAATACGGAATGCCGTTTTCACGCGCGTATTGTGCAGTAAGAATTTTGCCTTCTACACCACGATAGCCGAAGCCGCCCGGCACTAAAATGCCGTCTATGCCTTTTAAGACTTCAACGCCTTTAGTTTCTACGTCTTGCGAATCGATATATTTGATGTTTACGCTTAAACGATTAGTTAAACCTGCGTGCTTTAAGGCTTCGTTGACGGATTTGTAGGCATCCGGCAATTCGGTATATTTGCCCACCATGCCGATAGTCACTTCGCCCACCGGGTTAGCTTGTTTATAAAGCACTTGCTCCCATTCGGAAAGATCGGCTTCCGGACAATCTAAACGGAAACGCTCACAGACGAAATCATCCAAGCCCTGAGATTTTAACAAGGCGGGAATTTGATAAATTGAGTTCACGTCTTTTAGTGAAATTACCGCGCGTTCCGGCACGTTACAGAATAAGGCGATTTTGGCGCGTTCGTTCGGCGGAATCATACGGTCGGAACGGCAAATCAACACATCCGGTTGAATTCCGATGGAAAGTAATTCTTTTACGGAATGTTGGGTCGGTTTAGTTTTCACTTCACCGGCGGTAGGAATATAAGGCACTAAAGTCAGGTGCATAAACAAGGTGTGCTCGCGACCGACTTGCACCGCCAATTGGCGCAAGGCTTCCAAAAACGGCAATGATTCGATGTCGCCTACAGTTCCCCCCACTTCTACGATCACCACATCATGCCCTTGCGCGCCGGCGATGACGCGATCTTTAATTTCATTGGTAATGTGCGGAATCACTTGAATGGTGGCGCCAAGATAATCACCACGACGTTCTTTGCGTAATACTTCGGAATAAATTTTGCCGGTGGTGAAATTGTTCCGTTTGGTCATTTTGGTGCGAATAAAACGCTCGTAGTGACCTAAATCCAAATCAGTTTCCGCGCCGTCTTGCGTCACGAAAACTTCACCGTGTTGGGTCGGACTCATGGTACCCGGATCGACATTAATATACGGATCCAATTTCATGATGGTGACGTTTAAACCACGCGCTTCTAAAATTGCCGCCAACGATGCCGCCGCAATGCCTTTACCTAGCGATGAAACCACACCACCAGTGACGAAAATATAATTTGTAGCCATAGGGAACCTAATCTTGTTGGGATATAAATGATTATAGCTAATCATCTTGCCAAAAATTTCACCGGAAAAGCGGTGAAAATTGAAGAGGATTAGCTATCAAAGACGGGGCGCTAGTTTACAGGATTTGCAGGATTAACTCAACGGAATAAAACGAACTTACGCTCTGACACGTTCTACGCTAGAATATGCCCAATTTTTTGTTCACCAAGAGAGAATTTATGACAAACAAAACACTAAGCGCCGTTATTTTAGCCGCGGGAAAAGGAACGCGAATGTATTCAGATTTACCGAAAGTATTGCACTGCGTAGCAGGCAAACCGATGGTGAAACATGTGATTGATACGGCTACCGCATTGGGCGCGGAAAACGTGCATTTAATTTACGGTCACGGCGGCGAATTAATGCGTGAACGTCTTGCCAACGAAAAGGTGAATTGGGTATTCCAAAACGAGCAACTCGGTACCGCCCATGCCGTGCAGCAGGCGGCGCCGTTTTTCAAAGACGATGAAAATATTGTCGTACTTTACGGCGATGCGCCACTAATCAGCGTCGAGACCCTAGAAAAACTGATTGCGGCGAAACCAGAAAACGGCATTGCGCTTTTAACCGTGAATCTTGATAACCCGACCGGCTACGGCCGCATTCTTCGCGAAAACGGCAATGTGGTGGCAATCGTCGAACAGAAAGATGCGAACGCCGAGCAATTAAAAATTCAAGAGGTAAACACCGGCGTCATGGTATCCGACGGTGCAAACTTCAAAAAATGGCTGGCGCGTGTGGATAATCACAACGCGCAAGGCGAATATTATCTAACAGACTTAATTGCCCTCGCAAACCAAGACGGTTGCCAAGTAATGGCGGTACAAGCCGTCGATGCAATAGAAGTGGAAGGCGCGAACAATCGCTTACAGCTTGCGGCGTTAGAGCGTTATTACCAACATAAACAAGCGCAACATTTATTACTTGCCGGCGTGACCTTGCTCGATCCGGCGCGCTTTGATTTACGTGGCACGCTCGAACACGGTAAAGACGTAGAAATCGATACGAACGTCATCCTTGAAGGAAATGTACGTTTAGGCAATCGCGTGAAAATTGGTGCGGGTTGCGTGTTGAAAAACGTGACGCTTGGCGATGACGTAGAAGTGAAACCTTATTCCGTACTGGAAGATGCCGTTATCGGCGAAAAAGCAGCCATCGGACCGTTCTCCCGTTTACGTCCGGGCACGGAACTCGCGGCGCAAACGCATGTCGGCAATTTTGTAGAAATCAAAAAATCAATCGTCGGCAAGGGCTCGAAAGTAAATCACCTGACTTATATCGGCGACACTGAAATCGGTGCGGATTGCAACATCGGCGCAGGCGTCATCACCTGTAATTACGATGGTGCAAACAAATTCAAAACCCTCATTGGCGATAACGTTTTCGTCGGTTCCGATACCCAATTGGTCGCACCGGTAATCGTTGAAGACGGTGCCACCATTGGAGCTGGTTCAACCATCACACAAAATATTGCGAAAGACGAACTGGTTATCACCCGTGTGCCACAACGTCATATTCAAGGCTGGCAGCGTCCGAGCAAGAAAAAATAACACATACAAAATCCCGCCTGATGCGGGATTTTTGTTAAGTGTAATTAATTTTCGCCGAATCATTCCAACGAACCTTTTTCCACCACCACGCCAACGGACTTCGCTTGCGGCACCGCATTGGGTTTGCTAAGTTTCAGGCGTAACCATTGAACGCCAAAACGCGTGTGCAACTTTTCCGCCACCTCGTAAGCGACCCGCTCCACCAATAAAAACGGCTTCGACTGCACGTAATCCAGCACAAATTGGCTTACTTCCGCATAATTTAAGCAATATTGCACGTCATCAGTTTGTGCGGCTTTCCTGCAATCCCAAGCCATTTCGATGTCGAACACGAGTTTTTGTTTAATTTGTTGCTCCCAATCATATACGCCGATTTGAGCGAACACGCTTAATTCTTCGATAAAAACACGATCCACGGTAAATTCCTCCAAAATTGTTAGGGTATGCTACCAAGTTTAGGTAAAATACCGAACGATTTTTAGCATTTCGAGGTACAAAATGAGCCTTTTTGCCGTTTTTTATATGATTTTTGCCTATCTTTTAGGCTCCGTTTCCAGCGCGATTTTAATTTGCAAAATGGCGGGCTTGCCGGATCCGCGCCAAAACGGCTCGCACAACCCGGGCGCGACGAACGTATTACGCCTCGGCGGTCGTTGGGCGGCACTCGGTGTATTAGTGTTCGATATTTTAAAAGGTATGCTACCGGTATGGGCGGGCTACTATCTTGGTTTAAGCCAGTTCGAACTGGGCATGGTGGCGCTCGGGGCTTGTCTGGGGCACATTTTCCCGATTTTCTTTCAATTTAAAGGCGGCAAAGGCGTAGCCACCGCATTCGGCGCCATCGCCCCAATCGCTTGGGCAGTTGCCGGTTCTACTTTCGGTACTTGGCTCACAGTATTTTTGATAAGCGGCTATTCTTCCTTAAGCGCCGTCGTCACCGCATTACTTGTACCGTTTTATGTGTGGTGGTTTAAACCGGAATTTACTTTTCCGGTAGCGTTGGTCAGTTGCCTGTTGATTTATCGCCATCATGACAACATTCAACGTTTATGGCGCGGGCAGGAAGACAAAATGTGGTCGAAATTTAAAAAAAACTAAACAGGGTTTCCAATGCGGTGCTCAATCGCACGGTCACTTGGCGTCAATATTCAGAAACAAAAAAACCTGCCATTTCGGCAGGTTTTTGCTTTTTAAAAGCTGACGGCGCTCTTTAGTTTTTTCAAGGCATTACTTTCAAGCTGACGAATCCGCTCCGCTGACACATTATATTTTGCCGCCAAATCATGCAATGTCGCTTTGTCATCGTCCAACCAACGGGCTTTGATAATATCTTGACTGCGCGCATCAAGCGCTTTCAATGCGGTGCTCAATTGCTCAGTCGCTTGATTTTCAAAATTTTCATTTTCCAACTCGGCCGCAAAATTCGAACTTTGATCTTCCAAATAAAGCGCCGGAGAATAAACGGTTTCGGCATCGGCATCCGTAGGCAAATCAAAGCCCACATCGGCACCGGTCATACGGGATTCCATTTCGATGACATCTTCTTTGGACACGCCTAATTCGTTTGCCACCATATCCACTTCGTTTTCGTTGAACCAACCCAAACGTTGTTTGGTTTTGCGCAGATTAAAGAACAATTTGCGTTGTGCTTTGGTCGTCGCTACTTTCACGATACGCCAGTTTTTCAACACATATTCATGAATTTCCGCTTTAATCCAATGTACGGCAAAAGACACCAAGCGCACGCCCACTTCCGGATTAAAACGTTTCACCGCCTTCATTAAGCCAATATTGCCTTCTTGAATCAAATCCGCTTGCGGCAAACCATAACCGGAATAACCGCGCGCTACGTGGATAACAAAACGAAGGTGTGATAACACCAATTTTTTCGCAGCATCAATATCTTCGTGATAATACAAACGCTCTGCCAATTCTTTTTCTTCCTCGGCGGTCAGCATCGGATATTCATTTGCCGCACGAATATAGCCTTCGATACTGCCTTGAGGAACCAACATCATTTGTGTTTCTTTATCCATTTTTCCCCTCTTTCTTTTAGCTGTTACCGCTTAGTGAGTCAAGTTATAGCACAATAAGTCATTTTATTGAACCGATTTGTGCCCTAAGACAGGTTTTACCGATTGAAAGTTCAATTATTTTATTAATTTTTAATAATTAATTACAAATAGAACAACTACCCTAAACGCTGACGCACAATTTCAAACAAACACACTCCGGTAGCCACCGAAACATTCAGCGATGATACAGAACCGGCCATCGGAATACTGATAAGTTGATCGCAGTGTTCGCGGGTTAAACGTCGCATTCCCTCGCCCTCCGCCCCCATCACAAGCGCTAACGGGCCGGTCAACTTAGTTTGATAAATGGTTTCCGCAGCTTCTCCTGCCGTACCCACCACCCAAATATTGTAGTTTTGTTGTAAATCACGCAAGCTACGCGAAAGATTGGTCACGCGAATTAACGGCACGCTTTCTGCCGCACCGCAAGCCACTTTACGGGCAATTGAAGTAAGCTGCGCCGATTTGTCTTTCGGTACAATCACCGCATCCACACCGGCGGCATCCGCCGAACGCAAACAAGCGCCAAGATTATGCGGATCCGTCACGCCATCTAACACTAACAACAACGGATTTTGTTTGTTCGCCAAAATCGCGTCAAGATCGTTTTCATTGAATTCTTTCGCCGCCTGCACGCGTGCAATCACGCCTTGGTGCACTTCACCGTTGGCTTTTTTATCTAAGGTTTGGCGATTGACAAACTGTATACCGATACCAAGCTCGTAAAGTTGATTTAACAATGGCTGCAAACGTTTATCTTCACGCCCCTTTAACACGAAAACTTCAATTAGACGTTCCGGCGCATGGGCTAAAATACTGTTGACGGCGTGAATACCGTAGATTTGTTCTGACATAGGATTCTCTTTTTACTTTTTATTATCCGGCTGCTACACCAAGGCGAGGCAAAGCATCTCAATGCGGTGCTAATTTGCCCTTTCACTTGCTGAAGCTTTAATCATGCGGGCTTTCGCACGGATTTCTTAGGCACGGATTTCTTAGGCGCTGCCTTCTTTTTCGTGGTATTTTTACCGCGTTTCGAGGTGTTTGGCGGTAATTCTTTAAAAACTTTTTTAGCCTTTGTTTTGGCGGTTTTGCCTGCTCGGCGAGGTTTGCGTTCGCTGCCGACAAGGGAAAAATCCACCATTTTTTGTGCTAAATGCACCGCTTCCACGCGAATACGCACCTTATCGCCCAGTCGATATTGCATTCCGCTGTTTTCGCCGATTAAGCGCTGTTTCGCCGCATCCAATTGGTAATAATCGTTTTCCAAAGAAGAAATATGCACCAATCCGCTAATCAATAAATCGTCCAAGCGCACGAATAAGCCGAAACTCGTTACGGAAGAAATCACACCGTTAAATTCGCTGCCGATATGATCCTGCATATATTCACACTTCAGCCAATCAGCCACTTCGCGCGTGGCTTCGTCGGCGCGGCGTTCGGTCATGGAGCAATGCTCGCCCAGTAAATCTATTTCTTCCACCGAATAATGGTAACCGCCACTATTGGTTGTTTTGCGTTTGGCGCCTTGTTCTTTGGCAAGCAAATATTTAATGCCGCGATGCAGCGTGAGATCGGGATAACGGCGAATCGGCGAAGTAAAATGGGCGTACTCTTCCAACGCCAAACCGAAATGCCCGATATTATCCGCGTTGTACACCGCTTGGCTCAATGAACGTAGCAACATGGTTTGAATTAATTCGTGATCCGGCCGCGCTTTCACTTTTTCTAATAGCGCCGCGTAATCTTTCGTGGTTGGCTTTAACGCGCCGCCTAATGTCAAACCGAGCTCGCTTAAAAAGCTGCGGAACGATGTTAGTTTTTCTTCGCTCGGCGCGGCGTGAATACGGTATAACGCCGGTTCTTTATGTTTTTCCATAAAATTCGCCGCCGCAATATTTGCCAAAATCATACATTCTTCAATGATTTTATGCGCATCGTTGCGCACCACGGGTTCAATGCGGTCGATTCTGCCCATGGCGTTGAAAATAAACTTGGTTTCGATGGTTTCAAAATCAATCGCACCGCGTTGATGGCGCGCACCGAGTAAGGCTTGATACAAATGATGAAGTTCTTCCAAGTGCGGCACAAGGGCGGTATAACGCTCACGCAATGCGTCATCACCTTCCAGTATGTTCGCCACTTTTGTGTAAGTTAACCGCGCATGGGAATTCATCACGGCTTCATAAAAGCGATAATCCGTCAGTTTACCTTTGGCGGAAATTCGCATTTCGCACACCATGCACAAGCGATCCACTTGCGGATTAAGGGAACACAAGCCGTTGGATAAAATCTCCGGCAACATCGGCACCACGCGATTCGGGAAATACACGGAATTGCCACGATGATAGGCTTCCGTATCCAATGCCGAGCGCAAACGCACGTAATAACTCACATCCGCAATCGCTACCCAAAGTTTCCAGCCTTTGCCATGTTTTTCGCAGTAAACGGCATCGTCGAAGTCGCGCGCATCTTCGCCATCAATGGTGACCAACGGCAAAGCGCGTAAATCCACGCGGCCTTTTTTCGCGTCTTCCGGCACCTCTTCGCTGAATTTTTTCACGTATTTTTCCACCGCGCTTGGGAATTGGTGCGGAATATCATGATTGCGCAAGGCAATTTCCACTTCCATGCCTTTCGCCATATTGTCGCCTAGAATCTCACGGATAGCGCCGACAGGTTGATTAAAGCCGGCGCTGCGTTCTTGTAATTCCACTACAACGACTTGTCCCATACGGGCGCCATTGCGGTGCTCATTTGGCACCAGAATATCGCGCCCAATGCGGTTGTCATCCGGCACTACATAAGCGAAACCATTTTCCAAAAAGAAACGACCGACAATTTGTTTTTTGCGGTTTTCCAGCACACGCACAATACGTACTTCACGCCGCCCACGGCGATCCAAGCCCATCGGTTGCGCCAATACGAAATCGCCGTGCATCACGCGTTGCATTTGATGATTCGGAATAAATAAATCGTCTTTTTGCCCTTCCACCTGCAAAAAGCCAAAGCCCTCGCGATGGCCGATGACGGTACCTTTGAGCAAATCCAATTTTTCCGGAAGCGCATAACGTTTGCGTTTGGTAAACACAAGTTGCCCGTCATTTTCCATCGCGCGCAAACGGCGGCGTATTCCTTCAATTTGTTTTTCGTCATGAATCGAAAGTGCGGTCAAAATTTCTTCCCGATTCATCGGCGCGTTATTCTCGCGAATCACGTTTAAAATAAACTCACGGCTTGGAATCGGATTGTCGTATTTTTCTACTTCCTGCTGATAATGCGGATCTTGGTATGCTAAATTTTTTTGCTTTTTTGCCATTTTCTTTTGTTACTTAACATCTAAAAAAATCGCGAGGAGTTTGACACCGTAGGGCGGAGAATGCAAGGAAAGAAAATCGGCCCCCATTGATAAGTACAAATGATAAGCACCGTCGATGAGTGCAGATGATAAATGGGTTTTGCAGCAAGCGGAAATTCATGGCTTCAAATAGCACCGCATTGGAGCGCCTTCCAATGCGGTGCTATTTTTAACGTCCGTTTGCGCGTTGCAACGCTTGTATATCAGCGACGTCATATCGCGTTTTTACTTTAAAAATTTGCTTCTGCCCGAAATGTCATGGGCTCAGCCGTAATCGGGTGAGTAATGGTGAGCTGTTCCGCGTGCAAACAAAGGCGCGATGCCATGCTTTTTGCCTGCGGATGAGCATAAAATTTATCGCCTAAAATCGGATGACCGAGCGCCAACATATGTAATCGAAGCTGGTGCGAACGTCCGGTAATCGGCGTGAGTTTTACATGCGTGCTGTTATTCGGTAAACGTTGTAAAACTTCAAATCGAGTAACCGCGCTTTTGCCGAATACAAAATCCAAGCGCTGTCGCGGGCGGTTTTCCCAGTCGCAAATCATCGGCAAATCGATTTCGCCGCGGTCTTCTTTAATCTGTCCCCATACCAAAGCTTGATAATATTTTTTCGGTTCACGTTCGCGAAATTGGCGTTTAAGTTCTTTATCTGCAGCCTTGCTTAAGGCAAATAAAATGATGCCGCTGGTCGCCATATCAAGACGGTGCGCCGGTTCGCAAAAACCAAATTTTTCTTTCACGCGGCTCATCGCGCTGTCATGATATTGCGGTTGGTTGCCCGGCACGGAAAGCAAGCCACTCGGTTTATTCACCACGCAAAGATGATTGTCTTGATAAATAATGTCCAAATAAGGTTCCATCGGCGGATGGTATTCAATCAACGCCATACGATTATTCCTTGTTTGTGATGATGACGCGCAAACTGTCTAATCGCCAATTGGCTTTGGCAAGTTCCTGCAGGGATTGGTCGCGTTGTGCGCTCAAAATCTCAATTTCAGTTCGACGAATATTTTTATTCACTGCTTGCAACGCTTGCAGACGATGAAGTTCCGCGCTTAAAGTTTGGTCGGCAAGCTGTTGCGCCTCGGCGATAACCGCTTGCGCCAAGGGCTCAATGCGGTGCTCTCCGACGAGTAGCAGCCGTTCCAATGTCGGTCGTGCCATTTTTATCATTTTATTTGCCACTTCCCGTCCGAGCGGTTTAAGTTTGTCTTGTAAGGTTTCAAAGGTCACTTGGGCAGCAATGTCGTGGCCTTTGTTATCAAGTAATAAACGAATCGGCGTCGGCGGCAAAAAACGATTAAGTTGCAGCCCTTTCGGCGACTGACTTTCCACCAAATACACCAATTCCAATAACAATGTACCGGCCGGCAATCGTTTGTTGATAAGCAGCGCCGCAGCGGCCTTGCCGATGTCGCCGGAGGCGATTAAATCGATTCCTTGACGAATCATCGGATGATCCCAAGTGAAAAATTCCAGTTCTTCGCGCGCAAGCGCAAGATTGCGATCAAAAGTTATCGTTACGCCTTCTTCTTTTAAGCCCGGGAAATCCGGCACCAGCATGGTGCCGGTCGGCGTAATCACAATGCTGTTCTCGCCCAAATCCTCTTGTTCCACGCCGATAATATCGAATAAATTCAGCGTAAAGTTCACCAATTCGCTTTCGTTATCTTGCGCCGCGATGGCTTCGGCTAGAGCTTGCGCTTGCTCGCCGCCGTTAGAATTGAGTTCCAACAAGCGATCGCGGCCTTTTTCTAACTCAAGTGCAAGTTTTTCGCGCGCTTCTTGGGTTTGCTTAATCAACGACGCAAAAAACGTTTCAGAAATTGAGCGCACTTTCGCCAGTTCATCGGCGAAACGTTCAAATAACGCCATGCCCGTCGAACTGCTTTGTACAAAGGCGTTCAAGCCCTCGTGATACCAACGCGCCAGTTTTTGCTCCGCCGAATCTGCTACGCAGGGCGCGTAAATTTGCACGTCGCGCAACTGCCCGATGCGATCCAAGCGGCCGATAGATTGCTCCAATAAATCGGGATTTTGCGGCAAATCGAATAAGACTAAAGTACCGGCAAACTGGAAGTTACGCCCTTCCGAACCGATGCTTGAACTAAGCAACACCTGTGCCCCCTGTTCCGTATCGGCAAAATATGCTGCGGCGCGGTCGCGTTCGACAATCGACATGTTTTCATGGAACAGCGCGGCGCGAATGGCTTCTTTTTCACGCAAAATTTGCTCCAACGCCATCGCGGTCTGCGCACTTTGGCAAATCACTAATACTTTTTCAGCGCGCCGGGTTATAAGAAAATCTCTCAGCCATTGCGTTTTCACCGCCTCTGTTTCGGATTCATTTTCCGCTTGTAACGTAATTTGATGGTAAATACGACGCGGAAAACCCTTCACGCCTTGGCGCGTATTACGAAACAAAACGCGGCTGGTGCCGTGACGGTCAATTAAATTTTGTATCAATTCTTGGCGTGCGCGTTGCCGCGCTTCGGCGTTATCGGAAGCCATCGCACGAAATAGCGGTGCGGCATCTTGCTCACCCAATAAATCGAAAATATGATTTTTTTCTGCTGCGCTTAGTGCATTGTCGGCAAGCAAAGATAGCACCGCATCGGCAACCGGTTGATAGTGCTGTTGCTCTTTTTGGAACGCGGCATAATCAAAGAATCGCTCCGGATCGAGCAGTCGTAAGCGGGCAAAATGGCTTTGCCGACCAAGTTGTTCCGGCGTAGCGGTGAGCAATAACACGGAAGGCGTAGCTTGAGCGAGTCGCTCCACCAATAAATAGGCGGGACTTGGCTCTTCTTCGTGCCAAACCAAATGATGCGCTTCGTCCACAATTAAACAATCGAAACCGGCGGCAAGTGCCTGTTCAACGCGTTGAGGCGAATCAGCCAACCAATCCAACGCGCAAATAATCAGCGCCTCCGAGGCGAACGGATTCTCACCGCCGGCAGCAAAATCGGCGCAACGTTCTTCGTCGAATAAGGAAAAATGCAAATTGAAACGCCGCAACATTTCCACCAGCCATTGATGTTGCAAGGTTTCCGGTACCAAAATCAACACGCGCCGCACTTTTTCGGCAAATAACTGATTTTGCAAAATCATGCCTGCTTCAATGGTTTTTCCTAATCCCACTTCGTCCGCCAATAGCACACGCGGATTCACGCGATTGCCTACTTCGGCGGCGATATGTAATTGGTGCGGAATCAGCCCCGCGCGAACGCCACGCAGCCCGCGTAACGACGATTTGAATTGTGCCCGTTGATGTTGCAAGGTGCGATAACGTAAGGCGAAATGATGGCTGCGGTCAAGTTGCGCCGAAAAGAGACGATCTTTTGCAGAACTGAACGAAATAAGCGGTGAAATATCGCTTTCTTGCACAATCACCCGTTCACCCTGTGAATTTTTCACTAAATAGAAATTCAGCCCGTTTAGGTGTTGAATATCCTCAACATTGCCTTGCCAACCTTCTTTATGGCTAAGAAGTTCGCCCTTGTTAAATTGAATGCGCATAAGCGGCGCTTGGGCGACAGAATAAATTCGCGTTTCATCCGATGCAGAAAAATGGAGCGTTACAGTGCGCGCATCAAATGCGGTGACTACGCCTAATCCAAGATTATTTTCAGTTTCGCTCAACCAACGCTGACCAAGGGCAAAGGGCATCATATCGTTCTTTCTTTTTCGTTCGTTTCGGTACGGGGCGGCTATTGTAGCCCGATTAAAAGGGAAAGCAACGAAAACTGTGATCTGCTTCACAGTCATAAGAATTCTCACCTTTGTCGCTTTACTTTGAACTTTACTTTGAAAAAGTGCGGTGCAAAAATGGCGCGGATTTTCATTTAAAAACGGAGTAAAAAATGAATTGGTCTGAACGTTTAAAACGCGAATTTTTATCCGGCTGGAAGCCTTTTGAAGTGATTTGGCTGACCCTTTTCGTGCTTGCGCAAATTTGGGCTTATATCCAAGCACCGGACTCTTGGCTGGCGATGATTTCCGGGATTTCCGGGATTTTATGCGTGGTATTGGTGAGTAAAGGAAAAATCAGTAACTATTTGTTTGGACTGATTTTTGCCTACACTTATTTTTATGTAGCTTGGAGTGCGAATTTTTTAGGTGAAATGAACACGGTGCTTTATGTTTATTTGCCGTCGCAATTTATCGGTTATTTTATGTGGAAAAACCATATGCAAAACGACCACGGCGGCGCAAGCGTAGTGGCAAAAGCGTTGAGTGCAAAAGGTTGGGCAACCTTAATCATTGCGACTGCCGTCGGCACCTTGTTATTCGTGCAGGCATTACGCACGGCCGGCGGCAGTTCCACCGGTTTGGATGGACTGACCACCGTTATCACCGTCGCCGCTCAATTATTGATGATTTTGCGTTACCGCGAACAATGGTTGTTATGGATCGCTTTAAACGTGCTTTCCATTGCACTTTGGGCAGAAACCCCGGCAATGTATTTAATGTACGGCGCGTATTTGCTGAACTCCCTTTACGGTTTTTACAACTGGAGCAAATTGGCCAAACAAGCCGGCGTTTAAAATTTTGCTAAACTGAGCGCACCCGTTGGGTGCGTTTTTTTTTGACTTATAAAAATAGCACCGCATTGGAGCCTGTCTCAATGCGGTGCTGTTTTCAAAGTTCAATTAAAGTGCAATTAATGCGCGGGTTTGCTTGCGTTTTCTTCAAACACTGGTAACGGTTTGTGTTCGGTCGCCACATAGCTGTACACCACAGGCAATACGAACAGCGTGAAAATGGTGCCGATAGATAAACCGGCTACAATAACGATACCGATACTAAAACGCGATACCGCGCCGGCCCCCGTTGCGTAAAGCAGCGGAATCAAACCGGCTACCATTGCAGCGGTAGTCATCAAAATCGGGCGTAAACGCACTTTTGCAGCAGCGGTAATCGCGTCAATGCGATTCTTACCGTGCAGTAACTGCTCTTCTTTCGCCACTTCGCACATTAAAATACCGTGCTTGGTGATAAGCCCGACGAGGGTAATTAAGCCTACTTGCGAGTAAATATTCAAGGTGGTGCCTGAAATACCGAAGAAAGATAACAAGTTAAGCATCAATAACGCGCCGCTTACCGCCAATGGCACGGAAATCATAATCACCATCGGATCGCGAACCGATTCAAATTGAATCGCCAACACCAAGAAGATAATGATCACCGCTAAAGCGAAAGTGACCGCCAAAGCGTTGCCTTCCTGTATCAGCTGACGCGATTCCGATTTGAAGTCGTAAGTATAGCCTTGCGGAAGAGTGCTATTTGCTTGTTGTTGCAACCAAGCTACCGCATCGCCGGTGGAACTGCCCGGCATCGGCACCGCACTGATGGTTGCCGCATTTAATTGACTAAAGCGCGGTAACGAAGTCGGTTGGGTTTCAAGTTTTATGCTAATCAAACTGCTCAGCGGTACGGCTTGGCCATTGCTGGCATTTAAGTAGTAATTGTTGAAACTTTCCGGTGATAAACGATCGTCGCGTTTTACTTGCGAAATCACTTTATAAGCCCGCCCGTCGATATCGACTCGAGTAATGGTGGCGCCCGACAAGAAACTGCCTAACGTATTACTGATTTGTTGCATGGTGATACCGTAAGTCCCCGCTTTTTCCTTATCGACGGAAATCGTCATCTGCGCGGTATCATATTTCAAGTCAAGATTGGTATAAATAAACTTACCCGACGCTTTCATCGCTTGTAAAAATTTCTCGGCGGTATTGGCTAAAGCATTATAGTCTTGCGCCGTTTTCAACACGATGGAAACCGGCGGACCTTGTTCCCCCGTATCGATTTCCGGGAAGTTAAAGGCGGACACGGAAACTTCCGGAATGCTTTTTGCCTTCGCATTCAGTTCGTTCATAATTGCCGCTTGTTTGCGAGAACGTTCGTTCCAATCTTTCAACGTCACGATATTCAAAGATGCGTTAGAACTCGGCGCGCCGGCGATACTCATTCCAAACGATACTTCCGGCATCTCCATCAGGTTTTTCATATAAGGCTGCATCGCATCTTGAATGTAGTCCACGTTTACATTAGACGGTGCCGAACCGATAGCGATAAATGCCCCCTTGTCTTCATTCGGCGTCAATTCGCTGGAAAGCGAATTGAAAAGAAACGGCAAACTTGCAAAGATCGCCATCGCAAAAACCACCATAGATTTACGGTTTTGCATCACGATGTCTAACATATAGTTATACAGCGCATTCATTTTTCCGAGCGTATGTTCGACTTTGAGTTCCATCCAAGTCGGTTGCGCATTGGATTTCAGCAATTTGCTGGTCATCATTGGTGACAGCGTTAGTGCCACGATACCTGAAATGAACACCGCACCGGCAAGTGTTAAGGCGAATTCTTTAAACAGCGTACCGGTAATACCGCCCATTAAAGCCATCGGAGAATACACGGCGATTAAAGAAATCGTCATGGAAATAACCGGCAAGGCAATTTCGCGCGTACCGATAATTGCTGCACGGAACGGCGTTTCCCCTTCTTTAATATGTCGATCCACATTTTCCAATACAACAATCGCATCGTCCACCACCAAACCGATGGCAAGAATGAGCGCTAACAATGTCATCAAGTTAATGGAAAAATCTAAACTTTGTAACATCATTAACACCCCAATCAAAGAAATCGGAATGGTTAACACCGGAATTAAAATGGCGCGCAGCGAGCCGATAAACATCAAAATCACTACCAAAACGATCACCGTTGCTTCAACGATGGTTTTTACCACTTCATTGATCGAGCTGTTAATCGCAATGGTGCGGTCGTAGAGGATGTCGGATTCAATACTGTCCGGTAATTGTTTCTTAATGTTGTCGTACAACGGACGAATTTTTTCCGCTACCGTCAACGGGTTGGCGGAAGAGGTCGGGTTAATGCCCAATACTACAGAATCCGCGCCGTTAGCCGTGGCGCGCGAGTTATCGCTTTCTTTATTTAATTCAATGGTCGCAATATCGCGTAAGCGCACTAAATCATCGCCGTTTGAAGCCACAATCAGGTTGCCCAATTGTTCGACTGATTTCGTGGTGGTTTCCACTTTGTTGCGATAAGTCACATAGTAACCGTTGTCGCTACCCGCGGCGGTTTGTACGTTGTTCGCCGACAGAGCGGACATCACAGCGGGAGCGGAAAGATTTTGCCCAGCCATTTTTTGCGGATCCAACCAAATACGCATCGCATATTCCGCGGCACCAAAGATTTGTACTTCCGCCACCCCCTCAATGGTAAAGAACTGCGGTTTCACCACACGGTTGATATAGTCGGTTACCTGGCTGGAATCGAGTTTCTTGGAACGGAAACTAATATACATAATCCCCGTACCGCCCGATGAAGATGCCACGGTTGGATCTTCAATCCCGCTCGGTAACTCGGAGCGCACCGCATTGACCTTCGCCAATACATCCGCAAGCGCCCCCGCCGGATCCGTATTAAGTTTCATTTTTACAGTGATGGTGGAAGAGCTCGGCGCACTTGAGGAAGACATATAATCAATATTGTCCGCTTGGGCGATCGATTCTTCCAGTTTTGAGGTGACAAAAGCTTGAATCAAGTTTGCATCTGCCCCCGGATATGCGGTGGTTACGGTAATAACCGTAGTCGTCATTTTAGGATATTCACGCACGGCCAATTTCGAGATTGCCTGCAAACCCAAGATAATGATCAACAAGCTAATCGAAACCGCTAAAACCGGGCGACGAATAAATATATCGGTAAATTTCATTCGTATTTCCTAATTAAAGATTGGTTTTCTTCGCCGGTGCGGTGCCGCCAACAATATCTTTCTTAATCCACTCAACAAGGCTGCCGTTGCCGATGCCTTGTTGACCGCCGGTAACGATTTTATCGCCAACTTTCACTTCATCACCTTGTAATTGAGAATAAATACCTTGGCGATCTTTGGTAAAGACAGTGATTTGTTTCGCGCGATACAGTGAATCCAATTTCGGGTTATCGGCAAATTTAGCTTTATCTTCTTCAGATAACGGCTCTAACAAATAAGAAATTTCACCATACATGTTATAGCTTATCGCCACTTGCGGCACCACAATTTGGTTGGTTTCGGTCGGCAGCGCAACATGCAACCGCGAGAACATACCGGAAAGCAATTTTTTACTGTCTTCCGCATCAAACGTCGCTTGTACATCCACCAAACCGGTTGTCGAATTAATCGCCGGCTCAATTGCGCTAATACGGGCGGAAAAAGTTTCGCCTTGACGCGCATCAGTGGTGGCGGTAACGCGTTGACCGATGGTTAATTTGTCCAAGTCATTTTGCGAAATGGCGAAATCAACTTTCATTGAACTGGTATCTTCCACCCGCACAATTTCCGATCCGACGTTCACATATTGACCGACATTCACTTTCACGATACCGGTTTTACCATCAAACGGCGCGACAATTTGACGACGTTGGATGGTTGCTTTTAATGATTCGATATTCGCCACTTGTGCATCATAGGCGGATTTTGCATTGTCCGCTTCTTGACGAGATACGGCTCCGCTGGCCACCAAATTAGCATAACGTTGATAGGTTTGCTGAAGCGCCGGAAGTTGAGCTTGTGCTGCTTGAAGACTGGCTCGTTCAACTGAACTATCCAGTTCAACCAATAAATCGCCTTTCTTCACGTTTTGGCCGTTTGTCACTAACACGCGCGAAACGCTCCCCGCATTTTGAGCACTTAGCATCGCTCCTTGATTCGGACGAACCAGCCCCGTAGTATGAATAACCGGCGTCCATTCGCTGGCGCGTACTTCCAATGCGGTGACCGGGCTGGACTGTTCCGGCATATTCGCTAGCGCTTTGCCAATCATAATGCCGCGTAACACATTAAAGCCGATGACACCGGCAAAAATTAAGACAAACACGACTAAAATGATTTTCATAAAGAAAATATGCGAGCGTTTCGGTCTCTGGATTTGAGTTTGACTCATTTAAAAAAACTCCGTTAATATTTAAGAGGATTACTTCTGAATTGCCCGCCAAGAGCGTTCAATCACAGATTCTAAAATTTCATTGTTGAGCGACACATCGATAAATTTCATGTCCGTCGCAATCACAATAGAAGTTTTTAAACTTAATAAAAAAAGAATGTCGTCAGGTAAGTCCGCCAAAATATCAGCCTTGCGAGCCTGCCGGCAAAAGAATTCCCAACGACCGTTTTTCACTCCCCGGCAAATTTCAAAGAAATTCGGTAGTGATTGATATTGATTCAAATTGGACAAAATCGTGGGATTCTCTTGCAAAAATTGCCAAATGTTCCACCACGTTTGTCGATATTGTTCAAAAAAAGATTTCGATTCGTCGAAATCTTTCTCCAGAGTCGCCATAAATATGGCAAACACGCGTCGAGCAAATTGTTCCAGTAATTCATCCTTATTTTTAAAATAAAGATAAATCGTGCCGGCCGCCACGTTGGCTTCTTTTGCCAACTTATGCATCGAAAGCTGAGTTAAACCTTCTTTTGCCATTAAACGATCGGTTGCCATAAAAATTTGCTCGGCTAAATCTGTTTTAGTATGTTGCATAATAGAATTTAGGTTAAAAATTGAAAGAAAGGACATTTGGGCCAGTAAAATGAATAAGCGTTCATTTTATGTTTTTTTTCGTTTTTAGCAAGCTAAAAATAAAAAAGCACGGCTATTTTCACCGTGCTTGATTTCAGATTACATCCCGATAATTACGCAACTGATCACCTCTTTGGCCTTATCTTGCGCTTGTACCGCGCCCTCTCGATTTGGAAACGGCCCCACGCGCACGCGATTCCATTCTCCCGCTTCCAGCACCTGCGCATTTACGCCGGCCATCGCCAAACGACCTTGTAAACTCTCCGCTTGGGCACGGTTCTTAAAAGCACCGCATTGAAGGCCAAAGCGCTTACTACCGGCGGCTACCGTTTCCACCGGTTTACTTTCTGCCGCTTTAGTCTCCACTTTCTTCGCCGTTTCAACTTTGACAGCTTCGGCTTTTTTCACCGTTTCTGCCGACTTTTTCGCTTCTGCTTTAGCCTCATCGGTTTGCGCCGTTTCCTGAGCTTGTGCTTTTTGCTCCGCCGCTTTGCGCATATCTTCCGCCGCCTTTTGCTCTTTTTCCATTTGAATCAGCACTTGGCGCTGTTCTTCCGTTAAACGCATATTTTTTTCCACGCTGGACGGTTTATCATCCACCGGCACGGTACGAGTTTCCAAAGCTTTAATATAACTCCACACTTCTTCCGGGCGATTCGGTAAGACACTTTTCGGCTGCGTTTTTTCCGGCGCCGGCGCTACGGAAGCCGTCCCCTCCGGAGCCTTACTTTTCAAAAAATAAAGTCCCGCGCCAAAAGCAAATAACACCGCGAAAGCGATGCCAATCAGCATATTTTTATTATTGCTGTCTTTCTTTTTTTTCTTATTTGAACCGCGACGCGCGGCAAAATCTCGATGAGCCACAATAAAATCCTAACATATCCGTTTAACCCCAAACGGGAAATAAAAAAGCGCCTAATTCTACTGAAAAAGGCGATTATTGGCTAGTGTAAATATCCGGCAATCAAGCCAGATCCTGCGGATCTACATCTAATATCAAACGCACTTGAGTGTTTTTTTCCACATGCGAAAAACGGTATTCCCGTAACGCCTTTTGTAAGGCCGTTCGCGAAGTATGTTGCAACAACAACTGCCAACGAAATCGTCCCGCCTTTTTGCTAAAAGGCGCCGGCAACGGGCCAAGAATCTGTAATCCTGCAATATTCTTCTCGCGGAAAAAATCCGCAATTCGTGCCAATTGGTTTTCCGCCGCCTCCGAATCGCGCGCCTGCGCTTTGAACAATGCTTGGAAACTAAAAGGTGGCAAGCCCATGGCACGGCGTAAACGCAAGGTTTCTTGCGCAAACGCTTGATAACCATGCGCCAGCAACGCGGTTAATAAAGGATGATCGGGGTAATGAGTTTGTAGCACCACTTCCCCTTGTTTTTCTGCCCGTCCGGAACGCCCCGCCACTTGCACATAAAGCTGTGCCAAGCGTTCTTCCGCACGGAAATCCAAGGAAAATAAAGCGCCGTCCACGTTTACCAAAGCCGCCAAAGTAACATTCGGAAAATGATGCCCTTTTGCCAACATTTGTGTGCCGATAAGAATTTGACTTTTGCCCTGCTGAATATCTGCCAAATAACCTTCCAACTTCCCTTTGCGCGCCGTGCTGTCGCGATCAATACGCGCCACGGAATAGTTCGGGAATCGGGCTTTTAACGTTTCTTCCAATTGTTCGGTGCCCAATCCGGTGGTTACCAAGTGTGTGCTCCCACAAGCACCGCATTGACGCGGCACCGTTTTCTGCGAGCCGCAATGATGACAGCGCAATGCGCGTTGATGTTGGTGATAAGTATAAGGTTTTTCACAATGGGGACATTGCGCCATCCAACCGCATTCGTGGCACAGCAACACCGGCGCGAAGCCGCGTCGATTCAAAAATAACAACACTTGATTGCCTTTTTCCAAATGGCTTTGCATATGTTCCAACAAAGGTTGCGACAAGCCGTTTTGTACGCGCTGATTCTTTAAATCAATGACAAATTGACGAAGAGTTCCCGCATTTCCCGCTCTTTTTGATAGCACCAAGTGCTTAAATTTACCGTTTTGTACGTTATTAATACTTTCCAAACTTGGCGTTGCCGAGCCCATCAGAACCGGAATATTGAGCTTTTGAGCCAGCACGATAGCCAAATCGCGTGCGTGATAGCGCCAGCCGTCATGCTGTTTGAATGACGCGTCGTGTTCTTCATCTAAAATAATGCAACCCAAATCGGCAAATTGCGTAAATAGCGCTGAGCGGGTGCCGATCAGCACCGCATTGAGCCCGCTTCTGGCGCGCTCCCACACATGCAACCGTTGGGTGTCGTTTAAATTCGAATGCAACACGTCGATTTCTACGTTAAAACGCGCTTTGAAACGTTGCACCGTTTGCGGCGTCAGTCCGATTTCCGGCACCAGCACCAACACCTGTTTACCGGTTTTCAACATTTCTTCGATATATTGCAGATAAATTTCGGTTTTGCCCGAGCCCGTCACGCCGTCCAACAGCCATACGTTAAAATCGCGTTGAAACATCAGTTGACTAAACGCCAACGCTTGTTGTTTGTTCAACGTTAAGCGATTTTCTGAATTCACCAAAGGCTTGTTGCCCAAGGCTTCCCGCCAACTTTTAGGTTCGATATGAAGGCGTATTTCGTCCACCAAATGTTTACCTTTCAAGGCCGACCAAATTGTTGTCGAAAACCCATTATTGCCCTTTTCCAAATCTTGCTCGAGCAAACATTGCAAGGCTTCCGCCTGTTTTTTAGAACGTTTCAGTTCGCCTTGCGCAAGCGCTTTTTCGCCCGCCGCATTAATGCGCCAAAATGCGCGTTCTTCTTGCGCCGATTTTTCACCGTTACGCAATTTCACCGGCAACGCCTGAAACAACACTTCGCCAATCGCCGCCTGATAATAATTCGCCGCCCAATGCAGCCAATCCCAATAAATCGGTGCAAATAACGATTGCTCATCCAAAGGTTCAAGTACGGTTTTTAATTTCTCCGCCGACATCGCCGATTGCGCCGCCAACTCCACCACGATCGCCAGCCGCTTTTGCGAACCGAAAGGCACCCAAACGCGCCCGCCCGGCGGTAACGGCATATCGTCGGGTGCGAGATAATCAAACAAATGGGGAAGCGGCACAGCAAGCGCCACGCGGACAATTTTCATAGCAAGCCTTAGGAAAAATTCGAGGGGAAAATCCGGCTTATTATACGTAAAAAGCCCGATAAAGATCGAAAAGATCGCGATTTCGTGTATAATCGCCGCCAATTTTTTTCACGCAAAAATATCCGTTATGACACAAACTTTTGCCGATCAAAAACGTAAAACCGTAGAAACCGCCGAATTCACTGAAGACGGCCGCTACAAACGCAAAGTGCGCAGTTTCGTGCTACGTACCGGACGTTTAAGCGAATTTCAAAAAAACATGATGAACGACAACTGGCCGACGCTAGGCTTGGATTATCAGAAAGAACCTTTTGATTTTGCGAAAATTTACGGCGACGACAAACCTGTTGTGCTGGAAATCGGTTTTGGTATGGGAAAATCCCTAGTGGAGATGGCCGCCGCCAATCCCGATAAAAACTACCTCGGTATCGAAATACACACGCCGGGCGTGGGTGCCTGCATCGCTTACGCAGTGGAAAAAGGTGTGAAAAATTTACGTGTGATCTGCCACGATGCCACCGAAATCCTGCGCGACAGTATCGCCGATGGTGCACTCGGCGGCCTGCAACTGTTCTTCCCTGATCCTTGGCAGAAAGCCAAACATCATAAACGTCGCATTGTACAGCCGCATTTTGTTGCACAAGTTGTACAAAAACTTCGTCGCCACGGCTTCATTCATATGGCCACCGATTGGGAAAACTATGCGGAACAGATGTTAGAAGTGCTAAGCGCCAACAGGGAATTAGTAAATACGGCAAAGAGCGGAGATTATATTCCGCGTCCGGATTTTAGACCTTTGACAAAATTTGAGGCGCGCGGGCATCGACTCGGGCATGGAGTGTGGGATTTGTATTTTGTGAAGAAATAATTTATTTCTCTGAAAAATTTATTTGCTTCCTTTTTGTTTAAGTATCATCGGCGAAACTCGATATAAAAAACAAATACATTCCTGCGAAATCATGTAGCAAATGCACCAAACCGTTGAATCAAGAGTTAGCATCAAACATAGCACCGCATTGAAAGCAGCTCCAATGCGGTGCTATTTTGCAAAGGTAATTCCAGCGTTGTGCAACTGCTACATAATTTCCCATTCCTGTCCACAAAACCCAATGCCAAAATTCCCAATTTAATATAGAATACCCGCCCGATTTAACCTCAACCATTAGGAGAAACCCATGGCTAAATCCCGTAATCAACGTCAACGCAAAAAACTTCATCTTGCCGAGTTCCAAGAATTAGGTTTTTTGGTGAACTTTCAATTCGCCGAGGGCACCACTATCGAAACAGTGGATGAAATCATCGATCGTTTTATCGCCGAAGTGATTCAACCGAACGGGTTAGCTTATGAAGGCAGCGGTTACTTGCACTGGGAAGGTTTGGTGTGTTTGGAAAAAATCGGTAAATGTGACGAAAGCCAGCGTGAAGCGGTGAGAACATGGCTTAAAGCGAACGGTTTACAACAAATCGAAATCAGCGAATTGTTCGATATTTGGTGGGAATATCCGACAAAGGAAGTCTAATTTAATCCATAAAAAACAGCGTGGAAAGGTGGTTTTTCACGCTGTTTTCATTTCAGTATCAAAAGGAATTTATGTTTAATTTGTTCAATCTTTGATCTACCACAACAAAAGTTCACTTTTTACCAAATTACCCCTTTTAGGTAGTTTTTATTATCTCTGCTCAAAAGCATAATTCAGCGCTTAAAAATTGTATTGAAAAACCATACATAAAAGGCTGTTTGATGACCGTTGAAAACTTATCACGCCGACAACTGTTACGTGGAAAACTTTTAACATCGTTACAGTCAAAAAGCGAGCAAACCGAAGATTTTGCCCCGATTCGTCCGCCTTGGTCAGTGACTGATGAGGAATTTATTGCTCAATGTACGCGTTGCGGAGAGTGCCTCAATGTTTGTGAGACGCACATTTTGGTTAAAGGTGATGGCGATTTTCCGGAATTGAGTTTCGAACACGGCGAATGCACTTTTTGTGGAAAATGTGTCGATATCTGTGAACAGCCGATTTTTCGTCCTAAAGAGGAAACGCCTTGGTCATACAAGATCAGCATTTCAACCGGATGTCTTACTGAGCACCGCATTGAATGTCGTTCCTGCCAAGATAGTTGTCCCCAAAACGCCATTCGTTTTCGTTTACAATTAGGTGGCGTGGCAAAACCAAGTGTAGCCTTGGAAAGCTGTAATGGATGCGGTGCTTGCGTAGCGAGTTGTCCAACCAAAGCAATTAGTATTAGAAGAGGAATAGTTAACGATAACCATGAATAATGCTAAAATTTTAACGATGAATGACGCTGAAGATTGGCATGTAGTCGGCTTATATATTCAAGCCAATCCACAGAAAATGGCTTCAATTAAAGCCACCCTTTTGTCGATTCCACATACTGAAATTCCTACCGAAGATGATGTTCAAGGAAAATTAGTAGTAGTAATGCAATCTCATGATGAGCATATTTTATTAGACAATATGGAAGCGATAAAAGACATTGACGGAGTGATTACTGTCTTACTGGTTTATCATCAGCAAGACGAGCATTCAAAATAATTTTTAATTAAACAAAAATAGTGGGGGAAAACGCTATGAATTTAAGTCGTCGAGACTTTATGAAAGCCAATGCGGCCATGGCAGCTGCAACGGCTGCGGGATTAACCATCCCGGTCAAAAACGTGGTTGCGGCCGAATCCGAAATTAAGTGGGATAAAGCTGTTTGTCGTTTCTGTGGTACGGGTTGCGCCGTACTGGTGGGAACCAAAGACGGACGTGTTGTAGCGTCGCAAGGCGATCCGGATGCGGAAGTAAACCGTGGGTTAAACTGTATTAAAGGCTATTTTTTACCGAAAATTATGTACGGTAAAGACCGTTTAACACAGCCAATGCTTCGTATGAAAGACGGTAAATACGATAAAAATGGTGATTTCACGCCAATTAGTTGGGATATGGCATTTAAAACCATGGCGGAGAAATTCAAAGCAGCAATTAAGGAACTTGGCCCTAATGGCATCGGTATGTTTAGTTCCGGTCAAACTACCATTTTTGAAGGCTACGCAAAATCCAAACTATGGAAAGCCGGTTTCCGTTCCAATAACATCGATCCAAATGCCCGTCACTGTATGGCATCTGCTGCCGTAGCGTTCATGCGTACTTTTGGTATGGATGAACCTATGGGTTGCTATAACGATATTGAACAAGCAGAAGCCTTTGTGCTTTGGGGTTCCAATATGGCGGAAATGCACCCGATTTTGTGGTCTCGCATTACTGACCGTCGTTTATCCAATCCGGATGTTAAAGTTGCGGTGCTTTCTACCTTCGAACATCGTAGTTTTGAATTAGCTGATTATGGTTTAATTTTTAAACCACAAACCGACTTAGTCATTTTAAACTACATTATCAATTACTTAATTCAAAACAATGCCATTAACTGGGATTTCGTTAATAAACACACTAAATTCAAACGTGGTGAAACCGATATCGGTTATGGTTTACGCGATAACCACCCATTACAAAAAGCCGCCAAAAATCCAAACAGCGGTAAGATGTATGACAGTAACTTTGAAGAATTAAAAGCCCTAGTTTCTGAATACACCTTAGACAAAGCTCACGAAATGTCCGGCGTGCCAAAAGATGTATTGGAAGAGCTTGCGAAATTGTATGCGGATCCAAAACGTAAAGTCGTGTCTTTCTGGACCATGGGCTTTAACCAACATACACGTGGGGTGTGGGCGAACCAGTTAATCTATAACATTCACCTCTTAACCGGTAAAATTTCTATTCCGGGTTGCGGTCCGTTCTCTTTAACCGGTCAACCGTCTGCTTGTGGTACGGCGCGCGAAGTCGGTACCTTTATTCACCGTTTACCGGCAGACTTAGTGGTTACCAATCCAAAACACCGTGAAATTGCGGAAAAAATTTGGAAACTGCCTGCCGGTTTAATTCCTGATTTGCTTGGTTTCCATGCAGTGGCACAAAGCCGTGCACTAAAAGACGGCAAAATGCGTGTGTTATGGCAAATGTGTACCAATAACATGCAAGGTGGCCCAAATATTAACGAAGAAACCTTCCCGGGTTGGCGCAATCCGGACAACTTTATCGTAGTGTCCGACCCATACCCAACAGTTTCTTGCTTAGCTGCCGACTTAATGCTTCCGACAGCAATGTGGGTAGAAAAAGAAGGGGCTTACGGTAACGCAGAGCGTCGTACGCAATTCTGGCGCCAACAAGTCAAAGCGCCGGGTGAAGCAAAATCTGACGTATGGCAACTAGTAGAATTCTCTAAATATTTCACCACCGATGAAATGTGGCCGGCTGAAATTCTAGAGAAAAATCCGGAATATAAAGGTAAAACCTTATATGAAGTGTTATACCGCAATGGTCAAGTGGATAAATTCCCATTAAGCGATCTTGCAGAAGGCCAATTAAATGATGAGTCCTACGACTTCGGCTTCTATTTACATAAAGGCTTATTTGAAGAATATGCTTCATTCGGTCGTGGTCATGGTCATGACTTGGCACCGTTTGATATGTATCACAAAGCACGTGGCTTGCGTTGGCCGGTAGTTGACGGCAAAGAAACCTTATGGCGTTACCGTGAAGGCTATGATCCGTATGTAAAAGAAGGCGAGGGTGTGGCGTTCTACGGCTATCCGGATAAAAAAGCGATTATCCTTGCTGTGCCTTATGAGCCACCTGCAGAATCACCGGATGAAGAGTACGACTTATGGCTATCTACCGGTCGTGTGTTAGAACATTGGCATACCGGTACGATGACTCGTCGTGTGCCTGAGTTACACCGTGCCTTCCCAAACAATCTTGTTTGGATGCACCCATTGGATGCTGAGGCTCGAGGTTTACGTCATGGTGACAAAGTTAAGGTTTCATCTCGTCGTGGTGAAATAATTTCTTACTTAGATACACGCGGACGTAACAAACCACCTCGCGGCTTAGTGTTTACCACTTTCTTTGATGCAGGCCAGTTGGCAAACAAATTAACGTTAGATGCGACTGACCCGATTTCAAAAGAAACCGACTACAAAAAATGTGCGGTAAAAGTGGAAAAAGCAGCCTAAACGTATCACTAAAATAGCACCGCATTGAGCCCTTGCCCGATGCGGTTAAGAAAAGAAAATGAAGAAACCTATCCTTAATCCTGAACGCAGAAAATTTTTAAAAGACGCCGGTAGAACCGCCGGCGGCTTAGCCGGCGTGGGGATTTTGTTGGGGTTACAACAAAGCCAAAGTCTTGCTCGCGAAGGCGTGGCGTTGCGCCCCCCTTTTGCTTTGCAAGACGCCAAAGCCTTTTCGGCCGCTTGTATCCGCTGTGGACAATGCGTACAAGCTTGTCCTTACGATATGTTGTACTTGGCGTCTTTATTATCGCCATTGGAAGCGGGCACGCCGTACTTTATCGCACGCGATAAACCTTGCGAAATGTGCCCGGATATTCCTTGTGCCCACGCTTGTCCGAGCGGCGCATTGGATCGTTATGCGACAGATATCAATGAATCGCGTATGGGGCTTGCGGTATTGCTCGATCATGAAACCTGCCTGAACTGGCAAGGATTACGTTGTGATGTGTGTTATCGGGTTTGCCCGTTAATCGATAAAGCGATTACACTGGAAAAGCAACATAATCCGCGTTCGGATAAACATGCTTTATTTATCCCGACCGTGCATTCCGACGCCTGTACCGGCTGCGGAAAATGCGAACAGGCTTGCGTGCTAGAGGAAGCGGCGATCAAAGTATTACCGATGGATCTCGCCAAAGGTATGTTAGGCAAGCATTATCGTTTGGGCTGGGAAGAAAAGACAAAAGCCGGTCATTCCCTCGCGCCGAAAGATATGATTTCGTTGCCGACACGTACACCGGAAGCCGCCGCAACGGCGACTATGCCGGAACCGGCGGAACCGATTTTGGCTCCGATATTGGAAGGGAGTAAATAATGGCGAACGCACCGAAATACGCAGGTAAAGAATCCCGTGAAAAATGGGGTTGGTGGTATGCCAATCGCTTCTTGTTTTGGCGTCGCTTAAGTCAATTTAGCATTCTCGCAATGTTTTTAAGCGGGCCTTATTTAGGCGTGTGGATTCTAAAAGGCAATTATAGCGGAAGTTTATTGCTGGATACCGTACCGTTAAGCGATCCCTTAATTACAGCGGAAAGCTTGGCTGCGCGTCATTTACCCGATGTGTTGACCTTAATCGGTGCGGTAATTGTCGTGTTGTTTTACGCGTTACTCGGCAGCAAAGTTTTTTGTGGCTGGGTATGTCCGTTGAATGTAGTCACCGACGCAGCCGCTTGGTTACGTCGTAAACTCGGTATTCGTCAAACCGCCAAACTTTCTCGCGGCTTGCGTTATGGTATTTTAGCCATGATTTTAGCGGGCAGTGCGGCAAGCGGCATGCTTCTCTGGGAATGGATTAATCCCGTCGCAGCATTCGGTCGCGCTTTTATATTCGGCTTCGGCGCAACCGCTTGGTTATTGTTGGTCATTTTTCTTTTCGATTTATTAATTGTAGAACACGGCTGGTGCGGCCATCTTTGCCCGATTGGCGCCACTTACGGCGTTATCGGCGCAAAAAGCCTAATCCGTATTAAAGTGATTGATCGCGCGAAATGTGACAATTGTATGGATTGCTACAATGTCTGCCCGGAAGCCCAAGTGTTACGTTCGCCTTTACACGGCAAAAAAGACGAAAGCCTTCTCGTGCTTTCTAAAGATTGCATCAGCTGCGGACGTTGTATTGACGTTTGCGCTGAAAAAGTTTTTAAATTTTCGACCAGATTCGATCATTCAGGGGAGTGATTAAAATGACTAAACAGGTATCTAAAATTTTAGCGGGTTTCATCACCGCGCTTTTGGCCGGTTCCGTTATCGCAGCCGATAACAACATTGAACCGATAGGAAAAGATTTAGCCGCCTCACCGGAAAACATTGAACCGGCATTTCACAATGCGCCTCGTCAAAGCGAACTGCCGGCCTTAAACTATGTTAACCAACCACCGATGGTACCGCATAGCGTGGCGAACTACCAAGTGACCAAAAACGTCAACCAATGTTTGAACTGTCATAGTCCGGAAAACGCACGCTTAAGCGGCGCAACTCGCATCAGCCCGACACACTTTATGGATCGCGATGGCAACATCGGTTCAAGTTCTTCGCCGCGTCGTTATTTCTGTTTACAATGCCACGTGTCCCAATCTAACGTGGATCCGATCGTGCCTAATAATTTCAAACCGTTAAAAGGCTACGGCAATTAATAAGGAACGGCTATGTCAGAGAAAAAACCAAACTTCATCCTACGCTTTTGGCATTGGTTTCGTAAACCGAGTCGTTTAGCTGTTGGTACGATTATTTCCCTCGCCTTTATTGGCGGTATTCTGTCTTGGGTCGGATTTAACTACGGTTTGGAACAAACCAACACCGAGCAATTCTGCGCAAGCTGCCACACACAAGACGCGTATCCCGAGTACTTACACAGCGTGCATTACCAAACGCGTACCGGTGTTGGCGCAAGCTGTCCTGATTGCCACGTACCGCATGAATTTTTACCGAAGATGAAACGTAAAATCGTTGCGGCGAAAGAAGTGTATGCATACTACACCGGCAAGGTGGACACGCTTGAGAAATTCAACCAACGTCGTTTGGAAATGGCGGAAAACGAGTGGGCGCGAATGAAAGCGAACGATTCGAAAGAATGTCGCAATTGCCACAAAGTGGATCGGATGAATTTCAATGACCAACGTTCCGTTGCGGCAAGAATGCACCAAAAAATCCAAACGGAAGGGAAAACCTGTATTGATTGCCATAAAGGTATTGCACACCAATTACCGGATATGAGTGGCGTGGAATCCGGCTTTAAAGACGACAATAAAGCAGCAGAAGCGAAAAAGTAAAGCATTTCGCCTGCACATGAAATGAAGGTCGTAAATAGCACCGCATTGGAAAGCCTTTCAATGCGGTGCTATTTTCAATTATGAACGACGAAAAACGGCACCTATTTCTTATAGGTGCCGTTTTTGTCGGAAATTTATATTATGGGATTTAGAAGAACAAAATCGCTCCCCAAACGACACCAACGATGCAAAGTGCTACAAATACCGCAGCGGAACCTTGATCTTTCGCGCGCCCTGAGAGTTCATGGCGTTCGCTACCGATACGATCTACCACGGCTTCCACGGCGCTGTTTAACAATTCCACGGCCATCACTAATAACACGGAGGCAATCATCAAGGCGATTTCAATTTTGGTTTCGCCCAAAAAACAGGCGAGCGGAATTAAAATCACCGCGAGAAAACATTCGTGGCGAAAGGCCGCTTCGTTTTTGAAGGCGCTTTTTAAGCCTTGCAAGGAATATTTAGTAGAATTGATTAAATGGGTTAAGCCCGTGGTTTTATACATAACTGTTCCTGTTTTATAAACGTTTGGCTTCGATCACGTCGTCGAGTTTCGAAAGCCGTGCCAAAATCTTGCTGAGGCTTTCCACATTATGGAGTTCAATTTCCATATCGATGGTCGCCAGTTGTTTTTTGGGTTCAGTGCGGGTTGATACATCCGACACGCTGATTTTCTCATTTGCCAGAACCGTAGTAATATCGCGCAATAAACCGTTCCGATCGCTTGCCACAATACGAATATTAATGTGGAAACCGCCCGCATAATTTTCACCCCAAACGGATTCCACCACACGTTCCGGGTGCATTGCCTGTAAATCCGAAAATTGTTCGCAGTCGGTTCGATGAATGGAAATACCGCGCCCTACAGTGATATAGCCGACAATGGCATCGCCCGGAATCGGTTGACAGCAACGCGCGATATGATGCATCAAATTGCCTACACCTTCCACAATTACGTAGCCCTGTTTACCTTCATTTTTTTGCTGCGCATTGAGTACGCTTTTATTCACCGTCTTATTGGCAACATGGCGCAAAATTTCTTGATCAGCTTGCTCGGCGCTCACTTTAATCAATTTGCTTTGTAAAAAATTCACCAAATGATTCAGACGAATATCACCGCTGCCGATGCCCGCATAAAGATCCTCTAAATTTTTTAGGTTGTAACGAGGCAACGCATAAGGCTCGACTTGTTTGATATTGAGATTTAAACGTGCCAATTCGTTATCGAGCAATTCCTTGCCTGCCGGAATATTCTTATCGCGATCTTGTTTTTTAAACCATGCTTGAATTTTCGCGCGAGATTTCGCCGTGTGAGTAAAACCTAAATTCGGGTTTAGCCAGTCGCGGCTTGGGTTCGGGTTTTTCTGTGTAATGATCTCGATTTGATCACCCATTTGCAGTTGATAGGTAAACGGCACGATACGCCCTGCCACTTTCGCACCAACACAACGATGACCGATTTCGCTATGAATGGCATAAGCAAAATCCAACGGTGTAGAACCGGTCGGTAAATCCACCACCTCACCTTTCGGAGTAAATACATAAACCCGGTCGTCAAACACTTGGCTACGCAATTCCGCCATCACTTCGCAGGAATCAGTAATATCGTCTTGCCACGCCAACAGTTTGCGCAACCAGGCGATTTTTTCTTCGTAAGCCGACATACTGCCGGTAGTGCCTTCTTTATATTTCCAGTGGGCGGCAACACCGAGTTCCGCATCATCGTGCATTTGTTGGGTGCGAATTTGTACTTCAATCGGTTTGCCACCTTTACCCAGCACCACAGTGTGAATGGATTGATAACCGTTTGGTTTCGGATTCGCAACGTAATCGTCGAACTCTTTTGGTAGGTGTTTGAAATGAGTGTGCACGATGCCCAATGCGGTATAACAATCCTGCAATTTCGGCACGATAATGCGCACCGCTCTGACATCATATAAACCGCTAAATTCTAAATGTTTCTTGCGCATTTTGAGCCAAATGCTGTAAATATGTTTCGGGCGACCGTAAACTTCCACTCGTTCAATGTTTTCGCGCAAATAGCCACTGAGTTCCGTCACAAAATCCGCAATGTAGCGTTCACGATCAAGACGACGCTCCTGTAAAAGGTTGGCAATGGCGCGATATTGTTCAGGATGTAAATAACGAAAGCAATAATCCTCCAACTCCCATTTCAACTGACCGATGCCCAAACGATTGGCAAGAGGCGCATAAATATTGGAACATTCTTTCGCGGCAAGCACTTTGTCTTCTTCGGAACAGCGATTTTCCGCATCGCGTAAGAAGGTGATACGCTCGGCAAGTTTGATAATCACGCAGCGGAAATCGTCCACCATGGCAAGCAACATACGACGTACGTTATCAACTTGCAACGCATCAGCGGAATGGCTGGCGTTGAGTTGGCGAATGTTATCCATATCCTCCACGCCTTTGAGCAATTTACTGATTTTCGATCCAAAGGTCTCTTTTATATCTTCCCAATCGACAAGCTTATTGGCGACCACAGGAAACAGCATGGCGGTCAACAAACTATCCGCATCCATATTGAGTTCGTGCAGAATTTCCACCATTTCCACGCTGGATTGCAGAGTTAAGGTCGCATTTTTCATCTCGTCGGGATTGGCGCTCATTAGCCTGCGCGCATAATACCAAGCCTCAATCAGATTTTTTTCGGTTTGTTCCGCCAGTTTCAAACCGTCACACCATTGTTCAATCACAAAATCTTGCGGATTTAACAAATGAGAACTGCGCACAGCAACCATAATACCCCCTTGTGATGAAGAAAGAGCGACCTCCTGTCACTCCGTTTTTGAGCCGTTATTGTACACTACTTTCGCGTAAATAATGTGATGGATTCCAAATGCCCGGTATGCGGAAACATGTCAATCACCGCGCTTTTTTCGATTTGATAGCCGAAGTCGCGTAAAATTTCCGCATCGCGCACCAGCGTCGCCGGATTACAAGAAACATACAAAATCTTTTTCACTTGCAATTCCAGCACCGCATTCAAGGCAAACAACGCACCGCTTCTCGGTGGGTCAAGTAAAATTTTGTCGAAGGGCTGCATTGCCCAAGATTGATCGATAAAGGATTGGGCAAGATCCGCTTGAAAAAATTCAACATTACGAATCTGATTATCTAAGGCGTTTTGGCGAGCTTTTTGTACCATTCCCAAAACACCTTCAATGCCAACCGCACTTTTTGCCCGTTTAGCAAGCGGCAAGGTGAAATTGCCCATACCGCAGAACAAATCCAACACACGGTCTTGCTGAGTTAATTCAAGCCAACAAAGCGCCGTTTGAACCATTTTTTCATTTAACGCACGGTTAACTTGAATAAAATCACGAATATCAAAATGCAATCTTGTGCCGTCATCAAATTGATAATAAGGCGCGTCGCCGTAAATCTGCTCAATGCCGTCATCGCTTTGCAAAAACAGCATTAAACATTCGCGTTCGGCAAAATTTCGCAGCAAAACGCGGTCGCTTTCTACTAAGTTTTTGGTATAACGCAATAACATCGCCACACCGTTATCCGCTGCCACCAACTCAAGGTGACCAAGTTGTTTCGGCGCGGAAAATCGGTTTAAAAGCTCGGTAAGTTGTGGCAATAAGCGATTAATGGCAGGCGCCGCCGTCGCACAGGATTGCGCGGCGATAAGCTGATGCGAATTTTTCCGGCGAAACCCCATTTCAATGCGGTGCTGTTTCGGGTTCTCACATATACTCAAACGCACGCGACGACGGTAGCCCCAAGGCTCACCACAAATCATCGGTTGAAAAGAAATCGGTTCGGGCTGTAATTTGCTTAAGCGACTAAACAATGCGCGCTGCTTCGCTTCGCGTTGCATTTCGACAGGAATGTGTTGCCCTTGGCAGCCGCCACACTGCTCGTAATAAGGACATTGCGGTGCAACGCGTTGAGGGCTCTTGATTCGCCATTGTTGTGTCGTTGCGCGTCCGTATTGGCGCTTTTCTTCCAATACGCGGCATTCCACTTGTTCATGTGGCAAGGCATTTTCAATAAACCAAGTTTTACCGTTAATTTTTGCTACGCCGAACCCTTGATAATCCAAATCCAAGATTTCGGCCTTAAGGTTAGAGACGTTTTTTGTTTTTTTCGGAGGAGAATAAAGGAGTACCATTATTTTAAATAAAGAATATTTTGCGTGAATAATTCTCGGCTTTTTAACGGTTTGTTTCCAAGATAAGGTTTAAGCGCCATACGGGTGAAGCGTTTAGCTGCTTGGCGTACACTTTCATCGGAAAAATCAAGTGAATTGAACGCCATCAAATCGCGCCCGTAAAAAGTCTGGTTATCTTTCACTAAGGACGCGATAAAACCTTTTTCTTCGCGGTAACGATAAGTCATACTCGCCTCCACCGCTTCGCCACTGCCGACGCAATGCAGAAAATCCACACCGTAGCCGAGGATTCGCAATAAGTTAAATTCAAACGAACGCAAACATGATTCAATGTTCGGCTCCGTAGCCAAACCGGTCAGACATTGCAAATAATGCTGAAACAGTTGTGGATTTGCCGTTTCCGGTTCAATCACGCGCGTCACTAATTCATTCACATAAAAACCGCTGTAAAGAGCAGTTTGTTGCAAAGGTAAAGTGATAGCAGCGGCTTCCGCTTTAGTGAGGGTTTTTAAACTGCTTTTGCCGCTCCAACGTAACAACAACGGGGTAAAAGGTTGAAGCGCCGATTTCCACGCGGAACGTTTGGCGCGCGCACCTTTGGCAACCACGCTTAAGCGACCGCTTTCTTCGGTAAACAAATCCACCAATAAGCTAGTTTCGCCGTAGGGACGACGATGAAGCACAAAGCCGCGTTGGAGTTCTGTTTGCACGGATTATCCTAGTGATTTGTCCGTGGTAACTTCACGCGGTTGTAACACGCATTGCTCCGCCAATATTTCGCCAACACTGGTTTTTAAGCTGCTAAAATCTTCGCGCTGTTGCCACGTCCAACGAATATTACCGTAATTATTGCCGCGTTCTGAAATAACGGAAGTCAATCTTTCCGTCACACCGTTAAACGTGACGGTAACGCGTTTTAAGATTTTCTTATTCTTTTTTTGTTCGCTATGAACGACGCGAACTTGCTTATTATCTTTACAAAGATATAAAGCCGCCGCGCCTTTTTGTGACGCTTTATCGACTTTCTCCACCGCCATTTTCTGAGGGTGCGGTTCGTTTAATAACCTATTTTGTGCACAACCGACCAGTAAAAGGACGGAGGAAACCAGCAATGTTTTTTTCAGCATAAGCACCTACCTGAATTAAACAAATTAAGCGAATGAAAGAAAAAGGGCGAATATTCGCCCTTAAAGATTATTTTTTGAATTGATACGAACCGTCGGATTGACGAACAAACTTCGCACCGTCAGGTAAACGCAGCTCACTAACACGCCCTTGTGCGTTCAATGAAACCTGCACTTTATCGCCCGATTTAAAATTACTTAACGCATTGCCCGCACCGCCTGCCTTGGTCATCGCGTTCACATCGGCAATATTTAAATTGTTATCGCGGAATACTTGCATTAAAGACACGCCTTGCGGCACCGTTAAAGTTTTGCTCGTGCGAGCCGTGGAGGCGGTTTCTTTGGTCGAATTACCGACCGGTTTTGCCTCAACGATTTGAACTTTATGATCATTTTTTGCCGCGATTTTCGCCTCTTGAACAGGCACTTTCGATGCGCTTTCGACTTTTACCGTTTTCGGCTCTGCAGTATTTTTTTCAACGTTTTTGCGTTCCTGCATCGCCGGTTTGAGCGCTTCATGTTTTATCGTTTCATGACGAGGCTCCGCCACTGTTTTGCGCGCTTGCGAAAGCGTTCCGGTTTGCTCACCGGAGAGCACCGCATTGCTTTGCGCAACTTGAGGTTTCAATATATTTTGAAACGTCTCGGCCGGCATTTCACTTCCCGTTTGCGCTTGCTGATCCGTCTGTGGTGCGATTTCAGATTGCGACGGAAGGCCGTCTAACACGGTGTTTTCCGGTGCCTGAGATTGATCTAAAGATTGAAATTGTAACGGAATTTCGTTGCTATTTTGCAATTCAAAAGATTCCACCGTATCGGAATTCGGTTTTAACGCGAAAAACACCATCAACAAAATCACCAATGCCAAAATCGTAACAAATAAGCGGCGATGTCTTTCCGGCAAAATTTGCAATAATTTCCATTTTTCCGGACGTTTCAATGCGGTGGCCGCAGCGGCAGCGCTTGCCGCTAAAGTTTGTTTGCTTGGCTGCGCGCCGGAAGTGTCGGCCTCAAGCGAGATTTCCTCGTTGTTTTTGGCATTATCAACGACCTGTTCGACGCCGGATTCGACTTTTTCTTCCGCATATTCCGCCTTCGGCTGCGGAATCGTTTGTGCCGGCGTTGCCATATCTTTTGTCAATTCAGTTTCGCCGAAAGTCGGTTCGCGCCGCACGTGAAATTGGGTTTCCGGCTGTCCTTTACGACCGAACAAACCTTTTAAACCTTTCGCTTTATCTAACAAAGATTCACTTGGTTGTACCGGTTTTCTCGGTGTAACCGCATCCTCTTGGCCTAAACCAAGATCCAATTCGTTTTGGGATTTGTTGTCGTTCAACGGATTGTTATTCGCCATATCTACAGAACTACCTCGATTAATAAATGACGGCACATTTTCGTTCTTGTTGCCGAGTGCAACAAAAGTACAATGAAAAAAGTACAGTCAAAAAAGTGCAGTAAAAAAATTGCGGGTATTTTATCGGATCTTACTGTGGGTATAAAGTTTTATTTGGCTCGCCGGCAATTTCTCGCACCAGCTTCGGCACCAGATAACCACTGGTAAGCGTCTGTAATTTTTGATAAATCGCCAAAGCCCGTTCATCTTCGACTAAGAAATGCGCAGCGCCTTGTACGCGATCCAACAAATGCAAGTAATAAGGCAAAATACCCGTTTGAAACAATTTATCACTTAAGGTTTTGAGAATGTAAGCGTCGTCGTTAATGTCTTTTAACAACACCGATTGATTAAGTAAAGACACGTTCGCCGCGCGCAATTTTTGCATACTTCTGGCAAAAAGTGCGTCAATTTCGTTCGGATGATTAATATGTGTAACCAAGACGGTTTGTAAACGCGTTTCAACTAACAAACGACAAAGTTCGTCAGTAATGCGTTGCGGAATCACCACCGGCAAGCGGGTGTGAATACGTAAGCGCTGTAAGTGTGGAAATGCTTCGAGGTGCGTGACCAACCAGACCAGTTCGGCGTCTTTCGCCATCAAAGGATCGCCGCCGGAAAAAATGATTTCTTCGATTTCAGGATGGGCAGCGATGTAATCTAAAGCCTGTCGCCAAGTTTTTTTATTACCGGGATTTTCATCGTAGGGAAAGTGGCGTCGAAAACAATAACGGCAGTTTACCGCGCAACCGCCTTTCACCATAAAAAGGAGGCGATTTTGATATTTATGAATGATATTTGGCACCGCATTGAAGCCTTGTTCTTCCAGCGGATCGGCGCTAAAACCTTGCGCCTGTATGAATTCCGAATCACTGCACATAACTTGTAAAAAAAGCGGATCCTGCGGATTGCCCTTTTCCATTTTCGCGATGAAAGGTTGCGGTACGCGCAAGGCGAACGACTTACGCGCGCCAAAGGACTGAATAAAATCTTGTTCCGACAAATTTAAGGTTTTTATCAACAATTGAGGATCGGAAATGGCATTTTTTAGTAAGACGAGCCAATTTTGTTCTTCTCTAATCGTGAGTTCTTGAGTTAGAATACGCACCTTTCAAATTATCTCTATTTCTTATTCTTAGGATATTTAATATGGCTACATATACTACCAGTGATTTCAAACCGGGTCTAAAATTTATGCAAGATGGCGAACCTTGTGTCATCGTTGAAAACGAATTCGTAAAACCGGGAAAAGGTCAAGCGTTCACCCGCACCCGCATTCGTAAATTAATTTCCGGCAAAGTATTGGATGTGAACTTCAAATCCGGTACTTCCGTTGAAGCCGCTGATGTGATGGATTTAAACTTAACCTATTCCTATAAAGACGATGCATTCTGGTATTTCATGCATCCGGAAACTTTCGAACAATATTCTGCCGATGCAAAAGCCGTGGGCGATGCGGAAAAATGGTTGTTAGACCAAGCGGATTGTATCGTGACCTTATGGAATGGCGCACCGATTAGCGTAACGCCGCCGAACTTTGTTGAACTAGAAATCGTCGATACCGATCCGGGCTTGAAAGGCGACACCGCAGGTACCGGCGGTAAACCGGCAACCTTGAGCACCGGCGCTGTGGTGAAAGTACCGTTATTCGTGCAAATCGGTGAAGTAATTCGTGTCGATACCCGCTCCGGCGAATACGTCTCTCGCGTAAAATAATCTTTTAACGATAATTGAAAAGCCAAAAAAGTGCGGTCAACAAGAAGAATGTTAACCGCACTTTTATTTTGCCGCTAAATCGCGTTGTTCGTTAAATGCAATAATCTTGCTCAATCGGCATTTTCGCCTGTAACAAAAACTGCTTGGTGCGTTCTTTTTGCGGGTTGCCGAAGAACTGTGCCGCGCTGTTTTGTTCCACGATATTGCCGTCTTCCATTAAAATCACGCGATCTGCGACGTCTCTGGCAAAATTTAATTCATGGGTCACGATAATCATCGTCCAGCCTTCTTGTGCCAATAATTTCAGTGCTTGTAACACTTCACCGACGAGTTCGGGATCGAGTGCAGAGGTCGGTTCATCCAGCAAAATCAAATCCGGTTGCACCGCTAAGGCGCGCGCAATGCCCACGCGCTGTTGTTGCCCACCGGAAAGTTGTGACGGATAAAGCGCCGCTTTGGCTTTTAGCCCCACCTTTTCCAACAACGCCAGGGCTTTTTCACGCGCCTGTTCTTTCGGTTGTTTTTGCACAACCACCATGCCTTCCATCACGTTCTCCAATGCGGTTCTGTGGGGGAAGAGGTTATATTGTTGGAAAACCATAGAAGAGCGGCGACGCAATTTCAATTCATCGACTTTGCTGATTTTTTTGCTGAAATCGATTTTTAGGCTGCCGTCGCTAAACTCCAGCACGCCTTGTTCGGGACGTTCAAGTAAATTTAAGCAACGCAAAAAGGTGGTTTTGCCCGAGCCGGACGGCCCGAGAATGGCGACCACTTCGCCTTTGTTAATGTCAAAATCAATGCCTTTAAGAACCTGATTGCCGTTAAAACTTTTTTGAATATTCGTGACTTTCAACATAATCGGTCCTTATAAATGACGGGAAAGACGCGCTTCCAAGCGATCTTGTGCGAACGATAGGATAAAGCAAAAAATCCAATAAATCAGTGCCGCTTCGCTATAAATCAGAATAAATTCATAATTCACCGCGGTGATATTTTGTGCCACGCGGAATAGTTCCGTCACTAACACTAAAGACGCCAACGAAGTGTCTTTCACTGTGCTGATAAAGGTATTGGAAAGCGACGGCACGGAAATGCGCAAGGCCTGCGGCATGACGGTGCGAAGAAAGGCTTGAGTATAATTCATGCCAATGGCATAAGAGGCTTCCCATTGCCCTTTCGGAATGGCCAAAATGGCGGCGCGTACGGTTTCCGCGGCATACGCGCCGATATTAATGGAAAAAGCGATAATCGCCGTCGGGAAAGGTTCTAGCGTAATGCCCACTTCCGGCAAGCCGTAGAAAATAATAAAAATCTGCACCAACATCGGCGTGCCGCGAATGATGGAAATATAGATTCGGCACAACGCTTGTAGCAGTTTTATCGGCGCGCTCGGATGCGGCAACGTGCGGATTACCGCGACAATCACTGCAATCAATAAGCCGCAGAAAAAAGAAATCACCGCCAAAGGCAGTGTGTATAAAACGGCGGCTTCCAACATAGGCCAAAACGAGCTGATCACATAATCAGCCCGTTCTGCGTTCATAAATGGAAGCGCGGCTAACCAATTATTGAGTAATGTCATCGCCGAACCATTCGATGGAAATTTGTTTTAACGTGCCGTCTTGGCGCAATTCTTCAAGGGCCTGGTTAAATTTGGCGATTAATTCGTCTTCTCCTTGTAAAAAGGCAAAGGCGGTCGGGATTTTATCGCCTCTGTCATAGGCGATTTTTAAACCGACATTCGGATGTTGTTTGAAATAATCCAACACCGCTAATTTATCGTTCACTGTGGCTTCCGCACGGCCTTGTTTAACCAGTTCCAAACCTTGCGCCAAACCGTCAACAACTAAAATTTGCGCACCGGCGGCTTTAGCGTCTTTACCCCAGTTGCTGGTGGTGGATTGTGCCGCTTTTTTACCTTTCAAATCCTCAAAAGATTTAATGCTATCGTCGCTTGCTTTCGTCACGATTACGCCGCCGGAATAGTTATAAGGCGTGGTGAAGCTGTATTTTTTTAAGCGTTCCGGGCTCGGGTTGGTTTGGTTGGCGATAACGTCAAAACGTTTTGCGTTAAGACCGGCGTACATCGCATCCCACTGGGTTTCTTTAAATTCGACTTTTAAACCTAATTTATCGGCGACTTTGCGAATTACTTCCACATCGAAGCCGGTTAATTTGCCGTCTTTATCATGAAAAGTGAACGGCGCATAAGTGCCTTCGGTGCCGACTAATAAGGTTTTGGTTTTTTCAACGCGATCGGCAATTTCGCCTGCGTTAGCAATGCTAGAAAGCGCAAGACCTGCGGCTAAAAATGTGGTGAAAAAAAAGGATTTTTTCATAATAAAACTCCTGTTGATAAGCCATTGTTTGTAACGGAGGCGATTATAAAAGCCGATTTAGGAAAAAAACAAGACGATTTATTTATGAATTAGATTGCTTAGTTATAAAAGGCAACGCTGTAGGCATATCCGGTCGCCGGAATGCGTGCCGAAGAGTCTTATCAGCACCGCATTGAGGTCTTGGGAGAGAAGGCTTCAATGCGGTGCTCATATTGAGTTTCACCGAATGTTTGGCGACTCACATAAAAAATCAGAAGCCGCCGGCACCAAGTTTTCTGACAATCGCACAAGCCGTTCGATTTATTTGGCAGAGCGTTATTCAAATGGCATTTTAATTAATATGTTTTGGCTTAAAAGACATTTTAACAACGCAAAAAAAAAACCGCACTCAAAGTGCGGTTCGTTTTTCTTCGCTTGTACGAGGTTTCATTTTGGCACCGCATTGGCGCCACGCCCCGCAAGGCTTAGGCTTCGATTCCTTCGAACAATGCCGTACTTAAATAGCGTTCAGATGCGGAAGGTAAAATGACCACGATTAATTTGTCTTTAAATTCCGGCAACTGGGCGAGACGATCTGCCACCGCGACCGCCGCACCGGAAGAAATACCGGCAAGAATGCCCTCTTCCGCCATTAAACGGCGGGCTGTGGCGATGGCGGTGTCGCTATCCACGGTTTCCACGCGATCGATTAAAGACAAATCGAGATTTTTCGGCACAAAGCCGGCGCCGATACCTTGAATTTTATGCGGACCCGGTTTAACTTCTTGGCCGGCCAAGGTTTGCGTGATCACCGGCGATTCGCTCGGTTCCACCACCACAGAGGTAATGGCTTTGCCGAAATCAAGTTTAATGGCACGGGAAATGCCGGTAATTGTGCCGCCGGTGCCGGCCCCCGCTACAACGACATCTACCTTACCGTCGGTGTCCTTCCAAATTTCAGGACCGGTGGTTTCACGGTGAATTTGCGGGTTGGCCGGATTTTCGAATTGTTTCAGCATCACATAACGAGAAGGATCGGAAGCCACAATTTCTTCTGCTTTGGCAATCGCGCCTTTCATTCCTTTCGCGCCTTCGGTTAACACCAAATTCACGCCCAAACCACGCAATAAACGTTTGCGTTCAAGGCTCATGGTTTCCGGCATTGTGAGGGTGATTTTATACCCGCGCGCCGCGGCCACATAAGCCAAAGCAATGCCTGTATTGCCACTGGTGGCATCGACGATTTCTTTTCCTCGGGTGAGTATGCCGTCTTTTTCCGCTTGCCATACCATGTTGGCACCGATACGGCATTTCACGCTAAAACTCGGATTTCTGCCTTCGATTTTCGCCACGATATTACCGTTGCCGAAATGTTTTAAACGCACAAGCGGCGTATTACCGATGGTGTAAGAATTATCCGCATAAATTGTCATGTTTGTCCCCTATAAATTGATGTTTTTGACGGCGTAGTTATAGCATCGCGTTTATGATAAAAAAAATAGTTATTTGATCTATTTTATAACCAAACGCTATTTCACGCTTTGTCCGTTTGGCGCACGTACCGCCGTCTCATTGCCGCATGTGGCAACTTCAGTGGCGCTTGAGCCGCGAGGAGATTGAAAATTCATATCAAAGCGTAACTTATCGCGGTAATTTTCCACCCACATTAGTGTTGCGCCACACACCGCGACGGGAATAATCAGCAAATTCACAATGGGCAAAAAGGTACAGCACGTCACCAATCCGCCAAAAGTCAAACTTTGCGTACGCCGTTCGCCCAATGCGGTGCGCATAACATCAAAAGACACTTTGTGATTATCAAAAGGATAATCGCAATATTGAATCGCCATCATCCAAGCCGTGAACAAAAATGTTAGCGGCGGTGCCACAATCTGTCCCACCAACGGAATAAAGCCGAGTAAAAACAACGCGATAATTTTCGGCAGACTGTACAACAGCTTTTGCCATTCGCGATGCAACATACGCGGCACATCTTTCAGTACGTCCAACCAGGTATCGTCGTTAATCAGCTCGCCGGTGAGCATTTTTTCCAATTTTTCCGCCAACAGGCCGTTGAACGGTGCGGCGATAAAGCCCGATAGCGTGGTAAAAGTAAAATAAAACAACAGCAAAATCATAACGATAGACAACGCCAGCAAAATCACGCCTAAAAAACCGAGCCAGTCGGGCACAAAGCTCATCATCCAATCGATGATATCGCCGATTTGACTGATAAAAAGCCAAAACAACCCCGACAGCAAAATGACATTCATCACAATCGGCATCACTACAAAACGGCGCAAGCCTTTTTGCGTAATGAAATGCCAACCCATCACGAAATAATGAAAAGCGGATTTGATTTCCTGTTGATTAATCATTCTTTTTCCTTCTTTAACCGAAATAAATTAAACGGGCAAGCGCCCTTTCGCCCTGTTTTTTCACCCCTGAAAATATGGTAGGATCGGCGCAATTTTATTGCCTGATAAGGAGCCAAAATGGATCTTAATACAATTTTGATTATTTTAGGGGTGGCGGCGCTCATCGCCCTTGTCGCGCACGGATTATGGTCAAATCGCCGCGAGAAATCAAAGTATTTTAAAAACGCCGGCACATTTAACCGCGCGTCAACCCCGGCATCGATACAAGAACGCTCGACGCCCCACCAACCGGCTCCTGAACGCGCTAGCGCCACAGCACCGCATTCGGCACCGATACACCAAGCTGTGCCGAAAGCCCAACAGCAACCGCTTGATAACGACGAGGCAACAGAGCAAGCGGATTACCGAAAAACCGAACGCACCGTGGACGATATAAAAATCTCCATTCCAAACATTGAACCGGCGCGCCAGCCGATTCGCATGGAATACCAAATGAAACCGTCACAACCCGCCGCCAATCCGGCGACGATGACGCTCGAGCAACTTGAAATGCAAAACGACAACGAATTCGAGGGAATTAATTCTTCTTCGCCGAAATTGCGCGAACAACTTGCGCAAATGTCCCGCGGCGAACTGACCGAACTAAACTCCTCCGAGCCTTTCAATGAAGCACCCGCCACGGAAGCAAAAACACCGAAACAAACATCGGGTTATCTTCAACTTTATGTCATTTCGCCGCAATATCGCGAATTTCACGGAGCAAACCTGATTCAATCGTTGGAAAATCTTGGGTTTATTTTCGGCCGACACAATATGTATCACCGCCATTTCGATTTAAGTGTGGCAAGCCCGACTTTATTCAGCGTTGCAAATTTACAAGATGACGGCGCCTTTAATCCGTACCAGCCGGAATTTACCACCATCGGCGTTGCGTTATTTATGAAACTGCCTTCGCCCGGCAATGATTTGGCAAACTTAAAATTAATGATTCGCGCCGCAAAAACCTTAGCGGAAGATTTGGGTGGCTCAATTCTCACCGAAGACGAAGAAATTTTCGACGCGGTTCAAGAACAAGCGTATCTTGCTCGCGTGGTATAAAAAATGTTTCATTTTTAAACACGCTTTTTTAAACACACTTTCGGCGAACCTCGTGTTCGCCGTTGTCGTGTTAAAAAGCCGTTTCAATGCGGTGCTAATTTGAAGGTTCGCCCATCGGCCTCCGACAACAAACGACTTTCCTGCGCCAACAAAAGCGCGAACGACTTAACGAGAATGTTATGACCCTCCAAGCCAAACTCGAAACCCTGCGCAACACTTTGCGCCGATATGAATACGAATATCACGTGTTAGATAACCCGAGCGTGCCGGACAGCGAATACGATCGCCTGTTTCATCAACTCAAAGCCTTAGAACTCGAACATCCCGATTTGGTCACGGCGGATTCGCCGACACAACGGGTTGGTGCTAAACCGCTGGCGGGCTTTCGCCAAATTCGCCACGAAATGCCCATGTTATCGCTCGACAACGCCTTTTCCGACGAAGAGTTCTATGCCTTTGTGAAACGCATTGAAGATCGCCTAATCGTGCTACCGAAGCCACTCACTTTCTGTTGCGAGCCGAAACTGGACGGCTTGGCGGTCAGTATTTTGTACATCAACGGCGTGCTGAGCCAAGCGGCGACGCGCGGCGACGGCAGCCGTGGCGAAGATATTACGGCGAATATTCGTACCATTCGCAATGTGCCGCTACAACTTTTAATCGACAATCCGCCGGCACGTCTGGAAGTTCGCGGCGAGGTATTTATGCCGCATGTCGGCTTCGAACGCTTGAATAAACACGCCTTGGAACTGGGTGAAAAAACCTTCGCCAATCCGCGCAATGCCGCGGCCGGTTCGTTACGCCAATTAGATCCGAACATTACCAGCAAACGCCCGTTGGCGTTCAATGCTTACAGCATCGGCATTGCGGAAGGAATAAATTTGCCGAACACGCATTACGCGCGCCTGCAATGGCTGAAATCCGTCGGCATTCCGATCAATCCGGAAATTCGCCTTTGCAACGGCGCAGAAGAGGTTCTGGCATTTTATCGTGATATGCAAAACAAGCGCGCTTTGCTCGGTTACGACATTGACGGCACCGTGCTAAAAATCAACGATATTGAACTGCAAAATGAGCTCGGTTTTATTTCCAAAGCACCGCGTTGGGCAATCGCTTACAAATTCCCGGCGCAAGAAGAACTTACCGTACTGAACGATGTGGAATTCCAAGTGGGGCGCACCGGCGCCATCACGCCGGTGGCAAAATTGAAACCGGTGTTTGTGGCAGGCGTCACCGTCAGCAATGCGACGTTACATAACGGTGATGAGATCGCCCGTTTAAATCTCGCCATTGGCGACACCGTAGTAGTTCGTCGCGCGGGCGACGTAATTCCGCAAATTATCGGTGTATTACACGAACGCCGCCCCGCCGACGCCAAACCGATTATTTTCCCGCATAACTGCCCGGTATGCGGTTCACAAATCGTGCGTATTGAAGGCGAAGCCGTGGCTCGCTGCACCGGCGGTCTGTTCTGCGCGGCGCAACGCAAAGAATCGCTTAAACATTTTGTTTCGCGTAAAGCGATGGATATTGACGGTGTAGGCGGCAAACTTATTGAACAATTGGTTGAACGCGAATTAATACGCACACCGGCGGACTTATTCAAACTGGATTTAACCACCCTTATGCAATTAGAACGAATGGGTGAAAAATCGGCGAAAAATGCGCTAAATAGTCTTGAACAAGCCAAGCACACTACGCTAGCGCGCTTTATTTTCGCCCTCGGCATACGCGAAGTGGGCGAGAGCACCGCATTGAATCTGGCCAATCATTTCAAAACCTTAGAGGCGTTACAAAATGCCGACTTCGAGCAATTACAAGCGGTGCCGGACGTCGGGGAAGTGGTGGCAAACCGTATTCTGGCCTTCTGGCGCGAACCGCATAACGTAGATGCGGTAAACGACCTCATCGCGCAAGGGATACATTGGGACGCAGTGGAAACCAAGGAAGCGGGTGATAATCCGTTCAAGGGCAAAATCGTAGTACTTACCGGCACGCTCAGCCAAATGGGACGCAATGAAGCCAAAGCGCTGTTACAAGAAATAGGTGCCAAAGTGAGTGGTTCGGTTTCCGCCAAAACCGATTTCGTCATCGCCGGCGACGCCGCCGGTTCTAAGCTAACCAAAGCGCAAGAATTAGGTATCACGGTATTAAGCGAAGACGAATTTTTGGCGTTGCTACAAAAATAACCGAATGTATATACATCGACGTTGTTAATCATTTATCCATCATTTTGATTAACAACATTATTTGTTTATCACCAATGAGTGACAATATTTTTTAAAAATCAAAATAAAGAGATAAAGGTTTTATTGAACAATTAAAACAGCACCGCATTGGAAGTGGCTTCAATGCGGTGCTGTTTTGAGAGGAGAACAACAAAACAATCAACAAAGCAATCAACAAAACAATAAAGGGGAACATTATGTTCCCCCTTTTGTTTGGCTATTGCTTAGCGAATCCATTACTGAGCCAATCCGTCACCAAACCGACTTGCGTGAAAAATAAATTACCCTGCGACCGCCGGTAAATAGCCTGCTTGAATGAAGAATGGAATCACCATAATTACAATTCCCACAAGCAACGCCGCAATTAACGCGAGATTGCCGCCGAATACGCGATAAGGCAAATTCGGAGCCGTTACGCGAACGCGCCAAGCCAAGGCGATGGGCAAAATTAAGCAATAAAACGCGCATAGTAAACCGGCATAACTCAATGCGGTGATGAAACCTTCCGGGTAAAACAAGGCGAAAGCCAATGGCGGGAGGAACGCCGCGACGGTTAGGGAGAAACGGTTGTTCGGTAAATGATAGCGTTTGAATAAATCGCCTAACCCTTCAAATACGCCGAGCATAACGCCGAGGAAAGAAGTGATGAGTGCAAGCGCTGAAAAAATACGCACAATTTCGCCCATTACGCTGGAACCGGTGATTTCGTGTGCCGCATTGACTAAACCATTAAGCGTCGGATCGGCTTGTAAAATGCGTACAAATTCGTTTTGGCTTAATACGCCGTGGGTCGCCAGCTGCCAAACTAAATAGGCTGCAAGGGGAATGGCGGTACCGATTAAAATTGCGCGACGGAATTTTTCTACATTGCCGCCTAAATAACTGTTCACGCTTGCCATAATCACGTGGAAGCCGAATGAAGTGAAGAAAATCGGTGCGGCAGAAATGACAAAGGCGTAATCCAGCGGCAGTGCCATTAAGTTGTCTAAGGCGACTTTCGGCAACATCATGAATAACACGAAAACAAAAGCCACCAGTTTACCGATAAACAAAATACGGGTGATGCCGTCCACGCCTCTGGTGCCGATCACCACAAAAGAACCAAGCACCGCGGTGAAAAGAATTATCGCGCTTTTCAAGGAGATTGCGTCCAAACCGAATGCGGTCGGCAAACCGGAAAGCAATGAGCCGCCGCCGGTGATGTAGGCGGCGGAAAGGGCATACAATAAAATCAACAAACTCAACGTGGCAAGAATACGCCCCGGCACGCCGAAGTATTTTTCCGCGAGGGTTGCAACGCCGTCATCGAGTCGTTCGGCAGTTTGATACACCTCCACAAACAGCAAACCGCTGTACACCAACAGCGCCCACAAACCGACCAATAACAGCACAGTGTAGCCAAAGCCCATGCCCGCCGAAGTGAGCGGCATGGCCAGCATTCCTGCGCCGATGGTAGTGCCGGCGATAATCAAGGCGCTGCCGAAGGTTTTGTTTTTTAGCATAAAATTGTCCTTATAGGTTGTGTTTGAAACGGTGAAAAGGCGTTTAAAGTTGGCCGCTTTTTTCCTTGTAATGCAAGCGACAAACGGAAAGATAAGAATCATTGCCGCCGATTTGAATTTGTTCCCCCTCTTTCATCACATCACCGTGTTCATTTAAACGTAATACAAAATTCGCTTTACGCCCGCAATAACAGATGGTTTTCAGTTCTTCCAACTGATCCGCCCAAGCGAGCAAATATTGACTGCCCTCAAACAATTCCGCCTGAAAATCGGTACGCAAGCCGTAGCAAAGCACGGGCACATTAAGTTTATCCACGACATCGCTTAATTGATAAACCTGTTGTTTGGTTAAAAATTGCGCTTCATCCACCAACACACAATGCAAATTGTCGCTACTCATATATTTGCTGATTTCGGCAAACAAATCCGTGCCCGCATTAAATAAATGCGCATCCTCGCTGATACCGATGCGCGAAGTCACTTTCCCCACGCCAAAGCGGTCGTCAATGGCCGCCGTATAAACCAGCGTATTCATATTGCGTTCGCGGTAATTGTAAGATGATTGCAACAAGGTGGTGGATTTACCCGCATTCATAGTGGAATAGTAAAAATATAGCTTCGCCACACTCTTTTCCTTATTCTTTTAAAGCGCCGGCAATTCAGCCATCGCCCAGCGCGGTTTAACGTCAATCGCCAAACCGCTTTGTTGGCCCTGTTTTAAACGTAACAAACCAGCATAAGCGATCATCGCGCCATTATCCGTGCAAAATTGCGGTTGCGGATAAAACACTTCGCCGCCGAGGTTTTTCATCATTTGCGTCAAACTTTCGCGCAATTTTTTGTTTGCACTTACGCCGCCGGCAATCACCAAACGTTTATAGCCGGTCTCTTTTAACGCGCGCTTACATTTAATCGCCAAGGTATCCACCACCGCGTCTTGAAATGCGTAAGCAATATCCGCTTTGGTTTGTTCGGAAAGCGTGAGCTCCGTTTTCAGCACCGCATTGAGCGTGTTCGCCGCAAAGGTTTTCAAGCCGGAAAAACTGAAATCTAAACCGGGACGATCGGTCATCGGACGCGGAAAAACAAAACGACCCGGCGCGCCTTGCTCGGCCAGACGGGAAAGCGCCGCACCACCGGGATAATCCAACCCGAGTAATTTGGCCGTTTTGTCAAAGGCTTCACCGGCGGCATCATCGACGGATTCGCCGATTACCGTATATTGACCGACACCGTCCACGCGAACCAATTGGGTATGTCCGCCGGAAACCAACAACGCGACAAAAGGAAAACAAGGCGGATTGTCGTCAAGCATCGGCGCCAACAAATGGCCTTCCATATGATGTACGCCAACGGCCGGCACCTCCCACGCATAAGCAAGCGCACGCGCAACGGTCGCCCCCACTAACAACGCACCGACCAGTCCCGGCCCACAAGTATAAGCTACGCCGTCGATATCCTTCGCGGTTAGCCGTGCCTCGCTCAATGCCGCTTGGATTAACGGCGCGGTTTTGCGAATGTGATCGCGTGAGGCCAATTCCGGCACCACACCGCCATAATCGGCGTGCAACGCAATTTGGGTATAAAGCTGATTGGCGATCAAGCCCTTGTCTTCATCATAAATCGCCACGCCGGTTTCATCACACGAGGTTTCAATGCCTAAAATCTTCATTAATTTTCTTCATTTCACTACTAAAATAAGGCAGCGATTCTACTCTGTTTACGCGCTTTTCACCAGTTGAAAGCGAAATATTCGGAGGATCGCGTATTCTTTCCTTTACATTTGCCCCGGAAGTAGATTAGAATTGCGGCCTTTGTTGAACTTGCCATCTAATGGCAGTCATAAAATTTTAAATTGCAATTAAATTAAACTCATTGAGGTGATTGGCTTATGCCTGTAATTAAAGTACGTGAAAACGAATCATTCGACGTAGCTTTACGTCGTTTCAAACGCTCTTGCGAAAAAGCCGGTATTTTAGCGGAAGTTCGCGCTCGTGAATTCTATGAAAAACCGACTACAATCCGTAAACGTGAAAAAGCGACGCTTGCAAAACGTCACGCTAAACGCAACGCTCGCGAAAACGCACGCAATGCCCGTTTATACTAATTTGTAGTATTTCTTAACTCGAGTTAACACAAACCGTGATTCCTTCGGCATCACGGTTTTGTTTCTTTCAAATTCAACGAAAATTCCATAAAACTGACCGTAAGTTCCCATCAAATCCCAGGAGACAAGGCAATGAAAGGCTCAATTCCACGCCCGTTTATCGATGATTTGTTGACCAAAGCCAATATTGTCGATGTGGTCAATTCGCGCGTTAAACTCAAAAAAGCCGGTCGCGATTATCAAGCCTGTTGCCCTTTTCACCACGAAAAAACGCCTTCTTTCACCGTTAGCGAAAAAAAACAGTTCTATCATTGCTTCGGATGCGGTGCTCACGGCAATGCCATTTCTTTTTTAATGGATTACGACAAACTGGAATTCGTTGAAGCCATTGAAGAATTAGCGGCGATGGCGGGCTTGGAAGTACCTTATGAAAAACGCGCCCGTTCCGATAATCAACGTCCGCAAGTCGGCTATCAAACCAAGCGCAATTTGTACGAATTAATGCAAAAAATCGCGCAATTTTATCAAACTCAGTTACCGCTCAATATTCCGGCGCAAAGCTACTTACAACAACGCGGACTTTCAGCGGAAATTATCGCGCGTTTTCAAATTGGTTTCGTACCGAATGCCCTAGATACGGTGCTGCGCGAGTTCGGCACAAACCGTGAAGAACAGCAAAAATTACTCGATCTTGGCATGCTTTCACGCAACGAACGTGGCAATATTTACGACAAATTCCGTCACCGCATTATGTTCCCGATCCGTGATAAACGTGGACGCACCGTGGCCTTCGGTGGCCGTGTATTAGGCGATGAAAAACCGAAATATCTCAATTCACCGGAAACCATCACCTATCACAAAGGCAGCGAACTGTACGGTTTATACGAAGCCTTACAAGTCGATGACGAACCGGCCAAATTGTTAGTGGTGGAAGGCTATATGGACGTCGTGGCGCTCGCCCAATTCGGCGTAGATTACGCGGTGGCGTCACTCGGCACCTCCACCACGTCGGAGCAAATTCAGTTGCTGTTCCGTTCCACCGAACAAGTGATTTGCTGTTACGACGGCGACCGCGCGGGGCGCGATGCGGCATGGCGCGCACTGGAAAATGCATTGCCTTACTTGCAAGACGGGCGCCAAATCAAATTTATTTTTTTACCCGATGGTGAAGATCCCGACTCCTATATACGCCGCTACGGAAAAGAAAAATTCGAAGAATATATCGACGGCGCACAATCGCTAACAGAATTTTTGTTCGCACATTTAAATCCGCAAGTGGATTTTTCCAGCAAAGAAGGACGCGGCAAATTGGCAGCGCTGGCGGTTCCATTGATTCGTCAAATTCCGGGCGAAGCGCTGCGTTTATCGCTACGCAATAGTTTAGCGCAAAAATTAGGCATTTTTGACCAATCGCAACTGGAAAGTTTAATTCCGCAACAAGCGCACCAAGCCGCCGCACCGCACGCCGACAAACAGCCGAAAATGAAACAAACGCCGATGCGTCTGGTCGTGTCGTTATTGCTGCAAAATCCTCATCTGGTCAACCGCATTACCGAAGCCGGGCTGGCAGCGCTACGCGCGGAAGCGGGTTACGAATTATTAGAACAATTAGCCACCCTTTGCCGGGCGCGCGAAGGCATTACAACGGGACAAATTTTGGAACATTTTCGCGATACGCCATATTCTCGTCCCCTTGAAATTCTGGCGACTTGGGAGCATTTACTCGACGACGCGGAAATGCTCAACGCCTTTTCACAAAATTATCGCCGCTTAAATATTCAAGCGATCGAACGCGATATCGAAATGCTCATTGCCAAAGAGCGTGCCGAAGGGTTGAGCGAGCAAGAACGACAAGTGCTCGTCAAGCTGATTACCAGCAAAGAAATGCAGAAAAAACAGTTAGTTAATCCTCAATAACAATGGTAGAATCTTGCGTTCTCAAGCGGAAGCATTCATCACCAAAAACAACGCGATACGGGTATAAAAATGGAACAAAATCAACAATCTACAGCCGAACAATATTCGGAACAAATCGAACAGCTGATGGAATTGGGTCGTACGCAAGGTTATTTAACCTACGCGGAAATTAACGACTTATTACCGGAAGACGTGATCGATCCCGAATATTACGACAAATTACTGCAAACTTTACAAAACGATGCGGGCATTCCGGTGTTGGATGAAGCGCCGGAAGGCGATGAGATGATGTTAAACGACACCATTCCCGATGAAGATGCGGTGGAAGAAGCCACTCAGATTCTTTCTAACGTAGAATCGGAAATCGGCCGGACCACCGACCCGGTGCGTATGTATATGCGCGAAATGGGCACCGTAGATTTGCTGACACGCGAAGATGAAATCAGTATCGCCAAACGCATTGAAGAAGGCATTGACGAAGTGCAAACCTCCATCGTCGCTTACCCGGAGGCGCTGTCCGATTTAATCGAGCAATACGCTCAAGTAGAAAAAGGCAATGTTCGCTTAGCCGATCTGATTACCGGCTTTGTTGATCCCAATGCGGTGTCAGCAGAGACTCCGGAATTAGCCGACAACTTTAACAAAGAAGAAGACGAAAACGAGGATGAGGAAAATACCGCGCCCGCCACTGATGTGGATGACAGCGAAGAAGACAACGAGTCAAGTTCCGAAAGCAGCGATTCCGACAACAGTATCGACCCGGAAATGGCGCGCGAAAAATTCGCCCAATTAAAAGAACAACACACCAAAACCCTTACCGTCATTGCCAAACACGGTCGTGATCACAAAAAAGCACAAGAACAAGTAGTGATTTTGGCTGAAATTTTCAAACAATTCCGCCTAGTGCCGAAACAATTCGACGTACTCGTGTTATCCATGAAAAATATGATGAAACGCGTGCGCGGCGAAGAACGTCAATTACAAAAAGTACTCGTCGATATCGCCGGTATGCCGAAAGACGAATTCGAAACGCTTATCACCAACTTCGGTAGCAGCGACGCCTGGTTGGAAAAAACCTTAAAGTCCACCAAACCTTGGGCGAAACGCTTGCCGAAATACGAAGACCGCATTCGTTTAGCGTTGGCTAACTTGGCAAAATTAGAAGCCAGCACCAAACTGAGCGTGCAACAAATGCGCAATATTTGCGATGCGGTGGCACGCGGCGAACAGAAAGCCCGCCGCGCCAAAAAAGAAATGGTGGAAGCGAACTTACGCTTAGTGATTTCCATCGCCAAAAAATACACCAACCGCGGCTTACAATTTCTTGATCTCATTCAAGAAGGCAATATCGGCTTAATGAAAGCGGTAGATAAATTTGAATACCGTCGCGGCTATAAATTTTCCACTTACGCTACTTGGTGGATTCGCCAAGCGATCACGCGTTCCATTGCAGACCAAGCGCGCACCATTCGCATTCCTGTGCATATGATCGAAACCATTAATAAACTTAACCGCATTTCCCGCCAAATGTTGCAAGAAATGGGACGCGAAGCCACACCGGAAGAACTGGCAGAACGCATGGGGATGCCGGAAGATAAAATCCGTAAAGTATTAAAAATCGCCAAAGAACCGATTTCCATGGAAACCCCGATTGGCGACGATGACGATTCCCATTTAGGCGATTTTATCGAAGACTCCACGTTAGAATTGCCACTGGATTCCGCCACTGCGCAAAGTCTAAAAGTGGCGACACACAACGTCTTGGAAGGCTTAACTCCGCGCGAAGCGAAAGTCCTGCGGATGCGTTTCGGCATTGATATGAACACCGACCATACGTTAGAAGAAGTAGGTAAACAATTCGACGTCACACGCGAACGTATTCGCCAAATCGAAGCCAAAGCGTTGCGCAAATTGCGTCACCCGAGCCGTTCGGAAACCTTACGCAGCTTCTTGGACGAATAATTTCACCGAATCGAAAAAGGGAAAAAGGGGAAAAAGGGGAAAAAGGGAAAAAAGGGAAAAAAGGGAAAAGGATAATCGACGGATTATCCTTTTTTTTGCCTGCCGAAATAGCACCGCATTGAAGCCTTATCCGACGGGCATTCAATGCGGTGCGCTTTTCGCCCTCCGTTTTCCTGATTGTATTTCGGCGCCAAAGCGCCTACAATGTAGCCTCATTACTACATAAGGAGGCCTATATGTTTATGAGCAGTCGAGAATTCAATCAACAACTCAGTCACGCAAAAAAAATGGCAGAAACCGAACCGGTGATCATCACCAATCGCGGCAAACCGGAATTTGTATTCCTGAAATATGAGGACTATGAAAAACAGGAAAGATCGTCGCAAAGTATAGCTGAACTTTTCGCCTCTTATTCTTGCCCGGATATTGCCGACGTAGAATTAGAAATTCCACCGCGCTCCAAGGCACACCGCCGTCCGGTAGAATTTTAAAGGGGGAATTATATGTTCGTTTTAGACACCAACATTCTGTCCGAAATGCGTAAAATGCCCAAAAACAAAGCAAACCGTGGTGTTGAAGAATGGCTTGATTTAATGCCTAAAGAATCGCTTTTTATCAGTGTCATCACCTTAATGGAAATTGAACGCGGCGTACTCAATATGGAACGAAAAGATCCACGTCAAGGGAAAATGCTAAGAGATTGGCTTGAAGATCTCGTTCGCCCCACCTTCAAAGGCAAAACCCTCTACCCCGACGACATCACCGCCACATTGTGCGCCGGCTTGCACATTCCCGATAAAAGCCCCGACAACGATGCTTGGATCGCCGCCACCGCATTACGCCACCATTTCACCCTCGTCACACGCAATATCAAAGACTTTGAAAAAATGGGCGTCAAACTCCTCAACCCATTTATCGAAAACTAAACAAGCGGTCGGTTAACCGGCCACTTTTTTTACCTATCACGCATACCGAACACGCAAAGTCCCCCGCCCCCCTCAATGCGGTGCTAATCCGACAGTTCACTTTCCACTCCCCTTTTTGCACAAAAAAAACCGCAGGCTTTCACCTGCGGTTTTCGTTTTATTTAACGCGTAATCTATCGCATTACCATTGGTAAGACACGCCCGCGCCGGCTGTGTAGCCGCCTTGCGTGTTAACCGCACCGGTCACTTTGAAGATCACTTTGTTGTTGTCAGCTACGCGTGAGTAACCCACCGCAACGGCGTTTTGTCCATCGTTGGAGCCAATGCCCGCACCGATAGTTTGTTTACCCGCGCCGATCGCTTGAGGGATATTCAACATTGCTGCGGTACCCGCCGTACTTGCGCGAAGTTTTCTTTCCACGCGTGTAATGCGGTTATTCAGGCTGTTAACGTGCGACATGTTGACTCCGCCGCCGGTCACGTTGCTGATCGCTCTATCCACATAAGCTTTATTCACCGCATCGGTAGGTGCTGTTGCATTACCTACGTTTTGAATGCGGTTGCCGCCCATGTTCACGGTGGTATTGGCTTGAACGTTCATCGTACCGCTAATGTTTGTGGTACCGCTCAAGTTAGTCGTACCGGTGAAGTTCGCCGTTCCGCTCACAGTGAGATCGTTGGTGGTCACACTGTTCACATTGATATTGCGCGCCAAGGCCATGGTTACATTTCGACCGCTTTGTGTGATCTCAATGTTATCGCCTGCTGTGAAGGTCACGAGTTTATTCGTTGCATTCACGTTCACCACGCTAGAACCGGACGCAATACCCGTACCCGTTGCATTAGTGGTCAATTCCCAACCGGCGTTCGCAGCATTCAATGCTTGGTTCGCGGTGGCATTTGCCGTATTTGCAGTGGTATTGGCAGCGTTCGCCGTTGTGTTAGCCGTATTCGCCGTTGTGTTCGCTGCATTTGCAGTGGAGTTCGCGGCAAAGGCGGTGCTGTTCGCGTAGTTCGCTGTGGAGTTCGCTACGTTGGCAGTACTGTTTGCAGCATTCGCTGTGCTATTGGCTGCATTTGCTGTGCTGTTCGCAGCGTGAGCAGTGCTGTTCGCGTAGTTCGCTGTGGAGTTCGCTACGTTTGCAGTGCTATTGGCTGCATTAGCTGTGCTGTTCGCTGCGTGAGCAGTGCTATTCGCGTAGTTCGCAGTGCTATTTGCTACCAATGCGGTGCTGTTCGCGTAGTTCGCTGTGGAGTTGGCTACGTTGGCAGTGCTGTTGGCTGCATTTGCAGTGGAGTTAGCAGTGTTCGCTGTGCTGTTAGCCGCCAATGCGGTGCTGTTCGCATAGTTCGCTGTGCTATTCGCTACCAATGCGGTGCTGTTTGCGTAGTTCGCTGTGGAGTTCGCTACGTTAGCTGTGCTGTTGGCTGCGTTGGCTGTGCTATTAGCCGCGTGAGCTGTGCTGTTGGCGTAGTTAGCGGTGCTATTCGCTACCAATGCGGTGCTGTTGGCGTAGTTCGCTGTTGAGTTGGCTACGTTAGCGGTGCTGTTGGCGTAGTTCGCTGTGGAGTTCGCTACGTTAGCTGTGCTGTTGGCTGCATTTGCAGTGCTATTTGCTGCGTGAGCTGTGCTATTCGCGTAGTTAGCAGTGCTATTTGCTACCAATGCGGTGCTGTTAGCGTAGTTCGCTGTTGAGTTTGCTACGTTAGCAGTGCTGTTGGCTGCATTAGCTGTGCTGTTAGCTGCGTGAGCTGTGCTGTTCGCGTAGTTAGCGGTGCTATTCGCTACCAATGCGGTGCTGTTCGCGTAGTTCGCTGTGGAGTTAGCAACGTTAGCTGTGCTGTTAGCCGCGTTAGCAGTTGAGTTAGCTGCGTGAGCTGTGCTGTTCGCATAGTTCGCTGTGCTATTCGCTACCAATGCGGTGCTATTTGCATAGTTCGCAGTGGAGTTAGCAACGTTAGCTGTGCTGTTCGCTGCATTTGCAGTGGAGTTAGCAGTGTTCGCTGTGCTGTTTGCCACCAATGCGGTGCTGTTGGCGTAGTTCGCTGTTGAGTTCGCTACGTTTGCAGTGCTGTTGGCTGCATTTGCAGTGGAGTTAGCAGTGTTAGCTGTGCTGTTAGCCGCCAATGCAGTGCTATTCGCGTAGTTAGCGGTGCTGTTGGCTACCAATGCGGTGCTATTTGCATAGTTCGCAGTGGAGTTAGCAGTGTTGGCTGTGCTGTTAGCCGCCAATGCGGTGCTGTTGGCGTAGTTAGCGGTGCTGTTGGCTACCAATGCGGTGCTGTTTGCGTAGTTCGCTGTGGAGTTGGCTACGTTAGCGGTGCTGTTGGCTGCGTTGGCAGTTGAATTAGCAGTGTTGGCTGTACTGTTAGCCGCCAATGCGGTGCTGTTTGCATAGTTCGCAGTGGAGTTAGCAACGTTAGCTGTGCTGTTAGCTGCATTAGCTGTGCTGTTCGCTGCGTGAGCTGTGCTGTTTGCTACCAATGCAGTGCTGTTAGCGTAGTTCGCTGTGGAGTTCGCTACGTTGGCAGTGCTGTTGGCTGCATTTGCAGTGCTGTTCGCTGCGTGAGCTGTGCTGTTAGCGTAGTTTGCAGTGCTGTTCGCTACCAATGCGGTGCTATTTGCGTAGTTCGCTGTGGAGTTCGCTACGTTGGCAGTACTGTTGGCTGCGTTAGCGGTGCTGTTAGCTGCGTGAGCTGTGCTGTTTGCGTAGTTAGCGGTGCTGTTGGCTACCAATGCGGTGCTATTTGCATAGTTCGCAGTGGAGTTAGCAACGTTAGCTGTGCTGTTCGCTGCATTTGCAGTGGAGTTAGCAGTGTTGGCTGTGCTGTTAGCCGCCAATGCGGTGCTGTTCGCATAGTTCGCAGTGCTGTTCGCTACCAATGCGGTGCTATTTGCGTAGTTCGCTGTGGAGTTCGCTACGTTGGCAGTACTGTTGGCTGCGTTAGCGGTGCTGTTAGCTGCGTGAGCTGTGCTGTTCGCATAGTTCGCTGTGCTATTCGCTACCAATGCGGTGCTATTTGCATAGTTCGCAGTGGAGTTAGCAACGTTAGCTGTGCTGTTCGCTGCATTTGCAGTGGAGTTAGCAGTGTTGGCTGTGCTGTTAGCCACCAATGCGGTGCTATTCGCGTAGTTAGCAGTGCTATTTGCCACCAATGCGGTGCTGTTGGCGTAGTTCGCTGTGGAGTTAGCAACGTTCGCTGTACTGTTTGCAGCATTCGCTGTGCTATTAGCCGCGTGAGCTGTGCTGTTCGCGTAGTTAGCGGTGCTATTTGCTACCAATGCGGTGCTATTTGCGTAGTTCGCTGTGGAGTTCGCTACGTTAGCGGTGCTATTGGCTGCATTCGCTGTGCTGTTAGCCGCGTGAGCTGTGCTATTCGCGTAGTTAGCGGTGCTGTTTGCTACCAATGCGGTGCTGTTGGCGTAGTTCGCTGTTGAGTTGGCTACGTTGGCAGTGCTGTTGGCTGCATTTGCAGTGGAGTTAGCAGTGTTAGCTGTGCTGTTAGCCGCCAATGCGGTGCTATTTGCATAGTTCGCTGTGCTGTTGGCTACCAATGCGGTGCTGTTCGCGTAGTTCGCTGTGGAGTTCGCTACGTTAGCGGTGCTATTGGCTGCGTTGGCTGTGCTATTAGCCGCGTGAGCTGTGCTGTTTGCGTAGTTCGCTGTAGAGTTCGCTACGTTTGCAGTGCTATTGGCTGCATTAGCAGTTGAGTTAGCCGCGTGAGCTGTGCTGTTTGCATAGTTCGCTGTGCTATTTGCTACCAATGCGGTGCTGTTTGCGTAGTTCGCTGTTGAGTTCGCTACGTTGGCAGTACTGTTGGCTGCATTAGCGGTGCTATTCGCCGCGTGAGCAGTGCTGTTTGCAGCATTCGCTGTGGAGTTAGCCACATTCGCTGTGCTGTTGGCTGCGTTAGCTGTGCTGTTAGCCGCGTGAGCTGTGCTGTTAGCGTAGTTCGCAGTGCTGTTGGCTACCAATGCGGTGCTATTCGCGTAGTTAGCGGTGCTGTTAGCTGCGTTGGCAGTTGAGTTAGCCGCGTGAGCTGTGCTGTTCGCGTAGTTAGCCGTGCTGTTCGCTACCAATGCGGTGCTATTTGCATAGTTCGCAGTGGAGTTAGCAACGTTGGCTGTGCTATTAGCTGCGTTGGCTGTGCTGTTTGCAGCATTTGCTGTGCTATTAGCCGCGTGAGCTGTGCTGTTAGCCACCAATGCGGTGCTGTTCGCGTAGTTCGCAGTGGAGTTAGCAACGTTGGCTGTGCTATTAGCTGCGTTGGCTGTGCTGTTTGCAGCATTTGCTGTGCTGTTGGCTGCGTGAGCTGTGCTGTTCGCGTAGTTAGCCGTGCTGTTGGCTACCAATGCGGTGCTGTTGGCGTAGTTCGCTGTGGAGTTCGCTACATTCGCTGTGCTGTTTGCAGCATTAGCTGTGCTGTTAGCCGCGTGAGCAGTGCTATTCGCGTAGTTCGCTGTGCTATTCGCTACCAATGCGGTGCTATTTGCATAGTTCGCTGTTGAGTTCGCTGCGTGAGCAGTGCTGTTAGCGTAGTTAGCGGTGCTATTGGCTACCAATGCGGTGCTGTTTGCGTAGTTCGCTGTGGAGTTCGCTACGTTGGCAGTGCTGTTGGCTGCATTAGCAGTTGAGTTAGCTGCATTAGCTGTGCTGTTAGCCGCGTGAGCAGTGCTGTTCGCGTAGTTCGCTGTGCTGTTGGCTACCAATGCGGTGCTGTTAGCGTAGTTCGCTGTGGAGTTCGCTACGTTAGCTGTGCTGTTGGCTGCGTTAGCAGTTGAGTTAGCTGCGTGAGCCGTGCTGTTAGCGTAGTTAGCGGTGCTGTTGGCTACCAATGCGGTGCTGTTAGCGTAGTTAGCAGTGCTATTTGCTACCAATGCGGTGCTATTTGCGTAGTTCGCAGTGGAGTTAGCCGTGTTCGCCGTTGTGTTCGCTGCGTTGGCTGTGGAGTTCGCGGCGAAGGCTGTGCTGTTGGCGATATTTGCCGTTGAGTTTGCGGCCAATGCGGTGCTGTTTGCAGCGTTCGCGGTGCTGTTGGCGGCAGTAGCTGTCGCGTTCGCGGCAGTCGCGTTGTTTAACGCAGCAGTGGCGTTGGTGTTCGCGGCTGTGGCGTTATTCAATGCGGCGTGCGCGGTGGCGTTCACGGCGGTAGCGGTCGCGTTTGCAGCGGTGGCGTTGTTCAACGCGGCTGTCGCGTTAGCGTTGGCGCTGGACGCATTTGCAAGCGCGGCGTTCGCGGTGGAGTTCGCGGTGTTAGCCGTTGTGTTGGCTAAGGTCGCGGTGCTGTTCGCGTAATTTGCTGTGCTATTTGCATAGTTCGCAGTGCTGTTCGCTACCAATGCAGTGCTGTTAGCGTAGTTAGCGGTGCTATTCGCCACCAATGCAGTGCTGTTTGCATAGTTCGCTGTGCTGTTCGCTACCAATGCGGTGCTATTTGCGTAGTTCGCTGTTGAGTTCGCTACGTTAGCGGTGCTGTTGGCTGCATTTGCAGTTGAGTTCGCTGCTGTAGCTGTGCTGTTCGCGTTATTAGCCGTTGTATTTGCAGCATTTGCTGTGCTGTTGGCTACCAATGCGGTGCTATTTGCATAGTTCGCAGTGGAGTTAGCAACGTTAGCTGTGCTGTTCGCTGCGTTAGCAGTGCTATTTGCAGCATTCGCTGTGCTATTCGCTGCGTGAGCAGTGCTGTTCGCGTAGTTAGCGGTGCTGTTCGCTACCAATGCGGTGCTATTTGCATAGTTCGCTGTGGAGTTGGCTACGTTTGCAGTGCTGTTGGCTACGTTTGCAGTGCTGTTGGCTGCGTTGGCTGTGCTGTTAGCTGCGTGAGCAGTGCTGTTAGCGTAGTTCGCAGTGCTGTTTGCTACCAATGCGGTGCTGTTGGCGTAGTTCGCTGTAGAGTTCGCTACGTTCGCAGTGCTATTGGCTGCGTTAGCTGTGCTGTTTGCCGCGTGAGCTGTGCTGTTGGCTACCAATGCGGTGCTATTTGCGTAGTTCGCTGTAGAGTTCGCTACGTTCGCAGTGCTATTGGCTGCATTAGCTGTGCTGTTCGCTGCGTGAGCGGTGCTGTTCGCGTAGTTCGCAGTGGAGTTAGCAACGTTAGCTGTGCTGTTCGCTGCATTTGCAGTGGAGTTAGCAGTGTTGGCTGTGCTGTTAGCCGCCAATGCGGTGCTATTTGCATAGTTCGCTGTGGAGTTAGCCACATTCGCTGTGCTGTTAGCCGCGTTAGCAGTTGAGTTAGCTGCGTGAGCAGTGCTGTTTGCGTAGTTCGCTGTGCTGTTGGCTACCAATGCGGTGCTGTTGGCGTAGTTCGCTGTGGAGTTCGCTACGTTTGCAGTACTGTTGGCTGCGTTAGCAGTTGTGTTAGCCGCAGTTGCTGTACTGTTCGCGTTGTTAGCGGTTGTGTTCGCAGCATTCGCGGTACTGTTGGCTGCCAATGCGGTGCTATTTGCATAGTTCGCAGTGGAGTTTGCAGTATTCGCAGTTGTGTTCGCTGCGTTAGCGGTGCTGTTCGCTGCTGTCGCTGTGCTGTTTGCGTTGTTAGCCGTTGTGTTCGCAGCATTTGCTGTGCTGTTAGCTGCCAATGCGGTGCTATTTGCATAGTTCGCCGTGGAGTTTGCAGCGTTCGCAGTTGTGTTAGCTAAGTTTGCAGTGCTGTTCGCAGTGTTCGCAGTCGTATTAGCCGCGTTAGCTGTGCTGTTAGCTGCAGTCGCTGTGCTGTTCGCGTTGTTAGCCGTTGTGTTGGCTGCGTTCGCGGTACTGTTAGCGGCCAATGCGGTGCTGTTCGCGGCGTTCGCTGTGCTGTTCGCGGCGTTGGCGGTGCTGTTGGCGGCTTTGGCTTCGGTGGTGGCGTTGTAGGCCACTTGGGCGACGGCGTAGAGTTGTGAACCGTTGACGGCGTCGGTTGAGGTGTTGCTTAGAAGACCGGCCGCGACGTTTTGGATGCGGCGTTCGGAGCCGACTGCGCCAACGCTCACTACGCCTGCCGGTGTGCCGCCTGCGAAGCTCAGGGTGATGGCGCCCGGGCCGCTGCCGAGGGTTTCGGAGGTATATGCGCTGAGGCCTTTGGTGCTGGTGCCGGCGGCGACGTAGGCGCTGTTGGAGCCTAAGAACACGGAGTTGTTGGTCGTCGTGCTGATGTCGTTACCAAGGGCAAATACGCCGGTTTGGCCTGCGGCTAAGGTGTTGTTGTTACCGACGCTGTAGGACGCGTTGGCGTTGATGATGCTTGGGTCACCAAACGCGCCGGAGTTGTGGCCGTGGACTTGGTTGCCTACGCCGATTCCGATGGATTGGTTGCCGGTGACGTTGGAGCCGCCACCAATGGAGATAGAGGAGAAACCAGTGGCGTTGGCATATAGACCCTGAGCAATAGAATAAAGGCCGCTAGCGTTAGTATTCACACCTTGCGCGATGGAGTAATTACCTATTGCATTAGCTCCCGAACCCTGCGCAATAGAATGCAACGCAGTAGCGTTGGCTAGCCGACCTTGGGCGATGGAGGAGTAGCCGGAAGCATTAGCAATTGAGCCAATAGCTAGTGCATCTTCACCCATAGAACGCGATTGGTTACCGATGGCGATAGCACGTTCACCTATGGCGTTAGACCATGCGCCTTGAGCAATGGAATAGTTGCCGGTAGCTCTAGAAACTAAGCCGATGGCAGTTGAAACATAGCCTTTTGCATTGGCACTATTACCTAACGCTGTTGAGCCCTCTCCCGTTGCATTTGATGATCCACCAAGAGCAACGCCAGCCGCCGTCGCATTAGCATTATAACCCAAGGCTAAAGCATAAAGCCCAGTTGCATTTGAGCCGTTACCCAGCGCAACCGAACTTTCACCCTTGGCTGTAGAATCACTACCAATGGCAATAGAACTTCTGCCAGAAGCATTAGCATGATAACCTTGAGCAATAGCGTAAAGATTACTTGCGTTAGCTTCTCTACCAATCGCAACAGAGGTGAAATAACTTGCCTTAGAGGCATTACCAATGGCAATAGAGTCGATACCTGAAGCATTGGCATTATGACCAAGTGCAACGGCTGATGCATTACTTGTCGTAGCGTTTGCACCGATGGCAATGGCATCCGTGCCCGCCGCACCACTACCATCACGGTTGCCCGTAGCAGTGGAATTCACGCCGAAGTATTTCACGGAGTTTTTGCTGACGTTGTAGAGCTGGGCGCCGGTTACGGCGTCGGTGGAGTTTTCGGACACGAGGCCTTCGGCGACGCCTTGGATGCGGCGACGTTCGTTGGCGCTGATGTTGCCGACGGAGATGACGCCGGAGGCGTTAGTAATACCTGCCGTGGTGTTGCTGTCGGCGGCGGTGTAGGCGGTGTTGGAGCCGAGGAAGACGGAGTTGCTCGCGGTGTTTTTGATGTCGTTACCGAGCGCAAATACGCCGGTTTGGCCTGCTGCTAAGGTGTTATTGTTACCGACGCTGTAGGACGCGTTGGCATTGATGACGCTTGGGTCACCAAATGCGCCGGAATTGTGGCCGTGGACTTGGTTGCCTACGCCGATGGCGATGGATTGGTTGCCGGTGACGTTGGAGTATTTACCGATGGAGATGGAGGATTCGGCGGTGGCGTTAGCAGCGTAGCCTTGGGCGATGGAGTAGTTAGCAGAAGCGAACGCTCCACCGATACCAGTTGAATAATAACCACTTGCACGGCCCATTATGGCTGTTGCTCCCTCACCCGTTGCCCGACTTAACCGACCGGCAGCAAGAGAAGAACGACCCGATGCAAACGCTTCAGCACCTAGCGCGGTAGAGGCCTCCCCTGTTGAGTTAGACTGTGGACCAAGCGCTGTTGATGATGGGCCTGTTGCATTAGTTTTGAAACCGATAGCGATAGCACTCACACCAGTAGCATTAGTCCAAGCGCCTTGAGCGATACTGTAACCGTTATTAGCATTACTTTCATGACCTATTGCTATGGCAGTGTAACCACTAGCACCAACACGTGCCGATGTTCCTATCGCCACACTGGAACAGCTCGATACATTCGCTCCATCACCCATAGCTATCGCTGATTCAGCGCTGGAACTTGACATATTACCGATAGCTATCGCATTAAAGGCGGTAGAACTAGATGTGTTACCAATGGCAATAGCGGATTTGTGGGTGGCATTGGAGACATTACCAATGGCGATGGAGGATTCGTCGGCGGCGTTAGATAAGAAACCTTGGGCGATGGAATAGTTGCCGGAGGCACTAGAAGCAGCAACTTGAGCTATGGAAAGGCGACCCTTAGCATTTGCGCCATTACCAATTGCTATTGCACCCAAACCTGAGGCATTTGCATTTTCTACCAAGGCTAGTGCATTAACTCCTTCAGCCCGAGTAAAACGTCCAATGGCTAAACTTACGCATCCTGAAGCGTTAGCTTTATAGCCTATTGCGACTGAGGCTTCGTCAGAAGCGGAGGCATCGTAGCCTTGGGCTATAGAATTCACTCCGCTAGCAGTAGCATTAAAACCAAGCGCAATAGATTGGTTTCTAGTTGCATTAGCCTGCGCGCCAATCGCAATAGCGTTCAGCCCCGTCGCCCCACTACCATCACGGTTGCCGGCAATGGTGGAATTAATACCTACGTATTTCGAGCCACTGGCATTAGCCATGGCGGCGTAGAGTTGGGCGCCGTTGACGGCGTCGGTGGATTGATTGCTGATTAAGCCTTCGGCGACGCCTTGGATGCGGCGGGTTTGGCCGTAACTTCCCACGGCAACTACGCCGACTACGTTATTACTTGAACCACCCGGAACACTGGCGTTACCAAGCGTGGTGGTGTTATTGCGTGCGGTATAGGTAGTTTGGTCACCCAAGTAAACGGAGTTGTTAAGGTTGGCGAGGATGTTATTACCCAAAGAGTGGGTTTTGTTGGCTTGGACATTGTTGTTACTACCGATAGAGGTGGCACAAGAGATATCACCTGTTATGGTGGAGTCACTTCCGATTAAAACACTGCGCGTAACATTATTAGATGTACCAAGGCGACTACCTAAAAATACCGAGGTAGTGATATTTGCGTTATTAAACGCATGAGTAATTCCCAAGATAGTTGTGTCGCTTACCCGCGTATTGGATAAACCTGAACCACTTCCCAAAATTGTTGAGTCTCGTGCTTGACTAGTAGAGCCTGAAAAGCTTATCGAGTGACCTATTATAGGGGTTCTATCAATTTGGGCATTAGCCAAGGTAATACACTGCCCCATTACCGGAGAAAGATTTGCTGTTGTTCCGCATAATGAGAGCCCCTCCCCAATGAGTGGCGAGTAGTGAACAGTTGTTGAACATGTTGCTACATTCTCACCAAATATTGGAGAAAAATTAATATTGGCATCATTTGCGGTAAGTCTGCCACCATAAATCGGTGACAGGCTACCGCTTACATTAGTAAATGTACCACTTACAGCAGTCATTAATCCGTTTAAGCTACGCGTTGCACAGGTGTTATTAATGGTAATACCAAGACCTGCAACAAAACTGTTTGGTTGTATACCACTAGCTTGGTTAATCCTAATACCATAACCTAACATATAACCACGTACAGAACCATTGCTTGAATTAACGTTAATACTGCCCCCGATTGCGTAGCTGTTTACAATATGTGTTGAAGAATTGATATTAATATCGTCACCGATGAAACCGGAGGTATTAATCACCCCATTATTCTTTGTTCTGACATCAATCCGTGAGCCCGTAGCAAGTGTCCGATGAATGTTACTATCGGAATTCAGTGTAACGCAACTACCCAATAAACTTAATTCGTTAATAGAATTATACCCGCTATTGCTACCGGATCCGGAGGAGTTATAGGCAGTAATATTAACGCGACGTCCAATAACATTTGAATGACTCAAAGAGAGCCCTTTAAAGGTGAGATTCTCTCCCATCATCGTCATAGTGGATGTACCATAGCTGTCGTAGTTGATATTGCTACCAATAACACTGGAGCCAAAAAAGTTTGAACCCCCGCTATGGTTAGCGACGAAATTCATATCACTACCAATGACCGTGAAATCTCTGAAAGTCAAATTCGCACCGGAACTCGCGCTCCCTTTTATATTGTGACCAATATAAGTGGATTTTGATGAGATTGATGCGCAGGTGAGATCTAGATCGTGTGCTAAAGCAATTTGATTAGTTTGGTTATTTAATGTTTTTACATTCCGACCAATCACCGTAGAGTTGGCTCCGGCAACCGTATTATTCTGACCAATGGCTGTAGATTGGCAGCCGGTGACGTTGGACATATTACCGATTGCAAGCGCATCTTTAGCGGATGCACTTGACCGGTTACCGATGGCGGTGGAGCCTTCGGCGGAGGCCTTAGAGAATGCGCCGAGGGCTAAGGATTGGTTTGCGAGGGCACGTGAATATACACCAAATGCGGAGCTGAAAGCACCTGACGTTTGAGCACTGTCGCCCAGCGCCATGGAGGCAAAACCTGTGGCATTTGCGGTGGTACCTATGGCGAAACTTTGCTGACCTGAAGCATTTGCACTGGTGCCGATAGCATAAGAACTAGTAACACCCATGCCATTTCCCGCATGCGCATTAACACCAATGGCTACAGAATTTGCCGAGTCTGCAACTGAAGTACCACCAATCGCGGCAATCGCACCATTGCTTACCGTACCTTCCGGAATAACAGCTTGAGCGGTTGAACTTAGGGTTAATAAAGTCACGGCGACGCTGCCGATTAAGGTGCCGCTGCCGAATTTACCAAGGGCTAGCGTGCTTTTATCGCTTAGCGCTTCGTTCGATGCGGTGCTCGTGGCGGAGGCTTTTACGTGCCCGCGCGCGAGTTCGGATACGACGACCCAAGCTTGTTGGGCGGCGTTCCAGACAATTTTGTATATTTTGTTCATTAAAATACTCCATTGTGGGTTGTGTTGTGGGCTTGCGCCCGTTGAAGAAATTTCTTGTTATGGGTTCTCCGTGAGGTAGGTGGAAAGCCCATAAGAAGTGACTGAGTTTCTTCGTTAATTAGTATCGGGTTTCGCCGATGGCGACTTACTTTCTTTTGCTTGCACAAAAGAAAGTAAGCAAAGAAAAGTGCACCCCGACTAAATCGCTTTTCCATTTTTTGGTCACATTTTCTTAACGGAAAGTAAGCCGTCTGCGCTTCGCTCCGCTGGCGTTACTTTCCTAAAAATGCGCCCAAAAAATGGGCGATTTACACGGGGACCCCGTTCTTTCTCCGCTTTCAATGCGGTGCTGTTTTGTACTTTCGTTGTTGGGCGCGCGGAGCGCGCCTATGTTTTTTGTTGTGTTTGGGCGCTGGGGCGCCGGTTTGATTTTGCCGTCAGTTGGCTTTGTGAATGCCGTCTAAGTCATTTAGGCGGGGGTGTGAATAAAAAAACACACTGCCCGGCGGGAGGCCCGCAAAGGTGGAACCGGCCGGGGCGCGCGTGCGGGGTGCTGGCGAGCCTCAGTCGGGTGGGCAGTGAGGATGTGAAATTGGGTGTGGCGGCAAGCCGCGACGGATAAATTGTACGCGGTGAGGCGTGCCGTTGGGCGTTTGAATGCGGTGCTGTTTTGATGGTGCGTTTTTGTTAGCGATTTGCGTGCTGCGTTGAATACGTTGGATAATTTGTGTGCTACGGCGAATAAACTGCGCGCGGCGAGGCGTGCCGTTGGGCGTTTGAATGCGGTGCTGTTTTGATGGTGCGTTTTTGCTAGCGATTGGCGTGCTGCGTTGAATACGTTGGATAGTTTTTGTGCTACAGCGGATAAACTGCGCGCGATGAGGCGTGCAACTGGACGTTTCAATGCGGTGCTGTTTTGGGTGTGTGTTGGGTGTGTTTTGTGGGCCGCAGTGATAATCGGGGCGGCGCTTGGGTTTGGGGTTAGTAGCTGTGGCGCAGTAGGCGCAATACGAATGCGAAGTGCGTGCGTGCGTGCGTGCGTGCGTGCGTGCGTGCGTGCGTGCGTGCGTGCGTGCGTGCGTGCGTGCGTGCGTGCGTGCGTGCGTGCGTGCGTGCGTGCGTGCGTGCGTGCGTGCGTGCGTGCGTGCGTGCGTGCGTGCGTGCGTGCGTGCGTGCGTTTTTCATGGTAATGGCCTTTGGGGTTGGGTGTCTAGGATAAATTTGGGGGATTATAGTTTTTTTTGGGGGGGATGTAAAATTTTTGGGTTGTTTTTGGGTTTTGGGTTGGGGGTGTTGGGTTTGAGATTTGTGGGTTATTTGGGATCGGGTTTCGCCCGAGGGGCGAGTTACTTTCTTTTACTCGTGTAAAAGAAAGTAACCAAAGAAAACACGCCCCGACTAAGCCGCTTTTTCCATTTTTGTTAAAAATTTTTTTGACGGAAGGTTAGCAGTCTCCGCTGAACGCGTCGCTGGCGTAACCTTCCTAAAAATTTTTAACAAAAATGGGCGACTTACACGGGGGAGCGGGCTTTCTTCGTTGCGCTGTTTGTTTTTTAAATTTGCTTTTGGGCGGTTTGTGTGGGGGGGGGAGTTTTGTTGCGCTATTTGAGCGTATATCGCTATAATGCGCGGGTTAAGAGGATTTGTGTTAGGAGGAGATATGATAAAACTTAAACGTTTAGTTGATTTGAGTATTGTGGCGGATGTGTTGCAAAGTCCGGCGCGTTATGCGGATACGCGAAATGGGTTTGCGGTGGATCGGGCGAAGTTGCGCGCGGACGTGGAGACGGTGAGTGTTTCGTTGAATGAAAAAGTGAGAAAATATGGCAACGAAAAATACGCAAGTTAAGGCGAAAAATTCTGTTGGGAATGAATTTAGTTTGTCGCACAGTCAGACGGATAGTCCGATTATTGATGTAAATGGCCTTGAGCGGCTTAATTCGTTTCGTCCCGATTTGGTAGATTTTGTGATTAAAGAAACCGGAGAGGAGGCCAAGAATAGACGTAAACGCGAGGTGAAAATCGATTGGTTTACTTTTATTGAGCGGATGGGCGCGCTGTTATTGGCAGCCGGGATGGCCGTCGGTGGGATTTTTGGTTCGATTTATGCGGCGATGAATGGATATGAAAAGCTTTCTTGGATTATCGCGAGTACTTGTATCGGTTCGTTGGCTATTGCGTTTTTGAAGCGTAATCGATGAAATTAAGATGTTTTTTAATATAACCCCGCTGTGAGCGGGGTTTGTTTTTGGTATTGGGTTATTTGTTACTTTTCTTTGCTTCGCCAAAGAAAAGTAACCAAAAGAAAGGCGACCCGACTAAATCGCTGTTCTTTGCTTTGTTTCAATTTTCTTTACGGCAATTTTGCAACTCGCGGCAAAGCCGCTCAAACAGAGCAAAATTGCCTAAAAATTGAAAGTCGCAAAGGCGATTTATATGGGGAGTTTTTTCTTTCTTCGAAAAATTGTTTTCGGTGAACGCGTCGCTGGCGTAACCTTCCTAAAAATTTTTAACAAAAATGGGCGGCTTACACGGGGATTCCGTTCTTTCTCCGAAGAACTGTCTTCGCTGCGCTGATGTTACTTTTCTAAAAATGAGATAAAAATGGGCGGTTTGTGTGAGGGGAGGAGGCCCGTGGGGTGTGCCCACGGGGGTGTTGGGAGGTGTGTTTTTGTGTGGTTATCGTCTGACGCGGAATTTTTTCTGGGCTTGATCCACTTTTAGTAGGTAATTTCGCGCTTGTGATGATGGGTGCGCGGTGGTGAGGATGCGGTACACTTGTTCGGGATATAGGCGGTTGATTTTTTCAATCGCTGCGTCTTTGTCATTGTCGAACACGCGTAGCACTGCGCCGGCGCCGCTGTTGTAAGCGGAGATCATGGCGAAGCGTTTGGACGTTGGGTTGTTGATGCCGTCTAGATATTGATTTTGCAAAATCCATAAATAGGAGACGCCTGCGTCGATGTTGTTGGCCGGGTCGTATAGGTAGCCGGTGGACGGTTGTCCGCTTTTGCCTTTTAAGACGAATACGTCGCGGCCGGCGGTGTGCGGTACGATTTGCATTAGGCCGATGGCGTTGGCGTAGCTAATCGCATATGGGTTGAAGCTGGATTCCGTTTGCATGATGCCGAGGATGAGGCTTTCGTCGATGCCGTAACGTTGGGCGGCTTTGCGAATTAGCGGTAGATATTTTTGGGCGCGCACTTCGACGTGGTTGGCAATCATCGGGATGGCGACAAATTGTACGGTGTTGCCATTTTGTAGGCGGCGGGTTTGTAATTTGTTTTGAATTAAGTATGTGGCGAAATTGCCCGCGATGAACTGGTTGGCGATTTGTTGGCCGTTGTTATCCACCACTTGCCCTAACAGGAATGGGCGGGAGCTTATTGGTACGTCGCCGGCGGCGAATAAGTCGATGCCTTTGGCGTCGGAGCCCATTAATAAGGTATGCACGATGGCATTGTGTAGGCGGTTGAGATCTTTTTGTGTTTCGATGACGATATTGCCTTCGTCGAAACTGACGTGGCTGCGGGTGTAGTATGAATCGGTGTATTTTACGTAATCTTTACGGCTTGCCACCAATAATTCGTTTACGCCCCAGATGCGGTCGATATTGTGGGAAAATTGTCCGGTGAGAATATCCAAACCTTGGGTATCTTTGGCGAATACGTCGTCATAATCGATGCCGCGGTTTAGTGAGTCGCTACAGGCATATAAAAGCGGCAATAACGCCGCTAATAATAAATATTTTTTCATTTTTTACTGCCGATTAATTTGTTGGTGGAACATAGCCTTCAATGTGTACGTCTTTGCCTTCGAATAAAAAATTCACCATTTCTTGTTCTAACAATTTGCGATGTTCCATATTCATCATGTTGAGTTTTTTCTCGTTCACCAGCATGGTTTGTTTTTTAATCCATTCGCCCCAGGCTTGTTTGCTGATTGAATCAAAAATGCGTTTGCCCAGTTCGCCAGGATAAAGTTGAAAATCTAAGCCTTCGGCTTCTTTTTTTAGATATTCACAAAATACTGTTCTCGCCATAATAATTCCTTACAAATTGCGTTAATAAATTTTTTACGGGCTGTGCCAGTCCGATCGATTCGGGGTGGCGCGGATCATACCAATATTTGTCTGTACTGGATAGACTCGAGGTGTATTCTTTTGTGTTTTCCATCACTTTGCGCCAGTCTGTATTTGCCCGTTCCAATGCGGTGCTATTTTCGACTTCCGCGTAAATCGGGTGAATATTTAAATGAAAATGGCTGAAGGTGTGGCGGAAACTCGGCCATTGTTGATAATGAGAAACGCCTGCTTGTGCGAGAAAATGCAGCAATGCGGCTTTGTCGGTAAATTGCGGAAAGCAAAAAAGTCCGCCCCATAAGCCGGTATTTTCCCGCTGTTGCAGCCAAACTTTGCCGTTTTTCGACAAAATTAAAAAATAGCTTTCTTTTTCCGGCATGGTTTTTTTCGGTTTTTTAGCGGGGAATTGTGCCCAACTTTGATTTTGATGAGCAAGGCAACCGGTGCGTAACGGGCAAAGGGCGCATTTCGGTTTGCTGCGCGTGCAAAGCGTTGCGCCGATATCCATCATGGCTTGATTGAAATCAGCCACGTGCGCGGTGGGCGTGACTTGTGCGCTGAGTTGCCATAAGCGGTTTTCCACTTTCTTTTCACCCGGCCAGCCTTCAACGGCAAAATAGCGGGAAAGCACGCGTTTTACGTTGCCGTCTAAAATTGGATAAGGTTGATTTAATACGGAAGACAAAATTGCGCCGGCGGTTGAACGTCCGACGCCGGGCAGCGCCCAGACCTGTTCAAAAGCGGTGGGGAAATCGCCACCGAATTCATCGCGCACTTTTTGCGCCGCTTTATGTAAATTGCGCGCGCGGGCGTAATAGCCCAAGCCGGTCCATAAATGCAGCACTTCGTCGAGCGGGGCGTTGGCCAATGCGGTGCTGTTTGGGAAGGTCGCGATAAACCGTTCGAAATAAGGGATGACCGTTGCCACTTGAGTTTGCTGCAGCATCACTTCGGATAGCCAAACGCCGTACAGGGTTTTGTTTTGTTGCCACGGCAAATTTTTGCGGCCGAATTGTTCGTACCAAGTTAACAGGGCGCGGGCGAAAGGGGCGTCGGGAGAGGATTTTGCTAACATAAATGAAAGATGCAATAAAAAAATGCGGGAGATTTTACACGAAAAACGGAGGGCTTGTTTATCTTTGTTTTTTCGGTATAATTCGCGGCCTATTTGGTGCCGATTACGGCGTATTATTCACTCACGCGGTGTGGGGAGAAAGTTCCTATAGCGGCGTGGCTTCATTTTGAGGTTTTCTATGAAACAAGGTATTCATCCTGAATATAAAGAAATTACTGCAACTTGTTCTTGCGGTAACGTGATCAAAACTCGTTCTACTTTAGGCAAAGACATTAATCTTGATGTGTGCGGTAAATGTCACCCGTTCTATACAGGTAAGCAACGTGTTGTTGACACCGGTGGTCGTGTTGAACGCTTTAACAGCCGTTTCAAAATTCCAAGCACAAAATAATTTGGATTTGTTGGAAACCCCGCCAAATGGCGGGGTTTTGTTTTATGTCGATAAAAGATAATATAGCGGTTCGATATCGAAAATAGATGATGATTTCTTATGCATACCAATTACGTCATTAGTTTAAAAACCGCCGTTCAGCGTCGCGAGCATATCTGCAAAGAATTCGGCAAACATCATATTCCTTTTGAATTTTATGATGCCCTTACACCATCGGAAGAACTCGATCAACTTATCCAAATTCACTTGCCTAATCTTGCTCATGCCAATCTTTCCGCAGGAGAAAAGGGCTGTTTTATGAGTCATTATATGCTTTGGAAAAAATGCTTGGATGAGAATTTGCCTTATATTTATATTTTTGAAGACGATATTTTAATCGGGGAAAATGCAGAAAAGTTTTTAATTGAAGATACTTGGTTAAGCGCGCGTTTTTCAGAAGATGATGCATTTGTCTTACGTTTTGAGACATTTTTAAATTATTCGAAATGCATTGAAGCGAATATACCTTCTTATTGTGAACGAAATATATTAAAACTCGTGGTAGAAAATTGTGGCACGGCAGGTTACGTTATTTCAAAAAATGCGATTATAAGATTAATTGAATTTATTACTAATCTCCCCTCAAAAGCATTATCACCAATAGATCTTATTATGTTTAATCGTTTTAATCAGGATACTTATCAATTAGTACCGGCATTGTGTGTTCAGGAAAGTCAAATTCAGTCTAAAAATATAAATCTTGTTAGTCAATTGCAAAGTGAGCGAGAGATTATTAATGAAGGAAAGAAAAAAACAATCTTATATAGACTGAGATCGTTATATTACAAGCCTAAAAAAATCTATAAAAAAATTTATAAGAAACTGTTTAAAAATCGCTATATTGTTCCATTCAAGTAATAGATTCGATTATGTCAGACTTAAATATAAATATAAATCAAAATCATCGTATTACAATCGTTACCGCATTCTTTGATATTGGGAGAGGGAATATTCCTAAAAATCAAGGTTATCCAGGATATTTGACAAGAACAACGAAAACTTATTTTAAATATTTCTCAAATCTAGCCAAGTTAAATAATGAAATGGTTATTTTCACTTCTCCGGATTTAAAGGAAAGAATTTTAAAATTAAGAAAAGGAAAACCCACAAAGATTATTACTATTCATTTACAAGATAAGTTTAAGCATATACTTGCCAAGATTAAGAGAATACAGAATTTAGATGAGTTTAAAAAAAGAATTTCTGTCGAACAAATTAAGAATATTGAATATTGGTCTAATTCTTATGTATTAGTAAATAATTTAAAAACGTTTTTTGTTAATCGCGCCATTCAAGAATATACACGAAATAATATGAACGAAAATCAATTTGCTTGGGTTGATTTTGGTTATGTTAGAGATATGAAAACTTTAAATCATCTTTCAAGTTGGTCTTATGAATTTGAGAAAGATAACATTCATTTATTTTCTATAAATGATATTTCTGAGATTAACTCTATTGATGATGTATATTCGGCTATTTTTAATAATAAACCTTATATTATTGGTGGTTGTATTGTAGGAAATCAAAAATCATGGGAGAAATTCGGTAAGATAGTATTCGATTGCCAGCGAATGTTTATAAGAAACAATATCATTGACGATGACCAAGGAATATATTTAATGTCTTATTTTAAAAATAAGGATTTTATTCGTATAAATCATTTAGGAAAAGATAATTGGTTTGGCTTATTCCATAAATTTAGCATACCTGAGAAGGCTTCTTTTTTTAGACGATTAATGGATAAATTATCATGGTAGATAATCGATATTCTTCTTATTGTTTAGCCAAACAATTCTTTCTTTTGACTAAAAAGCCTATATTAAAAAATATATATCGAGGATTAATACCCAAAAGATTTAGAAAAAAAATAGAATTATTTGTTGATTTAAAACAGCAATTTTACACAGCAAAATATTTTAGGGAGTTTATTGATCTTTATTTTTCTAATATATTGGAACGCTTTACCTTAAAGTCGGTTAAGCAAGAATTAATTGGAAAAAGAATCATTTGGCAATATTGGGCACAAGGAATTAAAAATAGTCCTGATTTAGTAAAGGTATGTTTTTCTAGTGTAGATCGTTTTAAAGGAGAATATGAAGTAATTCGTTTGGACGATAGCAATTTGAAGGAGTATCTTGATTTACCTGAGTTTATTTATAATAAAAAAAATTCAAATCCCAATTTTAATCATGCTTTCTTTTCTGACTTAATTCGCCTTGCCTTATTAGATATTTATGGCGGTGTATGGCTTGATGCAACAATTTTTCTTACCGGTAAAATATCTGATAAATTATTAGAATCAGATTATTTTATGTTTCAAAGAGATTTAAATGCCAAAGATAAGGAAAAATGGCGTAAATATGATATTGCTTATTTTAATTGGTCAGATAAGCATAGAGTGAATGTATTAAATAGCTTTATTATCTCTAGGCCTCATGATCTTACTATTCATACTCTATTAGATATTTTAATGAACTTTTGGAAGACTCAGGAAAATGTTCCTCATTATTTTTTCTTTCAAATTATGTACAATGAGATTATAAATAGTAAATATCTAAAAGATAGGAAATGTAAGATCATTGATGATACTATTCCTCATTTATTACATTACAACTTAAATAATAAATTCGATAATAAAGAATTTAATCTAATAAAAGAAAAAACCAACATACACAAACTAAGATATATAAATAAAGTTATTCTTGGTAGTTACTGCGATCATATTATTAACGAGAAACCAATACTCTATGAATAAATTAAACAAAGATTTTTCCATTGACTGTATGAAATTCCAATATGGTGGAGGTATGGAAAGATATACCATTGATCTTGTTAATGGATTTAATCAAATTGGCATTAAGCCTATTGTATATTCAACAAAATTTGATCTTAATTTAGTTGAAAATCAATTTATTGAAGCTAAAAAAGTCAATATAACGCTAATTCCTAAGCCTTTGAGACAACTTTTATTATCATATTTCTTTAATAAGAATGGTAAAGATGTCATTTCGATGACAACAATCTACACAAAAGCAGATATTGTTTTTTGTGGAGGAAATCATAGTGGGTATTTAAATACGATTGGTAAGAAAAAAAGCATTAGCGATAAGTTAAAAATAAAAAATGAGAAGACGTCACTTTCTTATGCTAAATTAATTATTGCTCATTCAGAAATGATGAAAAATGAATTAATAAAGCATTATTATGTAGATAAAAATAAAATTTTAGTATTATATCCGCCGGTAGATACTAAAAAGTTCTCACAACCGACAGATAATAAAAGAGCTGAGTTAAGAAAGAAATTCGGTTTTAATGATAATGAAATCATCTACTTATTTCCTTCAACAGGACATGTGAGAAAAGGTTTTGATATTTTAAAGAATTATTTTGAAAAGTCTGATTTACCGATTCGTTTAGTTGTTGCCGGCACGCCGGTTAGAAACGCTAAAAATATTACTTCATTAGGCTTTGTTAAGAATATGTCTGACTTATATCAAGCTGCAGACTATACAATTATGGCATCAATTTATGAACCTTTTGGATTAGTCGGTATAGAATCTGTTTTATCCGGTACTCAGGTTATTTTCTCCGATAATATGGGATGTTTAGAAGTATTAAAAAATAATTTTGGTTATACCTTTTCTAGAAATAATAATGGTGATTTAGATTCGGTAATCAGAAAATCTTTTGAAAAAGCAAAATTATTTAAACATAGGATATTAAATCCTTTAGATTGTATTGATTATAATCCAGCCTTATCCGCACATATTACCGAATTAATGAATTGTATTGAGAGGCTATAATAAAAAGTTAATTTAAAATTTAGCGATGCAATAATATAAGTATTTACTCCAACTACGGCTTGCCTTGGCAAGCTACTGACTTGAAATCAGACTAAGAGACTTTTATGACAACTTCATTTAAACCCGAATTACTTTCCCCTGCCGGTTCCTTGAAAAATATGCGTTACGCCTTTGCTTACGGCGCCGATGCGGTATATGCCGGTCAGCCGCGTTACAGTCTGCGTGTGCGCAATAACGAATTTAATCACGCCAATTTAAAAATCGGCATTGATGAAGCCCATGCTCTCGGCAAAAAATTCTATGTGGTGGTGAATATTGCGCCGCATAATTCCAAACTGAAAACCTTTATTAAAGATTTACAACCGGTTATCGATATGAAGCCGGATGCGTTGATTATGTCCGATCCCGGCTTGATTATGTTGGTGCGCGAACACTTCCCCGATATTGACATTCACCTTTCCGTGCAAGCCAATGCGGTGAACTGGGCGACGGTAAAATTCTGGAAACAAATGGGTTTGACCCGCGTGATTTTGTCGCGCGAGCTTTCCCTTGATGAAATCGCCGAAATCCGCCGACAAGTGCCGGATATTGAACTGGAAATTTTCGTGCACGGGGCACTTTGCATGGCCTATTCCGGGCGTTGTCTGCTTTCCGGTTACATCAATAAACGGGATCCTAACCAAGGCACCTGTACCAACGCCTGTCGCTGGGAATACAAAATAGAAGAAGGCAAATTAGATGAAGTGGGCAATATTGTGCCGAAAATCGATCCGAGCCAACAAATTGAAGTAAAGAACATCGCACCGACTTTGGGCGAAGGCGCCGCCACCGATAAAGTGTTCCTTTACACTGAAGCGCAAAATCCCGACGAACAGATGACTGCTTTTGAAGACGAACACGGCACCTATTTCATGAACTCAAAAGATTTGCGCGCCGTACAACATGTGGAAAAACTTAGCGCACTTGGTGTACATTCCTTAAAAATCGAGGGTCGCACTAAATCCTTCTATTATTGCGCCCGCACCGCTCAGGTGTACCGCAAAGCCATCGATGATGCCGCTGCCGGTAAACCTTTCGACGAAAGCCTGATGGACACGCTGGAATCCTTAGCGCATCGTGGTTATACCGAAGGCTTCCTGCGCCGCCATACGCACGATGAATACCAAAATTATGAATACGGCTACTCCATTTCTGACCGCCAGCAATTTGTTGGCGAATTCACCGGCAAACGCAACGAGCTCGGCATGGCGGAAGTTGCTGTGAAAAATAAATTTTTGCTTGGTGATGAAGTGGAAATGATGACGCCGCAAGGCAATATCAATTTTAAAATTGAGAAAATGTTAAATCGCAAAAATGAAGCGGTTGAAGCAGCTTTAGGAGACGGACATTTTGTATTTTTAGACGTACCGCAAGATATTCATTTAGATTACGCACTTTTGATGCGTAACTTGGTAAATGCCAATACACGTAATCCGCACAATTGATTTGTTAAAAAAATGTTGCATTTATTTCAAGTCTTATTATAATCCGCCGCATACCTGATTTGTTAGTGTAACAACTCATAGTATGACTCCAAATATACTTTGCCCTCTCCGCGTTGAGAGGGCTTTTTTATGCCTGAAAATGCCAAAAAAAATGACCTACTTGCGGCCATTTTTGTTATTACCATTGAACCTCTAAAATAGCACCGCATTGAAACGGCGTTTAATGCGGTACTATTTTATCGGGTGTTTTGTTCTGCTGTAATTCGCACAGATTATTTGCGCGGCATTATATAAGGTGGTATTTGGCGTTAAACGAATGCTGTGTTTATCTTGTTTCTTCGGTGCAGCACGTAATCCTTCTCCCCAAAACTCATCATAAAAATCAGTACGCACTTGGGTTAAGCGATAGTTTTTACAATTTAAGATTTTGTATTGGCGCACGGAACGCGCATAACGTTTGGATTCTTTCGGATAAACAAATAAGCCATGCTCCAAATTTGCCACCGCATCGAAATGCACTTCTTGCGGTTCTTCGTTATCTACCCAAATGGAATCGGTATCAATGTAATAATTGATATTTTTCACTAAACGAACATAGCCTTGGCGATCTTGAGTGGGCGGAGTCAGTTTTACATCTTGCATTTCGGCTTGATGCGGCGGTTGCGCGCTACAAGCGACAAGTAAGCCAATTGAGGATGTTAAAATCAGTTTTTTCATTATCTACTCCTTTATCTGATGTAATTGACCGTTCGCTTAGAATTTTACGGTATGTCCATAACTTTCTAGGATGGATTTGATATGCTCCAAAGATTCACGTGTCGGCGGCATAACATCTTCCAATTCATAATCGAATCCGAGGGTTTTCCATTTATGCGCACCAAGACGATGATATGGAAGCAATTCGACTTTTTCGATGTTTTCCATGCCTTGAATAAATTGCCCGAGTAAATGTACATCGTGATCATTGTCGGTATATCCCGGCACGACGACATAACGAATCCAAGTCCGTTGGTTACGTTTTTGTAGATATTTGGCGAACTCAAGCGTGCGTTTATTTGGTACTCCGATGAGGTTTTGATGAACCTTATCATTGAGTTCTTTTAAATCAAGCAGTACAAGATCGGTCACGTCTAATAGTTCGTCAATAATATGATCGTAATGACGGACAAAACCGTTGGTATCCAAGCAGGTATTTATTCCTTCTTTTTTACAGGCTCGAAACCAATCGCGTACGAATTCCGCTTGAAGAATCGCTTCACCGCCGGATGCGGTCACGCCACCGCCCGTTGCATTCATAAAATGGCGATAAGTCACCACTTCTTTCATTAGTTCCTCAACGGTGATTTCTCTTCCGCCTTCCAAGTCCCAGGTGTCTCGATTATGGCAATACTTACAACGCATTAAACAGCCTTGCATAAATAAAATAAAGCGAATACCTGGACCATCTACCGTGCCACAGGATTCGTAAGAATGGATTCTTCCTAAAACCATCATTTCTCCAAATTTATTTACATATATCTTCAATATATACTTTTTTATCCTTAATATATATAGAAACTGAATCTTTATCAATAAAGGCTAATAATATATTATTTTGCTTGACGTATTTAGTCAAAATTGAAACACATCGTTTAGGCACTTCATTATACGAGGTCTCCAATAAAATAGAATTTATATAATCTTCATTAGAAAAAAAAGAAGATAAACGATCAAACATGAATACTGAAAAAATTAAATTCTGAAAAGTGAAAAAAAACAAAAACAATAAATTCAAAAACCTAAAAACACCTTTTTTAAGGGAATTAAAAACAACAAATAAAACATAAAAAGATAATAAATTTATTATAAATAATAACAAAACAATCTGTGTTATTATAATTAAAACAAATATAACCCTCTCAAAACTGGGGAAGTAGGATGATGAATATCCAACAAGCTCAATCACTGTAGAATTTATGCTTGAATTAATAAATGCTTGCGATAAAGGATAAAATACAGATAACGATAGTATAGTTATAACCTTAGTTAGCAATGGAACACTAATAACTTTATTTATATTTATCTTAATAATTACCTTCATCCTGTAAAGGATTATATTAAATATATAAAAACTCCCAAATAACAAATATATAAATTAAGTTATAACACTTAAAATAGTATCTGTTATTTCTTTTGGAATAAACAATAAAAATTTAAGAAATGAAAACTCCAAAGTGTTTTCATATAAAAATACAGATAAAATTAATAACCCGAAAGGTGCTAGCGCACAAGGATTACGTTTAAAGAAAAGTCTAGAAAAACGCTTTAACCTCTTTAAAAATCTAAAGTAAGTGTCATAAAAATATAAAAAGATAAGGATAAAAAGTAATAAAACCCCATACCATTGTTCTACACTTAACATAGCAAGATTACTCCTTATATCTTGTATATTTTCACAGAAGATTATTCGATAACGGCAATTATTACAACTTCCCTTATATAAGAAAAATCAGACTGCTTACTCAAGAGCAAGCAGTCTGATTATCAAAATATAAAAAGACTTAGAACGATTCAGTAAATGTACGAGTTACGACGTCTTGTTGTTGCTCTTTAGTTAAAGAGTTAAAACGCACTGCGTAACCGGATACACGGATGGTTAATTGCGGATATTTTTCCGGATGATCCATTGCATCTAGCAACATTTCGCGGTTTAACACGTTGACGTTTAAGTGTTGACCACCTTCAACAGTGGCTTCGTGATGGAAGTAACCATCCATTAAGCCGGCAAGGTTACGACGTTGTGCTTCCGCATCTTTACCTAATGCATTTGGTACGATTGAGAAGGTGTAAGAAATACCGTCTTTCGCGTAAGCAAATGGAAGTTTAGCTACAGAAGTTAATGATGCTACCGCACCTTTTTGGTCACGACCATGCATTGGGTTTGCACCCGGTCCGAATGGTGCACCTGCGCGACGACCGTCCGGTGTATTACCGGTTTTCTTACCATATACCACGTTAGACGTGATAGTAAGAACGGACTGTGTCGGCACCGCATTGCGGTAAGTTTTGAGTTTTTGAATTTTCTTCATAAAACGTTCAACTAAGTCACACGCAATGTCATCTACTCGATTGTCGTTGTTACCATATTGTGGATATTCGCCTTCAATTTCAAAGTCGATTGCTACGTTAGATGCGACCACGTTGCCATCTTTATCTTTGATGTCGCCACGGATTGGTTTCACTTTTGCGTATTTGATTGCAGAAAGTGAGTCAGCCGCCACAGAAAGACCCGCAATACCACAAGCCATGGTGCGATAAACATCACGATCATGTAATGCCATTAATGCGGCTTCGTATGAATATTTATCATGCATGTAGTGGATTACGTTTAACGCAGTCACATATTGTTTTGCTAACCAATCCATGAAGCTGTCCATACGGGTCATTACTGTGTCGAAGTCTAATACTTCATCAGTAATCGGTGCAGTTTTAGGACCAACTTGCATACCTAATTTTTCATCGATACCACCGTTGATTGCGTATAACAAGGTTTTCGCCAAGTTCGCACGTGCACCGAAGAATTGCATTTGTTTACCCACAACCATTGGGGATACACAACATGCGATAGCATAGTCATCGTTGTTGAAGTCCGGACGCATTAAGTCATCGTTTTCATATTGAACGGATGAGGTATCAATAGACACTTTCGCACAGAAACGTTTGAAGTTTTCCGGTAATTGTTCGGACCAAAGAATGGTTAAGTTTGGTTCCGGAGAGGTTCCCATGTTGTAAAGGGTGTGTAAGATACGGAAGGTATTTTTGGTCACCAATGTACGGCCATCTAAGCCCATACCTGCGATGGTTTCAGTCGCCCACATTGGGTCGCCGGAGAATAATTGATCGTATTCAGGTGTACGTAAAAAACGAACCATACGTAATTTCATGACTAAGTGGTCAACTAATTCTTGCGCTTCTGTTTCAGTGATTTTGCCCGCTTTTAAATCACGTTCGATATAAATATCAATGAAGGTTGCAGTACGGCCGAAGGACATTGCTGCACCGTTTTGCGATTTGATTGCCGCTAAATAGGCGAAGTACATCCATTGGATGGCTTCTTGCGCGTTAGTTGCAGGATTGGAAATATCGTAACCGTAGCTTGCCGCCATTTGTTTCATTTGGCCAAGCGCACGGTGTTGTTCTGCGATTTCTTCACGTAAGCGAATCGTTGCTTCTAAATCTACACCGTTTTCAAGGTTTTCTTGCAATGATGAGAATTGCGCATATTTGTCTTTCATTAAGAAATCCACACCGTAAAGTGCAACGCGACGATAGTCACCGATGATACGGCCGCGACCGTACGCATCAGGCAAACCGGTTAACACGCCTGATTTACGGCAACGCAAAATATCCGGCGTATAAACATCAAACACGCCTTGGTTATGGGTTTTACGATATTCGGTGAAGATTTTTTTCACTTCAGGATCAAGCTCACGACCGTAAACTTTACATGATCCTTCCACCATTTTAATACCGCCGAATGGCATAATGGCACGTTTTAAAGGCGCATCAGTTTGAAGACCTACGATTTTTTCTAAATCTTTATTGATATAACCAGGAGCATGAGAAGTAATGGTTGATGGCGTATGTTCATCAAAATCTAACGGCGCATGAGTGCGGTTTTCGATTTTAATACCTTCCATTACAGTTTCCCAAAGTTTGGTTGTTGCTTCGGTAGGTCCGGCTAAGAAAGAATCGTCACCTTCATAAGGAGTATAGTTTTTTTGAATAAAGTCACGAACATTGACATTTTCCTGCCAATCACCGGCGGTAAAACCAGCCCATGCTACTTTTTGCGCTTCATTAAGTTCTGACATAGTCATTTCCTTTGTTAATTAATAAAAATAAATTTTCAATTCGTTAGTTAATGTGATTTAGTCAAGTAACGTTGAAATAAACCGACGCAAATCGCGCCTCCGACTATATTTCCTAACGTCACTGGGATTAAATTCTTGGTAATAAAATGATAGACATCTAAATCGCTATATTGAGCCGCTTCAATGCCTAATTGCTGCCAAAATTCGGGGCTACTGTAATGTGCCGTAATAATTCCCATTGGAATCATAAACATATTCGCTACACAGTGTTCAAAACCAGACGCAACAAACAAACCAATCGGCATAATCATAATAAAGGCCTTGTCCGTTACGGTTTTACCGCTATAGGATAACCAAACCGCCAAGCACACCATAATGTTACACAAAATACCAAGATTAAACGCTTCAAACCAAGTATGATGAATTTTATGTTGAGCTGTCGCTAAAATTGTTAAGCCCCACTGGCCGTTTGCCGCCATCGTCTGACCACCAAACCAAATCAGCACCGCAATAATTAAACCACCGGCAAAATTACCGAAATAAACCACAATCCAGTTACGAATCATTTGCCACGTGGTAATCTTCCCACCCACGCGAGCGACAAAAGTCAGCGTAGATGAAGTAAACAACTCCGCTCCGAGCAATACAACCATAATTACTCCGATGGAAAACACTAAGCCACCGACTAATTTGGTCAATCCCCATGGTGCACCGGCCGATGCGGTTTGAGTTGTGGTGTAAAAAACAAATGCGAGCGCAATGCAAGCGCCGGCGCTGATACCGGACATAAAAGAAAGAAACGGACGTTTTTTCGCTTTGTAGGCTGCCGCACTTTCTGCGAAGTCTGTTGCTTCTACTGGAGTTAATGCTACGGTCGAAGAATGTTTAACATCTGACATAGAACATCTCCATATGATTCTTTAGTAATTTATAGTTATAGCCGGCGGTATTCTACTCTCTTAACTAGTCTTTGCAAGAAATGCCCAATTCTATTTAAACAAAATTTGATATTTTACAGGTTTTGTTAAATATCAATGGATTGGTCATTAAATCCCCAAAGTAGGCTATAAATTTCCGTTGAATTTAATGTCTATTCGAGTTAGCACCCAAACATTATATTTGCGATTAGCGTTTCTCAGTTTTCGTTGGTAAGTTATAAACAAAACAATTCAAAAATCGCTAAAAATCCAGTAGAATCGTTCGCGTTTTATTTTTAGCCAGATAATAGAAAGGACAGCGTAATGATTAATGAAATTCGACAAGATGCCGAACAGCGTATGGAAAAAAGCCTTGAAGCATTAAAAGGACATATCGCTAAAATTCGTACCGGCCGTGCCCAGCCAAGTTTGCTGGATGCGATTCAAGTGGACTATTACGGTTCGGCGACGCCGCTTCGTCAGTTAGCCAACGTAGTTGCCGAAGATGCGCGTACATTGGCGGTGACTGTGTTCGATCGTTCCTTGATTCAAGCGGTGGAAAAAGCAATTTTAACCTCTGACTTAGGCTTAAATCCATCTTCCGCCGGCACAACCATTCGTGTTCCGCTGCCGCCTTTAACGGAAGAACGCCGCCGTGATTTAATTAAAATCGTAAAAGGTGAAGGCGAACAGGGCAAAGTGGCGATTCGTAATGTGCGCCGCGATGCAAACGATAAAATTAAAGCGTTGTTAAAAGACAAAGAAATCAGCGAAAACGATCAACACAAGGCAGAAGACATTATTCAAAAATTAACCGACCAATACATCAAAAAAGTCGATGAAATTTTGGCGGATAAAGAAAAAGAATTGATGGATTTTTAATTTTCAGAACCGATTATCAGGGCAGATCCTAGGTCAATTAATCGACCCTAGCGTCTGCCCTTGTTCTATTTTCCTATTTACAATAGTGCGGTCAAGATTTTATGCAAAAACAAAATATTGTGATTTTAGGGGCAACCGGCTCAATCGGGCAAAGTACATTGTCCGTCATCGAACACAATCCTGATAAGTATCGGGCGTTTGCGCTGGTCGGCGGAAAAAATACGGACGCCATGTTGGAAAAATGCATAAAATTTCGACCGCACTTTGCCGCACTGAATGACGAAACGGCGGCGAAAAAATTACGCGAAAAACTGACCGCACTCGGCTGCCCGACGGAAGTATTAAGCGGGGAACAAGCCATTTGTGAATTAGCCGCGCATCCTGAAGCCGATCAAGTGATGGCAGCGATTGTAGGCGCGGCAGGATTGCTTCCGACCTTATCCGCCGTGAAAGCCGGAAAGAGTGTCTTATTGGCGAATAAAGAAGCACTGGTAACCTGCGGTCAAATTTTTATTGACGCAGTGAAACGGCACGGCGCGCAATTATTGCCGGTGGATAGCGAACATAATGCAATTTTCCAATCTTTGCCACCGCAGGCGCAACAAAAAATCGGGTTTTGTCCGTTACAAGAACTCGGCATCAGTAAAATCGTGCTGACCGGTTCAGGCGGGCCTTTTCGTTACAAGCCGCTTGCCGAATTTGATACGATTACGCCGGAACAAGCCGTAGCGCATCCGAATTGGTCTATGGGTAAGAAAATTTCGGTAGATTCCGCCACGATGATGAACAAAGGGCTGGAATACATTGAAGCCCGCTGGCTGTTTAATGCGGCCGCTGATGAAATGGAAGTGATCATTCACCCGCAATCCATTATTCATTCTATGGTGCGTTATATCGACGGCAGCGTTATCGCGCAAATGGGCAACCCGGATATGCGCACGCCGATTGCCGAAACTATGGCTTATCCGAACCGCACGCTTGCCGGCGTGGAACCTTTGGATTTCTTTAAAATCAAAGAACTGACATTTATTGAGCCGGATTTTAATCGTTATCCGAATTTAAAACTCGCGATAGATGCTTTTGCCGCCGGGCAATATGCCACCACGGCGATGAATGCGGCGAATGAAATAGCAGTTGGCGCCTTTCTAGAGCACCGCATTGGATTCACCGAGATCGCGCGCATCAATCAAAACGTCGTAGAAAAAATGCCAAGTTCGACGATTTCAAGCATCGATGATGTACTGGCAGTAGATGCGCAGGCGCGCGCAATTGCCGAACAGTTGATCGCAGGCCGCTTGAAATGCGGTCAAAATTTATAACGTTTTTATGATAGAACTCGACAAGAATAACATCCCCGAACACGTCGCCATTATTATGGACGGCAACGGGCGTTGGGCAAAACAGCAAAATAAATTGCGCATTTTCGGCCACACAAACGGCGTCGGCGCCGTGCGTCGCGCAGTCAGCTATGCGCGACAAATCGGCGTAAAAGTGTTGACACTTTATGCCTTTAGCAGCGAAAACTGGAATCGCCCCGAGCAGGAAGTCAGCGCCTTAATGACACTGTTTATGCAGGCGCTTGATCGGGAAGTGAAAAAATTACACAAAAATAACATTCGCTTAAAAATTATCGGCGACACCTCGCGTTTTAGTGCGAAGTTACAGGAAAAAATCGCCAAGGCTGAAATGCTCACTGAAAATAGCACCGCATTGACGCTCAATATTGCCGCCAATTACGGCGGACGTTGGGACATCGTACAAGCGGCACAGCAGTTGGCGGAAAAAGTGAAAAATCATGAAATGGCACCGGAAGAGATCACCGAGCAGACCTTCCAGCAGCATTTGGTGACGCAGCATCAACCACTGGTAGATTTGCTGATTCGTACTAGCGGGGAACAGCGCATCAGCAACTTTTTATTGTGGCAAATCGCCTATGCGGAATTGTGTTTTTTGGATGTGTTATGGCCGGACTTCGGCGAAAAAGATTTTAATCGGGCGGTTGCCAGCTATCAACAACGTCATCGTCGCTTTGGCGGGACAGAGTAAGTGGAGAAATTATGCTTAAAGAACGTGTGTTATCGGCGATTGTGCTGATTGCTTTAGTCCTATGCGCCTTATTTTTATTTACCCCTTTCTACTTTGCCTTGGCATTGGGCTTGGTCGCGACATTGGGGATGTGGGAATGGACGCAATTCGCCCGATTTAAACAGCCTTTAGCGCGTTTCTGCCTTGCGGCTTTCTTGGGTTCATTTGTGTTCCTGTGGCTTTATACGGAAGGAAATTATCTTGATGCCGGTCGCGTATTTGAAAATTATTTGCCGCTTTTATTGATTAATTCCGTCGCTTGGTGGGGACTTGCGCTATTGCTAGTGATAACTTATCCGTTTTCTGCAAAATTCTGGAGCAAAAATAAACCGCTGCAACTTTTATTTGCATTTTCGACATTAATTCCTTTTATTGCAGCGGTGCTCCGTTTACGTTTGGAACGTTACACGCAAGATGCACATCACGGCTTGTTTTTATTGCTTTACGTGTTCGTCCTTGTATGGGCGGCGGATTCCGGTGCATATTTTGCCGGTCGCGCATTCGGTAAACACAAATTAGCGCCGAGAGTCTCTCCGGGAAAAACTTGGGAAGGCGTGTTGGGCGGTTTGCTTACAGCAGTATTCCTAGCTTTTATTTTTCTGCATTTTTCCGGCGAAACCTTATTAGGCGAACGCAACATGAGCGGTTTCATCGTGCTTTCTGTGGCGACTGTGGCGATTTCCGTATTGGGCGATTTAACGGAAAGTATGTTTAAGCGCGAAGCAGACATTAAAGACAGCAGCCAGTTAATTCCCGGTCATGGTGGAATTTTGGACCGCATTGACAGCTTAACTGCTGCGGTACCGTTCTTTACATACTTTTATTTCTTTTTATTGTAAGGATTGTCAATGTCGTTTTTGTGGTCTCTCGGCTCATTTCTGATTACGATTTCGGTATTAGTGGCAATTCACGAATACGGTCACTTTTGGGCAGCGCGCAAGTGCGGTGTTAAAGTGCTGCGTTTTTCCATTGGTTTCGGCAGGGTAATTTGGCACCGCATTGACAAGCAAGGTACTGAGTTCGCCTTGTCGCTCATCCCGTTGGGTGGTTATGTGAAGATGCTTGACGGACGTGCCGAGGAGGTGCCCGTTGAACTAAAATCGCAAGCCTTTGACCAAAAAACTGTGCGACAACGCGCCTTTATTATTGCCGCCGGGCCTTTGGCTAATTTTCTATTTGCGATTGCGGCCTACTGGGTGATTTATTCCATCGGTATTCCGACGATCAAACCGGTAATTGAAAATGTCACACCGAATTCTATTGCTGCTCAAGCTCGTATCGAACCAAATTCGCAAGTTATCGCAATTGATGGCGAAAATACGTCAGATTGGGAAACCATTAATATGCTGTTGGCGGCAAAATTAGGGGATAAGCAGGTTGAAATTTCGGTTTCACCTTTGGGTTCGGGCGTCACGCAAGAAAAACAACTCAATTTATCCGGCTGGAAATTTGATCCGGAAAAAGAAACAGCGTTTGAATCTTTAGGAATGAATCCCGTGCGCGCCAAAGTAGATATGACGTTATCCAAAGTAGTCGATAATTCGCCGGCGCAACAAGCAGGATTAATGGTAGGCGATAAAATTTTAATGGATAATTTAAGCGCATTTTCGTGGCAAGACTTTGTCAAACAGGTCGAACAAGGACAAGCGTTTAAAATCAAAATTGAACGTGACGGGCAAATTTTTGACAAAACGTTACAGCCTGAGCAAAAAGAAGATCGTTGGTTTGTTGGCGTAAGTCCGACTTTTTTAAATGTGGGCGAACAGTATCGAACCGAATTAAAATATGGTATTCTTGGCGCCCTGACTAAGGGCATAGAAAAAACCGCACAATTATCTTGGTTAACCATAAAAGTTATCGGCAAATTATTTAGTGGCGATATTTCCTTAACCAATTTGAGCGGCCCGATTTCTATCGCCAAAGGCGCGGGAGTGTCATCCGGTATCGGATTCATCTATTTTTTAAATTTTATGGCATTAATCAGCGTCAATCTAGGTATTATGAATTTATTTCCGTTGCCGGTATTAGATGGCGGTCATCTGGTTTTCTTGGCGGCGGAAGGCATCAAAGGAACCCCCGTTTCCGAACGGGTACAAAATTTAAGTTATCGCGTTGGTGCGGCGCTACTATTAACTCTTATGGTATTCGCGCTCTTCAATGATTTCTTACGTTTATAAATTTTAATTGTAATAGGATACAGTCGATGAAAAAACGTCTAATCGTAAGTTTATTATTTGGTACGACAACAAGTGTGTTTGCTGCGTCTTTCGTCGCAAAAGATGTTCGGGTAGATGGCGTTCAAGGCGATTTGGAACAACAAATTCATACAAGTTTGCCCGTTCGTTCCGGCCAACGTGTTACCGATAATGATATGGCGAATATTGTTCGTTCTCTATTCGTAAGTGGTCGTTTTGACGACGTTAAAGCTTATCAAGATGGCGATGTGTTAGTAGTGAGCGTAATTGCTAAACCAATTATTTCCGAAGTGCAGATTAAAGGTAATTCTTTAATTCCAACGGATGCGTTAAAACAAAACTTGGACGCGAATGGTTTCAAATCCGGCGATGTACTGAATCGTGCCAAATTGGATGAGTTTGTAAAGGGAGTGCGAGAACACTACAAAAGCGTAGGTCGTTACAATGCCAAAGTGGAGGCCATCGTTAATACTTTGCCAAACAATCGCGCGGAAATTACTCTTCAAATCGATGAAGATGACACGGCCAAATTGCAATCTGTTACGTTTCATGGTAACCAAAACGTTTCTGCCAGCACTCTGCAAGAACAAATGGAATTACAACCGGATGCATGGTGGAAATTGTGGGGCAATAAATTTGACGGCACACAATTTGAAAAAGATTTGCAAACTATTCAGGCATACTATCAAAATCACGGCTATGCAAAAGCACGTGTAACACATAGTGATGTTAAGTTAAATGATAAGCAAACTAAAGCGGATGTCACTATTGACATTGATGAAGGCGAAAAATACGACTTAACCGGCGCCCGTATTGTGGGTAACTTAGGCGGAATGGCGGAAGAGTTACAGCCCTTATTAAACGAACTACACTTAAACGAAACCTTTAATCGGGCGGAAGTGAACGAGGTTGAAAACGCAATTAAAGCCAAATTAGGCGAACGCGGTTATGGCAGTGCAGCAGTGAGCACCGCACCAACTTTTGATGAAGCTAACAAAACCGTTGCAGTAACTTATGTTGTAGATGCAGGACGTCGTTTAACCGTGCGTCAGGTGAAATTTGAAGGCAATACCGTTTCGGCGGATAGCACATTACGCCAAGAAATGCGCCAACAAGAAGGAGCTTGGTATAACTCTCAATTGGTCGAATTAGGTAAAATTCGCTTGGATAGAACCGGTTTCTTTGAGGAAGTCGAAAGTCGCGCAGAACCGGTTGAAGGCGTTAACGACGCAATTGATGTAGTCTATAAAGTAAAAGAACGCAATACCGGTAGCATCAACTTCGGTGTGGGTTACGGTACGGAAAGCGGTATCAGTTATCAGGCCAGCGTAAAACAAGATAATTTCTTAGGTACGGGTGCAGCGCTCGGTTTAGCCGGTTCGCGCAACGACTATGGCACAATAATCAATCTCGGTTATACCGAACCGTATTTCACGAAAGACGGGGTAAGTTTAGGTGGCAACCTCTTCTATGAAACCTACGACAATTCAAACAGCGACAGTTCTTCGACTTATAAACGAACAACTTATGGCGGTAACGTGACATTGGGCTTCCCGGTCAATGAAAATAACTCCTACTATGTGGGATTAGGCTATGCTTATAATAAAATCAGCCGCTTTAGAGAAGAATATAATCGTCGTTTATATTTAACATCAATGGGAATTGATGCCGATGCGAGATCGTTTAAATCTAATGACTTTGATTTCTCATTCGGTTGGAACTATAACAGCCTCAATCGCGGCTACTTCCCGACTAAAGGGATTAAAGCAGGAATCGGTGCGCACGTTACGACTCCGGGTTCAGATAATAAATACTATAAATTAAATGCGGATATCCAAGGTTATTATCCTCTTGATCGCGAACACCGTTGGGTTGTTTCCGGTAAAGCCGGCTTAGGTTACGCAAATGGATTCGGCGGTAAACGTTTACCGTTCTATCAAAACTATACTGCAGGCGGCATCGGCTCATTACGCGGTTTTGCAAACGGTGCGGTAGGGCCGCAAGCAATTTATTGGGATCCGAACAATAATGCTTGGGTGCCCAATACCGATGTAATCGGCGGTAATGCGATAGCCACCGCCGGGGCGGAATTAATCGTGCCTACACCGTTTGTTGCGGATAAAAGTCAAAATTCGGTAAGAACTTCATTCTTTGTAGATGCAGCGAGCGTTTGGAACACCAAATGGAAAGAGCAAGATAAAGCGCGTTTCCCGAATTTACCCGACTATAGTAAAGCCAACCGCATTCGAGCCTCTGCAGGCGTGGGCTTACAATGGCAGTCACCAATTGGGCCGTTGGTATTCTCTTACGCAAAACCGATTAAAAAATATCAAGATGACGAAATCGAGCAGTTTCAATTCAGTATCGGCGGTTCGTTCTAGCAAAGTCTGATATTATTCGATAAAATTCAGCGCTAGTGCGCTACTTTCAGTAGCGTGCTGGCATCCACAAACTACTTTAAACACAAGGAAACTTCAATGAAAAACGTTTTAAAAATTACAGCACTTTCTTTAAGTCTTGCTCTTGCTTCCGGCTTTGCTGCAGCAGATGAGAACATCGCCTTCATTAATGCGGGTTATTTATTCCAAAACCATCCTGATCGTCAAGCGATTGCGGATCAATTGGATGCAGAATTAAAACCAACCGTTGACCAATTAGCGGCAAGCAAAAAAGATATCGACGGAAAAATAGTGGAAGCGCGGAAAAAGGTTGAAGCTAAAGTCGCCGAATTACAAAAAGATGCCCCTCGTTTACGTCAAGCCGAAATTCAAAAACGTGAAGAAGAAATCAATAAATTAGGTGCGAGCGAAGATGCGGAAATTACTAAATTAATGCAAGAGCATGATAAAAAAGTGCAAGAATTCCAAGCCGAAAGCGACAAACGTCAAACTGAAGCGCGTGCTAAATTGTTAGAAAGCATCCAAGTAGCGACCAACAATTTAGCCAAAGCTAAAGGTTACACTTATGTGCTTGATGCAAACTCGGTGGTATTTGCTGTGGACGGCAAAGATATTACCGAAGAAGTATTGAAATCTATTCCGGCAACGGTAAAAGCACAAGAGAAAAAATAATAGGTTCTCGTTATGCAAAAATCCTATTCTTTACAAGAATTGGCTAATCAAATCGGCGCTACCGTTCGCGGTAACGCCGATGTCGTTATTGCAAATATCGCACCTCTTGATAAAGCGCAATCCAATCAACTCACGTTCATTTCCAACGCTAAATTTCGTCCTTTATTAAAAGATTCGCAAGCCGGTATTTTGGTAGTGACTGAAGCCGACGTTGAATTTTGCGCACCGGAAAGTAACTTACTGATTGTTAAAGATCCTTATGTGGCTTATGCGATGTTAGCACAATATATGGATAGTACACCGAAGGCGGCACAAGGCGTCGCACCAAGTGCAGTTATTTCTGAGAGCGCATCTTTGGGTAAAAACGTATCCATTGGCGCCAATGCGGTGCTCGAAGAGGGGGTCATATTAGGCGATAATGTGATTATTGGCGCCAATTGCTTTATCGGTAAAAACAGCAAAATTGGTGCCGGTACTCAACTTTGGGCGAATGTAACGGTTTATCACGATGTAGAAATCGGTTCGAATTGTTTAATTCAATCCGGTGCGGTAATTGGTAGCGATGGTTTCGGTTATGCCAACGATCGCGGGCGCTGGATTAAAATTCCGCAAGTGGGACAGGTAATTATCGGTAATAATGTGGAAATCGGCGCTTGTACCTGTATCGATCGGGGGGCGTTGGATGCGACGGTAATTGAAGACAACGTAATTATCGACAATCTTTGTCAAATCGCCCATAACGTACATATCGGCACCGGCACGGCGGTGGCCGGTGGCGTAATTATGGCGGGTAGCTTGACTGTTGGTCGTTATTGTTTAATTGGTGGCGCCAGCGTGATTAACGGGCATATGGAAATCTGCGATAAAGTCACCGTAACCGGTATGGGCATGGTGATGCGTCCGATTACCGAACCGGGTGTTTACTCTTCCGGTATTCCACTGCAAACCAACAAAGAATGGCGCAAGACCGCGGCATTAACTTTGGGCATTGATGGTATCAATAAACGCTTAAAAGCCCTTGAGAAAAAAATCGGTTAAGCGAACGCTTAACACCTACAGCCTTTTACTCTGCACCCCAAAAGTTGAACCGTAAAATCAACCCATTAAGGTGCAGATTTTTATGGGCTAACATTATTCAATCAAATTTATACATCACATCATCAAACCTATCTTAGACGCATATTTGGGATATGTGGTCTAAAAAAGTTCAAGAAACTGAACAAGCATAAACCCGATACAAAAAGAGATATCGTCAACGCGTTAATAAAAAGGACCGGTTGGTTTATTCCGGCATTGATAAATGAGAGCGGACAATATATGACTATATTTGTTGCTATAACAAGAAACGCATTTAATTCGAATGAAAAAATTTGAGCTCTGAATAATACAGAGCTCAATATATTTAAGGGCTTTGTGATCTGCGCCAGCTTTTAGCGCAGATCACTTTTCTTGCAAAAATGCAGTACTATTTTATTTAAATCAACCGAAAATTACGCCTGACCTTTAACCGCTTTTAAGCCCGGGAATGGTGCCGGTGTGCCGGCGCGTTCTAACGCTTCTTCAATACGGATTAATTGATTGTATTTTGCGATACGGTCAGAACGGCTCATTGAACCGGTTTTGATTTGACCTGCTGCAGTACCAACCGCTAAATCAGCGATGGTTGCATCTTCAGTTTCGCCTGAACGGTGAGAAATGACTGCTGTGTAACCGGCATCTTTCGCCATTTTAATGGCCGCCAAGGTTTCGGTTAAAGAACCGATTTGGTTAAACTTGATTAAGATAGAGTTGGCGATACCTTTTTCGATACCTTCTTTTAAGATTTTGGTATTGGTTACGAATAAGTCGTCACCGACTAATTGAATGCGGTCGCCCAATACTTTAGTTTGGTATGCGAAGCCTTCCCAGTCCGATTCATCCTGACCGTCTTCGATAGACACGATTGGGTATTGTTTGGTTAATTCTTCAAGATAGTGTGTAAATTCTTGAGACGTGAATGAACGGCCTTCGCCTTTCATTTCATATTTGCCGGTTTCTTTGTTGTAAAACTCAGAAGAGGCGCAGTCCATTGCCAAGGTCACATCTTTACCTAATACATAACCTGCTTTTTCTACGGCTTCTTTGATACAGGCTAATGCGTCAGCGTTAGAGGCTAAGTTTGGCGCAAAACCACCTTCGTCACCTACAGCCGTGCTCATGCCTTTAGATTTTAATACTTTCGCAAGATTGTGGAATACTTCTGCACCGATGCGAAGTGCTTCACGTAAGGTTTTTGCGCCGACCGGTTGAATCATAAATTCTTGAATATCAACGTTATTATCCGCGTGTTCACCACCGTTAATGATGTTCATCATTGGTAATGGCATTGAATATACGCCCGGTGTGCCATTGAGTTCGGCGATATAAGCGTAAAGCGGAAGACCTTTGGATGCCGCCGCTGCTTTGGCGTTAGCAAGAGATACGGCAAGAATCGCGTTAGCGCCGAATTTAGATTTATTTTCTGTGCCGTCTAAATCAATCATAATTTGGTCAATTTCAGCTTGGTTTGATGCGTCTTTACCAAGAATTGCCTCTGCAATCGGACCATTTACCGCAGCAACTGCTTTTAATACACCTTTACCTAAAAAACGGGATTTGTCGCCATCGCGTAATTCCAACGCTTCGCGTGAACCGGTAGAAGCACCGGATGGAGCCGCTGCGAGGCCCACGAAACCGCCTTCTAAATGAACTTCCGCTTCAACAGTCGGATTACCGCGAGAATCAATAATTTCGCGACCAATGACTTTAACGATTTTTGCCATTTTTGTTTTCCTCTTTAAGTTAATAAAACGCGTATTAGGCAAGCCTAAATCGGGCGTTATGATAAAGCTATTTTAAATTTTTGTCTTGCGAAAAATACGCTTGCTTTGATCTGCATCTAATTTCGGTTTTATCGCCGTTCTCTACGCAAAATAGCACCGCATTGGACGCGGCTCCAATGCGGTGCTATTTGAGAGATCCAAATACGTCAAGACGGTGTTTAAGCAACTGCTTGAGCGGCAGCAAAATTAAAGCTTTTCAACAAGCGCCACTGCCGCACCGATGTACGTCGCCGGCGTTAATTGCTGCAAACGGGCTTTTTCGTTTGCCGGAATATCCAGTTTTTCCACAAATTCACGCATGGCTTGTTCATCCACCCGTTTGCCGCGGGTCAGTTCTTTGAGTTTTTCGTAAGGTTTTTCAATGCCGTAACGACGCATCACGGTTTGAATCGGTTCGGCCAGCACTTCCCAGTTTTGCTCAAGTTCGTCACGTAAATGTTGCTCATTGACTTCTAATTTACTGATGCCTTTACGGGTCGCCGCATACGCGATTAAGCAATACCCTACGCCCACACCAAGGTTACGCAAAACGGTGGAATCCGTTAAATCGCGTTGCCAGCGGGAAATCGGCAATTTTTGCGCCAAATGGGTCATTACCGCATTGGCTAAACCCAGGTTGCCTTCAGAGTTTTCAAAATCAATCGGATTTACTTTGTGCGGCATGGTGGAAGAACCGATTTCGCCCGCGACGGTACGTTGTTTGAAATGGTTAAGCGCAATGTAACCCCAAAGATCGCGATCAAAATCGATAATAATCGTATTGAAACGTACCATCGTATCGAAATATTCCGCAATATAATCGTGCGGTTCGATTTGCGTGGTATATGGGTTCCAGTTCAAGCCGAGAGAAGTGACAAATTCCTCGCTGAATTGGTGCCAATCAATGTTCGGATAAGCAGACAAGTGCGCATTGTAATTACCCACCGCGCCATTGATTTTGCCGAGAATTTCGTTTTGTTGTAATTGCTTGAATTGACGGCGTAAACGATACGCTACGTTTGCCATTTCTTTGCCGACGGTACTCGGCGAAGCCGGTTGACCGTGTGTGCGGGAAAGTAATGGTATGGTTTTGTATTCGTTCGCAAGACGGGTGATTTCATCAATGAGTTTTTGCCATTCTGGAAGAATTACCATGTCGCGCGCAGTTTTTAGCATTAATGCGTGAGAAAGGTTGTTAATGTCTTCCGAAGTACAAGCAAAATGAATGAATTCGGAAACTTTGGCTAATTCCGGCAACGCTTCGCTTTTTTCTTTTAAGAAATATTCCACCGCTTTCACGTCATGATTGGTGGTGCGTTCAATTTCTTTGATGCGTTGCGCATCCTCAAGGCTAAATTCGCGCACGATTGTATCAAGGTAATCGTTTGCTTCTTTCGATAAAGTGGAAACCTCAGGAATTTCGGCGGTTGCCGCCAATTTTTGTAACCAGCGAACTTCCACGGTGACGCGGAATTTGAGTAAGCCGAATTCGCTGAAAATGTCGCGCAGCGCGCTCGCTTTATCTTGATAACGTCCGTCTATCGGGGAAATCGCGGTGAGTGCGGAAAGTTGCATAAAATACTCCGGTGTGTAAGGAATAATAGTTAAGAGAAGATATGTGAATAAATCTCGTGCGCAGCATTAAGGATTTTTCCGCGGAAAAATAGCAACTGCCATTTAGTGCCACCCACTTGACGCCACAATACGGCGGCACGAATGCCGGCGAGCAAACAAGCGCGCACTTTATCTTGCACGTATTGTTGTTGCAGATAATCAGGCGCGCCGATGATATGAATTTTGCGGCCTAACGGACTGACGACGTCGATATAGATATTCGCCATAACGGAAAGCATTTGCGCATCGAACAATTCATGATAGGCCAACTGTTCCGGCAAGCGTCGAATGCGGTGCCCCAGCAGCGTCTTAACTTCCGGATTTTGATTCAAACGGGCTTCTAACCCCAACATTGCGCTCCAATAATTCATAATGTTGCGATTATTTAAATGGGTCAGTTGTTCGATTAATGTTTCTAAACCGAGCTTCAAATGACGCGGCTGGCCGCCAAACACCGCCGGCGTATTTTCCGGCTGCATGACTAAAAGGGAACGAATGGTGGTTTGAAAGGCATCCTGCGGCGTTACCTCACCCGTCATGGCAAGTTGATCGATTAATGCCGCCGCTTGACAAACACCGGCAAGCGCCAGTGCCATATCATGATAATTCTTCATATAAAACGTAAACACGTAATGAAACAGGTCAAAATTGCGCGCAATATAGCATTTTTAGCGCCTGTTTTGAACTCCGACATTAAAAAAGCGCCTATCTTTTGATATGATACTGCCCGATTTATGATTAAAAATAAAAAGGACAATTCATGGCAAAACCAATCGTATTTAGCGGTGTGCAACCTTCCGGCGAACTAACCATCGGCAACTATTTAGGCGCGTTGCGTAACTGGGTGAAAATGCAAGAGGATTACGAATGTATTTTTTGCGTAGTGGATTTACACGCTATTACCGTGCGGCAAGATCCTGTAGCGCTTCGTAAAGCTACGCTGGATGTGGTGGCATTATATCTCGCGTGCGGTATCGATCCGCATAAAGCGACAATTTTTGTACAATCCCACGTGCCGGAACATACCCAATTAAGCTGGGTATTGAACTGTTACACATACTTCGGCGAAATGAGTCGCATGACTCAATTTAAAGACAAATCCGCCCGTTATGCGGAGAATATTAATGTGGGGCTGTTCGATTATCCCGTACTGATGGCCGCGGATATTTTGCTTTATCAAGCCAAAAGTGTACCGGTCGGTGATGATCAAAAACAACATTTAGAAATCACGCGCGATATTGCAAACCGATTTAACGCCCTGTACGGCGATATTTTCACCGTGCCGGAAATTTTTATCGGCAAAGCCGGCGCGCGCATCATGTCGTTGCAAGAACCGGAAAAGAAAATGTCGAAATCTGATGACAATCGCAATAACGTCGTCACGCTGTTGGAAGATCCGAAATCTGTAGCGAAAAAAATCAAACGCGCAGTCACGGATTCCGACGAGCCGCCGGTAGTGCGTTACGACGTGCAAAATAAAGCAGGCGTATCGAACCTGCTAGATATTCTTTCTGCCGTAACCGATAAATCGATCGCTGTTCTGGAACAAGAATTCGAAGGCAAAATGTACGGACATTTAAAAACCGCCGTGGCGGATGAAGTGTCCAACCTGCTTACCGGTTTACAAGAACGTTTTCATCAGTACCGCAATGACGAAGCCTTGCTTGACGAGGTATTGCGTCAAGGCGCAAAAAAAGCGCGTGAAAAAGCGCAAGAAACCCTTGCCAAAGTGTATGACGCTGTGGGTTTCGTGCCGGCCAAATAATTAAAAAAGGAGCGAAACATGGCCATTCAAACCGAAAAACCGATCGAATGCGTGGGCTGTAATACTTTTGATATGAAATCACTATTTGATAATCGTGATTGCACACAACAAATCGCCTACATTTATGACACGCAAGAACAAGCGCAAGCCGCATTAAATTTCTTCACGCAAAAAGCCCGAGAAGTGGAAAGCGAGCCTTGCGAAATTCGCGCAGAAATCACGCATACGGAAAACGGCTATTTGTTGGAAGCCGAATTCGCCTTTTGTTGTCAGGCGGAATCGGTCATTTTTCAAATGAAAACGGCATAACCGCTTAATGCCGGAAAAGAAAGGCAACGATTGCGATGAGGTGTCGGATCAGCACCGCATTGAACCCTTCCGGCACGCCGTTTTTCACAATGCCGTTCTGCACAATAAAGAAGCGTTACTTTTCCAATAAAAGTTTAATCAACAAGCAAACCGCCGCCACATCGTCCGTCAATCCGAACCATCCGAGTAGCGCTTCAGGCAGAAGATCAATCGGGCTGAACAGATAAATCAAAATCGCGGCGATTTTGAGCAGTTTAATTTTATTTATCTTACGGAACATAGAAAAACGACGCGCCTTCGCTCTTGGCTTTACAGTTCGTCCGAATGGTGAATCATCACAAAACGTTCCCAAAGTTGCGCTTCGCTTTCTTGATGAGCGGGATCCGGCTTAATGCAGTTGGTAATCGGACACACTTTTTGGCAAGTTGGCGTGTCGTAGTGGCCGACGCATTCGGTACAAAGAGTGGGATCAATCACGTAAATATCATCACCAACGGAAATCGCCTCATTCGGGCATTCCGGCAAGCACATATCGCAATTTGTGCATTTGTGAGTGATGAGTAACGCCATGCTAATCCTCGATCGAATAATTTGAGTTGAAATAGAAAGCGGCGAATTATAGCCGACAAATAACCAATTAACAAAAAACGAACGGATTTTATGAAAAAACGACTTTCCGCACTTCCTATTATTGCTCTTGTTGCCTTCAGCGTTTGGCAATATTTTATTGATGGGCGAAAAGATGCTTCGCCTCAATTGGTCAAACCAACCGAAATTCAAGCGAAAAGTCCCGACACTCTCACCAGCGACAGTGTTTTTGCCGATTATGATGTGCTGATGCGCGATGATCCCATCGGGCAAAACGTCGATGCGCCGGCGGATTATTATGTATTGGTGCTCTCTTGGTCGCCCGGTTTTTGCGAAACGCAACGGGAAAAATACGGGCGAAATCTCCCCTATTCGTTCCATTTTCAATGCGGTGCTGATCACAACTTCGGCTGGGTAGTGCACGGTTTATGGCCGCAAAATGCCAATGCGCGATCCGCTTCCGAACATCCGCGCTTTTGTCGAGGAGATTTGCCGGCATTGCCCCAAAATATCATCAAGCCTTATTTAACCATGTCACCAAGCGCTGAATTGTTACAAGGCGAGTGGGAAAAACACGGCAGTTGCGCCTTTGATTCCGCTGAAAAATACTTCGCCAAAGAACAGGAATTATTCACCTCGCTGCATTTGCCGCTCAAAAATCTGAATCGCAGTGAGTTGTTCCGTTGGCTAAAACAACATAATCCGCAGTTGAAAAATGCCTATTTAAACGCGAGCCGCAACGAAATATTTATTTGTTACGACAAGCGGTGGCAAGTGATGAATTGTCCTAAATAGTAAGCTTTTAGTTATCGAAAGTTATTCGCATTTATTTGATCTAAATCGTTACAACCTAGCGAGAACTAGGTATAATGCGGGCAGTCCTATTTTTAACAAGCAAAGAGGTAAATTATGTCTGTAATTAAGATGACTGATTTAGATTTAAACGGTAAACGCGTATTTATCCGCGCCGATCTTAATGTGCCGGTGAAAGACGGTAAAGTCACGTCAGATGCGCGTATCCGAGCCACCATCCCAACCTTAAAATTAGCCTTGGAAAAAGGCGCTAAAGTGATGGTTACCTCCCACTTAGGTCGTCCGACCGAAGGTGAATTCAAACCTGAAGATTCCCTCCAACCTGTTGTTGATTATTTAAACGAACACCTTGATGTGCCGGTACGTTTGGTGCGTGATTACCTTAACGGTGTCGATGTAAAAGCGGGCGAAATCGTGGTATTAGAAAACGTCCGCGTCAACAAAGGCGAAAAGAAAAACGATCCTGAATTAGGCAAAAAATACGCCGCACTTTGCGATGTGTTTGTGATGGACGCTTTCGGTACGGCACACCGTGCGCAAGCCTCTACTTACGGCGTTGCCGAATTCGCGCCGGTTGCCTGTGCAGGTCCATTGCTTGCCGCAGAACTTGATGCGCTTGGTAAAGCATTAAAAGAACCGGCACGTCCAATGGTAGCGATCGTGGGTGGTTCTAAAGTCTCTACTAAATTGGAAGTGTTAAACTCCCTGTCTAAAATCGCTGACCAAATTATCGTGGGTGGCGGTATCGCCAACACCTTTATTGCCGCAGCCGGTCATAACGTAGGCAAATCCTTATACGAAGCCGATTTAATCCCGGTGGCTAAAGAACTAGCCGCAAGCACCGACATTCCTGTGCCGGTAGATGTGCGCGTCGGTACTGAATTCTCCGAAACCGCACCGGCGACAGAAAAATCCGTGACCGAAGTGAAAGATGACGAATCCATTTTCGATATCGGCGACAAATCCGCTGCACAACTTGCAGACATTATTAAAAATGCGAAAACCGTATTATGGAACGGCCCAGTTGGTGTGTTTGAATTCCCGAACTTCCGCAAAGGAACAGAAATTATTTCTCACGCCATTGCTGACAGCGACGCTTTCTCTATTGCAGGCGGTGGTGATACGCTTGCAGCAATTGATTTATTCGGCATCGCAAATAAAATTTCCTATATCTCCACCGGTGGCGGCGCATTCTTAGAATTCGTAGAAGGTAAAACCTTACCGGCCGTGGAAATTCTTGAGAAACGTGCGAAAAATTAACTGCACTTTTCCCGCATAAGATAACGATGGCGCGCGTCTCCCGACGCGTGTCCAAATCAAAATGCAAGTCCGCACGCGTTAGGAGACGCGCGCTATCAATAAAAAATCTAATTTTTCAAACGGTGGGGTAAAACCCACTCCACATAAAAAGGAAACACAACTATGGCTAAATTATTAGATATCGTCAAACCGGGCGTACTTACCGGTGAAGATGTTCAAAAAGTATTCGCATACGCAAAAGAACACGGCTTCGCGCTTCCTGCCGTCAACTGCGTCGGCTCCGACTCCGTGAATGCCGTATTAGAAACGGCTGCCCGCGTGAAAGCACCGGTGATTATTCAATTCTCTAACGGCGGTGCCGCATTCTACGCTGGTAAAGGCATTAAACCGACCAGCGGTGCCCGTCCAGACGTATTAGGTGCCATTGCAGGTGCAAAACACGTTCATACTTTAGCCAAAGAATACGGCGTACCGGTGATTTTACACACCGACCACGCAGCGAAAAAATTACTTCCATGGATTGACAGCTTACTTGAAGCCGGTGAAAAACACTTTGCTGAAACCGGTCGTCCGCTATTCTCTTCCCATATGCTTGATCTTTCTGAAGAACCAATGGAAGAAAATATGGCAATCTGCCGTGAATACCTTGCCCGTATGAGCAAAATAGGCATGACCCTTGAAATCGAAATCGGTATCACCGGTGGGGAAGAAGATGGCGTGGATAACTCCGGCGCCGATGAATCCCGCCTTTACACCCAACCGTCTGATGTACTTTATGTTTACGACCAATTACATCCGGTCAGCCCGAACTTTACCGTTGCAGCCGCATTCGGTAACGTACACGGCGTATATAAACCGGGTAACGTAAAATTAAAACCGTCTATCTTAGGTGCAAGCCAAGAATTCGTGGCAAAAGAACGCAACCTTCCTGCAAAACCGATTAACTTCGTGTTCCACGGCGGTTCCGGTTCTTCCCGTGAAGAAATCCGCGAAGCCATCAGCTATGGCGCAATCAAAATGAATATCGACACCGATACCCAATGGGCATCTTGGAACGGTATACTCAACTTCTACAAAGCAAATGAAGCGTATTTGCAAGGTCAGTTAGGTAACCCAGAAGGCCCTGATGCACCAAACAAAAAATACTACGATCCACGCGTTTGGTTACGCAAAATGGAAGAGTCTATGTCTAAACGCTTAGAACAATCTTTCGAAGACTTAAACTGCGTTGACGTTTTATAATTGTTAAAAAATACACTAAAATACAACCGCACTTTTGAGTGCGGTTTTTTATTATTAGAGTGATGACTTATGCAAATCTCAAAACAAAAATCTTTTTCTGCCGTCATTAATTTTGCGATTGGCTTCTTCTTCCTTTCTCTTCTCGCGGCAAAAGGGGCATATAACTGGATGCCTTTTTTTTGTGGCGTACTCGGCATAGGATATAGCCTATTTCTATTAACTCGAAAAACGAAATTAGCCTTTTCAAAAAATGATAAATGGATAATTTGCTGTTATGTTTTCTATTTTGCTGTTTTTCTCATCTCTCTTTTCATTCACAAAGGTAACGTTCGGGAATTGGATAACCCGAGTAGAGCGTTAGTTTTCATTCCTGTTTTAATTCTTCTACTGCAAATTCGGCTTCTCCCTCAAGTATTGATTTATTGTATTCCTCTTGGAGCAATAATTGCAGGCGGTATCGCCATTTATGATCGTTTCGTTTCTCAAGTTTGGTTAGCTTTTTCGCCGAGAATTATGCATATTCAAGGGGGCGACATTGCTATGTCTTTAGGCATATTCAGCTTAGTTTTAGGGTTTTATTCTCTTGAGCGAAAAATGCAAAAAACCGCCCTACTATGTTTTTCGGCGGTTATTTTCGGCATCATTGGCAGCCTTTTATCCGGCGCACGCGGAGGATGGATCGGTTTGCCGCTTTTTATCATATTTTCCCTCTGGTTTTATCGGCATTATTTATCAAAAAAATTTTTTATCGGCGCGATTTCCATTTTCATTCTGGCCGGTGTAGGCGCCGCTCAAACCTCCGAAATGAGGGTTATGGAGCGTTTTAACCAAGCTAAATATGATATTACCTCTTATTTATCAGGAAAAAATACTAGCACCTCGCTCGGCGCACGATTTGATATGTGGAAAGGTGCCGTATTGATGATAAAAGAAAAACCGATTTTGGGTTGGGGCGTAAAAGGCTATCAAGAAAAACAGACGCAACAGGTTTCTGAAGGGACTATTAGTGAATACGCGGGGACATTTAAACATGCTCATAACCAATATTTAGATGTATTGACGAAATACGGCCTGCTTGGAATACTGGCTTTGCTCGGAGTTTTCATCTTGCCATTACGAATTTTCATACAAGGACTAAAAACCGCCGGTAATTCAACTGTAAAAATGACGGCCATATTAGGCATTATGCATATTATCTCAGCGATGACTTATTGCTTAAGCCAAAGCTTTTTTAACCACAATTCCGGCAATATTTTCTATTTTTTCCTCGTTATTGTGTTCTACGCCATGATGAGAACCGAACAGCAAAGAGCGAAGCATGAATAATATTTTAGTCATTCGTAACGATAAACTCGGTGATTTTATACAAGCGTGGCCGGCATTTGCTATGTTGAAGGCGTCCAATCCGTCATTAAAATTAACCGCCCTAGTGCCCGCTTACACATCGCCACTGGCTGAAATCTGTCCTTATTTAGACAGTATCATTATTGATAGTAAAAAAGACGATAAAGCCGATTTTCGGCGACTGCTTAATGAAATAAAAAACCATCATTTTGACGGGTTAATCAGCTTTTTTTCCAATACGCATAATGCCAAATTAGCCTGGAAAAGCGGTATAAAATATCGCTTGGCGCCGGCTACGAAATTTGTTCAGTTTTTCTATAATCATCGTCTGACTCAGCGTCGTTCCCGCTCGGAAAAATCAGAAGCGGAATACAATCAAGATTTAGTCCGTGCATTTCTGAAAAAACAGAATATGCCGATTGTAGAAGTAAAACCGCCTTATTTAACCTTCGATAAAAGTGCGCTCGAAAATCAGCGCGTTTTTTTAAGCCAAACGTTAGGGATTTCAACCAATAAAAAATGGATTTTCGTGCATAGCGGTTCCGGCGGTTCGGCAACGAATTTATCGTTACCTCAATATGCCGAATTAATTCAAGGCTTGCTTACCGAATTTGATTGCAATGCGGTGCTAACAGCGGGGCCGGGCGAAAGTGAAAAAGCTCATGAGCTGGCACAATTAGTGAACGACTCGCGCGTGGCGATTTACGATAAAAATCATGGCCTAGTGGATTTTGCCCATTCTTTGGCTTGTGCCGATTTGTTTATTGCCGGTTCAACCGGGCCACTGCATTTAAGCAGCGCGTTTAACGTACCGACCGTCGGATTCTATCCGAACAGTCGTTCTTCTCAGCCGCGACGTTGGAAACCGATTAACGATGCGGATAAACACCTGGCTTTTTGTCCGCCGGCCGGCAAAAACACACAGATGAATTTAGGCTTAATTTCTATCAAAGCGGCTCTAACCTCAATTATTCCCTTCGTACGTCGAATTTGGCAAGCGGGCAATTAAAGCTAAGTAACTTTGCACAATCCAACCAATTCCGGCGGCAAATACCAACGTTCCGACGCCCACCGTGCCGCCGAGAAAAAATCCCAACATACAAACCGAGATTTCAATACCGCTACGCACAATGCCAACTTTCCAATGAAAACGCTGACAAATGCCCACCATTAAACCATCACGCGGCCCCGCGCCTAAATGACACGTCAAATAAAATGCGGTGCCTAAGCCGTATAGAAACAAGCCGCTGATGCCGAAAATGATGCGAAGTAAAAGCGTGGTCGGTTCCGGTACCGTTTTGGTGGTCAATCCGAGGAAAAAGGCGATGACGATAATATTCAGCAAGGTACCTAATCCAAAGCGGAGTTTAAGCGGTAACCACGCCAGCATAACAATGCCGCTAATGAAAAATGACGCCCAACCGATACTGATATCGCCTTGTAACGCAATGCCTTGCGAGAGCACCGTCCAAGGTGTTGAACCGAGCCCGGAAAGGACGATCAAACCATCGCCCGCGCCCAAGACGGCCAACGCCAAAAGTAAAACCCATAAAGTTTTAAATCGTATGGACCAAAGCGAAGTTGCCGCCCAAGCGGTATGCGGAATAACGCGTATTTTTTTCATAAATTCCCTTGTAAAAGGCACCTCGCCATCATAAAGGGAAACGGCCAAAAACCAAAATAGTTTAATACGCAATACCGACAAGCTTTCGACTTGTACGAGGAACGGCGATAAACCTTGCTTGAATGCGGTGCCAATCGGCAATGACGATTATACGAAAAACCAACCGCCGTCTACTCTCAAAATAGCACCGCATTGGCGTCATTTTCTGAGTGCTGCGGTTATGCGGAGCGCACTTATACGGTTATTGATTAACGGAGTTTCAAACGTTTTAATCTTAACGCATTGGTCAGCACCGAAACGGAGCTTAACGCCATCGCACCGCCTGCAATAACCGGACTTAAATAGCCCAATGCTGCGAGCGGAATACCTAATAGGTTGTAAATCAAAGCAAAAAATAAGTTTTGTTTGATGTTCGTTAAGGTAGCTTGCGCGATGAAAATTCCGTCGGCTAATTGATTCACGGACTGACGCATTAAAGTCGCTGATGCAGTTTGCTGCGCCACATCGGAACCCGATTTCATGGCGAAACTGACATCGGCCATAGCTAACGCCGCTGCATCGTTAATGCCATCGCCCACCATCGCGACAATTTTGCCTTCTTGCTGCAAGGCTCGAATTTTAGCCGCCTTATCGCGCGGGCTGAGTTGGCCGAAGGCGTGTTGAATGTCGAGCTGTTGCGCAACATAATCCACCACCGATTGGCGATCGCCGCTCATAATCAGCACGTCGATATTGCGTTGTCGTAAGCGCGCGATCGCTTGCTTGCTTTCCGACCGTAACGTGTCCGTCAAGGCAAAAGCGCCCGCCGCTTCACCGTTTATGGAAACCGCCACTACACTAGCAATTTGCCATACATCCGGTAAATTTTCCGGCAGGGCAAATCCACAAAATGCCGGAGTACCGACATTAACCGAACCCACCCCTTCCACTTGTGCGCAAATTCCCTCGCCCGGCGTAGTTTGGGCTTCCAATGCGGTGCTAATTTCGAGCTTCATTTCTTGTGCCGTATGCACAATGGCTTGCGCCAGCGGATGAGCGGCATGTTGTTCGACAGTGGCGGCAATGCGGTAAAGCGACTCCTCCGAGAGCACCGCATTGGAAGGCCGCCAGACGGCTACAACTTGAAGATCGCCGTTCGTTAACGTGCCGGTTTTGTCTAATACCACGGTATCGATATGCGCCGCCTGCTCCATCGCCGCCGCGTCTTTAAACCAAATGCCGCTGTTCACTGCTTTACCCATACCGGCCATAATGGCGGCTGGTGTGGCAAGCCCAAGCGCGCAAGGACAAGCAATCACCAATACCGCAACGGCGTGCATAACGGAAGTGTCGAGTTGCTTCGTAAACAGCCAAGTAAGCATGAAAGTAAGCGCCGAAACGGCAAGTACTGCCGGAACAAAAATACCGGCAACTTTATCGGCAAAGCGCGCAATGGGCGCCTTTGTACCTTGCGCTTCGGAAAGCGCACTCATCATATCACCGAGCAAGGTTTGCGCGCCGAGCTGATTCGCGCGATAAGTCAGGCTGCCTTCCGTCACCATCGAACCGGCCAGCACGGAACTTTGCGGTTGCTTCATTTGCGGTGCTGATTCGCCGGTTAAATGACTTTCGTCGCACCAACCGTGGCCTTCTTCCACCACGCCGTCTGCCGCGATACGTTCGCCATGATTGGCCCGCAATACATCACCGGCGTTGACTTGATCAAGCGGAATGTTTCGCCAAGCGCCGGCTCGCAATACGCTGACTTGCTTCGGCGTGAGTTGGAGCAATAATTCAAGGCTATTCAAACTGTGTTTTTTGGTGCGTTCTTCCAAAAACTTACCGAGACTTACAAAACCGATCACCATCACCGCTGCTTCAAAATAAATGTGATGCGTCGCATCATGCCCCAAAGCACGGTGGTGGAACAGCATATAAGTGGAATAAAGGTAAATCGTCAGCGTGCCACTGCTCACCAATACGTCCATATTCGCAAGACCGCCGCGAATACTGCCGATAGCTCCGCGATAAAACGGAATCGCCAAACCGACTTGTACAATGGTCGCCAAAATAAATTGCCACATCGGCGGCAGCATTAAATCATGATTACCAAGTAACATTCCGAACATACCGAACAAAAACGGAATATTAATCAGCAGCAACAACCAAAGGCGCCAATGCGGTTTTTGTCGCTTGTGTGACGCAACCGGCGCATCGCTTTTCAAGGTGCCTTTAAAACCCGTTTTTTGAATAATGCCGATAATCTCTTCCACGTCGGCTTGGCTCGGATCAAACTCCACTTGTGCTTCTTCCACCGCAAAATTCACATTTGCTTGCGACACGAAAGGCTTTTTATTCAACACTTTTTCAATGCGACTGGCACAAGATTGGCAAGTCATGCCTTCAATTTGCAGGCGAATTTTTTTATGCTGTTGCATCAAAGCCTGCGTCCTCAATGGTTTCAATTAATTGGCCGATGGAAACTTTGCTTTCATCAAATTGAATGTCTGCATAGCCTTGCAAATCGACATTCACTTTTTCTACGCCATCAAGCGCTTCCAGCACCTGCGTGACACTTTTCACACAGCCGCCACAATGCATTCCTGTGATAATTAAACGAACGTTTTTCATAGATTTCTCCTTGTTTTAGATTGAATGATAAACGGATGTCGGCTACTATAAACCTTAACTCAAGGTTAAGGTCAAGATTTTTTTATGAATATTAGCGAAGCGGCAAAATTAAGCGGACTCAGCGCCAAACAAATTCGGGATTATGAAAAGCTTAGTTTGCTTAAACCGGCGGCACGTAGCCTTTCCGGCTATCGTCATTATGAAGAAAAAGATATTGAACGGTTGCATTTTATTCGCCATTCGCGCGATGTGGGCTTTTCCTTACAACAAATCGAACAACTGATACATTTGCAAGACAACCCTCGTCGCAACAGCCGCGAAGTTAAAGCGCTCACGGCGCAACATATTGAAACGTTAAAACGACAAATCGAACGATTAGAAAAAATGCTCGCAGCATTGCAACGCTGGCATGATGATTGTCAGGGCAACGATTGCCCCGATTGTGCAATTTTAGAAGGGCTAAATAAAGAAAGCGGTTAATAATCCCAAGTTTCAGGATCAATTCCCAATTGACGCATAATCTCTTTTGCGTTTTCCGGAATTTCATCGTGGCGTTCTTTCATCAAATCTGCATCTGTCGGTAAGGGTTGACCGGTAAAGGCATGTAAAAAAGCCTCACAAAGCAATTCGCTATTGGTTGCGTGACGTAGGCTTTTTAACTGACGGCGGGTACGTTCGTTGGTTAAAATTTCTAAAACTTTGATCGGAATCGACACGGTAATTTTCTTCACCTGTTCGCTTTTTTTACCATGCTCCGCATAAGGGCTGATATATTTGCCCTCCCAATTCGCCATAACGCACCTTTTTAAGTTAAAAAATAAAACTTGATAATGTGTGGGTATTCTAATGAAAAAACCGATAAATGACAATCTAGACGGCTAAATGGCTGTGGTTTCCTCGAATTTACCCGCAATAAAAGCAGATTTCCTTATACCTAATAAAATCAGCATGCCGCCGTAAACCAAGACAGCCAAAACGATCAACCAAGCAAGCCAATGCACACGCATTAAAAAAGTCATAGACGCCCATTGCTCGATGCCCGGCGTGTAGTAGCTCAATGCGGTGCCCATCAGCACGGAGGCGGCAAACACTTTAGCCAAAAAGAGCGCACTCTTGTGCGAAAAACGATACACTTCCGCTTTCGCTAAACCGCGGTAAAGTAAACATGCGTTCAAGGTCGCCGACATGGCGGAAGCCATAGCCAACCCCACATAACCAAAAGGAATCGCCAATACATTAAAACCCATATTGCTCACCATGGCGATCACACCGATTTTTACCGGCGTCTTGGTATCTTGGCGCGCGTAATAGCCGTTGGCAAAAATTTTAATCAGCATAAAACTCAGCAAGCCCGCGTTAAACGCCCATAAAGAATAAGACGCCGCGTGCACATCATGAAGGGTAAAACTGCCACGCATAAACAGCGTCAGCAACATTGGTTTAGCCAATACCGCAATGCCAACGGCGGCCGGCACGCCGAGTAATAAAATCATTCGCACGCCCCAATCCATGGTATTGCGAAAGTCTAGCGCGCTTTGCACCGAATTATCTTGGCGATTGACATGATGGCGCGAAAGTGTCGGCAAAATTACAGTGGAAATCGCAATGCCGAATAACCCGAGGGGAAATTCCAATAAGCGGTCGGAATAATAAAGCCAACTGATAGAACCGGTCATCAAAAAACTGGCAATGACCGTATCCAACAATAAATTGATTTGGCTCACCGACACACCAAACAGAGCCGGAAGCATAAGTTTACGAATTTTCGTCACTCCCTCATCATGCCACGCCCATTTAGGCTTAACGAGCAATCCCGCTTGTTTCATAAAGGGAATTTGGAACAAAAACTGCAACAAACCGCCGAGAAAGATGCCGATTGCTAAAGCCAAGTCAGGATTATCCATCTGTGGGGCTAAAAAAAGCGCGGTGGCAATCATAGCGATATTTAACAGCACCGGCGAAAATGACATCACGCCGAATTTACCTATGCTGTTGAGCACCGCACCGGAAAGCGCTACGAAAGTTATGAACCATAAATAAGGAAAGGTGATTTTGAGCAACAGGGACGCCTGTTCAAATTTATGCGCGTCAGGGCCATTGTTTAACCAATCGGTGAACCAGCCCATACCGAATAAAGCCACAACGATCGGCGAGCCTAGCATGGCCAAAATCGTTACGATACTGACCAAACCGCCCAACGTACCGGACACTTTTCCGATAAATTCTCGGGTTTTATTGAGATCACCGGATTTTTGATATTCTGCCAATACCGGCACAAACGCTTGCGAGAAGGCTCCTTCGGCAAATAGACGGCGTAGGAAATTCGGAATTCGGTTAGCAAATAAAAATACGTCCGCCACGGCTCCCGCACCGATAAGGTGAGCAATTACTACATCGCGCAGCAAGCCTAACACGCGCGACAATAAAGTCATTCCACTTACAATAATGCCGGATTTTAAAAGTCGTTTACTCAAAATAAAGCTCTCTTGGACCAGAAAATTTTAGCCTAATTGTATAGAAATTTTGCTTTTACGCTATATTCCGCACCAAAAAACTGATAGAATCCGCCACACATCGTTTGTGTGAGCCCCTATTGAAAAAGCTTGTAAAAATAACGATGCTTACTTTCGGTTGTGTCTCACCGAAATCAACACAAATCACTCATTGACAAATGTATAAAAAATCGGCATATTGACGCCCTTTATTTTGTCTATCAATTAACAAAAATTTTAGGAGTTTGACCTTGGCTAATATCAAGTCAGCAAAAAAACGTGCGGTTCAATCCGAAAAACGCCGCCAACATAACGCAAGCCAACGCTCTATGATGCGTACTTACATCAAAAAAGTATATGCTCAAGTAGCAGCAGGTGAAAAAGCAGCAGCTGAAGCAGCATTCGTTGAAATGCAAAAAGTTGTTGACCGTATGGCTTCTAAAGGTTTAATCCACGCTAACAAAGCGGCAAATCATAAATCCAAATTAGCTGCACAAATTAAAAAATTAGCGTAATTAAAACAATTCAAGTCAAGACCGCACTTTTAAGTGCGGTTTTTTTATAAAAAAATGCAGTATTATGTAGCAGCTCCAAAAAGATTTAACTTATTGTTTCTGCTATATTTTCTTATCTTTTATTTGTAACAGTACACAAAACTTTCGGACTATAAAACGTACTAGGAAACCCTGACAATATTTGCGATGTGCACTGTCTGCATTGCGGTATTCACCACAAAGTCTATTTTCTTACTTATCTTAAAAAGCGCGTAACTCATCGTCTCCCCCCAAAAAATGCCGATACTATTTTTTGCATTGAATCAAGGTTTTTCTTACCCAAATTTCGCTATTTACTCAAATATATATCGATCTTATCATTGCAAAGTTATTTATCTAACTACTTATGCAAAAAACTTTATCGGGGCTAAGTCTTATCGGCTTAGCAGTTATTTCCACAGTTTCCCGTGCTGATCAATTAGATATTATTCAGGTCACAGCCGACACGGAACAATCTTCCAATCAATCACTAGGAAGAACAACTCTTAGCTCAAAAGAGATTGCCAAACAACCGGTAGTAAGTGATATTGCCGAATTAGTTCGCATGCAACCGGGCGTAAATTTTACTTCGGGAAATGGTAATGGTTCTTACGGCAACAAACGACAAATTGATATTCGTTCTATGGGGCCGGAAAACACCCTTATTTTAATTGATGGTAAACCGGCAACTTCACGTAACAGCGCCCGTTACGGACGATTTGGTGCGCGCGATACACACGGTGACAGTAAATGGGTACCGGTGGAAGAAATTGATTCCGTTGAAGTGATTCGCGGTACGTCAGCAGCCCGTTACGGTTCAGGCGCTATGGGTGGCGTAGTAAACATTAAAACAAAATCTGTAACAAATGAATTAAAAGGTGGCCTTTCTTATTATTTAAATTTACCGGAAGACAGTAAATACGGCACAACTAACCGTACAACCTTTAATTTAAGCGGTCCTTTAATGAAAGATGTGTTAGGCTTCCGTTTATACGGTAGTTGGAGTAAAACGCGTGCAGATTCACCATCTATTAATGCGAACCCAGACGGTACATGGTCTTACGCGGGCCGTGAAGGTTTACGCAATAAAGATATTGCTGGTCGTTTAAATTGGAACATTACACCAAATCAAACTTTAACGTTCGATGTAAGCTATAGCCGTCAAGGAAATATCTATTCCGGCGATAGTGAATCTTGGGGTGCAAATGATGCAGAAAAAGAATTAGCGGGACGAAATCTAGAAACTAATCGAGTTTACCGTCAAGCTTACTCTCTCACTCATAAAGGCAAATGGTCTTGGGGTGAAAACGAAACCTATATTGCTTTTGATAAAACGACTAATGCACGACTACCTGTTGGTTTAGGCTTTGCGATGGAAGGACACTGGAATGGTGGTGATTTAAACTTTACAGATAGCGATCTTACCAACACTCGATTCAGCAATGAATTACGTATTCCATTTACATTCGGCGCAGAACACCTACTAACTATTGGAATGGAAGCTAACCACAGCAAACTCAATGATCCGAGTTCAATGAGCTACAACCTGAGAAATAACAGACCGATGAATTTAGGTGTGATTCCTTGGTTGCAAAGTGAAAATCGTAGTGGTGAAACCAGCTTAAGCGAATACGGTATTTTTGTTGAAGATATGATTGATTTTGGCCAAGGTACTGTTGTTACGCCGGCAATTCGTTTTGATCATCATAGCGTTTCTGGCGGCAATTGGACTCCAAGCCTAAATCTATCACAAGACGTGAACCCGTATTTAACCTTAAAAGGCGGTATTGCTCGAGCCTATAAGGCACCTAACCTTTATCAAATTACGGAAGGCTATGTATTGGCAAACCGCCAAAATAACTGTCCGGCAACAGCGGCAAATATCACCACTGTAGGTTCTTGCTACACCATCGGGAGTAAAGATCTTAAACCGGAAACCAGTGTAAACAAAGAAATCGGTTTTGAATTGCATAATGACCAAGGTTATAAACTCGGTTTAACCTATTTTTACAATGACTACCGTAACAAGATCGATGCCGATGAGGCTCTACTAGGTACCACAGATAACCCAAGTTATCGACGTGTCGGTCAGTATGGCGCGCCGGGACAATATATCCGTACCACCAATATTTATAAATGGGGTAATGTAACTCGCGCAACCGTTGCCGGAATTGAAGGTTATTTAAATTTACCACTTATCACCGATAAATTAAGTTTAGATACCAACTTTACTTATTTCACAAAAAGTAAAAACCGTGCAACAGGTAACCCATTAAATCTTTCACCAAAATACACAATTAGCTCAACTCTAAGTTATCAGATTACTGATAAATTAGATTTTGCAACCACTTATACCCGTTTCGGCAAGCAATTTAGCAAATCAAAAGGTACCCGTTATATGGACTTCAGCCGAACCGGCGCACACGATATGACAATTCGAGAAAGCCAAGGCAGTTATGGCTTATGGGGCGCCAGTATCGGTTATAAATGGCAAAACTTTAGTGTTCGCGCCGGTATAAGTAATATCTTAAACAAGAGATTATATGTTGACGGTAAGGCACAAAGCTATAACGAACCGGGACGTTCTTACTACACAACATTAAAATACATGTTCTAGCTTTTAACCAAATTATGTAGTTGTTACATAAAGTTAGATTGCCTCTATAAAATAGCACCGCATTGAAATGACTTCCAATGCGGTGCTATTTTGTGATCCCAATCCGTACTTCGTTCGGATATTCGTGCATTTACTACATAATGGCGACTTTTAAGCCAAAGCGTGTTGAATTTAACTGCGCTTTACTTAGCGCAAATAAGCCACAGATTAATCCTACCTTTTTATATTAAATGATTATTTTATGAATCGAATTACGCGACACCAACCATTACGGAAGTCGCCTTAATAATTGCAATACGCCTTTACCGACTTCCAAACCCAATTCTTTTACGGAATCAATAGAGATAGTTGACGGAACCAGTTTCGATTGAAGTAATTTTCATAATTCCCTCTTAATTATGCTGAGGTAAAAACCCGGGCACTATAATAGGAATTTTCTAAAGAACAATACTACTTAACGGGTGGTAAGGCATCTAAAATCCGCTTGGCATTTTCTTTCGTTAGTTCATAGTTGTAGTACTTTTTATAAAATGCCTGTGTTTTTTCTATCATATCCAAATCTTTAAATAAAGCAGGGTGGAAAATTTGAGCAGCCCATAAAACTTGTAATGCTTCTTCTGCGCTGTAACGATCCCACATAAATGTTCCGATCGGATTTACAAAAACTCGCCCGTTTTTAACCGCACTTATAGTTTGCCAAGCCGGATTTTGTTTAATTTCCGTCACTGCCCGCGCAGCATTTCCTCCGCCTATAGTAATCACATCGGGATTGGCTTTGATAATTTCTTCCAGCCCGACATCAACAGCATTTTCCAATTCCGGGAATGCCGGACGAGCACCACCTTTACGTTGCCAATCGCCGATAATAGTTTTCCCGCCATCAATGGTCGTCAAGCTTTCACCGCCTGTAATATGCACGGCCAATGGTTTATCATTTTCCGCCAAACCTTTCGTGCGTTCAGCAACAAACGCAATATTTTCATCTAATTCTTTAATATAGTTTTCTGCAATCGCAGGAGCATTTTCACCGATAATCTCTGCAGTGAGCCACACGGTTTTCTTTAAGCCTTCAAAATCATGGAAAATTGCCAGCACACCTTTAAGCTTTGCTCGATTAAGTTCTTCCACCATCATTGGTGTTGGCACAATCACTACATCAGGATGAGAGCCTAGCAATTCTTCCGTTTGCAAATTTCGTCCACTCCCCATAGCCGTGACGTTTTTAATATTAGGATAAACTTCCGCAAACCACGGGTTGCTCTGAATATAACTGGTTGTTGCCACTACTTTATCCATCCCACCCAATAACAGCACAATTTGGTTATTGGCATTCCACAAATCTGCAATCCGCGTGACATTATCAGCGATATCAATTTGATTGCCTGCCACATCAGTAATTGTTTTTGCCTGTAAATTGACAGATAAAACCAAGCTTAATAATGCAGTTTTAGTGTATCTTTTCCACATAATTTATCCTTATTATTAGATTAATCATATTTTAAAGGCTCATTATATCGATATTATCTAGCAGTTGTACAAAGATTTAATCTATTATTTTTTTCCTATATTTCCTTATTTTTAAATAGTAATGGAAGAAAAATAATATCATCTCTATTTGCTATTCTTGCTTAAGTGTTTTTAACTTCCAATGGCTCGTGTCATCTATTAAATATTTTTCCACTAATGATTTATTCACTAATAGTTTAATTTATAGCAATTGTTTGTGATTGTTTACACGGTAATACTTCCTCAATCTTTTGGCTGTTTAATTTTATAGCCTGATATGTAATATCTTTCACATTTAACTATTTTGATAGTGTTTGTTTAAGGATATGAACTATCAATTATTGAGGTTAAATTTGAAAAAGGGGATTTCTTAATTATGCAAAAATCCACACCGATCATAAAAGATCGCAGACTAAAAGAAACTTCCGATAACAATTAACGATTTGACAAAATGGCACGCCCTAAAGGATTCGAACCTTTGACCCACGCCTTAGAAGGGCGTTGCTCTATCCAGCTGAGCTAAGGGCGCATTTCAAGGGATACATCTTTTTGTAGAGATTTCGAGGGAAATATAAAAGAAGTGGTCGGCGAGATAGGATTTGAACCTACGACCCACTGGTCCCAAACCAGTTGCGCTACCAAGCTGCGCTACTCGCCGATAAACGCGCTCAATTATAGTGCGGTTTATCCTTCAGTCAATGAATTTTTGTTATTTTATCGATCGACTGGTTAAAATTATTTCAATTTTAGATTTGCTTTTGTAAATAACGATGTTGTCGGCTAGAATAGCAAACGTTTACGTTTCATCATTAAGGATTCCCAATGACAGCAAAAATTATCTCCGGCAGCGCTCTTTCCAAGCAAATTAAAGCGGAAATCGCACTGCAAATTACCCAATATCGCAACGAAGGGAAACGCGCTCCGGGGCTTGCCGTCATTCTTGTAGGAGCGGATCCCGCCTCCCAGGTTTACGTAGCAAGCAAACGCCGCAGCTGTGAGGAAGTGGGAATTTTTTCAAAATCTTACGATTTGCCGGAAACCATGGAAGAGCACGCATTGCTTGCATTAATTGATGAACTCAATGCCGATGAAACGATCGATGGTATTTTAGTTCAACTTCCGTTGCCTAAACACATTCGTTCTGAAGCAGTGATTGAACGCATCAAACCGGAAAAAGATGTGGACGGTTTTCATCCTTACAATGTCGGGCGCCTATGCCAGCGTATTCCAACCTTGCGCGCCTGCACACCATACGGCGTAATGAAATTGTTAGAAACCACCGGCATCGATTTGCACGGCAAACACGCGGTGATTGTCGGCGCGTCCAATATCGTCGGTCGTCCAATGTCATTGGAATTATTGCTTGCGGGCGCAACCGTTACGGTAACCCATCGTTTCACCAAAGATTTAGAAAGCCACGTTCGCCAAGCGGATATTTTAGTCGTTGCGGTCGGTAAACCGCATTTAGTGCCGGGCGAATGGGTGAAACAAGGCGCTGTGGTGATTGATGTCGGCATTAATCGTATCGACGGTAAACTGGTCGGCGATATCGGCTTTGAAGCCGCCGAGCGCCGAGCGGCTTACATTACGCCGGTACCGGGCGGGGTCGGTCCGATGACGGTCGCAATGTTAATGAACAATACGCTTTACGCTTATCAACATAACTGCCATTCTGCCTAACAAAAAATGCGGTGAAGTTAATTTCACCGCATTTTTTATTGTCGCCGCTCTTGCTTCAAAATAGCACCGCATTGGAGGCGCTTCCAATGCGGTGCTGTAGGCAAAAGAGCTTACGCTTTTGCGTTCGCACGTTTTACCATCACGAAAGAAAGGCCAAACGCCACAGTAAAGGAAATCATCATACCGATGCTGTACATTGCCAAACTGTCCGGTTTGATGGACGGTACGCCGAGGAAGCCCGCCGCGCCTAAGGCAATAGCCTTAACATTAAAGAACGCGATAAACGCACTTGCCAAGCCCGAGCCGATCATCGCCGCAAAAAATGCTTGGCGATAACGTAAATTCACCCCGAACATTGCCGGCTCGGTAATACCGAGTAAGGCAGAAATACCGGAAGGCACCGCCAAACCGCGCACTTTCGGATCTTTTAACGCCAGCGCTACGCCCAAACAAGCTGCACCTTGCGCGATGTTGGACATCGCCGCGATCGGGAAAATGAAAGTTCCGCCGGTTTGCGCCATTTCAGCCAATAATTGGGTTTCCACCGCGATAAAAGTTTGGTGCATACCGGTAATTACGATCGGCGCGTAGAATGTTCCGAAAATCGCGCCGCCCACGAAACCTAAGGTGTCATATAACCAAGTTAAGCCCGTTGCAATTAATGAACCCGCTTCGCGACCAACTGGACCAATCACGGTAAACGCCAAAAAACCGGCAATAAACAACGAGAATAACGGTGTGACCAAGTTATCTAAATAAGACGGCACGAATTTGCGGAAGGTTTTTTCCAAGCTCGCCAGAACCCAAGCGGAAATAATGGTTGGGATGACGGTGCCTTGGTAACCGACCTTTTCGATTTCAAGGCCGAATACATTCCAGTATTGAATATTGCCTTCCATTAAGGTTTTCGCGTAGTTCCAACCATCGGCTAATGCCGGATGTACCAAAAGCATTCCCAATGCGGCGCCGAGAAACGGATTACCGCCGAATTTGCGAGTCGCGGAGAAACCAAGCAACACCGGCAAAAACACAAAAGGCGCATTCGCGATAGTGTTGATGAACTCGACCAAATCTGAAATCGCCGGATATTTCGTGACGACGGAATGTTCCTCCCAGAAGAATCCGACGGAAGTAAGCATGGAATGGATCCCCATTAACAAACCGCCCGCCACGATGGCAGGAATAATCGGGACGAAAATATCTGCCAACCCTTTTACTAGGCGTTGCAATAAGCCTTGATTACTTGCTGCCGCTTCCGCCACTTCCGCTTTGCTCACATCACCGATACCAAGTTGCTTGATGAGTTCTTCATGTACTTTATTTACCGTACCGGAACCAAAAATAATTTGGTACTGCCCCGCCACAGAAAATTGACCTTTCACGCCTTCAATAGCATCAATGCCTTCTTTGTCGACTTTGCTCTCGTCGTTTAACACCATACGTAAGCGCGTTGCGCAGTGAGCGGCCGTGGCAATATTGCCTTTACCGCCCAGTTTTTCAATTACTTGTTCGGCAATTTTAGGAAAGTTCATAGTTTCTCCTGTGTAAATAAAATAAGCCCGCCGATTTTAACGAAAACCCGTTGAACTCACCAGAAATAATTACTTCCCTTAGAATCGCCGGTGACCTTCGCCGGGAGCACCGCATTGAATTTGAAAGTCCCGATTTCAAACGTTTTGATTCCACTTATTAAGTGTCATTCAGGCAGCTAACGAACATCCGTTTAAATATGCAAGCAATAAAGAAGGGTAAAAAAATAAAAAAGAAAGGCGAACTTACATTCGCCTTATAAAAAAAGAGGAGTGATTATTGAATAACGACTTGTTCTTCGTCGTCGGCGGCCTGTTCAATACGGCCGATAAGCCAAGCTTTTTCGCCCGCTTGCTTTAATATTGCCAATGCGATTTCTACTTGATCTTGCGGCAACGCAATCACCATGCCGACACCGCAATTAAAAGTGCGGTACATTTCATGAGTGGAAATATTGCCTTGCTCTTGTAACCATTTAAAAATCGGTTGCCACGCCCAACTTTTTTCGTCGATCACGGCCTTGGTGTTTTTTGGCAACACGCGCGGAATATTTTCCCAGAAACCGCCACCGGTTAAGTGTGCGATGGCGTGCACGTTCACTTTTTTGATAAGGGATAAAACAGATTTCACATAAATTTTAGTCGGCGCCAACACTTGTTCGCTTAGCGGTTTACCGTCTAATTCGGCAGTCGCCGGATTGACACCGGACACCTCGATAACTTTACGAATTAAGGAATAGCCGTTCGAATGCGGTCCGCTGGAACCCAATGCAATTAATGCGTCGCCATTACGCACTTGACTGCCGTCAATAATTTCAGATTTTTCCACCACACCGACACAGAAACCGGCTAAATCATAATCGCCTTCGTGGTACATCCCCGGCATCTCCGCCGTTTCACCGCCCACCAACGCACAGCCTGATTGCACACAGCCCTCTGCGATGCTTTTAACCACGTCGGATGCGACCTCCACATCTAATTTACCGGTAGCGTAATAATCCAAGAAAAACAACGGTTCGGCGCCCTGTACCACTAAATCATTCACGCACATTGCGACCAAATCCACGCCGATGCTGTCATGTTTTTTCAAATCAATCGCCAAACGTAATTTGGTGCCGACGCCGTCTGTGCCGGAAACCAAAATTGGCTCTTTATATTTGCTCGGAATAGCGCACAAGGCGCCGAAACCGCCCAGTCCGCCGATGACTTCGGGACGCGTGGTACGTTTCACATGCGGTTTAATTCGTTCGACAAGTTCGTTGCCGGCGTTGATGTCCACGCCGGCATCTTTGTAACTTAATGATTGTTTGCTCACAATGTTTTCCTGTGTCAGTAAATAAAAATTGGCGCGAATTGTATCAGATCAGGCAAACGTTTGCGATGGAAAAATACGAGATGGAAAATACGATAAAAAAGACCGCATGAAAGCGGCCTAAATTCTGTTTTTGCGAAATTTTTTAGCGGTTCGCCAATTCAAAAATCATCGCTTCGGCTTGGCAACAAAAAGTAAAACGTGCTTTCAATTGAGCACCGCATTCGACGGCAATGATTTCGCCACTGATTTCACAAGGCTCGCTTTCGGTTCGGCGTGCTTTTTCGGTTAAACGTGCAAAGGCTTGTTCCGCGTCCGCTTGGCTTGGGAAAGTTTGATCCACGTTCACCGTACAATCGGAACCATCAATTATCGTACCAACATCCACGCAGCTACAAGTCAGCGATTCTTCTGCTTTGCATTTTACGCTCATAATTTGTCCTTATTTCGAAATAAAAATCGGCGCCATTTTAGCATTTTTAAAAACAAGTTTGAAATTCGCCGCATATTTCAAAAATATTGACTGGTCGGAACTCTAATAAAATAACAAAATGAATTTGCGCTCTAATTAATGGAGTTTTAGAATCGCGCGTCTTTTATTTTTTCGTATAAATAACAAAGGGTTCCAATGAAAAAATTTCACCGTTCTTTATTTGCAATAGCAATATTATTGGCTGCCGGTGGCGTAAATGCGGCAGCATTCCAATTAGCGGAAGTCTCGTCTTCCGGTTTGGGTCGCGCGTATGCCGGTGAGGCGGCAATCGCGGATAACGCAGCGGTGGTCGCGACCAACCCGGCGTTAATGAGCTTATTCGACACTAATCAATTCTCTGCGGGCGGCGTTTATGTGGATTCAAAAATCCGTATGGAAGGCCAGATCGCGCTTCAGGGCACCGCATTGAAAGCCGATGCGCACAAGAGCAGTGTCGTTCCCGGCTCATTTGTACCGAATATGTATTTTATTTCGCCAATCAACGATAAGTTTGCCGTCGGTGGCGGAATGAACGTTAACTTCGGTTTAAAAAGTGAATATGAAGATAATTATGCCGCCGGCATTTTTGGCGGAACAACGGATTTAACCGCGTTAAACCTGAATTTAAGCGGATCCTATCGCGTAACCGAACAATTTAGTGCCGGTTTGGGCATTAACGCCGTTTATGCAAAAGCTGAAGTGGAGCGCACAGCGGGATTTTTAGCGCCGCTGATGGGCGCTCCCGCGGGTACACCGTTGGTTCACTTGCAAGATAAAAACGCTTGGGGATTCGGTTGGAATGCGGGTTTAAGCTATCAAATTAATGAGCGTAATCGATTCGGTCTGGCCTATCATTCGCCGATCGATATTGACTTTAAAGATCATAACGCACTAAGTCGCGCCGCTGCACCGCATCGGGGTGGACAATTGACCGGCGTCGGCGAATTAACCTTGAAATTACCAAGCTATTGGGAATTTTCAGGATTCCATCAAATCACCGATAAATTGGCGTTGCATTATAGCTACAAATACACCGATTGGCATCGCTTCAAAGAGTTGCGTGGCACTTATCAAGACGGCGTAGACGCCTTCTATAAAGAGGAAAATTACCGTGCTAACTCGCGCATTGCATTCGGCGCGACTTATGCGCTAAACGATGCCTTAACTCTTCGTGCGGGGATTGCCTATGACGAAGCCGCTGCCACCGGAAAACACGCCAGCGCGTCCATTCCGGATACCGATAGAACTTGGTATAGTTTCGGTGCGACGTATAAATTTACGCCGGATCTTTCTATTGATGCCGGTTTCGCCCACTTACACGGCAAAAAGATTCAATTTACCGAAGAATCCAACTTCGCGGGCAGAAAAGTCGTTGCGCAATATCGTTCTAAATCCAGAGCCAACCTTTACGGCTTAAACTTGAATTATCGTTTCTAATTCGTTAAAAAATTTAGCATAATGAAGCACACGTCCATCGGATGTGTGCTTTTTTTATGATGCATTCATCCGCAAACTTTAATTCAAAACATTACAAAAATGACCGAATCTTACTACACTTATTGTCCCTCCCCCATTGGCGACTTGCTGATTTTGTCTGACGGCGAACATATCACTCACGTTGATTTCGAAAAAGAACAATACGCACCGAACCCAAAATGGATTAAACGAAATGACTTACCCCTTTTCCAAAAAGTACATTCGGCTTTTAAGCGTTATTTCGACGGCGAACCGGAAACCTTCGCGGATATTCCGCTGAAAACCGAGGGCACCGCATTCCAACAAGCCGTTTGGCAAGCATTGCGTGGCATCGGCTACGGCAAAATTTCCAGCTACGGCGAATTGGCCCAAATAATTGATAAGCCCAAAGCCGTGCGCGCAGTGGGCGGCGCAGTGGGCAGCAATCCGATCAGCATTATAATTCCGTGCCACCGCATTCTCGGCAAAGACAAAACCTTAACCGGTTTCGGCGGCGGCCTAGCGGCAAAACGTTTTTTATTACAACTGGAAAACATTCCTTACATCGATAAAGGCAGCGAAGACACAAAACCGCGCTTTTTCAAAAAATACACCCAATGACACCGCAAACTCTCGAACAACTCTTACAACGCGCGCAAGCCATTGCCGGGCTGACGCTCGGTGAGCTTGCCGACGAATTACATGTTGCCGTGCCGCCGGATTTAAAACGCCACAAGGGCTGGGTGGGTATGCTGTTGGAAACCGCATTAGGCGCGACCGCCGGCAGTAAAGCAGAACAAGATTTCGCTCATCTCGGCGTTGAACTCAAAACGTTACCGATTAACGAACAAGGCTTTCCGCTCGAAACGACCTTCGTCAGTCTTGCGCCGCTGGCTCAAAATTGCGGCGTACAATGGGAACATTCTCACGTTCGTCACAAACTTTCCCGCGTACTTTGGATGCCCGTTGAAGGCGGTCGTCACATTCCCTTACGCGAACGTCGCATTGGCGCGCCAATTTTATGGCAACCGAACGAAGAGCAAGAACGCCGCCTGAAACAGGATTGGGAAGAATTGATGGAATACATCACGCTGGGACGATTGACGCAAATTACCGCACGCATCGGCGAAGTCATGCAGCTAAGACCGAAAGGCGCCAACAGTCAAGCGATAACTAAAGGCATCGGGGCAAATGGGAACTTGGTAGAAACCTTGCCTTTGGGGTTTTATTTGAGGAAAGAATTTACCGCCGGCATTTTAGCGGATTTTTTAAAAAGTTAACGGATTCCTTTCGTCTGTTGTCGTCAACTTTTATGAACGCACATTCAATGCGGTGCTCTTTGGCAACCTCACGACTACAACACTTTCAATGCGGTGCTCTTCGGCAACCTCGCGATTACAACGCTTTCAATGCGGTGCTCTTCGGTAACCTCACGATTACAACACATTCAATGCGGTGCTTTTCGGCAACCTCACGATTACAACGCTTTCAATGCGGTGCTCTTCGGCAACTTCACAAGAATGTCGATAAGCGCTGTTTTATCCGTTTCCGGCGTATTGCTGAACTTGCTCGGGACAAAATAAATTCCTCTAAAAGGTTGAAAGAAAGAGGGGTTATTGCGATAATTGGCGGCATTTTTTAGGTGATCTTTTAGCGACCTTCACGGTCTTACTTTCACGTTTAAAAAGATCGATTTGAGTAAATTTATCGTTAGAAAAAGAACAATGGCTGAGAAACGTAATATTTTTTTAGTAGGCCCGATGGGCGCGGGAAAAAGCACGATTGGTCGTCAGTTGGCACAACAACTTAATATGGATTTTATCGATTCCGATGCGGTGATCGAAGAACGCGCCGGCGCGGATATTAGTTGGATTTTTGATTTGGAAGGTGAAGAAGGTTTTCGTAAGCGTGAAGAACGTATTATTAATGAACTGACCCAATTGCAAGGCATTGTGCTTTCCACCGGCGGCGGTGCGGTAATGTCGAAAGAAAACCGCAATTATTTATCCGCCCGTGGGATTGTGATTTATTTGCAAACCACCGTGGAGAAACAATTCCAACGTACTCAGCGCGACAAAAAACGCCCGCTTTTGCAAGGCGCGGAAGATCCGCGTCAAGTGCTGGAGAATTTAGCTAAAATTCGCAATCCTTTATACGAAGAAATCGCGGATATTACATTGCCGACCGATGAACAAAACGCTCGGGTAATGGTAAATCAAATCGTTGATTTAATTGATAATTTAAACGGATTAAACAATTCAATCTAAGGGTTAATCATGTTGTGCGTAAACGTAGAATTACAAGAGCGTCGTTATCCGATTTTAATCGGTAGCGGTTTGTTGCAAGATGAACGCAATTATCCGCTGAAGCAGGGCGACCGCGTGATGATCGTAAGCAACCCTACGGTCGCGCAGTTCTATTTGGATACGGTTACGCAAGCCCTTGAAAAACGCGGTTGCACGGTGGATCAGGTGTTATTGCCGGACGGCGAAAAGTACAAAACGCTTGAATCGTTAAATCTGATTTTCAGTGCACTGTTAAAAGGTAATCATGGGCGCGATACCACCATCGTCGCCCTTGGCGGCGGGGTGATCGGCGATGTGGCTGGCTTTGCCGCGGCGAGTTACCAACGTGGCGTACGCCTAATTCAAATTCCGACCACGTTACTTTCGCAAGTGGATTCTTCCGTCGGCGGTAAAACGGCGGTGAACCATGAATTCGGTAAAAACATGATTGGCGCGTTTTATCAACCGTCTATGGTATTAATTGACACCCTTACGCTTAAAACCTTGCCTAAACGGGAAGTCAATGCGGGGCTAGCTGAGGTGATCAAATACGGCGCGATTTTAGACGATGCATTTTTTACATGGCTGGAAAAGCATATTGATGAGCTTGTAGCGTTAGAACCACAGGCACTGCAACACTGCATCGCTCGTTGTTGCCAAATTAAAGCGGATGTAGTGGCGCGCGACGAAATGGAAAAAGGCGAACGTGCGTTGTTAAATTTAGGCCATACTTTTGGTCATGCTATCGAAACCCATCTTGGCTACGGCAACTGGTTGCACGGCGAAGCGGTAGCGGCCGGTATGATGATGGCAGCGGCGCTTTCCGCAGAATTGGGCAACATATCCGTTGCCGATGTTTCCCGTTTGGAAAAATTGTTGGCGCGCGCCAATTTGCCTACCATCTCGCCGGATACGATGCAACCGGAGGATTACTTGCCGCATATGATGCGCGATAAAAAAGTGCTTGCCGGCAAATTACGTCTGGTACTACTCAAATCGCTCGGTCAAGCTTATGTGGCAACAGACACCGCTAAAGATCTCGTCTTAAAAGCGATTCGTCGTTGCACTCAAACGGACTAAAATGCTACGTCCGAAAAAACAAACAAAGCCCAAAATTAAACATCGCCCGTTTTTAAAATGGGCGGGCGGTAAGTTCCGTTTAACGGACGATATTAACAAAACCTTTCCCAAGAAAAAACAATGTCTTATTGAGCCTTTTGTCGGGGCGGGAGCCGTGTTTCTCAATTCTAATTTCGAACGCTATATTTTGGCGGATATCAATCCCGACTTAATTAATCTGTTCAACATTGTGAAAGAAAACGTGGACGATTATATCGAAGCTTGCAAACCAATTTTCTTTGCTGAAGAGGCGAATTCGGCAGGTTATTATTATGCGAAACGGCAACAATTCAATGATTCCCAAGATCCCTTTGAACGTTCGGTACTTTTTCTCTATTTAAATCGTTTCGGCTTTAACGGATTATGTCGCTACAACAGCAAAAACGAATTTAACGTTCCTTTCGGTGCATATAAAACGCATTATTTTCCGGAAGATGAGTTGCGCTATTTTGCTCACAAAGCGCAAAACGCGGTATTTTTATGCGGAGATTTTCAGCAAACGTTCGAACTGGCGGATAAAAACTCGGTCATTTACTGCGATCCGCCTTATGCGCCGCTACAGCAAGACTCTAATTTTACGGGATATGCCGGTAACGAATTCGGTCTTGAACACCAACGCGTCTTAGCAGAATTGGCAAAGCGCGCTCAAAAAGAAAAACAAATTCCGGTTTTGATCTCCAATCACGACACCAAGTTCACACGCGGAATCTATAAAGATGCAAAATTAAAACGCGTAAAAGTGCAGCGTTCTATCAGCCAAAATTCAGAAAAGCGCATAAAAGTGAAAGAATTAATTGCAATTTTTTAAAGTATAAGTCGCTAAAACGCGGGATTAATCCGAATTTCGAATTTTTCTACTTGAGGATAATCCTGTTGAACTAAAGCTAATAATTCCGCTTGGCGAAACAAAATCCCTTGCCGCACAACGGCATTGGCCACTTCAATAAAAAGCGTCTCTCCTTTTATCGCACCAATGCGAAACTTACCCAGAAATTGCGGCGGAAAAGTGCGGGTAAATTGCTGATTTAATTCGTGAATAGCCAGTCCTTTTCGCATCATTTTAGCGAAAGACGATTGTTCCATCACATCCACAATATTTACCGCTTTTTGATAACGTTCACTCTTGTATTCCACAAAGCAACCCCAATAAATGACAGCAGTTTGAATTTTCGCTACAATACACGCAATTTTTTTCTAAGACAACGAGATGATGATTTCAGGCAAAAGCAAACCGAATTTTTGGTCGCGATTACTTTTAAGTATGCTCGCCATCCTTGCTTTGCCTCATGTGCAAAGTTTAGAAAATCAAACGCAAGAAAATTATTCATCTCAAATTTCAATTCAACAGGTGTTGGTGACGTCAAAGGTCGCTCGCGAAGTGCAACACCAAACGCGGCAACCCTCCTCCGTTCTTCCGTTAAACGAAAAATTCACCGAAATTCAACCGCACCTTTTCAATGCGGTGCTAAATCCGTTGGCACCGATTCGCGCCGGGCCCTCCCTCATTTAATTTCGATCTTTTTACCGTCCGATTTTGCAATCGGATTTGTATTTTTATTATTTATTTGAAAGAGAAATTACATGAGCATTTTAACGAAAATTTTTGGCAGTCGTAACGACCGAATTTTACGCAAATTAAGAAAAAAAGTTGCACAAATCAATAAATTAGAACCTCAATTCGAAGCCTTAACCGACGAACAACTGCGTGCAAAAACTGACGAGTTTCGCAGTCGTTTGAGTGCGGGCGAAACCTTGCAAGATATTTTGCCGGAAGCCTTTGCCACCGTGCGAGAAGCCAGTAAACGCGTACTGGGTATGCGCCACTTCGACGTGCAACTTATCGGCGGAATGGTATTAACCAATCGCTGCATCGCTGAGATGCGTACCGGTGAGGGTAAAACTTTAACGGCGACCTTGCCTTGTTATTTAATCGCTCTTGAAGGCAAAGGCGTACACGTAGTAACCGTAAACGATTACTTGGCACGTCGCGATGCGGAAACCAACCGTCCGTTATTTGAATTTTTAGGCATGAGCGTGGGCGTCAATATTCCAGGCTTACCGCCGGAAGCCAAACGCGCAGCGTATGCGGCGGATATCACTTACGCCACAAACAGCGAACTCGGGTTTGATTATTTGCGCGATAACTTGGCGCATTCAAAAGAAGAACGTTTCCAACGCACTTTAGGCTATGCATTGGTGGATGAAGTGGACTCCATTTTAATCGACGAGGCGCGTACCCCGCTGATTATTTCCGGTCAAGCAGAAGACAGTTCCGGACTTTATATTGCAGTAAACAAGCTGATTCCAAGCCTGATTAAACAAGAAAAAGAGGACACCGAAGAATATCAAGGCGAGGGCGATTACACCCTAGATTTAAAATCCAAACAAGCGCATTTAACCGAACGCGGTCAAGAAAAAGTGGAAAACTGGCTGGTGGAACAAGGTTTAATGCCGGAAGGGGATTCCCTTTATTCACCGGGACGAATCCTATTGTTGCATCATGTCATGGCGGCCTTGCGTGCGCATACGTTGTTTGAGCGCGATGTAGATTACATCGTAAAAGACGGTGAAATCGTGATCGTGGACGAGCATACCGGTCGCACAATGGCAGGACGCCGTTGGTCCGACGGTTTACACCAAGCCATCGAAGCAAAAGAAGGCGTAGATATAAAAAGCGAAAATCAAACCGTTGCGTCGATTTCGTATCAAAACTACTTCCGCCTGTATGAAAAATTGGCGGGAATGACTGGTACGGCGGATACGGAAGCCTTTGAATTCCAACAAATTTACGGTTTGGAAACAGTGGTCATTCCGACTAACCGCCCAATGATTCGAGACGACCGCACCGACCTGATGTTTGAGAATGAAGAGTACAAATTTAACGCGATTATCGAAGACATTAAAGACTGCGTAGCACATCAACAACCGGTGTTGGTTGGTACCATTTCGGTGGAAAAATCGGAATTGCTATCCAACGCCTTGAATAAGGTGGGCATTAAACACAACGTATTAAATGCAAAATTCCACCAACAAGAAGCCGAAATCGTGGCTGAAGCCGGTGCGCCGGGTGCGGTCACCATCGCGACCAATATGGCAGGCCGTGGTACAGATATTATTCTTGGTGGTAACTGGAAAGCCCAAGCGGCAAAATTGGATAACCCAACGCAAGAGCAAATCGACGCGCTTAAAGCTGAATGGGAAAAAAACCACGAAATCGTGATGAAAGCCGGCGGTTTGCATATTATCGGTACCGAACGTCACGAATCGCGCCGTATCGATAACCAGTTGCGCGGTCGTTCCGGACGTCAAGGCGACCCAGGTTCTTCCCGCTTCTATTTATCTTTGGAAGACGGCTTAATGCGTATTTATCTTAATGAAGGCAAACTCAATTTAATGCGCAAAGCATTCTCCGTGCCGGGCGAAGCGATGGAATCCAGAATGTTGGCGAAAGTGATTGCGTCGGCGCAAGCGAAAGTGGAAGCATTCCATTTTGACGGTCGTAAAAACTTGCTTGAATACGATGATGTGGCCAACGATCAACGTCACGCAATTTATCAGCAACGCAACTATTTGTTGGATAACGACGATATTTCCGAAACCATCCGTGTAATTCGCCACGACGTGTTTAACGATGTGATTGATCAATATATTCCGCCACAATCTTTAGAAGAACAATGGGATATCAAAGGTCTTGAGCAACGCTTGGCGCAAGAATTTGGTATGGAATTACCAATTGAACATTGGTTGGAAGAAGACAGTAATTTACACGAAGAAAACTTGCGCGAACGCATCATTAACATCGCTGAAGAGGAATACAAGGAAAAAGAAGCGCTTGCCGGCGAAGAAACCATGCGTCATTTTGAAAAAGGCGTAATGTTGCAAACTCTCGACGAACTTTGGAAAGAGCATTTGGCAGCGATGGATTATCTTCGTCAAGGAATTCATTTGCGCGGTTACGCACAAAAAGATCCAAAACAGGAATACAAAAAAGAGTCGTTCCGTATGTTTACGGAAATGTTAGATTCTTTAAAACACCATGTAATCACCACGCTTACCCGCGTACGCGTAAGAACCCAAGAGGAAGTCGAAGCCGCGGAACACGCGACACAATCCGCCCAATCGGCGGATGGCCGTGAGAGCACCGCATTGGAGCAAGGTGAAAAGGGCGATTACGCCAACTTAAATATCGGTCGTAACGATCCTTGTCCTTGCGGTTCAGGTAAAAAATACAAACATTGTCACGGTAGCCGTGCGAAATACAATTAATGGACGAAAACTGCGGCCGCTTTGGCCGCATTTTTTCATTCGGGATTGAAAAAATATGGAAAAACCAACAATACAAGTCGCCGCCGGCATTATTCGCAACGAGTTCGGACAGATATATTTAACTCAACGTTTAGAGGGACAGGATTTTGCTCAATCGTTGGAATTCCCCGGCGGCAAAGTTAATGCCGACGAAACGCCGGAACAGGCGTTAAAACGGGAATTGGAAGAAGAAATTGGTATTGTGGTCTTGAACGCTGAACTTTACGAACGTTTCCAATTCGAATATCCGACGAAAATTATTTCCTTCTTTTTCTATGTGGTGGACGAATGGATCGGTGAGCCATTTGGGCGCGAGGGGCAAGAAGGTTTTTGGATTGAACAACGGGCATTAGATGCGGGACAATTTCCGCCGGCAAATGCCAAATTGATTCAGCGTTTGCTGGCTGAAACAATGTAGGCTAGAGACAAATTTTTACCGACAAATCAGCCAATTCTTCCCACACATCATCACTAAATTCCTGTTTAACGAGCCGTTCGATGCTCGCCAATTGTTGAATGATGTCATAAAGTTTTCGATAGGTTAATCGTTGCAGCACGCTTAAAAAAAGCGGTCGGCGATTTTGCCAAATTCTTAGCCGATCAAATTCTGCTTTAATTTGTTGAAGCGGTAGCGCATCCGCGGTGTGAACGGGTTGCTGCGGTTTAGTCAACTCCAGCAAAGTGAGCAATTCACGTTGTAACGTGCGCAATAAAATAATCGGTTGTACCTCTTCCGCCTGTAAGCCCGCCAAAATACGTTTGGCACGATTGGCTTTGCCCGCAAGCAATGCATCAATCCATTGAAATGGCGTAAACACGGAAGATTGCTCCGCCACCGCAATCACGCGATGATAATTAAGCTTGTGATCGGAATGCAGTAAATCAAGCAACTGCAAAGTTTGCTTTAAGGCAAGCAGGTTATTTTCATAACTATAACAAAGCTGTTGAACGGCTTCGTCATCTGCCGTCATCCCCATGGCTTGAATGCGATACTTCAACCAACGCGGGAGATCTTCCGCGTTTGGTGTTTGGCAGTTCACCAGCACCGCATCAACATCGTAGCGGTTAAGCGCGTCAAACCAGGCTTGCTTTTCAAACGCTTTGGTAAGCTTCGGCATAACTAAAATCAGCAACACGTCTTCATTTAACGCCGCGCTTAATTCTTGTAGATTTTTTTGTACAGGCGTACTCAGATTTTCCGGTAAATTCAGCACCAGCACTTGTTTATTGAAAAACAAGCCAACGGATTGGCAGGATTCAATCAGCTGCGCCCAGTTGGTTTGATTGTCGATCGAAATGTTGTTTTTTTCATCAAATCCCTGTTGCAAGGCGGCTTGATAAATCGCCTGTTCACTTTCGCCGAGCAGTAGCGGATCTTGTCCCGCCAGGCAATACACTTTGGCTAAACGTTGGGCAAGATGATGCGCCAATTGCTCGGAGAAAATACGATTCATTATTTTCCTTTTACTTGATGCTGCAACGCCACCATTTTGCTGATCAGCTGACGTGCCGCTTGTTCGCGCATATCGTTCCAAATCAGCTCTCGTTCTGCAGCTTTGGCAAGCGCTGCGCGGGAGTTATCAAAAAACGTGCGGTTAACTTTTGCGCTGATCGGATAGGTTTCACCATCGGTTAAACGTACGTTGGCTTCCACTTCTAACATCAATACTTTTTCCGCCTCGCGTCCGCGTTTGAAAATAGACGCTACTTTGTCGTTAGTAATTTGTTTATTGATGCGTAAAATCGGCACGCCTTGTGCGGCGTTAACCAAATTCACGTCATTGGCTTGTAATTGACGACGCATCGCCATCGACATTTCACTGTACGGATCGGCGCTTTCAAAGGCGAGTGTACGTAATTCCGGCGGAATCAATTCGCCGTTTTGAAAACGCCAGCCACAAGCGAAAAGAACGGTGACGATAACAATAAGAACGCATTTTTTGATTAATTGAATCATAAGATTCCCCTTGTATGTTTTGCATCTTGTGTTCGGGAAGTGCGCTTACAACGCGCCGCTTGAGAGATTGCAAAACGCAGCGTTAAAGGTGCGAATTAGCACCGCATTGAAGCGCCAATTGGCGGGCATCGAGCATCCCGCCACAACGGAAGTACGGATCAGCACCGCATTGGAACCGTTCCGCCGCACCTTCGCCATCATTTCACAAGTTGCTTATTGCGGTTTCACCACCACATTTAACAATTTACCCGGCACATAAATTACTTTCACAATTTGCTGGCCGTCGGTGAATTTCTTCACGTTTTCATCTGCGAAAGCAACGCTTTTAACACTTTCTTCATCCGCCTCAACTGCAACGGTCACTTTACCGCGCACTTTGCCATTCACTTGTACCACGATGAGCTTCTCATCTTCTATCATCGCGGATTCATCGACTTTCACCCATTCTGCTGTGTCGATGCCGTTTTCGTTACCTAACGCTTGCCACAATTCGAAACAAATATGCGGCGTAATCGGATAAAGCATTCGCACTACCGCACTTAAGGCTTCCGCCATCACAGCGCGATCTTGTTCGTTTTCAAGTGGTGCTTTAGTAAGTTTATTCATCAACTCCATAATCGCCGCAATGGCGGTGTTGAAAGTTTGACGGCGACCAATATCGTCGCTGACTTTCGCGATGGTTTTGTGTACTTCGCGGCGTAGGGCTTTTTGTTCCGCTGAAAGCGCATTCGCATTTAGCGCCGTGGTCGCCGGATTTTGTTGATATTGATAGACCAAATTCCATACGCGACCTAAGAAACGTTTTGCGCCTTCTACACCGGACTCTTGCCATTCAAGGGTCATTTCCGCAGGGGATGCAAACATCATAAACAAGCGAACCGTATCCGCGCCGTATTTTTCCACCATTTCCTGCGGGTCAATACCGTTATTTTTCGATTTCGACATTTTGGTCATGCCGGTGTGCACCAGTTCGCGACCTTCCGGATCGATGGCTTTAATAATGCGGCCTTTTTCATCACGTTCTAAAGTCACTTGCGTCGGACTCACCCAGATACGCTCGTTGGTCGGGCTGGTGTAGTAGAACGCGTCGGCCAACACCATACCCTGGCACAACAATTTGGTTGCCGGTTCGTCACTGGCCACAAAACCCGCGTCGCGCAACAATTTATGGAAAAAACGGAAATAGAGCAAATGCATCGTCGCGTGTTCAATACCGCCGATATATTGATCTACCGGTAACCAGTAGTTTGCTTCCTCTTTGTCAAGCATCGCTTCGGCAAATTTCGGTGACGTGTAGCGCGCGTAATACCAAGATGATTCCATAAAAGTATCGAATGTATCGGTTTCTTTTAACGCCGGCACACCGTTGAAGGTAGTTTTCGCCCAATTCGGATCCGCTTTAATTGGGCTTTGCACGCCGTCCATCACCACGTCTTCAGGCAAAATAATGGGCAAATCTTCCATCGGTACAGGCACGACCTCGCCGCTTTCTAACGTCAACATCGGAATCGGCGCGCCCCAATAACGTTGGCGAGACACGCCCCAATCACGCAAACGATAATTTACTTGGCGTTTGCCCACACCTAATTGTTCCAGTTTGTCCGCGATGCCGTTAAACGCGCCATTGAAATCCAAACCGTCAAATTCGGCCGAATTAATCAGCGTGCCGTGTTCGCTAAAAGCTTGTTTGGTTAAGTCAATTGTTTCACCTGCAAGCGGTGCGATAACTTGCTTAATTGGTAAATCGTATTTGTGCGCGAATTCGTAGTCTCGTTGATCGTGCGCCGGAACAGCCATCACCGCGCCGGTACCGTAGTGCATTAACACAAAGTTCGCCACCCAAATCGGTAATTTTTCACCGGTCAACGGATGAATTGCGAACAAGCCGGTCGCCATCCCTTTTTTCTCCATGGTCGCCAGATCAGCTTCGGCAACTTTCGCGTTTTTCGCTTCTTGAATGAACGCAGCCAACTCAGGATTATTTTGTGCAGCAAGACTTGCGAGCGGGTGAGCGGCAGCGATACCTAAATAGCTCACGCCATAGAAAGTATCCAGGCGGGTGGTATAAACCGCGACTTTTTCGTTGGTATCCGCCACATCAAAGGTGATTTCCACACCTTCAGAACGGCCGATCCAATTGCGTTGCATGGTTTTTACCATCTCCGGCCATTGTGGAAGATTATCCAAACCGCCTAATAATTGTTCAGCGTAATCAGTGATTTTGATGAACCATTGCGGAATTTCTTTTTGTTCCACTGGCGTGTCACAACGCCAGCAACAGCCTTCGTGCACTTGTTCGTTGGCAAGCACGGTTTCATCGTTCGGGCACCAGTTCACCGTGGACGTTTTTTTGTAAACCAGACCTTTTTTGTAAAGCTCGGTAAAAAACCATTGTTCCCATTTATAGTAATCCGGTTTGCAGGTGGCGATTTCGCGATCCCAATCAAATCCGAAGCCCAAAAGTTGAAGTTGTTTCTTCATATAGGCAATGTTTTCGTAGGTCCACTTCGCCGGTGCGGTTTTATTTTTGATCGCCGCGCCTTCCGCCGGCAACCCGAACGCATCCCAGCCGAACGGTTGCAACACGTTTTTACCGAGCATACGTTGATAGCGAGAAACTACGTCACCGATGGTGTAGTTACGAACGTGCCCCATATGCAGGCGACCGGACGGATACGGGAACATGGAAAGACAGTAGTATTTTTCTTTGGATTCGTCTTTGACGGCCTTAAAAATGTTATTTTCAGCCCAGTATTGTTGAACTTTTGGTTCAATCATATCGGGACGATATTGTTCTTGCATAAAATCACCTTAATTTTGCCCGCGTTTCGGCATGTTTTTAACATATCCAATACGGCTTGTTTTTTGATTAGAAAATGCGGCATAGAATACCGTAAAACGGCATAAATTGATAGGGCGCGGGCGGAGCGGAGGGCGATTTTTTATAATCGATTTTTGACCTTATAAGGCCGCAATGAACTTACGAAATAGCACCGCATTGGAAGCACACCGGAAGCGCGTTCAATGCGGTGCTGTTTGGTGGTGTGAATTCATACTTCACTCAGAGATTTTTGGATATTTGCTACATACTTGTAGATTTTCGATTTCTTTTGGAATGAGTTTCGGCGCGGGAATCCACAGTTGTTTGTGACGATTAAGTTCGCCTTTTTCCAGCACGATACTACTTTTCGGCACCTTGAAAACCTTACTTAAAAATTTCAACAAATGGGCGTTGGCTTGTCCGTCCGTCGGCGGCGCGGTGATGGTGATTTTGAGTTCTTCGTCGTGAATGCCCGCAATATGATCTTTACTGGCTTTCGGTTGTAAAAAAATTTTCAGGCGAATGCCGTCGGGGGTTTGTTCAATTGCCGGCATAATTTTTTCTCATAAACAAAAGCCACGCGGAACGTGGCTCAAAAACAAATCGCTACGTCAACCGGCGATAACCCACAGTCTTTGTAACATATCAAGCATAAAATTGTTGATAAATAACAAGATAAAAACGATAACCATCGGTGAAAAATCAATCATCCCGACAGTCGGCAAAAATTTGCGAACCGGCCGAAGCAATGGCTCAGAAAGTTGATATAACGCATAGAAAATCGGGTTGTTGCCACGGTTAAACCAACTCGCAATCGCACCGGCAAACAACACGTAAAAAATCGCTACGCCAACGGCTTTCAAAACGCTTAACACGCCTAAAATCAGCATGCCGTCAATGGCTAAACCGAAGTACAGCACGGATTTCAGTGCGCCGAGAATAAAGATCAACAAAAAGGCTGAAGTGTCGATATTGCCGATAATCGGCGCAATTTTGCGCATCGGTTTTAGCACCGCATCGGTGGCTTTCAATACGAATTGCGAAAGCGGGTTGTAATAATCTACGCGGGCGAATTGCAGCCAAACGCGTAAAACTAACACGAGGGCATAAAGATTGATGATTGAACCGACAAATAATGCTGTTTGAGATAATTCCATTAAAGCCATCCTTTTCGTCTGAAATAAATGTAAGGGGTAAGCGCGGCGGCAATCATTAAACCGATGGCCATTGGGTAGCCATATTTAAAATGCAACTCGGGCATAAAATCAAAGTTCATACCGTAAGTGGAGGCCACCAGGGTTGCCGGCAAAAACATTACAGATACGACGGAGAAAAACTTCATAATTTTATTCTGTTCGATATTGATATAACCCATTGCCGCCTGCATGAGGAAATTCACTTTTTGAAACAAGGCTTCGTTATGAGGTTGGAGCGATTCAATATCGCGTAAGATTTCGCGCGCTTGCTCTAACTGGTTGGCCGGCAAACGGGTTTTGCGCACCAGAAACCCAAGCGCACGTTGCGTATCCATTAAACACAAGCGCACTTTGGAACTGGTATCTTCCTGTTCGGTGAGGGTACTTAAAGCTTCGTCAAAAGCTTCATTTTGAGTGCCGTTTAAAATCACGCGGCTTAATTCTTCCAAATCGGCGTAAACGTTTTCAATGACATCGGCAAGCTGTTCGATTTTGGTTTCAAACAAATCAAGTAACACTTCGTAAGCGTTGCATTCGAGTAAACGTTGGCTACGGGACCGCATTCGATACAAGCGGAATGCGGGCAGTTCGCGATCACGCAACGTGAATAAGCGCCCATCGCGCACGGTAAACGCCACGCTGGCAAGGTCGGCGTAGTCGTTTTCGTCTTCGCAATAAAAGAACGAGTGAAGATGTAAGCCATCTTCGTCTTCAAAGAAACGCGCGGACGCTTCAATGTCTTCCAACTCAAGAAAAGACGCAAGGCTCTGGCCTAATCCCTCTTGCAACATTTCGCGTTCTTCGCCGGTCGGCTCAAGTAAGTCGAGCCAAATTGCGGTATCAAGATCGGTTTGATCTTCATCGATTCGATACAAACGGGAATCTTTGATAGCAAAAGCATTGATCATTTCATACTCCTTTTGGGATTATGAACAGCTAACCGTGAACAAAAATAAGAATATCAAACGAATAAATGAAGTGCGCGCGAAATCGCGATATTTCTCGTTTGCTATAAAGATGCCGAAAGCGGTTACCGACGAACCCTCGCCGAGCCTGCTTGGCAAAGGCGGGAGTCTAAAGTGATATTCGGTATCGACTATGACTGTCCAAAGTGTGTGTCCTTCTCATTAAAAAAACGGGCGAATGTTACGCTTGAAAGGTGCATCCGTCAAGTTTAATCAGCACGAAAAAGGGGCGACATTCGCCCCCACCGAAACGGCTATTCGGTTAATTGGTGTATTGATTAATCGCTTGGCCGATTTCTTGATCTTGATAAATATTATTCACAATATCCTTAAAGGCTTCTCCCATGACTTTTTGAATTTCGTCATTGTCCGCATTAAACGCACCGGATTGCGAACGCGTGGTGTGAAAGTCCTTATTAAAGTGGCCTTTAGCGCCTTGCACATAAACGTTTAATTGAATTTTGCTGTTTAATTTATAACGTAAATTACCTTGTTCCACATTAGTGGCGAAATCTTTAATTTCCACGGTAACCCCCGCATTTGAATTGTTCGCTTGACCAATGCGGAAACCTTTACTCACCAAGTTTTGTTGCATCACTTGTTGAAATAACTGGCTAACGTTTGGCGAAGCGTTCAGTCTCACTAATTCGCCGTTTTTCACATAAGACGCAATTTCTTGTTGCGCACGCGCATCTCGCGTCATGACATAAACGACGGCGGATTGATTGACGTTCATAGACGCACTCGGCGCCGGCGGCGTGAAGGTTAAACTATTAGATTGCGCTTGGCAGCCGGCAAGGAAAAAGGCAGCTGCGGCAAAACTCATCGCGGACAATGCTTTGATTTTCTTTGTAACGTTCATAATTTCCTCAATTTATTAGATAATATCGCGCTATTCTGGCAAACTTGTTGCTTGATGTATAGCGTTTCAGCAAAATTTTATTGGAGAAAAAAATGTCAAAACAACAAGCGTTGTTAGCTAAAATTCACGCCGAATTTCGGCCGCATTTTGCCGCGGTGGAAAACGAAAGTCACATGCATAGTTCAGGGCGCGGTGCAGATTCTCATTTTAAATTGGTGATTGTGAGCGATAAATTCGAGAGCCTGCGTAAAGTACAACGTCATCAAATGCTTTACCAACTTTTTGCAGAAGAGCTGAACAACGGTATTCATGCTTTGGCGCTTCATCTTTACACCAAACAAGAATGGGAAAAGCTCGGCGAAGTTTTTCCGCGTTCGCCGAATTGTTTAGGCCTAGGGCAATAGGGCAATAGGGCAATAGGGCAATAGGGCAATAGCGAAATAATAATACTATTGCCGTTGTGCTCGGCAGAAATCGATCTCCCCCAACAGCACCGCATTGGAGCCGCTTCCAATGCGGTGCTGTTGTTTAACGCCATTTATGCTTCGACTCAATAACCGTTTTGAGCGTTTGCTACCTCACCCGCCATGATTTGCCGGCTCGTGCCCAATACCGCTTTATCTATAGCCTCAAAAAAGTTCACCCAAACACGGTCTGAAAGTGGAATAAAAAGACATTTTTCGTTAGAATGGGGCGCTTTTAGATTTTCGATTTTTTGATGCGGTGCCGAGATTGCACTTCATCAGAAAATCAAGCCGATTTGAGTTTTTAAATTTATGTGCCAGTTGTTAATGCTTTGATTTTCCAAGTATTCTCTGCCACGCTCAAACACGAGATTGCATTTAAGTGCGCTTATTTGCAATCGTATTTTTAACCTTGAAAAGTAGTGCAAACAGTATGATTACAATTAAGAAAGGCTTGGATCTCCCAATTGCGGGAAAACCGGCACAAGTAATCCACGACGGTAATGTTGTGAATCAAGTTGCGATTCTTGGTGAGGAGTATGTGGGGATGCGTCCTTCGATGAAGGTGCGCGAAGGCGATGTCGTAAAGAAAGGTCAAGCGCTTTTTGAAGACAAGAAAAATCCGGGAGTGATTTTTACAGCCCCTGCAAGCGGTACCGTCACTGCGATCAATCGTGGCGAAAAACGCGTATTGCAATCTGTGGTAATCAATGTGGAAGGCGATGAGCAAATCACTTTCGCAAAATATAACGCAGATGAATTGAATACCCTTTCTTCCGAACAAGTGAAACAAAATCTTGTGGAATCAGGCTTATGGACCGCATTGCGCACCCGTCCATTCAGCAAAATCCCGGCAGTTGACAGCGAACCTTCTTCTATTTTCGTCAATGCAATGGATAGCAATCCGTTAGCAGCAGATCCTGCCATCGTGCTAAAAGATTTTTGGCAAGATTTCATTAATGGTTTAACCGTATTAAGCCGTTTATTCCCAAGTAAACCTTTACGTTTATGCAAAGCGGGCGATACCAATATCCCGACCGTAGATTTAGCCAATCTTGAAATTCATGATTTCGGCGGCGTGCACCCGGCAGGTTTAGTGGGAACCCATATTCACTTTATCGATCCGGTCGGTGCGCATAAAACCGTGTGGCACATCAATTATCAAGATGTGATTGCTATCGGTAAATTATTCACTACCGGCGAACTTTATGTTGAACGCGTAATTTCACTTGCCGGCCCGCAAGTGAAAAAACCGCGCTTAGTGCGTACGGTAATCGGCGCAAACCTTTCTCAATTAACCAAAGATGAGTTAAGTGCGGGCGAAAATCGTGTGATTTCCGGTTCTGTGCTTTACGGCAATACGGCAAAAGGCCCTCACGATTATTTAGGCCGTTATGCATTGCAAGTTTCCGTTATTGCTGAAGGCAACGAGAAGGAGTTCTTAGGCTGGATCACGCCGCAAGCGGGCAAATATTCGATTACCCGTACCGTATTAGGTCACTTCGGTAAAAAATTATTCAATTTCACCACTGCAGAAAATGGCGGTGAGCGTGCAATGGTGCCAATTGGTAGCTATGAGCGCGTGATGCCGTTAGATATTTTACCAACATTATTGTTACGTGACTTAATCGTGGGTGACACCGATGGCGCACAAGCACTAGGTTGCTTGGAACTTGATGAAGAAGACTTAGCGCTTTGTTCATTCGTTTGCCCGGGCAAATACGAATATGGTTCAATCTTGCGTCAAGTGTTAGATAAGATCGAGAAGGAAGGTTAAAAATGGGTTTAAAAAATCTTTTTGAAAAAATGGAACCCGCGTTTTTACCGGGAGGTAAATACAGCAAGTTTTATCCGATCTTTGAATCGATTTACACCTTGCTTTACACACCGGGTACGGTAACGCACAAAAACACGCACGTTCGTGATGCGTTAGACTCAAAACGTATGATGATCACCGTGTTCCTTGCATTGTTCCCGGCAATTTTCTACGGTATGTACAATGTGGGTAATCAAGCGATTCCTGCGTTAAACCAATTAGGCAATTTAGCGCAATTAATTGCAAGCGATTGGCACTATGCGCTCGCTAACAGCCTCGGGGTAGATTTAACCCTAAATGCAGGCTGGGGCAGCAAAATGGCATTAGGTGCGATCTTCTTCCTGCCGATTTATATCGTGGTATTTACCGTTTGTACGATTTGGGAACTACTATTCTCCGTTGTGCGTGGACATGAAGTAAATGAAGGGATGTTCGTTTCTACTATTCTTTTCGCGTTAATCGTTCCGCCGACATTGCCATTATGGCAAGCGGCATTCGGTATCACCTTTGGTATCGTGGTCGCGAAAGAAATCTTTGGTGGCGTAGGTCGTAACTTTATGAATCCTGCGCTTGCCGGTCGTGCATTCTTGTTCTTTGCGTATCCGGCACAAATTTCCGGTGACTTGGTGTGGACTGCAGCAGACGGTTTCTCCGGCGCAACCGCACTTTCACAATGGTCACAAGGCGGCCAAAGCGCATTACAACATACCGTAAGCGGTCAACCGATTTCTTGGATGGACGCATTTATCGGTAATATTCCGGGTTCGATGGGTGAAGTTTCGACCCTCGCCATCTTAATCGGCGGTGCAATTATCGTATTCACCCGCATTGCCGCATGGCGCATTATCGCCGGCGTAATGATTGGTATGATTGCAACTTCAACCTTATTCAATCTTATCGGTTCTGATACCAACCCAATGTTCTCGATGCCTTGGCATTGGCACCTTGTTTTAGGTGGTTTTGCGTTAGGTATGGTGTTTATGGCGACCGATCCGGTTTCCGCGTCTTTCACCAACACCGGTAAATGGTGGTACGGTGCGTTAATCGGCGTGATGGCAGTATTAATTCGTACCGTGAACCCGGCTTATCCGGAAGGCATGATGTTAGCGATTTTATTTGCGAATTTATTCGCACCGATTTTTGACTACATCGTGGTACAAGCAAATATCAAACGTCGGAGAGCAAGAACAAATGGCTAAGTTTAATAAAGATAGCGTTGGCGGTACAGTTACCGTTGTTGTATTGCTAAGTTTGGTGTGTTCTATCATTGTTTCCGGTGCCGCTGTCGCCCTTAAAGCAAAACAAGATGAACAAAAAGCACTTGACGTTCAACGCAATATTTTAACCGTTGCCGGTTTGATGAAAGAAGATAACGCTTCCGTCATTAAAGACACTTATAACAAGTTTATCGAACCGCGTTTGGTGGATTTACAAACCGGTGATTTCGTTCAGGCATCAAAAGAAGATGTGGAAAAATTTGATCCGAAGAGTGCCGTCAAGAGCACCGCATTGAGCCAAGTTATTCCGCCCGATGCGGATAAAGCGGGCATTAAAGTGCGTGCGAAAGAAGCTCGTGTTTACCTTGTAAAAGATGAACAAGGTCAAGTCAATCAAGTCATATTGCCGATGTACGGTCGCGGCTTATGGTCAACGATGTACGGTTTCGTTGCGGTTGCCCCGGATGCCAATACCATCAAAGGCATTACTTACTATGATCAAGGTGAAACCGCCGGTCTTGGTGGTGAAATCGCCAATCCGCGTTGGCAAGCACTTTTCGTAGATAAAAAACTGTTTGATGATAATCAACGCGTGGCTATTCGTGTTGCCAAAAATGCGTCTTCTAACAAAGAGCACGGCGTTGATGCCTTATCAGGCGCAACCTTAACCTCAAACGGTGTGCAAGGTTCCTTTGATTATTGGTTTAGCCAAAACGGTTTTGGTCCATTCTTAGCAAAATTTAAAGCGGGGGCAAGATAATGGCTGATGCAAAAAGCAATTTAAAAGCACTTTTGCTTGATCCGATCGTAAAAAATAACCCGATTGCGCTGCAAATTTTGGGTATTTGTTCTGCGTTAGCGGTAACAACTCAATTACAAACCGCGATCGTTATGGCAATTGCAGTAAGTTTAGTAACCGGTTTTTCCAGCATGTTCATTTCAATGATTCGTAACTACATTCCGAATAGTATTCGTATCATTGTACAACTGGCAATTATCGCCTCTTTGGTAATTTTGGTTGACCAAGTCTTAAAAGCCTTTGCTTACGGCTTGTCCAAACAATTATCGGTATTCGTCGGTTTGATTATTACCAACTGTATCGTAATGGGACGTGCAGAAGCGTTTGCGATGAAATCCCGTCCATTGGAAAGTTTTGTTGACGGTATCGGTAATGGCTTGGGTTACGGTGCGATTTTATTAATCGTGGCGACCTTACGTGAATTAATTGGTTCAGGTCGTTTACTTGGCTTTCCGGTATTCCAAACCATTCAAGACGGTGGTTGGTACCAACCGAACGGTTTGTTCCTTCTTGCACCAAGTGCGTTCTTTATTATCGGCTTCATCATTTGGGGCTTAAGAACGTGGAAACCTGAGCAACAGGAGAAATAATCAATGGAACATTATATTAGCCTATTTGTGAAGGCGATCTTCATTGAAAATATGGCGCTTTCTTTCTTCTTAGGAATGTGTACTTTCCTTGCCGTGTCGAAAAAAGTGTCAACCGCATTCGGTTTGGGTGTTGCGGTCACAGTTGTGCTTGGTATTTCCGTGCCGGCGAACCAATTTGTATTTGAACACGTGTTAAAAGATGGTGCTTTAGTTGAAGGGGTAGATTTATCCTTCTTAAGCTTCATTACATTTATCGGGATTATCGCGGGTATCGTTCAAATTCTTGAAATGACGCTCGATAAATTCTTCCCGGCACTTTATAACGCATTGGGGATTTTCCTTCCGCTTATTGCCGTAAACTGTGCGATCTTCGGTGGTGTATCCTTTGCCATTCAACGTGAATATACCTTCGCCGAATCCGCCGTGTATGGTATTGGTGCAGGCTTAGGTTGGATGCTGGCGATTGTTGCATTGGCCGGCTTAACTGAGAAAATGAAATATTCTGACGTGCCGGCAGGTTTACGCGGTTTAGGGATTACCTTTATCTCCGCAGGCTTAATGGCGCTTGGCTTTATGTCATTCTCCGGTATTCAGTTATAAGGAGTGCATAAATGAGCGAAACTACAATTCTTTTACTCGGTGTTGCAGCCTTTACAGCCATTGTTTTGGTGCTCGTTGCAATCATCCTGTTTGCTAAATCCAAATTAGTGGATTCCGGCGACATTACCATTCAAATTAACGATGACCCGAGTAAAGCCATTACCTTACCGGCTGGCGGCAAATTGCTCGGCGCCCTTGCCAGCAAAGGGATTTTTGTGTCATCGGCTTGTGGCGGCGGTGGCTCCTGCGGTCAATGTGTCGTGAAAGTAAAAAGCGGCGGCGGTGAAATTTTACCGACTGAGTTATCCCACATTACCAAACGTGAGGCAAAAGAAGGCTATCGCCTTTCTTGCCAGGTAAACGTGAAAGGCAACATGGATATCGAATTACCGGAAGAGATTTTCGGTGTGAAAAAATGGGAATGTACCGTTATTTCTAACGATAACAAAGCCACCTTTATCAAAGAGCTTAAATTAGCGATTCCTGAGGGTGAAGAAGTGCCATTCCGTGCCGGTGGTTATATCCAAATCGAAGCCGATCCTCATACGGTTTACTACAAAGATTTCGATATTCCGAAAGAATACCACGAGGACTGGGATAAATACGACTTATGGCGTTATGTGTCCAAAGTGGATGAGCATATTATCCGTGCTTACTCCATGGCGTCTTATCCGGAAGAAAAAGGCATTATTATGCTGAACGTGCGTATTGCGACACCTCCACCACGTCAACCGGATGCCCCTCCGGGACAGATGTCTTCTTATATTTGGTCGTTAAAACCGGGTGATAAAGTGACGATTTCCGGTCCATTCGGTGAATTCTTCGCGAAAGATACCGATGCCGAAATGGTCTTTATCGGCGGCGGTGCGGGTATGGCGCCAATGCGTTCCCATATCTTTGACCAATTAAAACGTTTACATTCCAAACGTAAAATGTCGTTCTGGTATGGTGCGCGTTCTAAACGTGAAATGTTCTATGTGGAGGATTTTGATCAGCTTGCTGCAGAAAATCCAAACTTTACATGGCACGTTGCACTTTCCGATCCATTACCGGAAGACAACTGGACAGGCTATACAGGCTTTATTCACAACGTGCTTTATGAAAACTACCTGAAAAATCACGAAGCGCCGGAAGACTGTGAATACTATATGTGCGGCCCTCCGGTCATGAACGCGGCGGTCATCAAAATGTTGAAAGACCTTGGTGTTGAAGATGAAAACATCTTATTGGATGACTTCGGTGGTTGATTTTAGTTAATCAAAACACATAAAAAAATGACCGCACTTTGCTCTTTATCGCAAGAGAAGTGCGGTCAATATTTAATATGAATTACAGGCAAGCGGATTGAAAAGTCGGTTTGCCTGTAATTCATCTCGTTAGGAAAGAAAAATGAAAAAACTATTGAGTGTCGTTATCGCAATTGCCATGGCATTTTCTTTGACGGTCTGCCGGCAAGCCGCCAATGCGGTGCTCTTGAGCGGCAACACCATGGGCACCACTTATCATGTGAAATATATCGATGACGGTTCCGTTACCGAAACATCGCAGAAAATTCATGAACAAATCGAAGCGATTTTACAAGACGTAAATGCGAAAATGTCCACTTACATTAAAGATTCCGAATTAAGTCGTTTCAATCAAAATACTCAAGTGAATACACCGATTGAAATTTCTCAGGATCTTGCAAAAGTATTAGCAGAAGCGATTCGTTTGAATAAAATGACTGAAGGCGCATTAGATGTCACCGTGGGGCCTGTTGTCAATCTTTGGGGCTTTGGTCCGGAAAAACGGCCGGAACGTCAACCGGCAAGCGAGCAGCTGGCCGAACGTCAAGCTTGGGTCGGCATTGATAAAATCGCTCTTGAAATGAACGGCAACATCCCGACCTTAACCAAGAAAATTCCACAGGTTTATATTGATTTATCTTCCATCGCGAAAGGTTTTGGTGTGGATCAAGTGGCAGAAAAATTGGAGCAACTCAACGCACAAAATTATATGGTAGAAATCGGTGGTGAAATTCGCGCCAAAGGTAAGAATTCTGAAGGAAAACCTTGGCAAATCGCCATCGAAAAACCGAATACTACGGGCGAAAGAGCGGTTGAAAATGTAATTGGTTTAAATAATATGGCGATGGCAACCTCCGGTGACTATCGTATTTATTTTGAAGAAAATGGCCAGCGTTTTGCCCATGAAATCGATCCAAAAACCGGCTATCCCATTCAGCATCATTTAGCGTCGATCACTGTGTTAGCGCCGACTTCCATGACTGCTGACGGTTTATCCACAGGATTGTTTGTGCTTGGCGAAGAGAAAGCGCTTGAGGTGGCCGAGAAAAATAATCTCGCGATTTATTTGATTATCAAAACGGATAAAGGCTTTGAAACCAAAATGTCATCTGCCTTTAAAAAATTAACGGAAACCAAGGAATAACTATGCAAACTTTATTTTTCACTCTTATCGCTTTTGTCGCCATTATTTTACTGATGTCTATCGGTTTTATCGTTAAAAAGAAAAGTTTAAAAGGTAGTTGCGGCGGTTTATCCACCCTAGGCATTGCCAAAGCCTGCGACTGCGACAAACCTTGCGATACGCTCCAATCCAAACTCGATGCGGGTGATGAACAAGCTAAAGCAGAATACGAACAAAAATTTACCAAGAAAAATGATGATTCGTCGTTTTATGAAGTGAAGTAAACTAAACGGTCAGCAATGCTGACCTTTTTTGTATTGACATTTAATACACAAATAATAGAATCGTACATCATTTGTATAGACGAAAGGATAGTTATGCGTACAGCGACAATTAATCTCCGAGCTATGCCTAATCAGCGGGATTTGATTGATTATGCGGCAGAGTTGCTCGGCAAAAGCCGTTCTGATTTTATGTTAGAGTCAGCATGTAATAATGCTAAAAACGTTATTTTAGATCGAACACTATTCCAGCTTGAGGAAGAAAAATTTAACCAATTTTTGACCGCACTTGAGCAACCTGTTGATCATCATTCAATGGATAAACTCTTTTCGATTAAAGCTCCTTGGATAGAATAATGGCTGGTTATTCTTTCCCTGAATCGCTTTCTAATCAACATCATTTGACAACATTCGATTGTGGTGAAGAAGTATTAAATCAATGGCTTAAGCGCAATGCATTGAAAAATCAAATTAGTCAGGCTAGCCGAACTTTTGTGGTTTGTGATCAAAATAAAAATGTAGTGGCGTATTATGCGATGGCGTCCGGCGCGATTACTCACTTACAGGCTACCGGTAATATTCGCCGAAATATGCCGGATCCCATTCCCGTTATCATTTTAGGGCGTTTAGCAGTAGATAAATCAGTACAAGGCAGGCACTTTGGGGCAGCTATGTTAAAAGATGCGGTACTGCGCGCTAAATCAGTAAGCGAACAAATTGGCGTTCGCGCATTACTTGTCCATGCTTTGAATGAAAAAGCGAAAGCATTTTATCTTAGTTATGGTTTTCAACCTTCACCGATTGATGATCTCACATTAATGTTAAAACTTTAGAAAATATTATGTTATCAAAAACTTACAACCAACACTTTGCAACCTTAAGCGCTGAACAACTTGCCGAAAATGCCACAAAAAAAGTGATTTGCGGGATTTCGGGCGGAGTGGATTCTTCAGTTTCCGCGTTCATTCTTCAACAACAAGGCTATCAAGTAGAAGGTTTGTTTATGAAGAACTGGGAAGAAGATGACGATACCGATTATTGTACCGCAGCAGCCGACCTCGCAGACGCGCAAGCAGTGTGCGACAAGCTCGGCATTAAGCTGCATAAAATCAATTTTGCGGCGGAATATTGGGATAATGTGTTTGAACATTTCCTTAGTGAATACAAAGCGGGCCGCACGCCGAACCCGGATATTCTGTGCAACAAAGAAATTAAATTTAAAGCGTTCTTGGAATATGCAGCGGAAGATTTAGGCGCGAATTATATTGCCACCGGGCATTATGTGCGTCGTGCAGGTGATGATAATGCGCAATTATTACGTGGTTTAGATGCCAATAAAGACCAAAGCTATTTCCTTTATACGCTTAGCCACAAACAAGTAGGGCAAAGTCTATTTCCGGTAGGCGATATTGAAAAGCCGATTGTGCGCGCCATCGCGGAAGATTTAGGTTTGGTCACGGCGAAGAAAAAAGATTCGACCGGTATTTGTTTTATCGGTGAGCGTAAATTCAAAGACTTTTTAGCGCGCTATTTGCCGGCACAACCGGGCGATATTCGTACGGTGGATGGCGAAGTGATCGGTCGCCATGATGGCTTGATGTATCACACTTTAGGTCAGCGCAAAGGCTTAGGCATCGGTGGTTTGAAAAATGCCGGTGAGGAAGCGTGGTATGTGGTAGATAAAGACGTGAAAAATAACGAACTGATTGTGGCACAAGGACACGATCATCCTCGTTTATTCTCCAAAGGCTTAATGGCAAAACAGCTTCATTGGGTCGATCGCCAACCGATTCGTGAACCATTCCGTTGCACAGTAAAAACCCGCTATCGCCAAACGGATATTCCTTGTGTGATTGAGCCTATCGACGATGAAACTATCCGCGTCATTTTCAATGAACCGCAAGCAGCAGTGACGCCGGGTCAATCCGCCGTATTTTATCTCGGTGAAGTTTGCCTGGGCGGCGGTATTATTGAAGAACGTCTTACCCTCGAGTAAACCAAAGCCGCTACATGCTCAGCGACCTTCTCCCAGAGCACCGCATTGAAAGTCGCTTTGGGCCGGTGAAAAATTCAATTCTCCCAATTACCTTACTTTCCGGCGCAAATTGAATTAACCCAAAAGAAAAGGCGACCGCATTTGGGTCGCCTCATTAGTTAATGTGTTAAATCACCATTAACAAATCGTAGTGCCCTCTTCCGTGCCGAGCACTACGTTACGCAATGCACCCGGACGCCCCATATTGAACACACGGATCGGCATGCCGTGGTCGCGCGCTAAAGTAAACGCTGCCAAGTCCATCACCTGCAATTCTTTATCAATCACTTCATCGTAGCTTAGATTTTTATACAGTTTGGCATCCTGATTTTTCGCCGGATCGCAATCATATACGCCGTCTACTTTCGTCGCTTTTAACACAACGTCCGCTTCGATTTCGATACCGCGTAAACAGGCGGCCGAATCGGTGGTAAAAAATGGGCTGCCGGTACCGGCGGAGAAAATCACCACGCGTTTTTCACGTAACATTTTAATCGCTTCCGACCAATTGTAAGTGTCGCAAATACCGTTTAGTTGGAACGCCGACATCAATTTTGCGTTTACATCCGCTCGAAATAAGGAATCGCGCATCGCTAAACCGTTCATGACCGTAGCCAACATTCCCATGTGGTCGCCCACCACACGATTCATGCCGGCTTTCGCCAATTTTGCGCCGCGGAATAAGTTACCACCACCTAGCACGACGCCAACTTCTACCCCCATTTCGACTAATTCTTTGATTTCAATCGCCATGCGATCAAGGATTGACGGATCAATACCGAATCCTTCGTCGCCTTGTAATGCTTCACCACTTAATTTCAATAAAATACGTTTATAAATCGGTCGGCTCATTATTTATTTTTCCTTTCTGGCTTAAAAAATTGGCTTATTTTATAGAATAACCACGCAAGAGTGAAGAAGTTAAAACTGGAAATCCGGCGCAAAAAGGAGATAATGAGCAGCATTTGTTTTCCAATAGAGATGATATGAACACACAAAAAACTTACCGAATTTTAGCCACGCTTTTCGTTTTTATTTGTGCCCTGACAGCCGGCTACTTTATGTTAATCGGTTCGGGGATGTTTCCGAGTCCCAATGCGGTGCTAATTTTACTCTCCACTGCGTTGATTCTTTTATTAAGCAGTAGCAAAAAATCTTTCTATTTTATTATGTTGCCGCTGGGGTTGGCGCACGCCTTTTATACGCCCACCGGTTTAAATTTCGGCGCGCCGAGCTATCAATATATCGCTTCTGTGTTCGCCACTGATATGCTGGAAACCAAAGAGTTTTTGCTACAAATTCCGCTGACAAGTTATTTAATTGCCATTGCGATCCCAATTTTGCTATTCGTGCAATATAAAAGTGCAGTTAAATTCGGCGTTAAATTTTATCGTAACAAAACCTTTATTGTACTGACGACCTTGCTTTTTGCATTTTATTTACCGATTGCCGAGCCGCTTAAGGAAACGCTGAGTTCTACGCTAAAAATAATAGACGAAATGCAAAAACTCAAACAAATGTCGCAATCCAATAATTGGGGCAAATCCGTACTGGAAAATTCTCGTTACGACGATTATGTAATTGTATTGGGCGAAAGTGCACGCAAAGATTATCATCAGGCGTACGGCTATCCGATTGAAAATACGCCATTTATGTCGAATGCAAAAGGAACGCTGATTGACGGCTTGCGCTCCGCCGGCACTAATACCGTCGCCTCGTTACGTTTAATGTTAACCTTGCCGAACAAAGAAAAGTGGGAGCCGAATTACGATTTGAGTTTAGTCGATTTGGTCAAATCCGCCGGCATTAAAACCTATTGGCTATCAAACCAAGGTATGTTGGGCGAATTCGATACGCCGGTATCGTCACTGGCCGCAAAATCTGATGAAACCATTTTCTTAAAAAAAGGAGGCAGTTTTAATTCCACCAACTTTAGTGATTTCGATTTACTGCCTAAACTCACTCAAGTATTAGAAGATCCAATTCAAGGGAAACGTTTTATTGTATTACATATTTACGGCTCGCATCCGCTGGCGTGCGACCGTGTGGAAGATTATCCAAAAATTTATAAAGATGAGGAAATCGATCCGAAATATGGCTATTTGAACTGCTATGTTTCTTCCATTAAGAAAACCGATGAATTTTTAAAACGAGTGTATGAACAGCTTGAAGAGAACTCGACGAAAACAGGACGCACGTTTTCGATGATTTATTTTTCCGATCACGGTTTATGCCATCAACAGGATGAAAAAAATAACGTGTTGTTATTTAATCAAAACTGTTTCAGCCGCGAACACCATGATATCCCGCTGTTTAAATTGTCGTCCGATGATAGCGAACGGAAAGAATACAAAGCATTTAAATCCGGTTTGAACTTCTTAGAAGGTGTTGCAACTTGGATCGGCATTAAGAATCCGAAACTTACTCAGGAAGAAGATTTATTTTCTAGCCAAGCGGATAAAGACGATTTCGGCTTGCAAAAGCGCATTAATGAGAAATATCGTAAAGATGATGATCCGGCAATCGATATCCGACCGAAACATAAATAACACGCAAAACAAAAGCCGATAACCAAGTTATCGGCTTTTTTATCTCTGAAAAAAGAATTAAGCATTACCGCCGGTAATTTTAGCCACTTCAGCGGCAAAATCCTCTTCCACTTTTTCGATACCTTCACCCACTTCTAAACGAATGAAGTTAGACACAGAAGTGTTTACAGATTTTAAGAAATCACCTACAGAAACAGACGGATCCATCACGAATGCTTGACCGGTTAAAGACACTTCGCCGGTAAATTTCTTCATACGGCCTTCAACCATTTTCTCTGCGATTTCTTTCGGTTTACCGGAATTAATCGCGATGTCGATTTGGATTTGACGTTCATGTTCTACCACTTCGGCGGAAACGTCTTCCGGGTTAACGAATTCAGGTTTAGACGCAGCAACATGCATTGCTACTTTTTTGAGTTCTTCCGCAGACCCTTCGCCCGCCACTAACACACCAATTTTCGCGCCGTGTAAGTATTGTGCGATGACTTTACCATCTAAATAAGCGACACGACGAATAGTCATGTTTTCGCCGATTTTCGCTACTAACGCCGCACGTTTTTCTTCAAAATGCGCCTGTAATTGTTCAATTGTCGTGCCTTTGTGCGCGGCGGCATAATCCGCCACTTCGTTTGCCAAGCCTAAGAAGCCCGCATCTTTCGCAACGAAGTCGGTTTCGCAGTTCATTTCGACCAATACACCGAAGCCATTTTCAATACGTGCAAGAATTACACCTTCTGCGGCTACGCGACCGGCTTTTTTCGCCGCTTTCGCTTGACCGGATTTACGCATGTTGTCGATGGCCAATTCAATGTCGCCGTTCGCTTCAACTAACGCTTTTTTACATTCCATCATGCCTGCGCCGGTACGTTCGCGCAGTTCTTTTACTAATGCTGCTGTAATTTCAGCCATTTTTCCAATCCTCTGTCTTAAAGTACGGTGCTTTAAACGTACTTTGGGTAAAAATACAGGGGCTAAATTTTAGCCCCTGTGCCAATTAATCGTTTTGATTAATAAGGGCTGAGCCTTATTTCGATAACCCGAATTATTGTTCCGTCGCTTCCACTTCTACAACTAATTCTTCCGCAATCGCTTCAACATTGTTACCGCGACCTTCTTTCACCGCTGCTGCTGCAGCCGTTAAATAAAGTTGGATTGCGCGAGTTGCGTCATCATTGCCCGGGATAACATAATCCACACCGGCTGGTGTAGAGTTGGTATCCACGATAGCGAATACAGGAATGCCAAGGTTGTTCGCTTCTTTCACCGCGATATGTTCGTGATCCGCACCGATGACAAATAACGCATCCGGTAAACCGCCCATATTTTTGATACCGCCGAGGCTTAATTCAAGTTTTTCCATCTCACGGCTACGCATTAACGCTTCTTTTTTGGTTAATTTGTCGAAAGTACCGTCTTGAGATTGGGTTTCCAAATCTTTTAAACGTTTAATTGATTGACGAACTGTTTTCCAGTTAGTCAACATACCGCCTAACCAACGGTGATTTACATAATATTGTTGACAGTCTAATGCCGCGGCTTCTACCGCTTCTTGAGCTGCGCGTTTCGTACCGACGAATAAAACTTTACCGTTGTTGCTCGCGATGCGGGTTAATTCGGCAAGCGCGTCGTTGAATAAAGGTAAGGTTTTTTCAAGATTGATGATGTGAACACCATTACGTGCACCAAAAATGAAAGGTTTCATTTGTGGATTCCAGTAACGAGTTTGGTGTCCGAAGTGTACGCCCGCGTTGATCATGTCGCGCATTGAAACTTGTGCCATAATATTTTCCTTTTATTGGGGTTGAGCCTCCACATATCAGCTCATCGACCGTTTGGCACCCCGATGAAGCCTTGATGATATGTGTGTGTTGTAAATAAAAACGCTGTTTTTTTAACGGCAAAAACAGCGGTGCGTTTTATATCACAAAGAGAGGGCGAAAACCAGTTTATTTTTACGCCGAAACGATTTTCTTTGCCCGAACGAAAAGCAACACCGGGCGATGCTGCAAATCTTTAAATTCATCGAGCCACTCGGGTTGATCGGCGAGCATCGGTTCTGCCATTCGCTCGATTTGAAACCCCGCCGCAATTAAATCGTTAACAATTGTTGCAACGGTGCGATGGTAAGTTTTAAACGGCTGTTTGAACCAATTTCGGTCGCGCTCGCCTTCCTCGCGATAATGATTCAAACGATACGCAACCTGTTGTTTATTATTATCCTTTTCCCAGCGTTCGCCTTCTTTGTGGCAAGTGGTTATTGGATGTTCCTGAGAAAACAGCAACGTGCCGCCGGGCGCTAATTTATCGGCAATTGAAGCCAACAACGCAGGAAAATCTTGCACATAATGAAAAGCGAAAGAACTGGTAATCACGTCAAAACCGTCTTCCGGCAAGTCGGCTAAATTTTCCATCGGTAAGTGATACAAAGAACAGACTGTCGTATCAGCACCGCATTGGAGCAAGTCGTGGTGGGCTTGCGCTAACATATTGACGGATAAATCCAACCCCGTCACCGCCGCCGCGCCTTGTTGCAAATAAAGCCGTAAATGCTCGCCGCAGCCGCAACCAAGATCGAGCAATTTTTTGCCGTGTAAATCCGGTAATAACGCAAGCATGGTCGGCTTTTCCACAATTTCGTTTAAGCTTATCGGATTGGCACGAAGCTTTCGATAAAGCGCGAAAAAATGTTCGTGGTAGTATATGCTGGTTTTCTGATTCATGAACTCCCTCAACAGCACCGCATTGAACAAAGAAAGGATCATTTCTTTACCTTCCGCAAGATGCACTAAAAAGCGATGCGACGATTAATTATTTGAAACGATTTGGAGAAGAACCACATCGACACACTGCGTTGTCATTCGGTGCAATGATAGAACATTTATGCTCGGCATACTGTAAACAAAAGCATCCAATGCGGTGCCCGTAAGCGGATTCAGAGGCAACACTTGAGCAAAAATGGATGAGTTAACTCCAAGATAAAATAAAGCGGTGAACCACCTTTACAGACTGTAAATTCTAAAATACAATCCGCGTAAATTTTTAATTACAAAAAAGGAATGAAAAATGAACAAAACCGTAGGCAGTACATTACTCGTCGCCGGTACCATGATCGGCGCAGGCATGCTCGCCATGCCGCTCACTTCGGCCGGCATCGGTTTCGGCTTTACCATCGTTTTATTGCTATCACTGTGGGCATTGCTTACTTTCAGCGCCTTATTATTCGTTGAACTGTATCAAACCGCCGAAAGCGACGCGGGCATTGGCACGCTTGCCGAACAGTATTTCGGCAAAGCGGGACGCATTGTTTCCACCTTGGTTTTAATCGTTTTTTTATATGCATTAATCGCCGCTTACGTCAGTGGCGGCGGTTCACTGCTGATGGATTTATTACCCGCCACAGGCGATACGGGCAGCTCCAATAAGCTCGCCGTGTTACTCTTTACCGTGATTTTCGGCACATTTATTGTAATCGGCACCCATTCGGTGGACAAAATCAATCGCGTCTTATTTTTCGTGATGATCGCCGCGTTCGTGCTGGTGTTGAGCTTAATGTTACCGAAAATCCAATTCGACAACTTAATGGCAATGCCGATCGACAATGCTTTAATGATTTCCGCCAGCCCGGTGTTTTTCACCGCATTCGGTTTTCACGGTTCCATTCCGAGTTTAAATAAATATTTGGGGGGGAACGTAAACGCGTTGCGCCGGTCGATTTTGGTCGGTTCGGGAATTACGCTCGGCGCCTATATTTTATGGCAACTTTCCACCCACGGCTTACTCACGCAAAACGACTTCTTACAAATTTTGCAAGAAGACGCTACCTTAAACGGCTTAGTGAAAGCGACGCTTGCGATAACCGGCAGCAGCATCATTGCCGGCGCAGTAAAATTATTCTCAACCTTGGCCTTGGTAACATCATTTCTAGGCGTGGGGTTAGGTTTGCTGGAATGTATCGAGGACTTACTAAAACGTTCCTTTAACCGCTCCGCCGGCCGCATCACGCTCGGTTTATTCACCTTTATTCCGCCATTGATTTTCGCTTTGTTCTACCCGGAAGGTTTTATCTTGGCGCTTGGCTACGCCGGCCAAATGTTCGCCTTCTACGCAGTGGTATTGCCGGTCAGCTTAGTATGGAAAGCGCGCCGTCTCCATCCGCATCTGCCGTACCGCGTCCGAGGCGGCAATCTGGCCTTGTTCGTGGTGTTAGCGCTCGGCGTGGCAATTACCGCCATTCCGTTTGCCATCCGCGCCGGATATTTGCCTTTCGTGGTCGGTTGATCGACAAAATAGCACCGCATTGAAATCCCTTCCAATGCGGTGCTATTTTCAACAAAGAACGGCCGTTAAGTCGGAATTACGCCTACAATCTCACCTTTTCCCCACCGAACGCTTCCAGCAAGTTTTCGGTTAATTTCGCCAGAATTCCTGTCATTAACACAAAATCCGCATCAAAACGTTGGGCAAAATCTTCTTTCGAAATATCTTCATTTTTCTCCCGCACGCTATCGGCAAATTTAAGGCGTTTTAGGCTACCATCTTCGTTAAACACGAAAGTTAAAGTATCTTCCCATTCCAACGCCAATTTGCTCACGACTTTTTTGCCCTCTTGCAACAAGGCGAGAATGTCTTCATTTTCCAACGGTTGTTTTTTGCAACGAATCACGCTGTCTTCTTGGCTGCCGCGCAGTTCGGCTTCTTCTAACGCAATCAACCAATGAGGCAAATTATCTTGCGTAATCCAATCGGTTAAAATCGTGCTTGGTTCGTTGGCAAAGGCAAGCGGCACCACCGGCAAAGAACCGAGGGATTTGCGTAATAACGCCAACACGTCTTCCGCCCGTTTGGCAGAAGCCGCATCCACATGCAGCAAACCGCTTTCCGTATCGATCCACAACGCCGTGTATTGATTTTTGCTGAAAGCACGCGGCAATAAATTCATCACCACGTCGTCCTTTAAAGTTTGCTTTTCATTTTTTTTCAGCTTGCGATTTTCTTTTTCTTCAAGGCTTTCAATGCGGTGCGCTAACTCGCGTTTAACAACATTTGCCGGCAACATTTTTTCTTCCTTTTGCGCCACCAACAAAATCTGTTTACCGACAGAAAAATACAGTAAATCCGAACCGCGCAACGGCGCAGACCAGCCGAATTTACTTTGATCTTGCACGCCACAAGGATGGAATCGACATGTTTCCAACTGCGTTTGTAACTGCGTGAGATCCCATTCCAACGACTTGGTAAGACGATAACTCATCAAATTTTTGAACCACATCGTAAACTTCCTTCATAATAGGGTAAAATACGCGCCATTGTAGCCCATAAACTGATAGGAAAAAACGATGCAACACAAATTAATCGCCTTTATCGGCGGCGGCAATATGGCGCAAGCAATCGTACTTGGTTTGTTAAAGCAAGGCTATCCGGCTGAGCAGATTATTGTGAACGACCCAAACGAAACAAAACGCGCATTTTTTGCCGAACTCGGCGTGCAAACGGCACAAGATAACGCGGTTAGCGCAAAGCGTGCCGATGCGGTGCTGTTGGCGGTGAAACCGCAAATGATGGCGGAAGTGTGCCGCTGCCTAGCGGGGGTTGATTTTAGCGATAAATTATTGATTTCCATCGCCGCAGGCATTTCTACCGCGCGCTTGCAAGCATTGATTCCGAGTGCCCAATCCGTAGTGCGCGTGATGCCAAATACGCCGGCACTCGTAAACGAAGGCATGGCAGGCTTGTTTGCGGCTAAAAATACCGCGCAAGTCGATTGCATTTTCGTACAAGAATTGTTGAATACGGTGGGCAAAACCCTTTGGCTGCACGATGAAGCGCAAATGCACGCAGTCACCGCAGCATCCGGCAGCAGTCCGGCGTATTTCTTCCAAATGTTGGAAGCGATGCAACAAGCGCTGGTCGAGATGAATTTAGATGCCGACAGCGCCTGCGCCTTGGTGCGACAAGCCATATTCGGTGCGGCCAAAATGGCGATCGATAATACGCAACTCGACTTTTCCACATTACGCCGAAACGTCACGTCCAAAGGCGGCACGACGGAAGCGGCATTAGCCGTATTCAACGCGCAACATTTTAATCAAATCGTCGCACAAGCCATGCAAGCCTGCGCCGCGCGTTCGCAAGAAATGGAAAAATTATTCTGATGCAAATTCGTCCCTTTTATTGGCTCGCCTTGAGTTTCTTGGGTTATTACTGTGCCTACGGCGTGTTTTTGCCCTTCTTTCCTGCATGGTTAAGATCGCAAAACTATGGCGAAGAAATGATCGGGCTGGTCATCGGCAGCGCCTATATTTTCCGTTTTGTCGGCGGCTTATTATTTTCTTCGTTAATCCAAAAAGCCGCGCACATGATCGTCTCGCTACGCCTGCTCGCCCTTGCCAGCGTCTTGACGGCAGTGGCGTTCAGTTTGTTCGCGCATCATTTCTGGCTATTATTTTGCGTTGTCGGTTTATTTGCTGCAGTAAACGCGGCCGGAATGCCTATCGGCGATTCCCTTGCCGCCACTTGGCAACGCCAAATCGGGCTGGATTACGGCAAAGTGCGATTAATCGGTTCTTTGGCGTTTATTTTGGGCGTCGTGGTGTTCGGCGGAATAATCGACAGCCTCGGTGCGGAAAATATCGTATGGATGTTAACCGCTCTTTTGCTGTTCTATACTTTGATTCAATTATTAAAACCTGCCATTGCGCCACAAGACGAAACCTCGGAACAAGGCGAAAACCGTCGAATCGGCTTTTTAGCGCTACTGAAAAACCCGACAACTTTACGCGTAATGCTCGCCGTCGGCATGATTCAAGGTTCACACGCCGCCTATTATGTATATGGCACGATTTATTGGACCGATATTGGCCTTTCCGTCACACAAACCGGCTTGCTTTGGGGCATTGGGGTCGGCGCGGAAATTCTGTTATTTTTCTTTTCACGTCGTTTATTTCAAAACGTATCGGTCAGTAAATTGTTTTATTTCTCCGCCGCAGCCTGTGTCGTTCGTTGGGCGGCGTTTGATTACGTTCGGGAGTTCACTTTAATTCTATTATTACAACTGATGCACAGCCTTACTTACGCCCTGTGTCATTACGCTGTTGTGCGCTACATCACCACGCGACCGCAAAGTCACATCGCCAAATTACAAGGCTTATATAACGGCTTGTCAAACGGCCTTCTTATCGCGCTTTTCAGTGCGATTGCCGGCATAATTTACCCTGCATCGCCGACTATCACTTTTCTATTTATGAGCGCGATTGCCGCAGTCTCTTTCTTGCTAATTCCACGCAAGTTGGAGGCTTTCTTAATGAAACAATCTTAACAGCACCGCATTGAAACCTTGCAGCAATGGACTTCCGAACGGGCACCGCATTGAAACCTTGCAGCGATGGACTTCCGAACGGGCACCGCATTGAAATCATCTTTCTCGTCCCCGTAAACGAACGTGAAGATAACCGTAAGAGATAAATTATGATTTACCAAATTATCGCTTTGCTCATTTGGAGCAGCTCATTAATCGTCGGCAAAATGACATATTCCATGATGGATCCCGTGCTGGTGGTACAATCGCGCCTAATTATCGCAGCGATTTTTGTGCTGCCACTATTTCTGCGACACTGGAAAAAAATTGATAAATCAATGCGCAAACAACTCCGGTGGCTGGCATTTTTCAATTACACCGCCGTTTTTTTGCTGCAATTTATTGGCTTGAAATACACTTCCGCCGCCAGTGCGGTTACGATGATCGGTTTGGAACCGTTGCTGGTGGTTTTCATCGGGCATTTCTTTTTTAAAGACCGCGCTCGCGGGCTCCATTGGCTGTTCGGCGCGATGGCCTTTTTAGGCGTAGCGATAATGATTAACGGCGGGCAACATCATGACGGCATCAATGACATTAGTCTGTTCGGCTGTTTACTGGTATTAGTCGCCGGCATTATTTTCGCCGGTGTATTGCGCTGGACTCAAAACGTCGTGGCGCGCGTATCCAACCAAGCCTACACTTCAACCACCATCGTACTAGGCTGTCTAATCACCCTGCCGTTCACTTTGCTTTTAACCGAAAGTTGGCGAATTGAATGGGACTTTTACGGCGTCATCGGTTTATTTTATCTTGCCATCGGTTGCAGCTGGCTGGCATTTTGGCTCTGGAATAAAGGTTTAAACAGCGTAGATGCGAATCTTTCCGGCATTTTGGTGGCGTTGGAACCACTGTTTGGAATTTTATTTGCGGTAGCCTTGCTCGGCGAAAGTCTTTCGACGCTATCCACCCTCGGCATCGCCCTTATTATGCTCGCCACCATTGGCTCGGCGTTACTGCCAAAATTGTTGAAAAAATAGGTTTTATGAAAGGAGAAAAATATGGCTTGGATTCAAATTCGCTTAAACAGCACGAATGAAAAAGCAGAAAAAATAAGTGATTTTTTAGAGGAAATCGGTGCCGTTTCCGTCACGTTTATGGACAGTCGAGATACGCCGATTTTCGAACCGCTGCCGGGCGAAACCCGTCTGTGGGGCAATACCGACGTCATCGCGCTTTTTGATGCGGAAACCGATATGGCGGAAATCGTCGGCTTATTAAAACAGGCGGGCCATTTAGAGGATGGCGCGGCATATAAAATCGAGCAAATCGAAGACAAAGATTGGGCACGCGAATGGATGGATAACTTCCATCCTATGCAGTTCGGTAAACGTTTATGGATCTGTCCGAGCTGGCGTGAAGTTCCCGAGCCAAATGAAGTGAATGTGATGCTCGATCCCGGCTTGGCCTTCGGTACCGGCACACACCCAACCACCGCACTTTGCTTAGAATGGTTAGATGGTTTGGATTTACAGGACAAAACGGTGATCGACTTCGGCTGCGGTTCCGGTATTTTGGCCATCGCCGCGCTGAAACTCGGCGCCAAAAGCGCAATCGGCATTGATATTGATCCGCAAGCGATTCTTGCCAGTCGTAACAATGCGCAACAAAACGGTGTTGCGGATCACTTGCAACTTTTTTTATCCGACGAAAAACCGGCGAATCTTAAAGCGGACGTTGTAGTCGCCAATATTTTAGCCGGCCCATTAAAAGAACTTTATCCGCTAATTAGCTGCTTGGTGAAAGAAAACGGCGATTTGGGCTTGTCCGGTATTTTAGAAACGCAAGCTCAATCCGTCTGCGATGCTTACGCCCAAACCTTTGATTTGGAAGAGGTCGCGGTACGTGAGGAATGGTGCCGAATTACGGGCAAGTTAAAATCGCTTTAATTTTATTTTGTCAATTAAAAAAAGTGTATTTTTTGAACAAAATTCGCTTTGCAAAGCATATTAAAGTGCGTATGATAGCACGCCTTGTCGGTTGTCGCCCCGTTCGACAGCAATTGGATTTAGGCTTGCTCCAAGGTGAAAGGTAAAATGCGCATCGGTCCTTACCCATTAAAAAATCGTGTTTTACTAGCACCGATGGCGGGCATTACCGATAAACCTTTCCGCCGTCTTTGTGCCCATTACGGCGCGGGATTGACCTTCTCCGAAATGATGTCCGCCAATCCGCAACTTTGGCATACAGAAAAATCCAAATTGCGTTTGGCGCATAGCGATGAATTGGGCTTCAATGCGGTGCAGATCGCAGGTTCCGAGCCGTTGGAAATGGCGCGAGCTGCAGTGGCGAATGTGGAATCTGGTGCGCAAATCATCGACATCAATATGGGCTGTCCTGCCAAAAAGGTAAATCGCAAACTTGCCGGCTCGGCATTGTTGCAGTTTCCCGAATTGGTGGAAAACATTCTGCGCGAAGTCGTCAAGGCGGTCGATGTGCCGGTAACCTTGAAAATTCGCACGGGCTGGAATAAATCTAATCGAAACTGCGTGCAAATCGGCAAAATTGCAGAACAATCCGGTATTCAGGCTTTAACCATTCACGGACGGACGCGAGAATGTCTTTTTAAAGGGGAAGCGGAATACGACAATATTCGCGCGGTCAAACAAGCCGTTTCGATCCCGGTGATTGCCAACGGCGATATTGATTGCGCGGCAAAAGCAAAACAGGTGCTTGATTACACCGGCGCCGATGCAATTATGATCGGACGTGCCGCGTTAGGCAATCCTTGGCTGTTTCAAGCAGTGGAAAGCTTAATTGAACGCGATACGATCATTCAAACACCAAGTTTAAGTGAAAAATGCGCTCAAATTTTGCGCCATATTCAAGAATTACACCAATTCTACGGCGCCTCAAAAGGCTACCGCATCGCCCGCAAACACATAGCTTGGTACTTACAGGAAATTCGACCTGGTTCCGTTTTTAGACAGACTTTTAACGCAATAAATGATCCGCAGGAACAACTTATTGTGTTGGAAGATTTTTTAAATTCAATTTTGGATAAAGCAAGATGTTAGAACAACAACGTAGTCCGTCTGAAGCATTAACCGTTTCAGTGTTAAACTCTCAATCACAAGTCACCAACAAACCGTTACGTGATTCCGTAAAACAAGCATTACGCAATTACTTATCTCAATTAGACGGGCAAGATGTGAATGATCTTTACGAATTAGTATTGGTAGAAGTCGAACATCCAATGTTAGACATGGTGATGCAATACACACGCGGTAACCAAACCCGCGCAGCGAATATGCTTGGCATTAACCGCGGCACCTTACGCAAAAAATTAAAAAAATATGGTATGGGCGGCTAATCACTCAACCTGTCGAAACATAGTTTGATATCAAACAACAGCACCGCATTGGGAGCGATTCCAATGCGGTGCTGTTTTTAAGCCGTTAAAATTTCAAATAAAAATCCTTCGTCAATGCGACAAATTCTGCGGTGTATTGATGGTGTTCGTCGTAAATCACCAATTCGTCTTGCCTTAACGCTCGCGACTGTTTGGCGAAAGTGATTAACATTCGCCGCGGCGTTTTGCCGATTTTAGTCATGACCGCGGTCTGCTTCACGCAATGCAGTTCGGCCGAATCCATCAGGCTTTTTACCGCCTCGAAAGGCACGACAAAACTTATTTCTCCGTTCGACGATAATCGTTGTGCAGCCCGATTTAACCAATCCGAATGACATTGTTGCATATAACGCGCCAGTTGCCGTTGCGCATTTTTACAGTGCACGCCTTGCGCAAAATAAGGCGGATTAGCCACAATTAAATCAAAGGGGGAAGCGGTCTCGGCCAAAAAATGCAATACATCGCCCTGATGCAGTTCAATGCGGTGCCGCCAAGGAGAGTCGTTGATATTTTGTTGCGCTTGTTGCGCCGCGGCGGGATCGAGTTCCACCGCATGAATCTGACAATCTGGCGCACTGCGCTGTGCCAGCATCAACGCCAACAATCCCGTGCCGCAGCCCATATCCAATATTCTTCGACAGTTCGTGACATCCGCCCAAGCGCCGAGCAAAATGCCGTCAGTGCCGACCTTCATCGCGCAGTCTTGTTGATTGATATGAAACTGTTTAAAGGTAAATCCGCTCATATATTTTTCCTAAACCGACCGTACTTTAACCGGTATTTCAGGTATAATCCGCGCCGATTTTAACAAAAAAGCCGCACAATAATGAATTTATCCCAATTTGAACAATTCGATCTTTCCCCCGAGCTTTTAAAAGCACTCGACCAAAAGGGCTACGTTCGTCCGACTGCGATCCAAACGAAAGCCATTCCGGCGGCTATGGAAGAACGCGATGTATTAGGTTCGGCGCCCACCGGGACGGGCAAAACCGTTGCCTTTTTATTGCCGGCATTACAACATTTGTTGGATTATCCACGCCGTAAACCGGGCCCGCCACGCGTTTTAGTGCTCACCCCAACGCGCGAGCTGGCCATGCAAGTGGCGGAGCAAGCGCAACAGCTGGCACAGTTCAGCCGTTTAGATATCGCAACCATCACCGGCGGCGTAGCCTATCAAAATCACGGCGAAGTATTTAATTCCAACCAAGATTTGGTGGTAGCAACGCCGGGACGTTTATTGCAATACATTAAGGAAGAAAATTTCGATTGTCGTTCAGTAGAAATATTAATTTTCGACGAGGCGGATCGTATGTTGCAAATGGGCTTCGGGCAGGATGCGGAAAAAATTGCGGCGGAAACCCGTTGGCGTAAGCAAACATTGCTATTTTCCGCGACGCTTGAAGGCGAATTGTTGACAGATTTTGCCGAACGTTTGCTCAACGATCCGGTGAAAGCGGAAGCGCAACCGAGTCGTCGTGAACGCAAAAAAATCAATCAATGGTATTACCACGCTGATAGTCGGGAACACAAGATCAAATTGCTCGCACGCTTCGTCGAAACAGAACAAGTAAGCCGCGGTATAGTGTTCGTACGTCGTCGCGAAGACGCACGCGAGCTTTCCGAAACTTTGCGTAAACGCGGCATTCGTTCCGCCTATTTAGAAGGTGACATGGCGCAAACGCAACGCAATAACGCCATTGATAAATTAAAATCAGGCATCGTAACGCTACTGGTGGCGACGGATGTGGCGGCGCGCGGCATTGATATTGACGATGTCAGCCATGTGATGAACTTCGACTTACCGTACAGCGCGGATACCTATCTGCACCGCATTGGACGCACGGCACGCGCCGGTAAAAAAGGCACCGCAGTATCTTTTGTGGAAGCGCACGATTATAAGTTGCTCGGTAAAATCAAACGTTACACGGAAGAAATTCTAAAAGCGCGAATTTTGGAAGGCTTGGAACCTCGTACTAAAGCACCGAAAGACGGCGAAATAAAATCGGTTTCCAAAAAACAAAAAATGCGTATTAAAGAAAAACGCGAAGAAAAGAAAAAAGTCGAGGCGAAGAAAAAAGTGAAAATACGCCATAAAGACACGAAAAATATCGGTAAACGACGCAAGCCGAGCGGATCAAAAAAAATTTAGTTCGGTGAGGCAACACTTTCGTCGTTGAACGGCATCAATATTGCCATTGCTCACGATTTTCTTTGCCAGGTAAAAATAGCACCGCATTGGAGCCCACCAATGCGGTGCTATTTTTAGTTGGTGCTAAAAAGCCACGGATTAAACCTTAGCAACGATAACCCCAGCAACGATAACCTAAGCAGTGAAAACTGACCGGCTCAATTTCAGGTTCACTTCATGCTCTCCGCCCAATACGTCAAATTTCACCGTCGCGGTTGCGCTGTGCAAACGGGGCGCCCAATAATTCTAAATTGCGTTATGCCCAAAGCGGAATTTTTACACAAGATAAATGGCACAAACCGCTAAACAAGGTATAATCAGCGCATTTTTTGACAAGGGAAATTCGATGAAAATTAACTTTACCCAAGTTTTGCAAGACAGTTGGCATTTTTTTCGTAATCAACAGAAAACCATGCTGCAATTGGTTTTCATGCTTTTTATTGTACAAGTATTGAGCGTCTTATTAACTCCCGATTTTATGGCGCAAGACGCCGTTTCGGGCGGTAATACATTGTCCGATTTAAGCCAAATCAATGCGTCGGACTTTTTAGCTTCTTTTTTACCGGCGCAATTAGCCAGTATTTTTATCAGCGCTTGGGGATTGATGACGATTCACCAAATCAGTCGGCACAATCCGCTTACGTTGAGCGCAAATTTTGTGTTGACCTTACGTCGTTTCATCGGTGTGATCGTGTTGGAAACTGTGAGTGTGCTTCCCGTGTTGTTCGGCGTCGCGCACATTGTCGGTGCCGCACTTAGCAACACGGCGCCTTCTATAGCCGCATTATTGATGATTTTCTTCGGCATATACTTTTTTATTCGGCTGAATTTAGCCTCACTCCATTACCTCACAACTCAAGACGGAATAGGCCAATCTTTACAAAAAATTTGGTGGCAAGGGCGCAATCAAAAAACCGCGTTGCTGATTTATGCTTTATTGGTGTATTTTGTTGCCCCGATGCTGATTCTGCAATTAAGTGTGCTTTCGGAGAATCTTACCTTTTCGGTTATCGTAAGCCTGACGGCTGCATTGATCAATATTTTTACATTAGTAGTAACTTATCGTTTTTACAGTTTATTTATGCAGGAGCCATAAATGAAGCAACTACTTGATTTTATTCCATTAATTTTATTTTTTGTAACCTATAAATTAGGTGGCGTACGCGAAGCAGCGATAGTATTGGTTATCGCCACGATTGCGCAACTGATCATATTGAAATGGAAATATGGCGCCATTGAAAAACAACAAAAAATAATGGCCGGCGCAGTAGTTTTCTTCGGTCTGCTTACCGCCTATTTCAACGAACTGCGCTATTTACAATGGAAAGTCACCCTTATCAATGGGTTATTCGCTGTCGTATTATTGGTGGCACAGTTTCAATTTAACACGCCTTTAGTAAAAAAATTACTCGGTAAAGACATTCAATTGCCGGAAAAAGCCTGGAATAGACTCAATCTCGGCTGGGCGACATTCTTTATTATTTGTATGTTAACCAACATTTATATCAGCCAAAATATGTCGGAAGAAGCTTGGGTGGATTTCAAATCTTTCGGCTTAATCGGAATGACGCTGATCGCCACGCTTATTTCCGGCGCCTATATTTATCGATTTTTGTCGCAACACGAACAAAAAAACGAAGGAAACAATCGTAAAGGAGAGCAATAATGATCTCGAATTTTATTGACAACAATGGTCGCCAATCGAAAGGCGTTTTATTACTACGCACCCTTGCCATGCCCTCCGACACTAATGCCAACGGCGATATTTTTGGCGGCTGGATTATGTCGCAAATGGATATGGGCGGTGCGATTTTAGCCAAAGAAATCGCTCACGGACGCGTGGTCACCGTTGCCGTGGAACGGATGAACTTCATCAAGCCGATTTCCGTCGGCGACGTAGTATGCTGCTACGGACAATGCCTAAAAGTCGGTCGGTCGTCGATTAAAATCAAAGTGGAAGTCTGGGTCAAAAAAGTCGCCAGCGAACCGTTCGGCGAGCGTTATTGCGTCACTGATGCAGTATTCACTTTCGTGGCCGTGGATAATCAAGGCAAATCCCGTACCATCCCGCGCGAAGGCAACCACGAATTGGAAAGCGCCTTAGCGGCGATTCAAGAATACGAAGCGCAACAACCGCATTGTTAAAAGGAAAAAGTATGTATTACGTGATTTTTGCACAAGATATCCCCGACACCTTGGAAAAGCGCCTCGCTGTACGCGAACGGCATTTAGCGCGCTTAACTCAATTACAAGCGGAAGGCCGTTTACTCACGGCCGGCCCGAATCCGGCCATTGACGCCGAAAATCCGGGCGAAGCCGGCTTTAGCGGCTCCACCGTGATCGCCCAATTCGATAACTTACTCGCTGCCAAAGATTGGGCGGCGCAAGATCCTTATGTGGAAGCCGGCGTTTACGGTGAAGTGATCGTCAAACCGTTTAAAAAAGTCTTTTAATTGAACAAAGGAAACGAAAAGCGAATCAAAAGATTCGCTTTTTTATCAGGCCAAAAATGGAGTCGCCCAAGAGCACCGCATTGAAGCCCCGTGTGACAAGCCTCCAATGCGGTGCTCAAATGACATCTCGCGGTTTTACTTTCAGCCTTTTTGGCGTAACCCAAAAACTAACGCAAAGACAATAGCCATGCTCAGTATGAAAAAACCTCTCCTTATTTCCCTCGCGCTTCTTACCGCGTTTACGCAATCAACACAAGCCAACCAAGCGAAGCAAGAATACGCCGAGAATACTAACTTAGCGAGCCAACAAAGCCAATGGCGACAAAAGCAACAAACGGCGGAATTAAAACGGCTGCAACAGCGTGCGACTTTTTTACAGTTTGAAAATCTGCTGAAAAGCGCGCTCAAAAATCAACGCGTTGCCGCAAACAAGCCGATTTTTCTGCAACTGTTACACGCGCTTGAAGGCTATCCGCTGCAACAAGACGCTTGGGCGGCATATTTCGACGCTCAAATTAAACAAATAACGCCGAATACTTCTCGAGATGAAACAATTGCGCTCAAAAATGAGCTGGAAGCTTATATTAACGAACATCCGAGCCATTTTCTGCACGCACGTTTGCAACAAAATATTCTCACGCTGCTGAATAATGCCGATGCGCCGGAATTAGTGGACTATGCAAAAAAAATCAAACCGCAAAGTTTGGCGATACAAGTCGCCGCATTGAATATGGAATATCGGCTCACCGAACAATCTCAAGACAACGCTCAATCGAATCAAACTCGGCAGAACGAGATTTTGCAACGCTTTGGTGCGCTTTGGCTGGCTAACGGTGAATTGACCGACGACGCGCCGCTTTGGGCGCAATGGAATGCCAGCGGTAGTAGAACCGCGGGCAATATTATTCAAAAAGCGCAAAATCTGTTCGCTCAAAATGATCTTAAAGGGTTACAACGCTTGGCAAAAGAATCTGAACGCGCGGGCAATACGCAAGAAGATTCGGGCATTTCGGCAGATTTACAACGTTTGGTGAATTTGCTGAAAAATCCGGCGAATTTAAAAGCGCTGGCAGATAAATCACCGCTTAGCGAAAATGACTATACGCGCTATCAATTTGCCGTCGTACAAGGCTTTAATCGCTATTTATACAGCATGCCGGAAAATATCGACGAGCCAAATTTCACGCCTTATGAACAATGGGCGCAAACTTGGCGATTAAGCGATGCGCAAATTCGCGACTGGAAAATTGCTTTTCTCAACCGCTTTTTTGATAACCCAAGCCAGAATTTTCAACACTGGCGCGATGTGGAGATCTTAAAACTGGCTGCAGATAACTTAATTGAACGCCGCCTGCGCATGGCCATTTGGCAAAAAACGGATTTACAACCTTGGCTGAACGCCTTGTCGCAAGAAGGCAAAGCGAAGCAAGAATGGCGTTATTGGTTGGCGAAAACGAATAAGTCAAAAACGCACGAAATGTTAAGCGCGCTGGCCAAAGAACGCGGTTTTTATCCGATGTTGGCCGCCACGACATTAATGCAAAATGAACTCGCTCTACAGCACCGCATTGAAGTGGCGTCATTAGCGGATAAAAACGCGCAAAACGAGATCGCCGATAAGTATCGTGCGGCTTTGTTAGAAATCGATGAACTGCGTCAACTGGATCGTCTTGGCGCAGCCAAACAACGTTGGCGTTTTTTATTGGAAAATCTGCCGCCAGAAAACAAACAAGCGATGCAAATCGCCTTGAGCGAATACGCGAATCAGCAAAATTGGTTCGATTTGGGCGTGGACGGGTCGATTATCGCGCAAGCCAAAGAAAATATTGCACTCCGTTTGCCAAATGCCTACAGCGATTATTTCGATATTGCGTTGAACACGCCAACGCACGCTCGATCTATCAGCAAAACCTTTGCGATGGCGATTGCGCGGCAAGAAAGCGCCTGGAACCCGATGGCGCAGTCGTCTGCGAATGCGCGGGGGTTGATGCAATTGTTGCCGGGCACCGCACAAGTTACAGCGGATAATAATCAATTACCGTATCAAAGTGAGCAGGATTTGTTCAAACCACTGAATAATATTTTGCTCGGCACCGCGCATTTGAACGAGTTAAACACGAAGTATCCCGATAACCGCATTTTGATTGCAGCAGCCTACAATGCGGGGGCGAGTCGGGTGGAAAAATGGTTGGCGCGTGCCGATGGCAAATTGGCAATGGACGAATTCATTGCGTCGATTCCTTTTTTTGAAACGCGCGGTTATGTGCAAAACGTATTAACATACGATTTTTACTACCAACTTTTACAACGTAAAGAAAATCCACAAACTTTTAGCAAAGCCGAATTTGATCGGCTATACTAAGCGCACTAGTTTAATAGTATAGGATGGTAACAATGTATATCAGTCGTAACTTAGCGCAGTGGAACGCATTTCTCGCAATGCTACGAACCGCTTTTGAACAAGGTAAAGCGCAAGAACTTTTAACTTTGCTTCTCACGCCTGACGAACGCGATGCTGTAGGATTGCGCTTACAGATCGTCTCACAACTATTAAAACAGGACTTATCGCAACGTGAAATCCAACAAAATCTGAATACCAGCGCAGCGACGATTACGCGCGGTTCAAATATGATTAAAACGATGGATCCGGATTTTATGCAGTGGGTGAAGCGGCATCTTGATGGCATTGAAACGAATTAATCGAATTGCAGCCGCATTTTTATGCTCATTTAACCTCAAACAGCGGAAGAAAAATTGGCAACGTATTGCGATCCAATTTTTCTTTGCTGTTTTTGCTTTTGTACTGCTGCTTCGTTTTGTACCTATTCCCTTTTCTGCCTATATGGCACAACAGCAAATCGGGCATTTTCTGCAAGGTGATTTTGCTTATCGAGCAAAATCCGATTGGGTGAGTTTAGATGAAATTTCGCCCGCCATGCAATTAGCCGTGATTGCTGCGGAAGATCAACGTTTCCCTGAGCATTTTGGGTTTGACTTTCACGCTATTGAACGCGCTTTTAAGCATAACGAAAAAAACAAACGTAGCATTCGTGGCGGTTCGACGCTTTCTCAGCAAACTGCCAAAAATCTTTTTTTATGGCACGGGCAAAGTTGGTTACGCAAAGGGTTAGAGGTACCGGCGACGATATTATTAGAATTAAGTTGGTCAAAAAGACGTATCTTGGAAGTATATTTAAACATTGCTGAATTCGGCGATGGTATTTTTGGTGTGGAAGCGGCAAGTCATTATTATTTCAACAAATCAGCCCAAAATCTGACTCAATCAGAAGCTGCACTGTTGGCCGCCGTATTGCCGAATCCGATTATTTACCATGTTAATAAGCCTAGCGCCCTGGTTCGCAAAAAGCAACAATGGATAATACGGCAAATGCAGCAACTGGGAATTGAATATTTAAAACGGTTATAAAAAAAGAGCGGTTAAAAATAACCGCTCTTTTTTTATTATCAATTATTATTCTTCAGATGTCTCAGCGACCTCTGGGCGATCAACAAGCTCAATGTAAGCCATTGGAGCATTGTCACCTGCACGGAAACCACACTTCAAGATACGGGTGTAACCACCTGCACGTTGAACGAAACGTGGACCTAATTCATTGAATAGTTTCGCAACAGTTTCAATGTTACGAGTACGAGCGAATGCTAAACGACGGTTTGCAACGCTATCTTCTTTTGCTAATGTAATTAACGGTTCAACTACACGACGTAATTCTTTAGCTTTAGGTAAAGTAGTCTTAATGATTTCATGACTAACTAAAGCACTAACTAAATTACGAAACATCGCTTGGCGATGACTACTATTACGGTTTAGTTGACGACCACTCTTACGATGGCGCATGATCTTATCCTTCTCAGAAAAATCTTAACCTATGACCAGACTAGTCTTCAGCAATACTTGCCGGTGGCCAATTTTCAAGGCGCATACCAAGTGACAAGCCACGTGAAGCAAGAACATCTTTAATTTCAGTAAGAGACTTCTTACCAAGATTAGGTGTTTTTAATAACTCAACTTCTGTACGTTGTACTAAGTCACCGATATAGTGAATTGTTTCTGCTTTCAAACAGTTAGCAGAACGAACTGTCAACTCTAAATCATCAACAGGACGCAACAAAATCGGATCAAATTCCGGTTTTTCTTCCTTGACTTCAGGTTGACGAACATCACGCAAATCAACAAATGCATCAAGTTGCTCTGCTAAAATTGTCGCAGCACGACGGATTGCTTCTTCAGGCCCTAACGTCCCATTAGTTTCCAGTTCAATAACTAATTTATCTAAGTCTGTGCGCTGTTCGACACGAGCCGCCTCAACATTATAAGAAATGCGCTCAACGGGGCTGTAACAAGCGTCAACAAGCAAGCGACCAATTGGACGATCATCCGCTTGAGCACGGGCCGAAGCCGGAACATATCCTCTGCCACGTTGAACACGAATACGCATACTAACAGATGCGCTTTCATCAGTTAAGTGACAAATCACATGATCCGGATTTACAATTTCAACATCACCATCATGAGTGATGTCCGCTGCGACAACAGGGCCAATTCCAGATTTATTTAGTGTCAGAATAACATCATCTTTATTCTGTACTTTAACCGCTAGACCTTTAAGGTTCAAAAGCACTTCAAGAATATCTTCCTGAATACCTTCCTTACTACTATACTCGTGCAATACACCTTCAATTTCCACTTCAGTTACAGCACAACCTGGCATTGAAGATAGAAGGATACGGCGTAATGCATTACCTAGAGTATGACCAAAACCACGCTCTAACGGTTCAAGGATCACTTTAGTATGACTTGAACCAACTTGTTCGACATCTACTAAACGTGGTTTTAAAAATTCTGTAACAGAACCCTGCATTTTATCCTCTCTATGCTTTTAAGCTTAACTATTATTTAGAGTAAAGCTCAACGATCAGATGTTCGTTAATATCTGCTGATAAATCAAAACGTTCAGGAATGCGTTTAAATACACCTTCCATTTTAGCAGTATCAACTTCTAACCAAGTTGGTTTTTCTCTTTGTTCTGCTAGCTCTAATGATGCTTTAATACGTGCTTGCTTTTTAGACTTTTCGCGAACTGCTATAACATCATTAATCGACACCTGGAAAGATGGGATGTTTACAACACGACCATTAACAACAATTGCTTTGTGGCTCACTAATTGACGAGCCTCCGCACGAGTCGAAGCGAACCCCATGCGATAAACAACATTATCTAATCTGCCTTCTAATAACACTAATAAGTTTTCACCAGTATTACCTTTTAAACGATTTGCTTCTTTATAGTAGTTACGGAATTGACGTTCTAAAATACCATAGATACGACGAACTTTTTGTTTTTCACGTAATTGACTACCATAATCAGACAAACGCGGTTTACGAGCACCGTGTTGACCAGGCACTGTATCAATTTTACATTTTGAATCAATCGCACGCACGCCTGATTTAAGGAATAAATCAGTACCTTCACGACGGCTGAGCTTGAGCTTAGGTCCCAAATATCTTGCCATTTTCTTTCTCCAACTATCCTATTACACCATTTAAACACGGCGTTTTTTCGGTGGACGACAACCGTTATGAGGAATCGGAGTCACGTCAGTAATATTCGTAATACGAAAACCCGCAGCATTTAATGCACGAATTGTTGATTCACGACCTGGACCCGGTCCCTTAACCATAACTTCCAAGTTCTTTAATCCAAATTCTTTAACGATTTCAGCACAACGCTCTGCAGCAACTTGTGCAGCAAATGGAGTTGATTTACGAGAACCTCGGAACCCTGAGCCACCGGCAGTTGCCCAAGCTAGGGCATTACCTTGACGATCAGTAATGGTAACGATTGTATTATTGAAAGATGCGTGAATATGTGCAACGCCATCTACAACTTGTTTTTTTACACGTTTACGTGTACGAAGTGGTGTTTTAGCCATTATCTACCCCGACTATTTCTTGATCGGCTTACGAGGACCCTTACGGGTACGCGCATTAGTTTTAGTACGTTGACCACGTACTGGTAAACCACGACGATGACGTAAACCTCGGTAACAACCTAAATCTAATAGACGTTTGATATTTAATGTTACTTCACGACGTAAGTCACCTTCAACAGTAAATTTACCAACTTCGTCACGCAGTTTGTCAATCTGCTCTTCAGACAATTCTCTGATCTTAACATCTTCAGCAATACCCGCAGCAGCACAAATTGCTTTTGAACGAGTTTTACCAATACCATAAATTGCAGTTAAAGCAATTACAGTATGCTTTTGATCAGGAATGTTAATGCCTGCAATACGGGCCACTATGCACTCCTATTTTTTTAAAATTAAATTGACATTCTGATCTTGAAAAGCCCGTTTTCAGGATACTCAAACAAAATGTCAATGACATAAATGAGTCGAGCAGTATAACTGCCCAACTAGTTCTTTGCAAGGAAAAATTATTAATTAACCTTGGCGTTGTTTATGTTTAGGGTCATTACACAGTACGTGTACAACACCTTCACGTTTAACAATTTTACAGTTACGACACATTTTTTTTACGGAAGCACGAACTTTCATTGCTTATCCTTTTATATTAATTGGACAATTATTATCCTAAACCTTTAAGGTTTGCTTTTTTCAACGCAGATTCATATTGAGATGACATTAAATGACTCTGTACCTGAACGATAAAATCCATAATTACAACAACAACGATCAATAGTGATGTTCCACCGAAGTAGAATTTAACATCCCATGCCGATGTCATGACATAAGGAACTAAACATACAAACGTTACATAAAGACCACCAATTAAGGTTAAGCGAGTCATTACTTTATCAATATAACGAGATGTTTGCTCACCTGGTCTAATCCCTGGAATAAATGCACCAGATTTCTTTAGATTATCTGCTGTATCACGTGGATTATATTGCATCCCTGTATAGAAGAAGCTAAAGAAAATAATTGCAATAGCATAAACGAGCAAATATAAAGGCTGACCTGGATTCAATAACATCGATAAATTATTGAGCCATTCAAACTTATCATTTTGACCAAACCATTGTGTTAATGTGGCAGGAAATAAAATAATACTTGATGCAAAAATTGCCGGCATTACATTTGCCATGTTAACTTTTAATGGTAAATGTGTTGAATGTCCACCTAAGATCTGTCGACCTTGCTGACGCTTAGCATACTCAATACGAATCCGACGCTGTCCTCTTTCTACGAAAACGACAAAATAAGTTACCGCGAAAACAACTGCTACAATGAGCAAGAGGACTAGTGGGTGCATTTGTCCTTGACGTGCTTGCTCAATTGTTTGCAGAATAGCTGAAGGGAGACCTGCTACAATACCACCAAAAACAAGAATTGAGATACCATTACCAATCCCCCTCTCTGTAACTTGTTCACCTAACCACATTAAAAACATAGTACCAGTAACCAAACTCACTACAGCAGTAAAATAAAAACTGAATCCGACATTTGGTACCAGTCCTGGCAGCATATTAGGTAAACCTGTAGAGATAGCAACAGCCTGAATACTTGCAAAAACTACGGTAGCATATCGCGTATATTTTGTAATTTTTCGTTGGCCCGCTGCACCTTCTTTTTTTAGCTCAGCTAAAGCAGGAGAGACCGTCACCAACAATTGAATCACAATAGAAGCCGAAATATACGGCATAATACCTAACGCAAGAATTGAAGCACGACTTAATGCACCACCAGAGAACATATTAAACATATCAATAATGGTGCCTTTTTGTTGTTCAACTAATTGAGCAAGTACAGCTGCATCAATACCAGGAACCGGAATAAATGAACCAATACGATAAACGATAAGAGCCAATAAAACAAAAATCAATCTACTTCTTAACTCGCTTTTGCCACTATCAGTACTTCTAGTTTGATAACCTGGTTGTTTAGCCATTTACTAATTATTCCTCAACTGAACCGCCGGCAGCCTCAATTGCTGCTTTAGCGCCCTTAGTTACACGTAAACCGCGAACAGTTACTGCTGATTTTAATTCCCCCGCTAAAATAACCTTAGCGAACAGAATATCTTTAGTTAAAACATTTGCAGTTTTTAATGCTTCCAAAGTGACTATATTACCCTCAACTTTAGTTAATTCGTTTAAACGAACTTCTGCGGTTACTGCAGCTTTCATTGAAGTAAAACCAAATTTTGGTAAACGACGGTATAATGGCATTTGGCCGCCTTCAAACCCACGACGAACACTGCCACCAGTACGAGACTTTTGCCCCTTGTGCCCACGCCCACCAGTCTTACCTAGACCTGAACCAATACCACGACCAAGGCGTTTAGCGCTATGCTTTGAGCCTTCAGCCGGGGATAGAGTATTTAAATGCATTATTACTCCTCCACTTTCACCATATATGAAACTTGGTTAATCATACCACGTACTGCAGCTGTTTCAATTAACTCGACAGTATGATGCATGTGACGAAGACCAAGACCACGCAAGGTAGCTTTATGCTTTGGTAAACGCGCAATTGAGCTACGAACTTGTGTTACTTTAATAGTTTTAGCCATCATTAATTACCCCAAAATTTCATCAACAGTTTTACCACGTTTAGCAGCAATCATCTCTGGTGATTTCATATTTGCTAATGCATCAATAGTTGCGCGAACAACATTAATTGGGTTGGTAGAACCATACGCTTTAGAAAGAACATTACGCACACCGGCAACCTCCAACACAGCGCGCATTGCACCACCTGCAATGATACCTGTACCTTCGCTAGCTGGCTGCATAAATACGCGAGAACCAGTGTGAACGCCTTTTACAGGATGTTGTAACGTACCTTCATTCAAAGCAACATTAATCATATTGCGACGTGCCTTTTCCATTGCTTTTTGGATCGCTGCCGGAACTTCGCGCGCTTTACCATAACCAAAACCTACTCGACCGTTACCATCGCCTACCACAGTTAATGCGGTGAAGCTCATAATACGACCACCTTTTACAGTTTTTGATACACGGTTTACTGCGATTAGCTTCTCTTGCAGTTCACCAACTTGTTTTTCGATGTTTGACATCTCAATTTACCTCATTAGAACTGTAGACCAGCTTCACGAGCAGCGTCTGCTAAAATTTGGACGCGACCATGATATTTAAAACCGGAACGATCAAAAGCAACAGCTTGTACGCCTTTTGCTAATGCGCGCTCTGCAACAGTTTTACCCACTACTGCAGCAGCATCTTTGTTACCAGTGTATTTTACTTGCTCACGAATTGCTTTCTCAACAGTTGAAGCAGCGGCAAGCACTTCTGAACCGTTCGGTGCAATAACTTGTGCATAAATATGACGCGGAGTACGGTGAATAACCAAACGAGTTACACCTTGCTCTCTCATCATATGACGTGCACGAGCTGCACGACGGACACGAGCTGATTTCTTATCCATAGTGTTACCTTAATTATTTCTTCTTAGCCTCTTTGATACGTACCACTTCATCAGCGTAACGTACTCCTTTACCTTTATAAGGCTCAGGACGGCGATAAGCACGAATATCTGCTGCAACTTGGCCGATTAACTGCTTATCTGCACCTTTCAGCACGATTTCAGTTTGAGAAGGGCACTCTGCAGTAATACCTGCCGGCAAAGTGTGCTCTACTGGGTGAGAATAGCCTAAGCTTAATGCAACTGTGTTGCCTTTAAGTTGAGCTCTGTAACCAACACCTACCAATACTAATTTCTTAGTGAAGCCTTCAGTAACTCCGATGACCATTGCATTAACTAATGCCCGAGCCGTACCCGATTGAGCATTCGCTTCAGCAAAACTTTCGCGAGGAATGAAGGTTAATTGATTATTATCTTGTTTAACTTCAACTGAGTTATGAATTGTGCGAGATAACTCGCCATTTTTACCTTTTACTGTTAATAGCTGACCGTCAAGTTTAACCTCAACACCGGCAGGAATATTAACAGGTGCTTTTGCAACACGAGACATTTTCCTACCTCTTTATTAAGCCACGTAACAGATGATCTCACCGCCTAAACCCGCTTGACGAGCCGCACGGTCAGTCATAACACCTTTGGATGTAGAAACAACAGCAACACCTAAGCCACCCATAACTTTTGGTAACTCATCTTTACGTTTATAAATACGAAGACCAGGACGGCTTACACGTTGAATACTTTCTACAACTGGTTTCCCTTGGAAATATTTTAAAGTAATTTCCAATTCAGGTTTTGCACCTTTTAAAACTTTAACGCTTTCGATATAACCTTCAGCAGCTAATACATTGGCAATTGCCACTTTTAGCTTGGATGAAGGCATACTGATCGCAACTTTGTTCGCAGTCTGACCGTTACGAATACGGGTCAGCATATCTGCAATTGGATCTTGCATACTCATTGTATTTTTTCTCCGATTCCAAAATAAAGTGGTATATTACCAACTCGCTTTCTTAAGGCCTGGAATTTCACCGCGCATCGCAGCTTCACGAACCTTAATACGGCTTAAACCAAACTTACGAAGAACACCGTGTGGACGTCCAGTTTGGCGGCAACGATTACGTTGACGAGATGGACTAGAATCACGTGGCAAAGTTTGTAACTTTAACACTGCGTCCCAGCGTTCTTCGTCAGAGGCATTTACATCAGAAATAATTTTCTTTAATTCAACACGCTTAACGTAGAATTTTTCAGCTAATTTAACGCGTTTTACATCGCGTGCTTTCATTGATTGTTTAGCCATTATAACCTGCCTTATTTACGGAATGGGAAATTAAAGGCAGCAAGTAGTGCTTGACCTTCTTCATCATTCTTAGCAGTAGTTGTGATAGTGATATCTAAACCACGTACACGATCTACTTTATCGTAATCGATTTCAGGGAAGATGATTTGTTCACGCACACCCATGCTGTAGTTACCACGACCATCAAATGATTTCGCGCTTAAACCGCGGAAGTCACGAATACGTGGAACAGCAATTGTAATTAAACGTTCAAAGAACTCCCACATACGCTCGCCGCGTAGTGTTACTTTACAACCGATTGGATATCCCTGACGGATTTTAAAGCCTGCAACAGATTTACGAGCTTTAGTCACTAAAGGTTTTTGACCGCTAATTGCTGTTAAATCCGCTACTGCGTTGTCTAGCAATTTTTTGTCGGTCAATGCTTCACCCACACCCATATTCAGGGTAATCTTTTCGATTCGTGGGACTTGCATGACAGATTTGTAGCCGAATTTATTTTTTAATTCGTTTACTACTTGATCTCTGTAGTAATCATGCAGTTTCGCCATCGCATTACTCCAGTTTATTAGATAATTTCATTATTAGATTTGAAGAAACGTACTTTTTTGCCGTCTTCAAATCTAAAACCTACACGGTCAGCTTTATTTGTTTTTGGATTAAAAATTGCAACATTTGAAGCATCAATTGCCGCTTCTTTTTTCACTAAACCGCCAGCTTTACCTAATGCAGGAACCGGTTTTTCATGTTTAGTAATAATGTTGATACCTTCAACAAACACTTTACCGTTTGGTAACACTTTAGTTACCTTGCCACGTTTGCCCTTATCTTTACCGGTAAGAACAATTACTTCATCATTTTGACGGATTTTAGCAGCCATTACATTCCCCTTACAGTACTTCTGGAGCTAAAGAAATGATCTTCATGAATTTCTCAGAGCGAAGTTCACGAGTCACAGGTCCAAAAATACGAGTACCGATTGGTTGCTCGGTGTTATTATTTAAAATTACACAAGCATTACCATCGAAACGAATAACTGAGCCATCTGGGCGACGAACACCCTTCTTGGTGCGCACAACAACTGCTTTCAATACATCACCTTTTTTCACTTTACCGCGTGGAATTGCTTCTTTTACGGTAATTTTGATAATGTCGCCAATTGCAGCATAACGACGGTGCGATCCACCTAGAACCTTGATACACATTACGCTACGAGCGCCTGAATTATCAGCGACATCCAGCATAGTCTGTTCTTGGATCATATTAGTGCTCCGTTAAGTTAAAAAAACACCCTTTCGGGACGACCTACTTACACACAGAGGCGTAAGAGGTTGCGGAATATAACATAACACGCAAGCCGAATCAATAAATTTTTAGTTTTAAATACGTAAGGTGCCCGAAGAGAAATGGTGTTTTTTACAATGCGATTTGAGGGAAAAATTGTTCGGTGAGTTTGACGAAATCCATTAGAGAAAGTGACCGTACTTTACTCCTTTGTGGTAAAAGCGTGGTCAAATTTCTGGCGGAAATATCCTGCTCCAAGACAAAACACGATGCTTTGCATTCTTTAAAATAATGAGGATATTTTATAGCCAGTAATACGCCATCTTGCCAAAGCACAACAGCGTCATTTTTGGTCATTGTAGCAAAATAGCCGGTTAATTCATCGTCACTATAAGCTGCTTGAGAAAAACAATAAAGCATGCAATTCCCTTAAAAAGTTAGTAATTTTTCCGCTTGATTTAATTTCGCCATCAATAAAGCACGGTCAATCTTTTCGGTAGATAAAATAAGCGTACCGTCTGTAATCCCGAATTTCTCTAGTGAATCGACACAGCTAAAGCGCTGTTTGATGCCATATAAATCAAGTAACTTGAAAACGCGGATAAAATCTTTTTGCAATAACAATTCCGGCTGTTGCCCGTTTAATAAATTTAGTACGCCGTCATCCATAAAGAACACGCCGATTTCATCTTCATCGCAAAACGCAGTGGCTGCGAGCACCGCATCCAGCCCTTCTCTGGCAAGGGATGAACCATGGGGTGGAGAACGAAATAAAAAGGCGATTTTCATAAGCTAATCACCCTATCAGCTGTTAATACTGCTGCCATAAATTCACCTAAGCCCGCGATAATAAATCCATTGGCCAAATTATATTTCGTTGAATTCTTTGCCGTTATCCGATCCACCACACCGCGGCGTTGCGAAGCCGCGACACATAAATGCAATGGCACATTGTACCGCTGAGAAAACGCCTGCCAACATTTCGTTAAATCGACTTCATCATTAGCGGAATAAACCAACCCATTGCCATTCGTCACCCCGTCCTGAAAGAAAAAAATTTGGCTAATGACATGCCCTTTTTCAATCAATGCTTCGGCGAATTGATACGCCAAATAAGCGCCTTGTTTACCGTAAACCGGGCTTTTAACAGCGAGAACGTAATTCATTATTCTTGGTCTTGTTTAAGTTGACGAATATAAAGGTAAATAGTATGACGCGAGATATTTAATCGTTCCGCGACTAAACATTCCCTTTCGCTCGCGTGAAATAAGGCTTTGACAGGCTTTTGCTCTACATATTACGCAGCGAACGTAAAGCCAAGGCGGTGATCGGCGAACCTACTTGGCGGTTAGCATTATGTCCGTTTGCAATACGAATGGCGGAATGCTCGATATCTTCCAATGAGTGCAAAACAATTTCGCAATACTCGCCGATAAGCGCGCTTACGCCATCCACCACCGCATTGTAGGAATTGAGAATTGTGCGATCTTCATCCGTGAAAATATGCTTATCATGTAACATGGACAAGTTCCAAAACTACGCTAAAAGTAACCGCACCTTTATACCGTAAAATTAATAAGAAAGCACAAGCAAAATGCCTGTGCTTCGATTAAATAAACTCATTTATTATTTTGCTTTAGGATTGACATCCAATACTTCAACTTCAAAATAAAGCGTGGCGTTCGGCGGAATGGCAGCACCCGCCCCTTGTTCACCGTAAGCTAATTCAGGCGGAAGCACCAACTCAATTTTACCGCCTTTTTTTACTAACTGAAGTCCTTCGGTCCAACCTTTCACTACTTGGTTTAAACGAAATTCGGCCGGCTGACCGCGTTCAACGGAACTATCAAACACTTTACCGTCCGGTAATTTGCCTGTGTAATTCACTTTAACAATATCGGTCGGTTTGATCGCATCACCTTTACCCGCTTCAATCACACGATATAACAAACCGGATTTAGTGGTTTTCACACCCTCTTTTTTGGCGAAGTCTGCGCGATATTTATCACCTTCCTCCTGCGCTTTTTGCGCAATTTCCTGCACTTTCGCTTGCTCTCTTTCCATCATTCTTTGTTCAAATCGTTCTAACGTTTTGGTTAATTCACCGATTTTTTCTTCGCTAATTTTACTATTTAATACATCGGCAACCGCTTGATTAACCTGTTCCGGATTTAATTTGATTTCTCCTTGATCCGCCATTAATTTAGCTTGCGTCATGGAATAAGCGGTTAATGCGTAAGACACGTCGTCATTAAATTTCGCGTCCGTTTTTTCATTGGCGAAAACACTACCAGATACGACCGTACCGACCATTAATGCGACAAGAGAATATTTTTGAATTTTTAACATCTTTATTAATCCTTTATAATAAAAAAACGCTGAATAGGTTAAATCGGATTTAAGCTATTCTCAACTTTTTTTTAAAATTAGAGAAAATTTATGCAAATCCAACAAATATTAGAGACCCGCATTGCAGAACTTGAAACAAAGCTCGCGTTTCAAGAGCAATCAATAGAAGAATTGAATCAAGCATTAATTCAACAACAATTCGATATGGATAAAATGCAGCTACAATTGCGCTACATTGCAAGCAAATTAAAAGACTTTCAACCGTCTAATATTGCCAGCCAAGCGGAAGAAGTACCGCCGCCTCATTATTAAACAAAAACGGATAATCAAAAAATAGTTATCCGTTTTTGTTTAATCACAATTTAAAATACTTTTTACTGCCTGACGACTTGTTCGCTCATAAAACTAGCCACACTTTACTGCATTACTGCACAACCATCGTGCCGATACATCCCATATCAGCCAACATTAAATTCGACGAACCAAAAATAAACGGATAAACATTAGAAGACGGTTGTTCAAAACGTACCAAAATTTGTATCTTTCCGTTCACCCAAACGGTGTCTTTCCAAGCGAGCTCGCTTTCTTGCGCGATCTCATCGTTATAAGATTCCACAATGAATTTTGCGCCTTGCACACTAAAACCGACGGGTCGGGAACTGGTTAAAATCCAGCGCTCGATGCTACCTTGTTTCGCCAACACGTCTATGCGACGCGGATCAAAACGTTTTTGGTTAATCAAGCCGTTCGTTACATCCAACTCGAAAGTACGTTCTTGTGCAACCTTCGCTTTTAGCATTAAACCTGTATCGGTTTCAAATTTTACTTCCATCTTTTGCGCAAAGGCGGAAAGTTCGCCTAAGGGACGCAATTCCAACACGGTATTATCCGCGAGTTCACCTTCGGAAGAAAAAAACTGTTTTACTCTATCGAAAACATCGCGTTTATGCCCGGAAATTAACGAAACGCCCTCACTTTCAGTTAAATTCACAAGGATTTCCACGCGCTCGCCTGGAGCCAATACAAAAGATTTAACGGTTTTTCCTTGCGGTAAAAATCCCAAATCTTGCGCAATTAACGTCATTTCTTGCTCGTTATCCAAGCGTAAATTATAAGCGCGCGCCAACGAAGCATTTACCAAGCGTAATCGCACCCAACCGCGCGGCACCTCTAAATACGGCGCTTCCGAACCGTTTACCAATAACCGATTGCCCACAAAATACGGTTGATTTTGCCTGAATAATTGAAGTCCGTCGCTGTTAAATTCCATATCTTGCAAAATTAACGGAATATCGTCCACGCCATATTTATTCGGAAGCGGCGATTTGATGCTTTGCTCATCTTCGATCAACCACATTCCCGCCAATCCGCGATACGTTTGATAAGCAGAATTGGCAAGCGTGGAAGAACGATACCAACAAGTTGAAGCAGGCTGCTCAATCGGCACAATCGGCGCCCAAGATTCGCCTTTTTTCAACACCCGTGTCGCACCACCGAATAATTCGCCGGATGCCTGCAAGCCCTGAATAGAAAGAGAAACGTGTTGCGGTAAATTATTATGGTAATTCAGTTTGGCAAAGCTGCCGGACTTAATTTTGATCGTCGGGCCTAAATAATTGCCATTGAATCCCCATACGCTGACTAAATGACTGCCGTCTAGGTTGTAGCCCATTTCTGCCATCGTCAGCACAATTGGGCGACCACGCCGCACATCAATTAACGGCGGTACCGTAAGCTTCGGACGGGAAGCTGCCAACAAGCGCGTGGGGAGGGCGGTTAATGCGGTGCTAATTAGGGAGCTCTTTAACAACTGACGACGAGAAAATCTAGGCATCCGAACATTCCTTTTGCGTTCGGGCGATTTCCGCGTCCAGCTCGGCAATACGTTTTGCCATCAAATCGTGGCAATAAGCCGCCAATTCGCGTACGTTTTCCTTGCTGTAATTGCTAGTATCAATCGGTTCCATCATTTCGCAAATCACTTTGCCGTTATCCCAACGATTTAACTTAATTTTGTTTTGCGTCGTCGAACACACAACCGGAATAATTGGCACACCGGCCGCCACCGCTGCATAAAACGCGCCGGTTTTAAACGGCAACAAGCCACGCCCGCGACTACGCGTCCCCTCCGGGAACATCCAGATCGATAAATTATCTTTATTTATGCGCTCCGCTAGCTTAGTCATCGTATTATGCGCTTTGGAACGATTGTCGCGATCCAGAAAAATATTGCCGCTCACCCAATACAAAATGCCGAAAAACGGCACCCAAATCAGACTTTTTTTCCCCACGCTCACAGTACGCGGCAACACCATGTAGGAAATGGTCACCATATCGTAATTATTTTGATGGTTGCCGATATAAATTGCGCGCCCTAAATTCGCTTTATTAGGTGGAAAACGATGCTCCACCTTTAGGCCGAATAACGGATATAAACGCCCGAACCAACGCGCCATCACACCTACATTGCTCGGATTTTTAAAACGAATGAAGGAATAAAGCGTACCCAGCACGCAAATTAAAATACAACAAACCGTGACAATCAGAATTCTAGCCAGTTTTAACATATCAATACCTATAAAAAATTTTCGCCTAAGTATAACAAAAAACGATCGCGAATTAGACGGGATTTTGGGTTTTATGCTAACCTAAACAAAAATTTAGGGTAATTTTATGAAAAGAACCTATTTCATTTCCGATCTACATTTAAGTGAAAATCAGCCTCAATTAGCCGCACTTTTCTTTGATTTTATGCAAAACCTCGCGCCGAATGCCGAGCGCGTTTATATTCTCGGCGATTTATTTGATTTTTGGATCGGCGACGACGAACAATCGCCTTTAATTGAACAAGTAAAAAATGCCATCAAACAACTAACTACATCGGGTGTAGCTTGCTATTTCATTCACGGCAACCGCGACTTTTTAATCGGTAAAGGTTTTGCGCAACAAACCGGTCTTCAATTATTACCCGATTATCAATGCATCGATCTTTACGGCAAGCCAACCCTACTCTGTCACGGCGATACCCTGTGTATTGATGATGTGAAATATCAACAATTTCGCCACAAAGTTCATCAACCCTGGCTACAATGGCTGTTTTGCCGCCTACCGTTAACAGTACGGTTAAAAATTGCGCAAAAAATTCGCACTCAAAGCAAGCGAAATAAGCAACAAAAGTCTGTTGAAATTATGGACGTCAATTTACCTTTTACCCGACAAATCATGCAACGTTTCAATGCGGTGCTATTAATCCACGGTCATACGCATCGCGAAGCAATTCATCAATATGGTGATAAAAAACGCATCGTTCTAGGCGACTGGCGCCCAAATTACGCTTCAATTCTAACGGCGACAGAAAACGGTGAAATTTATTTTCTTAAGTCACCTTAAAGCGCACCTAAAACTACTCGTTGAGTTTTAGCTACTTATAACTTTTTCATCTACCAAATAGCTTTTACTTCTTTCGCGCTTATCCATCGTGCGCGTAGAATCTTTTCCGACAATAATTTTATAGGAGAGTGTTATGTCCCAATTTACTATTCACACCGTCGAAACTGCGCCGGAAGCGGCAAAAGAAGCCTTGAAGGCAGTTAAAAATGCCAATGGATTTATCCCGAATTTAATCGGCGTGTTAGCCAATGCACCGGCTGCGCTCGAAACTTACCGCACCGTGGGCGGTATTAACGGCAAAAACAGCCTTACCCCGGCAGAGCGTGAAGTGGTACAAATCACAGCTGCAGTTGTGAATGGATGCGGTTTTTGTGTGGCGGGACACACCAAGATCGCCCTAAAAGTATTAAAACTACAAGAAGACTTAGTGAATCAAATTCGCGCTGTCGCACGCATCGAAAACGATAATAAACTCGATGCGCTAGCTCGTTTCACGCTTGCTGTGATTGTGCAAAAAGCCAAACTAACCCAGGCGCAATTACAAGCTTTCTTCAATGCGGGCTATAATCAAGAACAAGCGATCGATGTTATTTTAGGCGTTAGCTTGGCAACCTTATGTAATTACGTAAATAACATTGCGGAAACACCAATTAATCCTGAATTACAACCATTCGCATAAAATAAATACATAAATAAAAAACGGTAAGACATTGGTTTTACCGTTTTTTATTTATTTTTCATATAACAAAATCATCAAAGATATATAAACTAATTATTTCTCTTTTTATTTTTCGCTTGTTACATTTAAATCCTATCGTTTTTTAATAAAAAGGAAATAATATGCAACATCGTGATCTCTATCCCCATGAAATTTTGCAAGACGTCATTGACAAAAGTTACGCTAAATCACAAGGTCATCTCAAAACTTTAGCCATTTTAAGCTTCTTAGGCGGCGGTTACGTCAGTTTCGGTTATATGGCGTATTTAAAAGTTGTGAGCGGCATTCCGGGCGATTGGGGCGGCTTAGCGACCTTACTCGGTGCTGCAGTATTTCCAATTTGCTTAATTTGTATCCTGATCGGCGGCGGCGAACTTGCCACGGGAAACATGATGATGATGGCGCTAGGCCGTTTAAGTAAACGCGTAAGCCTCAACAAATTAGCACGCAACTGGGTGATCGTCAGTCTCGGCAATCTTGCCGGCGCGCTCTTTATGGCGTTTTTCTTAGGACATTATGTGGGGTTAGCAGAAGGTGCTGCGGCCGCCAAAACCATCGCCATCGCCGAAGCCAAAGTACAAATGGATTTCGGCCGCGCGTTTATTTCCGCCATTGCATGCAACTGGATGGTATGTATGGGCATTTGGTTCTATTTCGGCGCGAAACAAACCTCCGGTCGTATCCTTGCCATGTGGTTCCCGGTGATGATTTTCGTACTTATCGGTTTACAACATTTCGTCGCCAATATGTTCATTATTCCGGCGGGTATTTTTGCCGGCGCAAATGTGACTTGGAGTGAATTTTTCTTAAATATGATCCCGGTATTCCTCGGCAATGTTACGGGAGGTGCCGCCTTCGTCGGTGCATCCTATCTGTACGCCTATCGCCATTTATTAAAAGAAGATTACCAAATCTAACGATTAAAAGGCGGTCGACATCGACCGCTCCTCGCACAATGCTTCGGCTCCTACTCCTCATGTAAATCCGCCCGCTATTTTTAAATAAACGCCTTGTCATCATGCATATTGAATATCCTGAATTCGACACGGTTTTTTATTGCGTCCTTCGCTTTTTGCACTTACCATTTCGCACCCAACAATCGTGGAAAAACCGGTGTAAAATTTTAGCGAACTCAATTATCTTCTCGCTTTAACGCAAGCGTAAAATTTCCTAAAGGCTGAACGATTATTGGGCGCATTACCCTCGCTTAATCCACAGTATGAAAAGTTTGACAACAGGCCCGCGATTGCGGTGAATGCGGTGCTATTTACGATATCCAAAATTGTGCGAATTGTTAGATGTCTTATGAGCTGCTTTATGTGTACTCTCCGAGCCATCGCGGTACGCCAACGTATGCAAATTAACCGTGGATACGTCACAGTGACCAAATAAATTTCTAATTAGGATTTATAATGATTGAATTGACTTCTCCTCAAATTTTAACGCTCATCGGTGTGCTTCTTTTCATTCTGATCGGTTTGCTGTTTTTCGTCGCCCGCCGTACGCGCGACGTGCAAGAATTACGGCAGGATTTAAACAAAAGCCACCAAGATTTCAATCAACTTGCCGCACGCTTTGACGCATTAACGCAACAAAATAACCTATCGGAACAGCACCGCATTCGAGCACAGGCAGAACGCGAAGGCTTGCAAATTCGGCTAACGGAACGCGATGAAAAAATTGCTTATCTCAGTCAGGAATTGGATGAGGAACAACTGCGCAATGCGCAAATCGGCAGTCAAATCAGCGCTTTAAAAGAACGCTTCGGTATCGCCTCGGCACAAGCGGAAAGTTTGCAAAATCAGTTACAACAAAGCCAAAATCAACTTGTACGCAAAGAACAAGAACAGCAACAGTTAACGGAAAAATTGACCTCTCTTACGCAAGAACTGACGGGTTTAAAAACCCGGCTAGCGGAAAAAGAAAAGCATTTCGCCGAACAACAACAAGCGATTGAGCAATCGAAGCAACAGCTCGGTACGGAATTTCAAAATCTGGCGAACCGTATTCTGGAGGAGAAAAGTCGTTCCTTTAACCAAACCAATCAAACCGCCTTGGAAACCCTGTTGAAGCCGTTTCGCGAACAAATTGAAGGCTTTCAAAAACGGGTGAACGAAATTCATTCGGAAGCGCTGAAAGGCAATGCAGGGTTGGAAGCTGAAATCAAAAAAGTGTTACAAATCGGGCTGAATATGTCGCAAGAGGCCAGTCATTTGAGCACCGCATTGAGGGGCGAAAAGAAAACGCTCGGCAACTGGGGCGAAATGCAACTAGAGCGCGCCTTACAATTGGCGGGCTTAATCGAAAACGTGCATTACCGCGCGCAGGCGCATTTTAAAGATGAACAAGGCGGGCGTAATTATCCCGACTTCGTGCTGAATTTGCCGGATGACAAAAATATTATTATCGACAGCAAAATGTCGCTACCGGCGTATGAAAGCGCGGTCAATACCGAAGAGGATGCCGAACGTGAACGTTTACTGCGCGAGCATGTTAAAGCGCTGAAAAATCACATCGACGACCTGCATAAAAAAGATTACAGCAATTTGATCGGTATGCGCAGCCCGAATTTCGTATTAATGTTTATCGCGCTGGAACCCGCTTATATTGAGGCGCTGAAGCTCGATCCGAGTCTGTTTAATTACGGTTACGAAAAAAATGTGATTATGGTTTCGCATACCACGCTGATGCCGATTTTGCGCACCGTAGCGAACTTATGGCGCATCGAACGCGGTAACGCGGAAGCCAAAGAAATCGCGGAAAAAGCCGGCGAAATTTATAACCAGATTTGCTTGGTGGCGGAACGTTTAAATAAACTCGGCAACACACTTTCTACGGTCAGCAGTCGTTATAACGAAACCGTCACTGCCTTGGTAGGGCAACAAGGCTTAGCCGGCAAAGCGGAGCGCTTCAAAGATCTTTCCGCCAAAGCCAATAAAACCATGCCAAACGTAGCTTTGCTAAATAACGAGGTGGATTTAAGTCGTCTTGCTTTAATCACCCAAAAAGATGAAAAATAAACTCATATTCGTTATTGCTATTTTAAAAAAAACTGCTATTTTCTGGCGGTTTTTTATTTATCACGTTTAGGAAAGTTAAATGGAACATCAAAAACCACAAGATCCTTATGCAAAGTACAATTCACAGTCTAACCAATTAAGTAAAATTATTTTTGCCAGCCGTTGGCTGCAACTACCGATTTATCTCGGGCTTATCGTAGTGCAAAGTATTTATGCCTACAAATTTATGAAATCTCTATGGTATTTAATCGCCAATATCAACGAAATGGATTCCAACACTATTATGCTTACGGTATTGAATTTAATTGATGTGGTGATGATTGCCAACTTATTAGTAATGGTCACTATCGGCGGTTATGAAATTTTCGTTTCCAAGCTCAAAACCCGCAATCACCCCGACCAACCCGAATGGATGAGCCACGTGAATGCCACCGTGTTAAAAGTGAAGCTTTCCATGTCGATTATCACGATTTCCTCAATTCACATGTTGCAAACTTTCGTGAACATCAGTAATTTGCCGGAAAAAACTATAATGTGGCAGCTGTTATTGCATCTCGGTTTCTTGGTATCTGCCATCGCATTGGCCTATACCGACAAAATTCTGTACAGCACCAGTCATAAAACGCATTAATGTCGAACACGCCTTTTCTACGCCGAAACGCCGACAAAAACTCCGTTGGCGTTTCTTTTTGCCCGCGTAAGCGGAAACGCCAACCTGCAGCCGTTAAAACCCGCGTGATTTTATTCAACAAACCTTTCAATGTGCTCACTCAATTTACCGATGAAAGCGGACGTGCCACATTGAAGGATTTCATCCCGATTCCGCACATTTATGCGGCAGGAAGACTTGATCGCGATAGCGAAGGTTTATTGCTACTGACCAACGACGGTGCGTTACAGCACCGCATTGGAAACCCGCGGTTTAAGTTGGAAAAGACTTACTGGGTACAAGTAGAAGGCGAACCTGCCGAAGCAGATTTGGCCCGCCTACGTCAAGGTATCGAACTGAACGACGGCCCGACTAAACCCGCCAAAGTACGCCTGATTCACGCACCGAATTTGTGGCCGCGTAATCCTCCGATTCGCGAGCGGAAATCCGTTCCGACTTCATGGCTGGAAATTAAAATCAGCGAGGGACGCAATCGCCAAGTGCGTAGAATGACCGCACATATCGGTTTTCCGACTTTACGTTTGGTTCGTTACAAAATCGGCAATCTTTCCATTAAAGGTTTAGCGAACGGCGCATATCGGGAATTATCGACAGAGGAAATTAACGCATTATGCGCCGCATTGAAAAGCGAAAAACGCCCATAAAAAAGCGGTCAAATCATATTTGACCGCTTTCTCTTTTCACTAAATTACCACCAACCGAGTAATTTCATCCAAAGTCCACCGACTACGAACCAAATAATCAATGAGAAAATTGACGCGATAAAACTCACGCCCCACCATTGACCGGTGGTGTTATAACCGGAGCCAAATAATGCCGGTCCCGGGCCGCCCGCGTATTGAGTCAGACTCATGGAAAGCGTAGACGTATAACCCAAACCAATGGCTGCGATCATCGGCGGTGTACCGACCGCAATGGCCGCGGCCAAGAACGCTAAGTACATGGCGGAAATATGTGCCATTGCAGAAGCGAAGAAATAGCGAGTGTAGAAATACACCAATACCAAAATAGTGAATGCAATCGGCCAATCAAACACGCCCACATAGTTGGAAATGTGCGACGAAACCCATGTGATAGTGCCGTATTTGTTCAATGCGTTCGCCATCATCACCAATACCGCAAACCAGAACATAGTGTCCCACGCAGTGGTTTCCGCCACGATATTTTTCCAACTCATAATATTGCTAAGCAATAAAATCAACAAACCGATAAAAGCGGACGTCGTGGCAGAAATGCCGAACATTAAATCGCCCACCGTCCAAAGCACTAATAACAATAAGAAATCAAGTGCCAAAATAATTTCCGCACTGGACATCGGTCCCATCGCTTTTAATTCGCTTTTTGCCATTTCCGCCATTTTCGGTGTGTCTTTTAGTTCCGGTGGATAAATTAAATAAACTAAATAAGGCAACAGAATTAAACTCACAATGCCCGGCACGATAGCGCCGATAAACCATGTCGTCCAAGTAATTTCTACACCTTGCCCCTTCGCCAATTCAGCGATGAGCGGGTTGCCCGCCATGGCGGTTAAGAACATAGTGCAAATAATCGTATCGATTTGTGAAACGGCAATGGCTAAAAACGCCCCCGCGCGCCGCGCCGTCGGCCCCGGCTTGGAATCGTACGTATCGGCGATAGATTGCATAATCGGGTACATAATACCGCCCCCGCGTGCAGAGGCGGAAGGAATACCCGGACCGATTACTAAATCCGCCAGCGCCACCCCGTAAGCAACGCCCATCATGCGTTTACCAAAACGCGCGACGAAATAAAGCGCGATTCGTTTACCCAAACCGGTTTTAATCACCGCACGAGATAAAAACATCGCAATACCGATAAGCCAAATGGTCGCGTTGGAAAAACCGGACAACATTGCCACTTCGTCTTTGCCGGCTTTAATCGGCGTTAAACCGGTTAAGCCGCTAATCACCAAAGCCACCAAGGTCGCCGCGCCCATCGGCATGGCTTTGGCGATAATCGCCACAATGGTCGCCACAAATAACGCGAACATACCCCACGCGCGTGGCGTCAGACCTTCCGGAACGGGAACCAAATAAATTCCCAATCCTACCAAAATTGAAATCAACAACCCTTGCCACTGAAAGCCTAATTTGACTTCCACGGCAGGCGCTTTAGCATCTGACATTGCGGTCCTCCTCCAAATAAAAATAACGAAAAATGAGTAAGCTTAAGTTACCTTTCGCATTATGCACCTGAAAAATAAATTCACAAAGCGCCAATTGATGATTTCCTTAAAAAAGGCGATTACCGAACTTCGTTTTGAGCACCGCATTGAAGCCTCATTCGTTCGCTTCCGAGACGAGCTTCACATAATTTTGCTGTTTAAAAGAGGCCTTTAATAAGTCTTCCAATTGCCACCAACCTAAGGTTAAATCCTGCTCGCCGGCGGCGTAAGGGGCGATTTCATACGCCCCGTAAATAAAATGCACGCCATTGAAATCCAAATAAAAATTATCGGAAACATTAAAATCTTGTTTACCGACAAAAGTCTCATCGTCTTTCACTTCGCCATTACGGATATAAACCTCCCACAATAATGCTTTAATTTTTGACAAGACATTTGCATCGAATAAATCGGTTAATTGCAAAATTCGATGGGTCGTCATATCTAACGTGAAATACCGTTTTCCGCCCATGCCATGAGCGCCGCCGCTAAAACCGTAATAGCCGATGGCAAACGTCGCCAATTTTTCCCTCTGGCCGATAAAATCGACCCAGCGCTTATCCTCGTAACCGATACTTGGTATTTCGAGCATTTCTTTTTTGGTGTCGTCCAACTGTTTTTGATATGCTGCAACGAATTCCTCGCGAGTCGGCACGTTGCCGTTTTCACGCGTCAACTCTGCCCACAACAAAGCATTTAACCAATCCGCATTGGTCTTTAAAGTTGAAACGGAATACTCAATCTTGCCTTCCTCCGGTGCATATTCCTTTGATTTTGGATAATTAATCGTTTCGGATTTTTGGAATACCACCTCTTCTTCCGCAAAAATGCTCGGAATAAGATTATCCGCGCGCATTTTTTGTACCGATAAATCCATCTCAAGCCGTTTGTTCTGCTCTGTTAATTGCGAGACGGTTCGATTAAGTTCATCTATTTGGGCTTGCGACTCTTTGTCTTGGCAACCGGCGGTAAGAAGAACGCTCAGAATCAGCGCGGAAATTAATTTGCTTTTCATATTTTTCCTTATAAATCAAATACATTTTTATCACGCAAAATATGATCGTTGCCTTTTCGCCGTAAAAAACCGACACGATCAAAGTATTCCATCAATTGCACCGTCAATTTACGCCCGAAGTTCAAACGGTCACGCACCTCATTTACCGAAGCTTTGCCTTCTTGTTCAGCGATTTGTTTAATCAAACGCGCATAAGCATAAACCGTTTCCGTCAAGAAAAAACGATCTTTTACAATCGGCGTAAGATAGCCAAGTTTTCCCGCTTTATACATAAAATTACGCATCACGGTTTCATCCGTCGCTAACGCATTCGCCATATCACGTACCCAAATGGCTTGCCCATCAGCTTTTTCAAATTCATTTAACACATCCGCCCAGCGCGCTTGTTCTTCGCTGCTAAACTCAATTTTATGTTCGGGTAAATGCAGCCAACCGCGCGTTTGCTGCAAGCTGCCATTATCTAGCATGTCATCAATAAAATGATTAATCAGCTTTTCCGGTTGATTCAGCGCCGCCATACGATAAAGCCGCGCTTTACTAACGCCGAGTTGATCATTGTGCTGCGCGTGATAAAGGGAAAGTGCGGTGACAATTTGCTGCGTTTTTTCTTGCACATAATCAGCGCTAAAACACCAGTCTTGATACCGAACAGCACCGCATTGAAAGAGCATCTCGTCCAGTTGCACGGCATTTAGTTGTTCCAACCACATTAATTGACGTGCCGCGACGGCATTATGTTGCAAGCTTAGCGCAAGGCGTTGCGAGGCATTTTGTGCCATGGCTAAATGGCCGAGGAAGGTTAAACGCGCTTCGGTGCGTTTATGGCGTTTCGGTGAATTAATTTCCAGCACGCGTGCGCCGGCAATTAAACTTTTTGCATCGCCGCTGCGCAAAATGAGTCTATCATCGAACGCGAGGAACAACGGCGAATCCAACATTATTTCCGCTAAAGTGCGGTCATTCTTCGCCACATTTTTGCCTTTGAGCAAGGTTAGTTTGCCTGTCGTGCGAGCGGCGCCGTGATAAACGTGTACAGGCTGGCTTTCGTTCAATGCGGTCTCCGCCCAAATTTCCACAGTGAGACGATCTGTCGGCGGTAGCGGTTCCTCTTGCAATAACCAATCACCGCGTGTTATCGGTGTACGAGCCAGATCCGCATTCAAATTTAACGCTAAACGTTGTCCGGCCAATCCTTGTTCGCTCGGCGTGTTTTGCGCATGAATGGCTTTCACACGCACTTTTTGCCCCGAAGAAAGATAAAGCTCATCATCCACGCTCACCGCGCCTGCGAATGCGGTGCCGGTAACTACCGCGCCCGCTCCTTTCACACTAAATACACGATCGATGGCGTAACGAAACGGCTTATTCGTATCAGCCAATTCCGGCAACTTCTGCAAATAATCACGCAATTCGGCAATGCCTTGACCGGTTTCGGCCGAGGTCACAAAATAATTTGCCTTGCATAAAAAATCATAATTTTGTTTGATTTGTTGGATTAATGCATTGATTTGTTGCGAGTTTGCACGATCTGCTTTGGTAAGCACCACCATGATTTCGTGAAATTGTAACTGACGCAAAATCGCCAAATGTTCCTTAGTTTGCGCCGCAATGCCTTCGTCTGCCGCCACAATTAACATTGCGTAATGCACACCGCCAAGACCTGCCAGCATATTCGATAAAAATTTTTCGTGTCCCGGCACATCAATAAAACCGAGCACTTTTTCTGCCAATGGAAGATAGGCATAACCTAGATCAATGGTCATACCGCGCTTTTTTTCTTCCGGCAAATGCGCCGTACTGGTACCTGTGAGCGCTTTTAACAGCGCGGTTTTACCGTGATCGACATGGCCTGAAGTGACAATAATCATAGTTCGTCTACCGTATTCAAAAGAGTTTCAATATCCGCCACGCTGCGCAAATCCAGCCACAGTTTGCCGTTTTCCATACGTCCGATAATTGGTTGGGAAAGCTGTTTAAAACGTGTAGAAAGTGCGCTCAGTTTTTGTGGCGTTTTTTCAGAAAGCGTCACCGCGACAGAAGGAACGCGTTCCATCGGCTGCGAGCCGCTGCCGATTTGCGCCAAACTATCTTCAATTTGAAGCTGAAAATCTGCATTTAAACGGGATTCCAAGCGGGCTTTTAAGCGTTCGGCATCGGCACGCAATTGTTCGACAGATTTTGTCAGCAAACGCAAAGTCGGCAAGCGTTCACTGAGTTTTTCCGGATTCAAATATAAGCGTAAAGTAGCTTCCAACCCCGCTAAAATCACTTTGTCGCAACGCAACACGCGTTTTAGCGGATGAGCTTGCAATCGCTCTATCCAAGCTTTTTTACCAACAATAATGCCCGCCTGCACACCACCGAGCAATTTATCGCCCGAGAATGACACCAAATCCACGCCCTGCGCCACTTTTTCTTGCACCGTAGGTTCTTTCGGCAAACCGTATCGACTCAAATCCATCAACGCACCACTACCTAAATCGGTTATGACCGGCACATTCATTTCCCGCCCGAGTTCCGCCAACTCCGCTTCGGAAACTGCTGAGGTAAAACCGCAAATTTGATAGTTACTGCTGTGAACTTTCATCAAAAAGGCGGTATTTTCATTAATTGCGTTGCGATAATCGTTCAAATGTGTGCGATTAGTTGTACCTACTTCCACCAGCCGGCAACCGGCTTGTGCCATAATGTCCGGAATGCGGAATGCACCACCAATTTCAATCAGTTCGCCGCGCGAAATAATCACTTCTTTACCTTGCGCAAAAGTCGCCAGCATCAATAACACCGCCGCCGCATTATTATTCACTACGCAAGCAGCTTGTGCACCGGTTAAACGGCATAGCAATTCGCTGATGTAGTTATCGCGGTGACTGCGTTTCCCCTCATCCAAATCATATTCCAATGCTACGTTTTGTCGCATTGCGGCAAGCGCTGCCTGTTGTGACTCTTCCGACCAAAGAGCGCGACCGAGATTAGTGTGCAAAACCGTGCCGGTAAGATTATGTACGGCTTTGATTTGTACTTGATTTTGTTGCTGCAAATATTGTTGCAGTGCGGCAAAAGTGCGCTCAAAATCCAAGAAATTTGTTGGTAATTGTTGATGTTGCTGAATAAATTGACGGGCTTGCACTAATAATGTGCGACAAGCCACCACCACAGCGCTATGCCCGAATTCACTAATGAGTTGTTCGCCTTGCGGCATTTTGAGAAGTTTATCAACGGAAGGCAATTGTTGAAAAAGTGCGGTCATCTTGAGGCTCGTTTAAAAGACATTAAAATTTAAAAAATATTGAAATTTGAAAAACATTGAAATCTGAAAGACATTGAAATGCCCCGTAATTTACGCTAAAGTAACCGCAATTTCAACCGCGGAAGGGCGTCATCTCCGGTGAGGTGGCAGGACTTCAAATCCTGTTGGGGACGCCAGCGTTCCCGGGTGGGTTCGACTCCCATTCCCTTCCGCCAATTATCAAGTGCTTTATCAAAAGTTTCTTTCGGCCTAAAAAAGCGGCGCGTCGTCCCCCAAATCCACACCACCAAAACAAAAAACAACGTTACCTTTCAAAATAGCACCGCATTGAGCGCTTTCAATGCGGTGCTATTTGGTGATCTCAATTTACAAATTCGCTAAATTCCAATTCGTAATCATCGCCGTCTCGGCTGTATTTGATATAGCGCGGGAATTGCTCGCCGGCAAATTTTTTCACCATAATATCTTTGTTACCGGTTTTGAACGTGTAGGTAATTTCCGTGACGGTTTGCTTGCGGTATGTCGTCTGCTTTTCGCTTTTATTCAAGCGCACGTTTTCCATCGGATACAGTTTTTTGCCATTAGTAATTTGGAAGCTATTCGGTAACTTGTCGTAGTAACTTAATTGAAACGCCATGGTGAATAAATCAAAGGTCGGTAATGTTAATGGCTCGCTTTCCAGACCGTTTTTCACTTTGCCGTATTCGATGGTGGTCGGTGAAATTTTGGATACTGCATAAGGTTTGCCGTTGCGAACATCTTGATAATTCACCATTTTAAATTGATTTTCAGTTTGTGAACCGCGTGACGAAAATACGATATTGTAAAGCGGAATATTGATTTTTGCGTTGATAAAATATTGTACGCCGTCCGCATTGAAATGTACGTAAGCGGGCATTAAGTAGTTTGAACTGTATTTGATGTTGTAATCAACAACAGAATGTGCGGTCGGGATGTAGGCAATACAGAGGGCAAAAAGGAGTTTGATAAATTTCATTGATTATCCTTAAATTAAAAGTCGCCTTTTAGAGCGACGTTCAAGTCAAAAGTTTCCCATGAAAAAACCATCTTGTCGGCGAACAAGATGGTTTTTCTATTCGTTTAATGAGGTATTACAAAACCGCACCAGCCATTAAGAAACCAAAGAACACGGATAAAGCGATGGCAATCACTCCCGGAACCAAGAAAGGATGGTTGAATACGTATTTTCCGATACGGGTGGAACCGGTGTCATCCATTTCTACCGCAGCAATTAAAGTCGGATAAGTCGGTAAAATGAACAATGCAGAAACCGCCGCAAAGGCTGCAATCGCGGCCTCAGGAGAAACGCCTAATAACAATGCGGTCGGATATAACGCTTTAGCGGTTGCCGCTTGAGAGTAAAGTAAGGTACTTGCGAAGAACAAGATAACCGCTAAGCTCCAAGGATATTGTTGTAAGAATTCAGCAGATACCGCTTTGATTTGATCAATGTGACCTTCCACAAAAGTATTACCTAACCATGCTACGCCCAATACGCAAATAACCGCAGACATCCCTGATTTAAAGGTGGCCGCATTGGTAATATTAGCAGTATCTACTTTACATGCCATTGTGATGATTGCCGCGGTGGCTAACATAAAAGAGATGATGGCATTATCGCGAGAAAGAATCGGATTTTCGATTAAACCCACAGTTTTACTAATTGCCGTCGCATAAAGCATCACCACCAAAATCGCGAATACGAAAATCATTACCGAGCGCTTCGCGTAAGGTTTAATGTCGATTTGCATTTCGCCGCGCATAGTGATTAAGCCTTTGGCTAAACGATCTTGGTAAACTTCATCAACTTTTAAGTCTTTGCCTAAGAAGTTACAAATCACCGCAGTAACCATACAAGCCGCATAAGTGGTCGGGATCCAAATGCCTAACAATTGTAGGTAGCTTAACCCGAAGTTTTTCTCAAGTTCCGCCGAAAGGAAAACTACCGCCGCGGAAATCGGTGATGCGGTAATCGCAATTTGTGAAGCGATGACAGCAATGGAAAGCGGACGGGAAGGACGAATACCTTGTTCTTTCGCCACTTCCGCAATCACCGGTAAAGTTGAAAATGCAGTGTGACCGGTACCGGCCAATACAGTCATAAAATAAGTCACAGTTGGTGCGAGGAACGTAATGTATTTCGGATTTTTACGTAAAATTTTCTCGGCTAATTTTACTAAGAAATCCATTCCGCCCGCCACTTGCATCGCGGCAATCGCCATGATTACGGACATAATCACGGAAATCACGTCAAACGGAATCGCCCCCGGTTTTAAACCGAGGAGGGAAAGCGCTACAACGCCCATACCGCCCATAAAACCGATACCGATACCGCCTAATCTGGCGCCAAGGTAAATAAAAAGCAGGACGACTAAAAGTTGAACCCAAATCATAATTTTCTCCAGTTATTATCAAATGTTAAATCGTGGCCATACTAGCAATAAAAAATTTGCAAATCTATAACCTAGATCAATAAATATCCGCGAAATAATCTGTGTTATCGTTAAAATTATGATTGATTGCACTTACGGGATAAAATGCGCTTCCCACAAGATTCTATAACGGTTTTCAAGGCCCCAATGCGGTGCTCACAGAGGATCTCGCCGAGGCGTTGGAGGAAAAGCCGTTTTCTTCTTTATTCACCTCATCACCGATAAGAATTTTTTTGAAAGATAGCTCAAGTACGGTTATACTTAAGCCTTCTTTCAGCCGAACATTAATCAACTTAAATTATTGAGACGACAATGCAAGAATTTCTGCCAGACGCAATCGAATTTGCACATAAACACACCCTACTGACTGTTTCTTGGGTTGCGATTTTCGCCATGGTAATTTACGCCTATTTCAAATCCGCCACCGAAAAATTCAAAACCGTTCAATATTCCGAAGCAATTCGTTTAATTAATAACGAAGACGCCTTGGTGGTGGATTTGCGTACATTGGACGAATTCCAACGCGGCCATATTATTAATAGCGTCAACCTACTTCCGAGCGACATCAAAAACGCCAACCTCGGAAAAATCGAGCAACACAAAGAAAAAGCACTGATTTTAGTGGATGCGAGCGGTGTGAACGCATCGACGTCCGCCGCATTATTAAGTAAACAAGGATTTAACAAAGTTTACGTATTAAAAGAAGGTATCTCGGCTTGGACAGGCGCAAATTTACCGATCGTTAAAAAACATAAATAAGGATTAACACTATGTCACAACAAAACCCACAACCTGAAGTCGCCGCCGAAGAATCCCAAGCGGTATTTCAAATTCAACGTATTTACGTGAAAGATGTGTCTTTCGAAGCGCCGAATCTTCCGCATATTTTCCACCAAGAATGGAAACCTAAATTGGGCTTTGATTTAAACACCGAGACCGTACAATTAGGCGATGATTTATATGAAGTCACCTTACACGTGACCGTGGAAACGACCATGGAAGAATCCGGTGATCTCGCTTTTATTTGTGAAATCAAACAAGCGGGCGTGTTTACCATCAGCGGCTTGGAAGATGTACAAATGGCGCATTGCCTAACCTCGCAGTGTCCAAACATACTGTTCCCTTACGCACGCGAATTAGTGTCGAGTTTAGTAAATCGCGGAACCTTCCCGGCATTAAATCTTTCCCCGGTAAACTTTGATGCGCTATTCATTGAGTATATGACTCGCCAGCAAGAAGCTGAAAACGCGCCTGCCGAAGAAACGAAAGAAATGCAACATTAATTCTCGACAAACTGGGCAGATCTTTGATCTGCCCTTTATTTTTGAGGAGAAATCATGCCAATTCAATCTCCCGTCACCATCCTTGGCGCGGGCTCCTACGGCACCGCATTGGCGATATCTTTTTCACGTAACGGTTCGCCTGCTTATCTATGGGGACATAATCCGGCACACATTGAACAAATGCGAGCGGAAAAACAAAATCGCCGCTTTCTACCGGATATTCCGTTTCCCGACGAATTACACCTTGAAAGCGATCTGGCGCAAGCGCTAAACCGTTCGCAAGATATTTTAATCGTCGTACCAAGCCACGCGTTTAATGAAATTCTTGAGAAAATTAGACCACATCTACAGCCGCATCATCGTTTAATTTGGGCAACCAAAGGCTTAGAACGTGACAGCGGACGATTACTGCAAACGGTGGCGGAAGAACAGCTCGGTACGCAATATCCGCTAGCCGTGCTTTCCGGCCCGACTTTTGCCAAAGAACTGGCGCAGGGTTTGCCAACTGCGATTACTTTAGCATCGAACAATGCGTCGTTTGCGCTGGAATTTCAAGCGCGCATTCACTGCAGTAAGCATTTCCGCGTGTATGTGAACCAAGATATGATCGGCGTGCAACTTGGCGGCGCTATTAAAAACGTAATTGCGATCGGCGCCGGTATTTCCGATGGCATAGGCTTTGGTGCCAATGCGCGCACCGCATTGATTACGCGCGGCATCGCAGAAATCACTCGCTTGGGCGTGTCGCTCGGCGCGAATCCGAATACCTTTATGGGAATGTCCGGCTTGGGCGATTTGGTATTGACTTGCACCGACAACCAATCGCGTAACCGTCGTTTCGGCTTAATGTTGGGCGAAGGATTGGATACGCAAACAGCGATGTCAAACATCGGGCAAGTTGTCGAGGGCTTTTACAATACCAAAGAAGCCTATTTACTGGCACAACGGCAAGGTGTCGAAATGCCGATTACGGAGCAAATTTATCAAATGCTCTTTTGTGGCAAAAACGCACAAGAGGTCGCATTAAGTTTGCTCGGACGCGAACGTAAAGGCGAATAAGGAGAAAAAATGACGTTAGAAGTATGGCGACATATTCGTCAAGAAGCAAAAGCATTAGCGGAGTGCGAGCCGATGCTCGCCAGCTTTTTTCACTCGACTATTTTAAAACATCAAAATCTTGGTAGCGCTTTAAGTTACTTGCTCGCCAACAAACTTGCCAATCCGATTATGCCGGCGATTTCTTTACGTGAGATTATCGAGGAAGCCTATAGCGCTGATCCGAAAATTATCGATTGCGCCGCCTATGATATTCGCGCGGTGCGCCAGCGTGACCCGGCGGTGGAATTGTGGTCAACACCGTTATTGTATTTAAAAGGTTTTCATGCGATTCAAAGCTATCGCATCACCCATTATTTATGGCAACAAAATCGAAAAGCCCTTGCCCTGTATTTGCAAAATCAAATTTCTGTTGCTTTTGATGTGGACATTCATCCCGCCGCTAAAATCGGCCACGGCATTATGTTCGATCACGCCACCGGTATCGTGGTAGGCGAAACCTCGGTAATTGAAAATGATGTATCAATTTTACAAGGTGTCACCTTGGGCGGTACCGGCAAAGAATCCGGCGATCGTCATCCAAAAGTACGTGAAGGCGTGATGATCGGCGCCGGCGCTAAAATTCTTGGCAATATCGAAGTGGGCAAATACGCCAAAATCGGCGCCAATTCCGTAGTACTCCAATCGGTTCTCGAACACGCCACCGCTGCCGGTGTCCCCGCCCGTGTTGTAGGACAAGACAAAGGCGCCAAACCGGCATTCGATATGAATCAATATTTTATTGATGATGGAATAAATTTAAATATCTAAGGAAATAAAATGCTCAACAAAGACACCCGACTCTGCATCTCTCTGTCCGGTCGTCCCGGTAATTTCGGCACGCGATTTCACAACTATCTTTACCAAAAACTCGGCTTAAATTTCATTTATAAAGCCTTCACTACCGACGATATCGAACATGCAGTGAAAGGCGTGCGGGCGTTAGGGATTCGTGGTTGTGCCGTGTCCATGCCGTTCAAAGAAAGTTGCATGCCGTTTTTAGACGAAATCTCCGCCTCTGCCCAAGCTATCGAATCCGTCAACACCATCGTCAACGACAATGGATTTTTACGCTCCTATAATACTGATTACATCGCCATCGTTAAACTTATTGAAAAATATCAACTCGATCAAAACGCTTCTGTAATCATACAAGGCAGCGGTGGCATGGCGAAGGCGGTGGCGGCGGCATTTAAAAATTCCGGTTTTGAAAAAGTCAAAATCTTCGCCCGCAATGAAAAAACCGGTAAACACTTGAGCGCGCTTTACAACTACGATTACATCAACACCCTCGTCAATCAAACCGCCGATATTCTGATTAACGTTACACCAATCGGCATGCAGGGTGGCAAAGATGAATTTGAACTTGCTTTCCCCGAAGCCATGATCCGCCAAGCGAAAACCGCTTTCGACGTGGTTGCCCTGCCCGCTGACACCCCACTAATTAAAACTGCCCGAGCCTTAGGAAAACAAACGATCTCCGGTGCGGAAGTTATCGTCTTACAAGCGGTCGAACAATTTGAACTTTACACCGGCAAAAGACCAACCGAAGAACTCATTGCTGAAGCCGCGGAATATGCGAGAAACAATGCATAATGTGCGGTGAATTTTGAGCCTGTTTTGAGCTTACGATAGCGCGGGCGAAAATTAGCGGCGATTTTTACTGCAATCGTAAGCCACAGCGTTTTTCGGATAATCGTAGCCTGCTTTCACTTGTCGGTAATCCACTCGGCTACATTTCTTCAATATAGGATCATCTTGTTCGACTACTCGAATAACGACGGGAAAGTCGATTCTTTTATCATATGAAGAAAACGGGCCGAAAGGTCCCCACAACGGCACAGAGGATTCCATGATAACCGCGCCGTCTAATAAAAAGCCGACGCCTTTCAAATCAGTTGCGTTGAAATTACCGTCATGCGTAAATCGGCACGGATCATTTCTGGTTTGGTATCCATGCCCCTTTGTTGAGCTAAGGATGAAGCAATTAAAAACACGATCTCCATCAATTTCCCAATAATAAGGTTGCCCCTTAACAGCCACATAAGGTTCGGGAAGCGGGTGGCGCGGACTTTCACAGGCGGTTGCCAGAATGCAACAAAAGCAAGATAGGAGTATTTTTACAGTTTTCATAAGCTATTAAATTTTCCGATAAAGCCAAATATTAGGCGTTTTTAAACGGTTAAGAACGCCTTTCCCCGAAATTATATCGCAGTTACAAATGTTGAAATTACCCCTACCAAATAGCACCGCATTGGAGCCGCTTTCAATGCGGTGCTATCGTTTATGCTTAATTTAAACGGTTTGTGCACTTGCTACATAATTTCGTCTTTTCAATTATGAGAGCAATTTTCTCGCCGCCTCGACCACGACGGAAACCGCTTTTTCTTCCGTCTCTTTCATCGTTGATTCATTCGGTATTTCTTGTTGAGTGCGGTTGACAATCACGCCCGCCACCATGCCCGCGCGCAAACCGAGCGCATTACACATTGTGAACAACGTCGCCGATTCCATTTCATAGTTCATCACATTCAGTTCTTGCCATTGTTTAAGTAGGCCTTGGTAATCGCGATAAACTTTGCCGCTATAAGTATCGTAACGTTCTTGGCCCGGATAGAAAGTATCGGAAGATGCCGTAATACCGACAAAAGGCTTGAGCCCTTTTCCAGCACCGCATTGAACAGCGCCGTAGTGCATTCAAAATTCGCCACCGCCGGATATTCGATCGGCGCAAAATGGCGACTTGCACCATCTAAACGTACCGCCCCGGTGGTAATCAAAATATCGCCCACATTAATATGCGGCTGAATCGCACCGGTGGTACCAATACGCAAGAACGTACGCACGCCAAGTTGCGCCAACTCCTCCACGCAAATGGAAGTAGACGGCCCGCCGATACCGGTGGAACACACGACGACCGCCTGTCCGTTCAAATACCCCAGCCAAGAGGTAAATTCACGCGTGCTGGCAAGAAATTCGGGATTATCAAGTCGTTTCGCGATGCGTTCGCTACGCGCCGGATCGCCCGGCACAATAGCGAGTGTAGCTCCTTTGAGTTGAGATTTGGTGAGATTAAGGTGGAATACATCTGACATAGTCGTCTCCCTATTGTCGTTTTGTTTGAGATCGTAGTCTTTTCTTTTGCTCACACAAAAGAAAGTAGCAAAGGAAAGCGCCTCCGACTAAACCGCCGCTCCTTTTTTGCGTTTGGGTGAACCTCTTATTTAGCACCGCATTGGAGCCTTATCTGACAAGGGTTCAATGCGGTGCCAGAAGGCACGCTTAAATCACGCGCCGATAAATCTACTGTGTAAATTGCCTGAACGAGAATGAAATTTTTAGAACAACAATGCCGTCGGACGAAACCCAATGAAGCGATGCCTACTTTTTCAGGGCACCTAAAATTCCCCGCATAATCTGCTTTGTTACCTCATTACGAATGTTGCGCCCTACCGATTTTGCCACGCTGTTCACTATTTGTTCCGTAGGGCTAAGTTTTTCGCCGCGTTTTTGCGGACCGAAAAGTATACGGCTGAGGCTGCCGAAAAGACCGTTGTCTTCTTGCGCCTGTTTTTGTTGCTCGGCAGTTAAATCCGCCTGTGTGTTTAACACTTCAAATGCCGATTCGTTATCCACATAATCTTTATAGAACGCGTACAAATCGTCGTCTTTCACCCAAGCGGCGCGCTGTTCGACGCTAATCGGCGCCAATTGGCTTTTTGGCGGAAAAATAGAGGCAATTTCGACCGGTGTCGGCATGCCTTTTTCATCTAAGAAAGAAACCAGCGCCTGCCCCACGCCAAGGGTGGAAATGGCTTCCATCACATTCACTTTAGGATTGGAACGGAACGTATCCGCCGCTGATTTCACCGCTTTTTGATCGCGCGGCGTAAAAGCGCGTAAAGCGTGCTGCACACGGTTGCCAAGCTGGCCGAGCACGGTATCCGGCAAATCCAGCGGATTTTGCGTGACGAAATAAATGCCCACGCCTTTGGAACGAATTAAGCGCACAACCTGTTCCACTTTATCTACCAATACGCTTGGCGCACCGTCAAACAGCAAATGGGCTTCATCGAAGAACATCACGAATTTCGGTTTGTCGGGATCGCCTACTTCCGGTAGTTGTTCAAATAATTCCGCCATTAACCAAAGCAAGAACGCGCTGTACATGCGCGGAGAGTTAATTAATTTTTCCGAATTAAGCACATTAATGATGCCGCGGCCGTCACGGGTTTGTAACCAATCTTCCAGATTCAGTGCCGGTTCACCGAATAAATTTGCCGCACCTTCATTTTCCAGCGTTAATAAAGCGCGTTGAATGGCACCCACGCTGGCGGCGGACACATTGCCGTATTCCACTTGGAAAGCTTTGGCATTTTCCGCCACATACTTCAACATGGCGCGCAAATCTTTTAAGTCAATAAGCAATAAACCTTTGTCATCGGCAACGCGGAATACAAGGTTGAGCAAGCCTTCTTGAGTGGCATTTAAATTTAATAAACGGGAAAGTAACAATGGCCCCATTTCGGAAATGGTGGTGCGTAGCGGAATGCCACTTTCGCCGAATACATCCCAGAACGATACGGGATAACCGCTTAAATAGCTTTCGCCACCTAAATTGAATTGTTCGATGCGTTCGGCGATTTTACCTTGCATGGTACCCGGTCGTACCAAGCCGGAAAGGTCGCCTTTCACATCCACTAAAAATACCGGTACGCCGTCATCACTGAAAGCTTCCGCCATTTTACGTAAGGTGACGGTTTTACCGGTGCCGGTGGCACCGGCGATTAAGCCGTGACGGTTAGCCATTTTGGCGGTAATTCCGAGCGTGTGCCCCAGTTCGTTACGGGCAAGATCGTATTGCATAAATGTTCCTTGCTATTTGTGTTTTTTGGCGTAAGGAATAATAAGGAAAAAACCAATTACGGTCAAAAATAAGAGGTTTTCGGGTATAATTCCGTACGTTTTATTAGGAGTTTGAAATGTCCAAAGCAAAAATTTTGATGATAAAAATTGGGGAAGTCGAGCAACTCACTTTTGCGGACGGTTCGATGTATGAAAGTGCGATTCGCAAACGGCCGGTCAATGCGGTGCTGATCCATGAGTGTGGCGCGGTCGGCAATGATGTGGGCTTAAAAAAGCACCACGGTGGGCCGGACAAAGCGCTATTTTTTATGTCTGATGTATCTTTTTCCGCATTAAACGAATTGCTTGGCGAAAATTTTACTTACCACGGCACGGCAATTTACGGAGAAAATTTTGTGGTGTCGGGCTTTGACGAGGATTCCGTGTGCGTGGGCGATCGCTTTAAAATCGGTTCGGCCGTATTGGAAGTGTCGCAACCGCGTAAGCCTTGTGAGCGCTTATCGAAAAATACCGAAAATGAAAACACTCAAAAAATCGTGCATCAGTCCGGTTGGACGGGTTGGTATGTGCGTGTAATTGAAACGGGCGAAATCACGAAAGGCGACGAAATGATTTTGCAATGTCGTCCTTATCCGCAATTGACCATTCGTCATTTGAATGGCTTGTTGTCAGGCAAACCGACTACGGAAGAATTGGAACAAGCCCTTGCCGTCGAGGAATTGGCGCCGGCATTTAAACGTTCATTAAATTCACAATTAAGCAAAATTCAGGAAATTAAAAATGCGGCCTAATTCGAGCGAATTTTTTAGCTCCCTTTGCCCTTGTCAATCAGGCAAGGATTACCGCACTTGTTGTGGCTTATTTCATACGCATCAAGCGCAACCTACAACCGGCGAGCAACTGATGCGCTCCCGTTATTGCGCCTACGCGCTGAAAAATATTTCTTATATTGTAGAAACTACCGTGCCCGCCCAACAAACTTTGCTCGACATTGCGGCGTTGAAAAATTGGGCGGAGACGACACAATGGCTCGGCCTACAAATTTTGCGCACGGAAGCCTTAACAAAAAGTCATTGCGCAGTGGAATTTAACGCCCTTTTTAAAGAAGTTAAAGGAGGAAAAGAGGGCGAACAATCGCATCATGAACGTTCGATTTTTGTGAAAATGAATGAACGTTGGTACTTTGTGGATCCCACCGTAACGCTACCGACAATGAAACAACCTTGCATTTGCGGTTCTCGCAAAAAATTCAAACATTGTTGCGGGGCATGGTTATGAAATTAAGTTCGTTTTTACAACGTTTTTACTTGCGCTTCAAACAAAACAAACTCTCGCAAGCCGCCGGTGCGCTTACTTACAGCACCATGTTGGCCATTGTGCCATTGATTATGGTGGTATTTTCCATTTTTTCTGCCTTTCCGGTGTTTAACGAAGTGACCGATGCACTGAAAGAATTTATTTTCGCCAATTTTGCACCTTCCGCCGGCGATGTGGTCGGGCGATATATCGATGAATTTGTGAACAATTCTAAAAAAATGAGTGCGGTGGGTATCGTAAGTCTCATCGCTGTGGCATTAATGTTGATGAATTCTATCGATCGTACGCTCAATGGCATTTGGCAAGGCACCGACAGTCGCCCGATTTTTACCTCATTCGCCATTTACTGGCTGATTTTAACCCTTGGCCCTTTGCTTATCGGTGCCAGCATTGCGGCGAGCGCGTATGTGAAGGCGATGCTTACAAGCGCCGAACATTTATCCTTCGGCCTGAAGTTGCTCGGTTTGGTGCCGTTTTTGTCTACTTGGTTTATTTTCACCGTGATTTATATGGTGGTGCCGAATAAAAAAGTCAGCATCAAACATTCCGCTGCCGGCGCCTTGATTGCAGCGCTGTTTTTCACTTTAGGCAAACAGGCGTTTGCTTGGTATATCGCGACGTTTCCGTCCTATCAATTGATTTACGGCGCCATGGCGACCTTACCAATTATGTTGTTATGGATTCAACTAAGCTGGATGTTCGTGTTGCTCGGCGCACAACTGGCGGCTGTACTGGCAGAAACGAAACCGGGAAAAATACACTTGGAAAATCAAACGAATATAGAGAAACAATATGATTGCATTAATTCAGCGCGTGACCCAAGCCAAAGTGGAAATTGACGGTGAAATCGTCGGACAAATCGGCAAAGGCTTGTTGGTATTACTCGGTGTAGAAAAAGAAGATAATTATACAAAAGCGGATAAATTAGCGGAAAAAGTGTTGAATTACCGTATTTTCGGCGATGAACACAATAAGATGAATCTTAATGTACAACAAGCGGGCGGTGAATTACTGGTCGTATCGCAATTTACGCTGGCCGCCGATACGCAAAAAGGCTTGCGCCCGAGCTTTTCAAAAGGCGCGGCACCGGCTCTTGCCAACGAATTATACGACTACTTTTCGCAACGATGCGCAAAAAAAATTCGCGTGGCGAACGGCCGTTTCGCCGCTGATATGCAAGTCAGTCTGACCAATGACGGCCCGGTGACATTCTGGTTAACATCGTAACGATATAACGGCGCTATCGTTCAAGTTGCTTTTCAGCACCGCATTGGAAGCGCACCAAAGCATTCGGCGACAAGAAGTGCATTTTCATCTCAAACAATCGAATGCGGTGCCGTACGGTCAGGCCGTAAACGACCGGAATGAAATCCATGATAAAGAAATAACGAAAGCGACCGCTTTACTTGCGCAATTTAATCAATTCAACGGCGTGGTCGGCGCCTTTGGTTAAAATCAAATCGGCACGTTCGCGCGTCGGCAAGATATTTTCGCGCAAATTCAGGCCGTTAATGTTTTCCCAAATACTAGCGGCTGTGGCAATCGCTTCTTGTTCAGACAGTTTGGCGTAATGTTTGAAGTAGGAATTTGGATCGCTAAAGGCGCTTTGGCGAAATTTCAAGAAGCGTTTGATATACCATTCTTTTAACAACACCTCTTGCGCATCCACATAAATGGAAAAATCCACAAAATCGGAAACAAAGGTTTGATTGCTGTTATTACCCGCGGTTTGTAACACATTCAGCCCCTCTAGAATCAGAATATCGGGCTGCTTGATCTCGGTAAATTCGTGCGGAACGATATCGTAGGTTAAATGGGAATAAATCGGCGCTTGCACTTTTTCTTTGCCGGATTTGATTTCAGCCAAAAAGCGAATTAATTTTGCCGTGTCATAAGAAACAGGAAAACCTTTCTTGTGCAGTAAATTATCTTGCTTAAGTTTTTGCAACGGATGGAGGAAACCGTCGGTGGTAATAAGATCGACTTTTCGTTCATTCGGCCAATGCGAGAGCAACGATTGCAAAATCCTCGCCGAAGTGCTTTTACCTACCGCAACACTGCCGGCGATGCCGATAATATAAGGAACTTTCGGATTTTGTACGCCAAGAAAACGATTGAGTACCGTTTGGCGACGGAGATTTTCTTCAATGTAATAATTAATCAAACGAGTGAGAGGTAAATAGATTGTACTCACTTCATTTAGCGAGAGCGCTTCGTTAAAGCCTAATAAAGGCTTGAGATCTTGTTCGGTGAGTTTTAACGGCACCGATTTTCTTAAGTCCGCCCATTGTTCACGGCTAAAGCTTAAAAATGGAGTGAGTTGGTTTGAGAATACCACGTTTGATTAGGTGAATTACTGAAAATCGTTAGGGGAAAAATATACCTTATAAAGGGCAGCCGTGCATTGTTTTTCTTAATATTTGTCGAAAATAACAACTCAAAAATAATGATTTTGCTTGTAAATTAGGCGAATAACGAAAAAAACAGTTTTTTTTAGAAAAAAGACTTGTCAGCTAAACTTTTTTACATATAATACGCCTCACTTATTTACGACGCCGACTTAGCTCAGTAGGTAGAGCAACTGACTTGTAATCAGTAGGTCATCAGTTCGATTCCGATAGTCGGCACCATTCTTACGTAAATTAAGTATTCATTTAGTGTGGAGGGGTTCCCGAGCGGCCAAAGGGGGCAGACTGTAAATCTGTTGGCTCAGCCTTCGAAGGTTCGAATCCTTCTCCCTCCACCATCTTTTAGATGAATCTGATGGGACAGACGAATTTAGGACTTGCGGGCATCGTATAATGGCTATTACCTTAGCCTTCCAAGCTAATGATGCGGGTTCGATTCCCGCTGCCCGCTCCACAAACGCTGATATAGCTCAGTTGGTAGAGCGCACCCTTGGTAAGGGTGAGGTCGGCGGTTCAAATCCGCCTATCAGCACCAGCCTCAAAAATTCTCTTCCTTTTATATTAAAATCAAAAAATTTTATTGGTTAATGTGGTTTAATTTACCCATCGATAACCGTGTCTATTTAGAGGATCTCTTTAAATGTCTAAAGAAAAATTTGAACGTACAAAACCGCACGTTAACGTGGGTACAATCGGCCACGTTGACCACGGTAAAACAACTTTAACAGCAGCAATCACTACTGTATTGGCAAAACACTATGGTGGTGCAGCTCGTGCATTCGACCAAATTGATAATGCGCCTGAAGAAAAAGCGCGTGGTATCACCATTAACACATCCCACGTAGAATATGACACCCCAACTCGTCACTACGCACACGTAGACTGTCCGGGACACGCCGACTATGTTAAAAACATGATTACCGGTGCGGCGCAAATGGATGGTGCTATTCTTGTAGTAGCAGCAACTGATGGTCCTATGCCACAAACTCGTGAACACATCTTATTAGGTCGCCAAGTAGGTGTTCCGTACATCATCGTATTCTTAAACAAATGCGACATGGTAGATGATGAAGAGTTATTAGAATTAGTTGAAATGGAAGTTCGTGAACTTCTTTCTCAATATGACTTCCCGGGTGACGATACTCCAATCGTACGTGGTTCTGCACTACAAGCATTAAACGGTGTTGCTGAATGGGAAGAAAAAATCCTTGAATTAGCAAGCCACTTAGATACTTATATCCCAGAACCTGAACGTGCTATCGACCAACCGTTCCTTCTTCCAATTGAAGACGTGTTCTCTATCTCCGGTCGTGGTACTGTAGTAACAGGTCGTGTAGAGCGCGGTATTATTCGTACCGGTGATGAAGTTGAAATCGTAGGTATCAAACCAACTGCGAAAACAACCGTAACCGGTGTTGAAATGTTCCGTAAATTACTTGACGAAGGTCGTGCAGGTGAAAATATCGGTGCATTATTACGTGGTACAAAACGTGAAGAAATCGAACGTGGTCAAGTATTGGCAAAACCGGGTTCAATCACTCCGCACACTGATTTCGAATCTGAAGTGTACGTATTATCTAAGGAAGAAGGTGGTCGTCATACTCCATTCTTCAAAGGTTACCGTCCACAATTCTATTTCCGTACCACTGACGTAACCGGTACTATCGAGTTACCTGAAGGTGTGGAAATGGTTATGCCTGGCGATAACATCAAAATGACTGTATCCTTAATCCACCCAATCGCGATGGACCAAGGTTTACGTTTCGCTATCCGTGAAGGTGGTCGCACAGTAGGCGCCGGCGTGGTTGCGAAAATCATCAAATAATTATTTGATAAATTAACTAAAAAGGCGACTTGAAAGAGTCGCCTTTTTGTTTACCTAAAATAAATCAATATAGTAGCCAAAACAGGAATAATTACAGAATAATAGTTCAATTTATTCATGTAGAAATCGTTTTTATGCGTTTTTATGGCATTATGTAGCAAATACAAAACCATTCGAACGAAATATGAATTTGCATTATAAAAATAGCACCGCATTGAAAGTCGTTTCAATGCGGTGCTATTTTGTGAGGTCATTTAGGCCTTGTGCAACAACTACATAATTTCTCGTTTTCATTGTTTTATAAGAAGTGCAACAGCTTCACAGGCAATCCCCTCACTTCTTCCGGTAAAACCTAACTTTTCTGTTGTTGTTGCTTTTATATTTACCGATTCAATATCGCATTGTAAATCCGTTGCAATGACGCCACGCATATCATCAATGTGCGAACGCATTTTCGGCGCTTGTGCAATAATCGTTACATCTATATTCCCCACTTTATAACCTTTGGCCCGCACTTGACGAAATGCTTCACGAAGTAGCTCTCGGCTATCCACGTTTTTGTATCGCATATCCGTATCCGGAAACAGTTTACCGATATCTCCCAATGCCGCCGCGCCCAACAATGCATCCGTTAAGGCATGCAATGCGACATCACCATCGGAGTGGGCAATAAACCCAGTATGGTAAGGCACTTCTACGCCACCGATGATGAGCGGACGATCTTCACCAAATGCGTGAACATCAAAGCCGTGTCCGATTCTTATCATAATATTTTCCTTGTTAAGTAAAACTCCGCTAAAGCCAAATCTTCCGGTCTTGTGATCTTGATATTATCGCGTCGTCCCATCACTAAATGTGGTTGAAATCCGGCAAATTCCATGGCTGATGCTTCGTCAGTAATGGTGAGTCTTTGTCGCACCCCTGTATTTAGGGCGTTTTTCAGTAAATCCAGCGGAAAAAATTGTGGCGTTTGCGCTTGCCAAAGTTGTGAACGATCTTCCGTCGCAATAATATTGCCAGCGATATTTGCACGTTTAACAGTATCTGTTACCGGAACCGCTAAAATGGCACCGTTTTCATCCGTCGTTGCCAACAGCTTATCCAAATCCGGTGTTGTTAAACAAGGTCTTGCCGCATCGTGCACAAGCGCCCAAACATGCTCTTCCGACACCGCATTCAAGGCGCTTAAAACGGACTCTGCACGCGTTGCGCCCCCTTCTACAAGTTGAATTTTCGGGTGAAAAAGTACAGCAAGTTCAGCCGCGTAAGGATCGTTTTTGCCGAGCGCTACAATCACACGAGAAATCGCAGGATGGGAAAGCATAATCTCTAACGTGTGTTGCAAAACGGTTTTGCCTAGAATCGTTAAATATTGCTTAGGTTTATCGGCTTGCATACGAGATCCCACGCCAGCGGCCGGAATAATAGCGATGATTTTTCGAGACATTATTTGTGCTCTTTTACAATGTGATAGAAAATTTCGTGCTCCTTCACCATGTCATACTGCATTCTGGCGCGCTCTTCGATGGACTCAAACCCTTTAGTCAACCCTTGAATTTCTGCCGAAACCATTTGATTTCGTTGCATAAGTCTTTCATTTTCAGTTTTATTTTCGATAATTTTGGCAGCGACTTCTTTATAATCTAAATAACCGTTTTTGCCGAACCAAAAATCATATTGAAATAGCGCGAGAATTCCAATTAATATTGCTGTAAATAATCGCATAATTTACTCGGTATAACTTAAAAGTGTCTATAGTTTAGCTTGAAACGGTATGAAAGGCGATGGAAAAGTACGGTTGATTTTCACGAGTTTTTTAGTCAAATTTGACTGATTGTGATCTTAATCACAAATCTAGTGAAATTAACGAATAATGCCGAAAAATTTCGGCAAAAAACTAGAAAAGCGACAAAATGTCTTGTTATACTTTTTGCGTTTTATTTTGTTTCGATAGAGGAAAACACCATGAAAAAAACGTTAAAATTGACTGCCTTGACAGCGATTTCTGTCTTTGTTTTAGCGGGTTGCGCACACAAAATGGATCCGCAAGAGCATGCCAATATGCAATTACAACAGCAAGCCGTGCTCGGTTTAAACTGGATGCAAGATTCCGGTGAATATCAAGCGTTAGCGTATCAAGCCTACAATGCGGCCAAAGTGGCCTTTGATCATGCCAAAGTAACAAAAGGTAAGAAAAAGGCTGTGGTTGTGGATTTAGACGAAACGATGTTAGACAACAGCCCTTATGCGGGTTGGCAAGTTAAAAATAATAAGCCTTTCGACGGCCAAGACTGGACCCGTTGGGTTGATGCACGTCAGTCTCGCGCGGTGCCGGGTGCGGTGGAATTTAACAATTATGTCAATTCCCACAAAGGTAAAGTGTTCTACGTCACTAACCGTAAAGACAGCACAGAAAAAGCCGGTACCATCGATGATATGAAACGCTTAGGCTTCAACGGTGTAGATGAGTCGGCGCTTTACCTGAAAAAAGACAAATCTGCCAAAGCGGCGCGTTTTGCCGAGATCGAAAAACAAGGTTACGAAATCGTGCTTTATGTGGGCGATAATTTAGATGATTTTGGTGATGCAGTGTATGGCAAATTAAATGCGGAACGCCGTGATTTCGCAGCAAAAAACCAAGCGAAATTCGGCAAAACTTATATCGTATTACCTAATGCGAATTATGGCGGCTGGGAAGGTGGTTTGAAAAAAGATTACTTCAAAGGCGATACACAGGATAAAATCAAAGCGCGTTTGGATGCGATTCAAGCTTGGGACGGCAAATAGCCTCGCTTGGCTAAAAACAATTGATAGACGGATTTAATTAAAGGGCCGAGTTCCTTATTCTACGGAGCTTGGCCTTTTTATTGGCCCGTCATTGACCTTCGCCACCAGCACCGCATTGAAACCTGATGAGGCGTGCCTTCGCTTTAGTCCATTCGACGATTGAGATAAACAGAATTACTGAATTTCCCGTCCGTATTCATATAGATAAAGCCTGTTTTGAATCATCAACATCTCAAGTGAGCGAAGATTTCAATCGATCGTTATATTGCCTTAGGATAATTTAAATCAGTAAATTTTATTTTTACCTAGAGTGAAATATTTTTTATTAAATCAATATTTATTTAATAAATGTTATTTTGTTACGAAGTTAACACTTTTACATCTTGCCCGTGGCAGATTACCAATTGAATTTGTATAGTAAAGCAAATGACATCAGAAGGATTGTATTATGCTTTATTTACCTCAGCAATTAACACACTGCCTCGTTTCGGAAAGTAAAACCCTTGAACGAAATAGTGTTATTTATTCTCAAGGCGAACGCACTCAGGTTTTTTATTTTCTTCAAAGCGGCCTAGTCGGTCTTTATCATGGGCTTGAGAACGGCAAAGAAACACTTATTCGCCTGTATCACGCGAAGCAATATTTTGGCTTTCGTACGTTATTTAGCGATACAACCTATCACTGCAGCGCCCGCGTATTGCAAGAAGCAGTTGTTACGCGTATTCAACCTACATCGCAAGCGCGTTTTATTGCGGATAATTCTCAATTTTCCCAATATTTGATTAAACAGTTAGCCGGCGAATTATATGATGCCGAGCATCGTTTAACCAAAACTGCCCATAAACGCAGTTACGATCGTGTAGCGGAGGCCATCGCTAATCTAACGGAAAGTTATCCCGATTATCCTTGGACGTATCGCGAAGTGGCGGAATTCTGTGGTTGTGAAACGGAAACCGCAATCCGTATTAGCCGCGAGTTGAAGAAAAAAGGTATTTTGGATAAATCCAATCGCCATCTTCGTATGAACAGCTAAACCTCATTTTGAGGACCGCATTCGAGCCAGTAGCGTCACCGATGCAATAATCACCACAGCGCCAAACCAAAAAGAAAGGGTTGGCGCGTTATCCCACAGTAACCAATCAAACACACTTGAGAAAATTACGCCGGTAAAGGCAAAGGGCGTGATAACATTCGCCGGCGCATGTCGGAAAGCGCGGGTTAATAACAGTTGAAAAATTAAGCCAAAGCCGCCGATTAATAGCAGTAGGCCGAATTCGCGTAAGTCAGGCATTTTCCATTGGTGAATGAAAAATATCGGCAAAAGTAAAGTACCGATTAAGTGAAAATAAAATACGATGTTTTTCGGTGAATTGTGCTTATTAAGTTCTTGTAGGCTGATGAATGCCATTGCTGAGAGCACCGCACCGCCTAAGCCGACAAACACGTAAAACGGCTCGACGCTGCCGTTATGATTAGCGAGTAAGATCATTGATACGCCGAAAAAGCCGATTAAGCTGCAAGCCAGCACATTAAGCGGTGTTTTTTGGCGAAAGAATAGCAGTAAGAGCGGGATAAACAGTGTTGAAGTGTTAATTAACAATACGCTAATCGAGAGCGGTAAGAATGCGACGATATAAAAGTTAAGCAACATACTTGCCACCCCCGCCAAGTTGCGCAATAACAGAAATTTCCATTGGCGGATTTCCACTTTGAAATCGCGATCTTTAATCATAAACGGCAATAAAAACAGTAAGCCGAGCAAAAAACGCGAAAACAAAGTTTCGCTAGCCGGCATCGTGGAAGAGGCAATTTTGACGAACGCGTTCATCAGAGTAATACTGAAATACGCGGAAATCATAAAAATAATGGCTTTATGATAAAGCGTGTTGGCGGGTTGATTTTGCATAAGTCTTTCTAGAAATACGAAGCGGTATTTGGTCTGAATTTCAATGAACTTTTTGATGAACAGAAAATGATTTCGTTCGATGCGATATCACCTTAATCGTGCATCATAAGAAAAACCGGCGAGATATTATTTAAAATGTTGTTTTCAATGCGGTGCTTAAAACGAAGTTCACTCTGTTGCAACAAGGCATTGATACAAAAAAAAAGCGGCAAGCTTTTGCTTGCCGCCACTAAACCGATTCCTTATTTACCGTAGGTATCGCCAATTTTTGCTTTATGTTTACCTTCTTCAATCATTACGATGAAGAGTAAGATAATAGCTAAAATACCACCGCCGATCATGACGTAGAAACCGCCGTCCCAACCGTAGTGTTGTGCAGCCCAACCGATAACCGCTGATGCAGATACGGTACCACCTAAGTAACCGAATAAACCGGTGAAGCCTGCTGCAGTACCTGCTGCTTTTTTCGGCGCTAATTCAAGCGCATGTAAACCAATTAACATTACAGGACCATAGATTAAGAAACCGATTAGGGTCATTAATACGAAGTCGGTTAATTGATATGGGTTTTCATACCATGCGCTGTAGTTTGCTAACTCAGCTTCAGGTGTAGCCGGATTCATCCAATATGCTGCCACTGCTACAGTAGTTAAGATCATAAAGATAAAACCTGTTAAACCACGTTTTCCTTTGAATAAATGGTCAGATACCCAACCACAAAGTAATGTACCGGGAACCGCCGCTAATTCATAAATGGTGTATGCCCATGCGGTACCTTTGATATTGAAGTGTTTTACTTCACTTAAATAAACCGGAGACCATTTCAATACGCCGTAGCGGATTAAATAAACGAACACGTTAGCAATTGCGATGTACCATAACAATTTGTTTTTTAATACATAAGTAATGAAAATTTCTTTTGCAGTTAAGTCGTTTTCATAAGTTTTTTCGTTATAGTCATCAGGATAGTCATTACGCCATTTTTCGATGGACGGTAAACCACAAGATTGCGGAGTATCGCGCATAACGAAGTACACCGGAATGGCGCAGATCATCGCAGCAATACCAGGATAGTACAAAGATTGTTGCCAGATGTCTTTCGCTTGCGCTTCAATACCGTGAGTACTGAAGAAGATTGCACTTGCCAATAATACCATCGCACCCGGCATCATACCGCCGATATTGTGCGCTGTATTCCAAATTGACACGATAGTACCGCGTTCGGATTTAGACCACCAGTGAACCATGGTACGGCCACATGGAGGCCAACCCATACCTTGGAACCAACCGTTTAAGAAGATCATCACCCACATAATTGCAATGCCGGAAGTCGCCCATGGGAATAAGCCCATTAAGGTCATACATAAACCGGAGAGTAATAAACCGAATGGTAAGAATACACGCGGGTTAGAACGGTCTGACATCCCTGCCATCACAAATTTTGATAAACCGTAGGCAAGACCGGCCGCTGAACCGATGACACCAAGTTCTGCTTTAGTATAAAGGCCGGCTTGAATTAAACCTGGTTGCGCTAAGTCAAAGTTTGCACGAACAAAATAGTAAGCGGCATAACCAAAGAAGATCCCTGCGAACACCTGCCAACGTAGGCGTTTATACGTGGAATCAATTTTTTCCGCCGGTAATTCCGCAATATGCGGGGCGGGTTTAAATGGTCCAAACATAACTTTTCTCCAATTTATTAGTTTTTATGGTGAGTTCTTTGTTGTTATTCAAAGAATATAAAAATAGGAGTGCATAATAAAAGAAAATTAAAAATAAAAAAGCGGATTTATCAAAAAATGTGATTTAATTCACAAAAAAACGACTTAATGAGCGAATGCGAAAATATTTTGTGAGGCATATCACAAAAATATTTTCTTTTTCGCTCAAAACGTTGTTAATTTAAACAGACTTCAATAAAATGCCCATAATTTTTATGGTATCGTTTTTAACTATAAGATTTTAAATTAAATATAGTGGGCTTTGGGGGTAAACATGGGATTATCGCCTAATTTATATCGAGATGCGGGTGATCTTTCACCACTCTCAACGGATGTGATTATCATCGGTGGTGGCGCAACGGGTGCGGGAATTGCACGCGATTGTGCGCTTCGTGGCATTGATTGTATTTTACTGGAGCGTCGCGACATCGCCACCGGCGCCACCGGTCGTAATCACGGTTTATTGCATAGCGGTGCGCGTTATGCAGTGAACGATCAAGAATCCGCGGAAGAATGTATTAAAGAAAACCGCATTTTGCGCAAAATCGCGCGCCACTGCGTGGATGAAACAGAAGGCTTGTTTATTACGTTGCCTGAAGATTCGCTGGACTATCAAAAAACCTTCCTTGAGAGCTGTGCCAAATCCGGTATTGATGCACAAGCGATTGATCCTGATTTAGCCAAAATTATGGAGCCTTCCGTCAATCCGGATTTAGTCGGTGCGGTGGTCGTACCGGACGGCTCTATCGACCCATTCCGTTTAACGGCTTCCAATATGATGGATGCCGTCGAAAATGGCGCGAAAATGTTTACCTATTGCGAAGTGAAAAATTTAATTCGTGAAGGCGGCAAAGTCATCGGTGTGAACGTGTACGATCACAAAAACAAAGCCGAACGCCAATTCTTTGCGCCGTTAGTCGTGAATGCGGGCGGTATTTGGGGGCAAGGCATTGCGGAATACGCCGATCTCAAAATTAAAATGTTCCCGGCCAAAGGCGCTCTGCTCGTCATGGGGCACCGCATTAATAAATTGGTTATTAACCGCTGTCGTAAACCGGCAGATGCAGATATTCTCGTGCCGGGCGATACTATTTGTGTTATCGGCACCACATCCAGTCGCATTCCTTACGATCAAATTGACAATATGGAAGTGACACCGGAAGAAGTGGATATTCTGTTCCGCGAAGGGGAAAAATTGGCACCAAGTTTGCGCCATACCCGCGTGCTTCGCGCTTATGCAGGCGTACGCCCGTTGGTGGCGAGCGATGATGACCCATCCGGGCGTAATGTGAGCCGCGGTATCGTGCTTCTCGACCACGCAGAACGTGACGGTTTAGACGGTTTCATTACCATCACCGGTGGTAAATTAATGACTTACCGCCTAATGGCTGAGTGGGCAACAAACTTAGTTTGTAAAAAACTTAATAAAACCGCGACTTGCGTGACGGCGGATCAACCGCTTCCGGGTTCCACCGAAAGCCGTCAAGAAACCAATCAGAAAGTCATTTCTCTCCCTAGCACCATTCGCTATTCTGCGGTATATCGCCACGGTTCACGCGCCACTCGTTTGTTAGATAAAGAACGCTTGGATCGTTCCATGGTGTGCGAATGTGAAGCGGTGACTGCCGGTGAAGTGCGCTATGCGGTGGATGAATTGGATGTCAACAATCTTGTGGATTTACGCCGCCGCACCCGCGTGGGCATGGGCACTTGCCAAGCAGAACTTTGTGCTTGCCGTGCTGCCGGTTTGATGAACCGTTTTGAAGTCGCCACACCACGTCAATCTACCACCCAACTTTCCGCCTTTATGGAAGAACGCTGGCGCGGCATTGAGCCGATTGCTTGGGGCGAAGCCATTCGTGAAGCCGAGTTTACTTCTTGGATGTACGGCAGCGTATTGGGCTTGAATGATGTGAAACCGCTTGAGACACAAGCGCAACAGGGGACGGATAGCAATGAATTTTGATGTAGCCATTATCGGCGGTGGTCTTGCCGGTTTAACTTGCGGCATTGCCCTTCAACAACGCGGCAAACGTTGCGTGATTATTAATAACGGCCAAGCAGCCATCGACTTCGCTTCCGGCTCTCTTGATCTGTTAAGCCGTATGCCGGATGGAAGTGCGGTTGAAAATATCAACGAAAATTTGACCGCACTTCGCACCGCATTACCGGCGCACCCTTATAGTTTATTAGGTGCGGAAAAAGTGATTGCCAAAGCGCAAGATTTTGAACGCTTAGCCAATGCGCTCAATTTAGATTTAATCGGCTCCAGCGAAAAAAATCACTGGCGAGTGACCGGTCTTGGTAGTCTACGTGGCGCGTGGCTTTCACCGAACAGCGTACCGACCGTGCAAGGTAACGAAACCTTTCCGCACAAACGCATTGCAGTGCTGGGCATTGAAGGTTATCACGATTTCCAACCGCAACTGCTAGCCGCGAATTTAGTACTTAATCCGCAATTCGCCCATTGTGAAGTGACGAGCGGATTCTTAAATATTCCGCAATTAGATGAACTTCGCCAAAACGCGCGTGAGTTCCGCAGTGTGAATATTGCGCAATTATTAGAACATAAGTTAGCGTTTAATGATTTAGTCAGCGAAATCATCGAGTCGGCACAAGGCGCCAATGCGGTGCTCTTACCGGCGTGCTTCGGTTTGGAAAATCAAGAATTTATGAATGCATTGCGCGACGCGACAAAACTCGCCTTATTTGAATTGCCAACATTGCCGCCGTCTTTGCTCGGTATGCGTCAACGCATTCAATTACGCCGTAAATTTGAATCGCTCGGCGGTTTAATGATTAACGGAGACAGTGCACTTAACGCGCATTTTGAAGGCGACCGAGTACATTGTATTAAAACCCGTTTATTAGAAGATGAAGAAATCATCGCGGACAATTTCGTCTTGGCAGCCGGCAGTTTCTTCAGTAAAGGCTTGGTGTCCGAGTTCGATAAAATTTATGAACCGGTGTTTGAATCCGACATTATCGGCGTGGAAGGCTTCAACGACAAAGATCGCTTCAGTTGGACAAATCACCGATTCGCGAATCCGCAGCCTTATCAATCGGCAGGCGTGGCAATCAACGAACATTGCCAAGTGCAAAAGTGCGGTCAATTTTTAGCGAATTTATATGCTACAGGTAATGTGATCGGCGGTTTTAATGCCCTTGAGCTCGGCTGCGGCTCGGGCGTGGCAGTGGTGACTGCGTTGGCAGTGGCTGATGAAATTTTAGCGAAATAGGGGGCGATATGGATACGAACATTCAACGATTAATCGAAAGCGCAAAGCGCTCGCTCAACTCCCCGGCAAGTCACAAATACATTGATGAAAGTTTTGAAAGCTGCATTAAATGTACTGCTTGTACCGCCGTTTGTCCGGTTTCGCGCAATAATCCGCTTTATCCGGGCCCGAAACAATCCGGCCCTGACGGTGAGCGTTTACGTTTAAAATCCGCCGAGCTTTACGATGACGCCCTTAAATATTGCACTAACTGCAAACGCTGTGAGGTGGCTTGTCCGTCTGATGTAAAAATCGGTGACTTAATCGTACGCGCCCGTAATAATCACTTGGCGCAGGCGAAGAAACCATTAATGAACAAATTGCGTGATGCGATTTTAAGTAACACGGATGTAATGGGTAAAATCAACTCGCCACTAGCGCCAATTGTAAACACTATTACGAGTTTAAAAGCCACCAAATTTATGTTGGAAAAAACGCTTAAAATCAGCAAAGAACGTACACTGCCAAAATATGCTTTTGGCACGTTCCGCAGCTGGTATATGAAAAATGCGTTAAAAGACCAACAAAAATTTCACCGTAAAGTGGCGTATTATCACGGCTGTTACGTAAACTACAACAATCCGCAGCTTGGCAAAGAATTTTTGAAAGTATTCAACGCCATGAATATCGGCGTGATGTTGCTTGAAAAGGAAAAATGTTGTGGCTTGCCGTTAATGGTGAACGGCTTCCCTGAACGCGCACGCAACATTGCGCAATTCAACACTGATTATATTGGCAAAATGGTGGATGAAAATGGCTTAGATGTGATTAGCGAAGCCTCCAGTTGTTCGCTCAATTTACGTGATGAATATCATCATGTTTTGGGTATCGATAACGCTAAAGTGCGCCCGCATATTCATATGGTAACGCCTTTCTTGTACCAACTTTTCAAAGAAGGCAAAACCCTACCGCTCAAACCGCTTAAGTTGCGTGTGGCATACCACACCGCGTGTCACGTGGATAAAGCCGGCTGGGCGCCTTACACGTTGGAAGTGTTGAAACAAATACCAGGGTTAGAATTAGTGATGCTACCGTCACAATGCTGTGGTATTGCCGGAACTTACGGCTTCAAGGCAGAAAATTACGATGTGTCACAAGCCATCGGTAAAACCTTATTCGATAACATCAACGAAGGCGGGTTTGACTACGTCATTTCCGAATGCCAAACTTGTAAATGGCAAATTGATATGTCATCGAATGTGACTTGTATTCACCCATTGACCTTGCTTTGTATGTCAATGGAAGCATAAATTCAAAATAACAATCCGCACTTAAAAGTGCGGATTAGATTATTCCCTCAAAAATACCTGAAGATAATACTTAAGGTTTAGCACAAATTGAATTTTAAAGAATAAAGCGACTTAAGTCTTCGTTCTCGATCACATCGCCGAGCGCTTCGCTGACATACGATGCATCAATGCTGACGGTTTGTTCGTCCATATCACTGGCATTGAAAGATATTTTATCCATCAAGCGCTCCATCACCGTATGCAAACGGCGCGCACCGATATTTTCGGTTTTCTCATTGACGCGGAATGCCGCCTCGGCGATTTTCTTGATTGCATCTTGAGTAAATTCGATATTCACACCTTCCGTGGCCATTAAGGCTTTATATTGCTCGGTCAAAGAGGCATTTGGCTCGGTGAGAATACGCTCAAAATCCTCAGCGGTGAGTGCGGAAAGCTCCACACGAATCGGCAGACGCCCTTGTAATTCCGGAATCAAATCAGACGGACGCGCCACTTGAAACGCACCGGAGGCAATAAACAGAATATGATCGGTTTTTACCATACCGTGCTTGGTATTGACGGTAGAACCCTCTACCAACGGCAACAAGTCTCGTTGCACGCCTTCGCGCGACACATCTGCACCGCTATATTCGCCTTTTTTACAGATTTTGTCGATTTCGTCGATAAACACGATGCCGTTTTGTTCCACTGCATCAATGGCTTTTTGTTTCAATTCTTCCGGGTTAATCAACTTCGCGGCTTCATCGTCAATTAAGGTTTTAAGAGCATCCTTAATTTTCATTTTACGTTTTTTAGTTTTTTCACTGCCGAGATTTTGAAATATGGATTGCAACTGGCTAGTCATTTCTTCCATGCCTGGAGGCGCCATAATTTCCACCCCCATAGATACACCAGCAGCAACATCAATTTCGATTTCTTTCTCGTCTAGCTGTCCTTCCCGTAATTTTTTGCGGAAAGCTTGACGTGTACTACTGTTGCTATCATGATTCTCCACCTCGCCCCATTGATTTTTTGCCGGCGGCAGCAACGCATCTAAAATACGCTCCTCCGCTGCATCTTCCGCTTTAACGCGATTTTTAGCAATTTCTTGTTGGCGAACCAATTTCATTGCACCATCGGTTAAATCTCGAATAATGGAATCCACTTCTTTACCCACATACCCTACTTCGGTAAATTTAGTGGCTTCCACTTTAATGAACGGTGCATTGGCTAATTTTGCCAAACGACGGGCAATTTCAGTTTTCCCCACGCCGGTCGGCCCAATCATAAGAATATTTTTCGGGGTCACTTCATGGCGCATTGGCTCTTGCAACTGCATTCTGCGCCAACGGTTTCTCAGAGCAATCGCCACTGCGCGCTTGGCGTCGCTTTGGCCAATGATATGTTGATCTAATTCAGAAACTATTTCACGAGGTGTTATTTCAGACATAATTTTTCCTTACTATAACTAGGCTGCCATTTTTAAAACGACAACACCACTAACAATTAATAATGCACCAATGATCCGCCAAAAGGTGAGCGGATCTTGATAGAACAGCACGCCAACAATAAAGGCTCCCGCCGCACCAATGCCTGTCCATACACCATAAGCGGTTCCTATCGGGATAGTACGTTGCGCTAACCACAATAATACCCCGCTACCAAACATAAATATTACGGCAATCACAATACCGGAAATTCGCGTCTCCGGATTATCTGCCATTTTCAACCCAATCGGCCAACCAATTTCCAGCAAACCGGCAAAAATCAAGCAAAGCCAAGCCATTAAGGTAATTCCTCAATAGTGAAATTAGTGTTGGTGAATACGCAAATCTCACCGGCGATTTTCAACGATTTCTCCACAATTTCACGCGCCGATAAATCAGTATTTTCCACCAAAGCACGGGCGGCAGATAACGCGTAGTTGCCGCCGGAACCAATGGCAAGAATCTGATCTTCCTCCGGTTGTACTACATCGCCGATACCGGTGATAATCAAACTTTCTTTCTCGTCCGCCACGATTAGCATCGCTTCCAATTTACGCAACGCGCGGTCGGTGCGCCAATCTTTCGCCAATTCCACCGCACTTTTCAGCAAATGCCCTTGGTGCATTTCTAATTTACGTTCAAACAATTCAAATAAGGTAAAAGCATCTGCCGTACCACCGGCAAATCCCGCCAACACTTTGCCGTTATACAAACGACGTACTTTGCGTGCGTTACCTTTCATCACCGTATTGCCTAAAGAAACCTGTCCATCGCCGCCAACGACGACTTGTCCGTTGCGACGGACACTTACGATTGTTGTCATTTTTTATCCTTTTATTTAAGAAAATTTTCCGCTATATGGCGATGAATTAAAAAAATTCAAGCTATTTGGGCAATTAAAAAATCTCCCAATATGCCCTGTTACGCGAAATCAAAATTACACTCATTGAGCGCCTCGAAACCTTTTCAAAGCGTAAGTCATTGCAACATTATTGCCGAACTATTGAAATAGCACCGCATTGAGAACGGCTTCAATGCGGTGCTGTTTGGGGCACTCGATTAATGACTCGGCAAGTTTTTTTACCAAGCTCGAACATCTTGCTCGTTTTTTTAAATTTATAACTAATGCCGTAATAACGACTCCAATTGCCGAATATTAATTATCAGACAAAAAAACACCGCACTTTGATTTACCAAAGTGCGGCGGATTTTTAACAAATTTTTATAACTACGCTTTAGGACCGGCAGAAATCAATGCTTTGCCTTCTGCATTAGTCGCGTATTTTTCGAAGTTCTTCACGAAACGACCGGCAAGATCTTTCGCTTTTGCCTCCCATTGCGCTTTGTCAGCGTAAGTATCGCGCGGATCTAAGATAGCAGAATCAACGCCCGGTAAGGCTTTAGGAATTGCTAAATTGAAGATCGGTAATTCGCTCATTTGGGCTTTTTCGATTGAACCATCTAAGATGGCGTCGATGATACCGCGCGTATCTTTAATGGAGATACGTTTACCCGTGCCGTTCCAACCGGTATTCACCAAGTAAGCTTCTGCCCCTGCCGCTTGCATGCGTTTTACTAACACTTCCGCATATTGGGTAGGGTGAAGCGTTAAGAATGCCGCACCGAAACAGGCAGAAAAAGTCGGTGTTGGTTCGGTGATACCGCGTTCTGTACCCGCTAATTTCGCCGTAAAGCCGGATAAGAAATAGTATTTGGTTTGTTCCGGTGTCAACTTAGAAACCGGTGGCAACACACCGAACGCGTCTGCCGTTAAGAAAATTACCTTAGTGGCATGACCGGCGCGGGAAACCGGTTTAACAATGTTATCGATGTGATAAATCGGATAGGACACGCGGGTGTTTTCTGTTTTAGAACCGTCATCGAAATCTACGGAACCGTCTGCACGCACAACCACGTTTTCTAATAACGCATCACGACGGATTGCGCGATAAATATCCGGTTCGTTTTCTTCGGAAAGGTGGATAGTTTTTGCGTAGCAACCGCCCTCAAAGTTAAAGATACCCACATCGTCCCAACCGTGTTCGTCGTCACCGATTAATTGACGTTTCGGATCAGTGGAAAGCGTGGTTTTACCGGTACCGGACAAGCCGAAGAATACCGCCACATCACCGTCTTTACCTACGTTAGCAGAACAGTGCATTGCACCCACGCCTTTCAACGGTAAGAAGTAGTTCATCATGGAGAACATCCCTTTCTTCATTTCACCACCGTACCAAGTACCGCCGATTAATTGAATGCGTTCAGTTAAGTTAAAGGCCACGAAGTTTTCGGAATTTAAGCCTTGTTCTTTCCAATTCCGATTGGTCACTTTAGAACCATTCATTACTACAAAATCCGGCTCAAAGTTTTTAAGTTGTTCTTCCGTCGGGCGAATAAACATGTTTTTCACAAAGTGCGCTTGCCACGCCACTTCGGTCACAATGCGCACCGCAATGCGGTCCTTTTCGCTGGCGCCGCAAAAACCATCAATGACAAACAAACGTTTACGAGAAAGTTGATTGGTGACCAAATCTTTCAAGTGTTGCCATGTGGATTGATTCATCGGTTTATTGTCGTTTTTCGCTGCATCGGAAGTCCACCAAACGATATCTTTGGTTTTTTCGTCTAATACAATGTATTTATCTTTTGGCGAACGACCGGTAAAAATACCGGTATCCACGGCCACCGCACCGGTGGTGGTTAATGTGCCTTTCTCAAAGCCTTCCAAACCCGGTTTAGTTTCTTCTTCAAATAATTGTTCATAGCTCGGATTGTAGACAACTTCTTTTACGTCATAAATGCCAAGGGCTTCGAGTTCTTTAACTACTTTTTTCACGTCTGTCATAAGTCACCTCTATAGATCAAAGTTTAAAATTTAGTTAGGTTTATTCTAAAGAAAGACCATTAAAAAAAATGTTAACTAGATCTCATTTTGGGAAATCAACTCCATTTCATGCTTTTTTTAGTTGAAATCTGTGATGAAAGTCAAAAATAATCAAAGCAAAAAATAATGAAAGATAGCGGAGGATATTTTGAGTGAAACGATCGAAATTTAACATTAACTGAATTGCTTCTTTGAGATTTTAACAAGTTTCTGTATGATAAATAGGAATAATTCTTAATAACCAAAGGAACCTTTATGAAACTAATGAAACTTACCTCAATCAGCTTAGCCTTAAGTGGCATTTTTGCCGCAAACGCGACGGCAAATGAGCAAAAAACGGAAAAACTTGATGAAATCGTGGTAACTGCCGCAGGCACTTCGCAAGCTCTTAAAGATGCGCCGGCAAGTATTAGCGTCATAAATCGGCAACAGCTAAAACAACATCCGGTCAATAATCTGGAAAATGCATTACAAGACGTACCTGGTGTAAATGTCAGCGGCAGTAATGCCAATCGCACAGATATTTCCTTACGCGGTTTACCGCCTGACTACACGTTAATTATGGTGGACGGTCGTCGTCAGAATACGCGCGAATCCCGTCCGAACGGTAACGGTGGTTTTGAAGGCGGGTTTATGCCGCCATTGAATGCAATTGAACGCATTGAAGTGGTTCGTGGCCCAATGTCTTCCCTGTATGGTTCCGACGCTATGGGTGGCGTAGTGAACATTATTACGAAAGACGCCACGGAAGAATGGACCGGCTCACTTTCAAGCGGTTTTACCGTGCACGATAAAACCGCATTCGGTGACGGTTATCACGGTAACTTTTTTGTTTCCGGCCCGCTAATTAAAAATTTACTCGGTTGGCAAATTTATGGCGGCGGTAATTATCGCCAAGAAGACGAAATCGTCGGTGCATCTAATAAAAATAAAAACCGCAATCTCAATACGAAATTGACTTTCACACCGACCGATAAACAAACCTTTATTTTAGAAGGCGGTCGCCACTTCCTCGAAAAAGATGAAACACCGGGAAAATCTATCGCACTTTTCACAACGCGCGGCGGCAGTACAACGCCTAATAACCCAAGCAACACACGAGCAATTCGTAATCATTGGTCACTAACCCACCGAGCGGATTGGAATTTTATGGCCTCAGAATTGAGTTTTTATCAAGAAAAGGCAAAACGCGAAGTCAGCACAAACGGCGTAACAGATTCCCGCAAACCGGAAATTACCAACAATGTTTTTGATGGGAAATTAATGTTACCGGCTGCAAATCATTTCTTTGTCTTCGGCGGACAATATCAACAGGCCAAACTGCGAGATGATTCGGTATTAAGCGTTAACCGCAGAGTACGCCCGATTAGAGTGAATTATGAAAACACTACAAATAAAATTAAACAATATGCGTTCTTTGCTGAAGACGAAATCAATTTTGCCGATAAATTCTTACTGACTCTCGGTAGCCGTTTCGATCACCATGAAAAATTCGGTACCCACTGGAACCCTCGTATCTACGGCGTATACCATATTAACGATCAATTCAGCTTAAAAGGTGGCGTGGCGAAAGCTTTCCGCGCACCAAGTATTCGTGAATTAAGCGAAAGCTACATTACTTCGACCGAACGCGGTGCCGGCGTGATTTACGGTAACCCGAATTTAAAACCGGAAACCAGCATAAATGAAGAATTGAGTTTAATATACAACCGTGATGACTTGAACGTCGGTCTGACCGTCTTTAACACGGATTTTAAAAACAAACTTACCAGTCACGACACCGGCCGAACAGATCCGGCGACACGCGCCCGTTTATACGAATATAGCAACGTCGGCAAAGCCAATATTAAAGGACTGGAAATGAGCGCACATATTCCGTTCAACCCACGTTGGAATATGGATCTTTCCTATACTTATCAACATTCCAAACGCAAATCCGATGAAGATTTATCGGCTTCTCGCGCCAGCTTGCGCGGTTTACCGTTAGATAACACGCCGAAACATAGCGCCAGCGCTAAACTGAATTGGATGGCCAACGACAACTTCAGCGCTTATACCCGCTTAGCTTATAAAGGCAAACAAATTTGGGCGAATCCGCGTAATGGTGACAACCGTAATCGCTACCGCACTCGCGCCGGTTACGTCACACTGGATGTCGGTGGTACTTACCAATTCAGTCCGAACGTCTCCTTAAACGTTGCGCTGTTAAATCTCACCAATCAAATCGGCGAACGCGTGAACACCAACGGCGGCAGCTGGACCGTGGAAGACGGTCGTCGTCTCTGGACGAATTTAAATATCACATTCTAACGACGTATCGCGGCATTTTACCGAATGCCGCCGTTCTATTATGCTGAGACTATTTTTTCTAGTTTTCATCGGGTTCAGCGCTACACGCATCGTGCAAGCCGAACCCGATTTTCAAATTCCGCAAATTCAACCGAGCATGCAACAACATTATTTTTTTCATCAGCAAGATATGCCTTTTGAAAATAAAATCTATCGGCTGTTTATTGCCGAAGCGAAAACCAAAACCGCGCAAAAACCAAGCGTGCTTTACCTGCTGGACGGCAACGCACAGTTTCCTTTAGCAGTAAATGCGGTGGATCCGAACAAGCCGTTGCCGTTAATTATCGGTATCGGTTACGTTTCAGATAAAGCTTACGTCTTGGAGGAACGCACGCGTGATTACACCTTCCCGGCACAAGGCGAAGCGTTCCGTCAAGGCGGACAGGCAGCAGGTTTTTTACGCTTTTTGCAAACCAAACTCAAACCTGATATTGCCCGACATTACGCACCAAATGAAGCGCGCCAATTTTTCTTCGGCCATTCTTTCGGCGGCCTATTCGGCATTTACGTGTTGTTTCATCAACCGGATTTATTTCAAGATTACACCCTCGCCAGCCCTTCATTATGGTGGGGAAACGGTGAATTTTTGGCGCGCGAAAAACCTTGGCTTGCCGCGAAGCCGGACTTCGTTTCAGTTACGTTGGGGGAATTTGAATTATATCCACAACGCGACCCCGACATTCGCCCCGAACAACAGGATAAAATTCGTCAGCGACAAAAAATGGCGCCAATGAACGCGCAAGATTTTGCCAACGCTCTTGCAGAACAAGGTGTGAAGACGCAATTTAAATTAATCGAAGGAAAAAATCACGGCACTTCAATTAAAGACGCGATTCGACTTACGCTGGAACGGATTCAAAATCGGTAAAAACAAGGCGATATTTTATCGCCTTTTCTTTCGCATTTATTTCGGACGTCGCCGCCCTAAAACGCGACCGGATTTGTTGAACCGCTTATCAAACAAGCAAATAGCACCGCATTGAAGCGACTTCCAATGCGGTGCTATTTTGATAACACGTGGCGAAAGCGAAACGGCAAATGTCAGCGTTGTGTAACAACGGAGTCAATGCACCGTTATTTCTTCCAATTTTTTAACGCATCGGCAAAGGCATTGCCCATAGCGCCGTTGCCGTACACATTGCCGCGCACATTGCGCGCTTGGCGAGGCACATTGCTACGAGGTTTGGCGGATGAAGTGCGGTCGGCTTTATCGCTATTTTTCGCCGTATTTTCATCCAATCGCATCGTCAGTGCGATGCGTTTGCGCGGCACATCCACGTCCAATACTTTCACTTTCACAATATCGCCGGTTTTTACCACTTGATGCGGATCTTCGATGAATTTGTCACTAAGTGACGAGATATGCACTAATCCGTCTTGATGTACGCCGATATCGACGAACGCGCCAAAATTGGTCACATTCGTAATGGTGCCTTCCAGAATCATACCGGCTTTCAAATCCGTGATGTCTTCCACGCCATCGGCAAATGTGGCGGTTTTAAATTCGCCGCGCGGGTCGCGTCCCGGTTTTTCCAATTCCTTGAAAATGTCTTGCACCGTCGGCAAACCGAAACGTTCGTCGGTAAATTGGTTCGCATCCAGTTTAAGCACCGCATTGGAGCCCATCAATTCGTGAACGGATTGTTGTGTGGCGTGCAGAATTTTTTCCACCAAAGCATAAGCTTCCGGGTGAACGCCGGAAGCATCGAGCGGATTTTTACCGTCGGCGATGCGCATAAAACCGGCGCATTGCTCAAAGGCTTTCGGCCCTAAGCGAGGCACTTTTTTCAGTTGTTCGCGGCTGTCGAAGCGGCCGTTTTCGTCACGATAAGCCACAATATTTTGCGCCAACGTCTTTGTCATTCCCGCCACGCGCGCCAATAACGGCGCCGATGCGGTGTTCAAATCGACGCCCACGGCATTTACGCAGTCTTCCACCACCGCATCGAGTTTACGCGCAAGTTGGCTTTGATTTACGTCGTGCTGATATTGCCCTACGCCAATGGCTTTCGGTTCGATTTTCACCAGTTCGGCAAGCGGATCTTGCAAACGACGTGCAATGGACACCGCACCGCGCAACGAGACATCTAAATTCGGGAATTCGTTTGCCGCAAATTCTGAAGCCGAATAAACGGATGCGCCGGCTTCGGAAACCACCACGGTTTGCGGTTTATTCTCTTTGATTTCTTTAATCACTTCTTTGGCAAAGCGTTCGGTTTCGCGCGATGCGGTGCCGTTACCGATGGCGATGAGTTCCACTTTATGCTTGCGAATTAAGCCGAACAGCGTCATCTGGGCCTCGGTTTCACGGCCGGTGTGCGGGTAAACGGTAGCGGTATCCAATAATTTCCCGGTGTTATCCACCACGGCGACTTTCACGCCGGTACGTAAACCCGGGTCAAGCCCCATGGTATTTTTAGAACCGGCGGGGGCGGCCATTAAAAGTGCGGTGAGATTAAGGGCAAAAACGTCAATGGCTTCTTCTTCCGCTTTCTCGCGCAATGCGCCCATTAATTCGGTTTCTAAGTGCAGGGAAAGTTTGATTTTCCACGTCCAAGCAATCACTTGTTCGCGCCATTTATCGGCCGGCTGTCCGTTCAAATGCACCCCCAAATGGTCGCGAATAATCTCTTCGCAATAACTGTGGCGCGCGCCCTCTTCTGCATCGGGATCGGCATTTAAGCCGAGTTGCAAAATGCCTTCGTTACGTCCGCGCAACATCGCCAATGCGCGGTGCGAAGGCACATTTTTAAGTAATTCCGTATGCTCAAAATAATCTTGGAATTTCGCCCCTTCGGCTTCTTTGCCTTCAATTACTTTCGCTTCAATTTGCGCATTTTGCTGTAAATATTGGCGCACTTTTGCCAATAATTGAGCATCTTCGGCAAAACGTTCCATCAAAATATAACGCGCGCCGTCCAATGCGGTCTTCGCATCCGGCACGCCTTTTTCCGCATCGATAAAAGAAATTGCGGCAGATTCCGGCTCGTTTTCCGGCGCGTTCCACAATAAATCGGCAAGCGGTTCCAATCCCGCTTCAATGGCGATTTGTCCCTTAGTGCGGCGTTTCGGTTTAAAAGGCAAATAGAGATCTTCCAACTCGGTTTTGCTTTGTGTCGCTTCGATTTGCGCACGCAATTCGTCGGTGAGTTTGCCTTGCTCATCAATGGATTTCAAAATGCTTTGACGACGCTCTTCCAACTCGCGCAAATAGCCCAAGCGGGTTTCAAAATGACGCAATTGCGTATCGTCCAAACCGCCGGTCGCCTCTTTACGATAACGGGCGATAAAAGGAATGGTGTTGCCATCATCCAACAGTTGAATGGCGGCGAGTATTTGCTGTGGCGCTACGTTGAGTTCTGCTGCAATAATTTGGCTAATTTGTTGATTTAACATATCAATACGTCCGGTTAATGAAAATGGGACATAGCATACTGGTTTTGGTAAGATGGCTCAAATATAATTCGATCGTTTTTAGTAAGGAGGATTTATGACGACTATTACCAAATTGTCCCAGCTAGATTTAAATAAATCCTACACCTATGCCGATTATTTAATGTGGCAGTTGAAAGAACGGGTGGAATTAATTAAAGGCAAAATTATGCCGATGTCGCCAGCTCCGGCCCGGATGCATCAAAAAATCTTGCGTAAAATTAATCGCGCCTTTGATTCTCATTTTGCGGAACATCTTTGCGAAGTATATTTTGCCCCTTTTGATGTCCGTTTCCCCGATGAAAAAGGCAATATCAAAACCGTCGTACAACCGGATTTGTGCGTCATTTGCGATCCTTCAAAACTTGATGATCGCGGTTGTTTGGGCGCACCTGATTTAGTGGTGGAAATTCTTTCGCCGGGCAATTCCAAGCGTGAAATGAAAGACAAATTCGAGCTTTATCAAGAAAACGGCGTGGCGGAATATTGGGTAGTGCGTCCAGAAGAAAAAAACATTCAAATTTTTCTGTTGGAAAAGGGCAAATATATCGGTCTTGCGCCGATTACCGAAGGCGATATGGCGGCATCGACGCGCTTCCCCGAGTTACGCTTTTCCACCGAAACCTTATTCGATTAATTATGGCAAAATCAAATTACATCACACGCCAAGGTTGGAACGCCTTGGATCAAGAACTCAAATTTTTGTGGAAAGAAGAACGCCCGAGAGTCACGCAAGCGGTGTCTGATGCGGCAGCATTGGGCGATCGCAGCGAAAATGCCGAATATATTTACGGCAAACGTCGGCTACGCGAAATCGATCGCCGCGTACGTTTTTTAACCAAACGTTTGGAAGTGCTGCAAATCGTCGATTACCACCCGAAACAAGAACAAAAAGTCTTCTTTGGCGCTTGGGTAGAACTGGAAGAGGAAAACGGCGAGATAAAACAATATCGTCTGGTTGGCAGCGACGAATTTGATCCCGTCAAAAACTGGATTTCTATCGATTCGCCGGTAGCGCGCGCCTTAATCGGCAAAGAAGTCGACGACGAAGTCAAGGTCGAAACTCCGTCCGGACGCGTAACGCTGTATATAAATCAAATTTGGTATGAAAAAGTGTAAGTTAAAGTTTAGACCGCGCGATAGTACACAAGGCGCGTAATTTTCTTACCAACGACAGTCCGATTGCCACGACAGCCAATTAGCACCGCATTGCCCCCCCGTACGGCAAGGGTTCAATGCGGTGCTAAATTTGAATGACAACTTCAGCAAACCGATTTGGCATCGTGGCAACCCTTTAAAGCAATGTAACAAGTACATCATGAAATCAATAAAGGCGCGCAATCGATAAGATCATGCTACCTTTTGAACTTTTGAATCAGCACCGCATTGAACGCGCGTCAAAACAAAAAAGGCAACCTTAGGTTGCCTTTTTTATTATGCAGAATGCTGTGATTAATGTCCGCCGCATCCACAGCCGCCATGACCATGATCGTGGCCATGTTCGTGTTTGTGAGCGCCGCCACAACAACCGCCATGTTCGTGTTCGTGCTCATGTTCGTGAGCATGGTGATGGCCGTGCCCGCCACAACCGCAACCGTGGCCATCTTCATCATCATGATGATGGTGATCGTGCGCGCCATGCACGTGGCCGTGAGCGATTTCCTCTAAAGTCGCTTCGCGGGTAGCGACCACTTCTACGGTAAAGTGTAATTCTTGACCGGCTAACATATGGTTACCGTCCACGACGACTTCGTCACCGTCCACTTCGGTAATCACCACCGGAACCGGGCCGATGTCGGTGTCTGCCAAGAAACGCATTCCCACTTGCAATTCATCTACGCCTTGGAACACCTCTTTTGGCACGCGTTGCACCATGCTTTCGTTGTATTCGCCGTAACCTTCCTCCGGTTGCACACGCACTTCGAATTTATCGCCCACCGCTTTGCCTTCAAGGGCTTTTTCAAGACCGATGACTAAATTATTGTGGCCTTGTAAATATTCCAACGGTTGATTCGCCGGCGCCTCGTCCACTAACACGCCGTCTTGCGTGCGCACTTGGTAAGCAATGCTCACCACCACGTTTTTTGCTACGTTCATTGCAGTTTCCTTATTTGTATAAAAAGTGTCGCCATTGTATAGAAGAAAAAAGAATTGTATAGCAAATTAATCGCTAAACAACTCGATTCGTCCCTTAACACGCATACGCACGGTTTCTTTGCCATTCTCCAACGGCACCGCATTGGAGGCAGATTCCGAAAGCGTAAGCGCAGATTTCGCCGTCGGCTCATAATAGACGGGCGCATAATTGTGTTCATTGGCTGCAGAGATATTCAAATCCATCACGCGATAATTTTTCATCTGCAGAGTATTTTGAATTAACAAAGCTTTATTTTTGAATTTTTCCAGAACGGCTTGAGTGAGTTCGTTTTCTACATGCGTTAATTTCTCGTCGGACACCGATGCTGAAATATTTTCGATTGCGAGCGTATCGTTTAAGGCGTTAATTACGTCGGACAGCGCTTGCGAATCTTTGCTTTCCAACATAAGTTCAACGCGCGCCAGCCAGCCGCTTTGTTTGCCTTTGCCATCATATTGTACCATGGTATTACGCGTGTTGCCTTGAATTGCCACTGCAGGATATTGTTTGGCGATGCCGATTGCTTTATTTAAACGCGTATTAACGGTTTTATTGAGCGCCGACAAATTTTTGCCTTCGCTTTGATAGAATAAATTCACTTGCATTAAATCGCGTTCGATTTGGCGTTCCGCCTCGACATTGAAGGCGATGACATTGAAGGCGATGACATTGTTCGGTTGTGCGGCGTTGGCGTCAGCGCGCGCCGATAAAACAAAAGAAAAGGCCAATAAAGTGAGACTTAAGGTTTTTAATTTCATCATTTCTCCGTAAAAAAAGACCGCACGATTTCGATGCGGTTTGAAGTTAATTAATGTAAACGCTTGCCTTCGGCTTCCTCTTCGACTTCTTCCTCCTCCTCTTCGTCCTCTTCGTCGAAAAATTCGCCGTCATTACCATATTCGTCTTCGTCGGCGTTCGGATCCTCAAAATAGGTGCCCCAACCGTCGTAAACGCCTTGATGCCGTTCGATTAACGGCAAAATTTCTTTTTGTTGCGCATCGATAATTTCTGCCTTTAATTCCACTTCGCTAATAATGTCGAAACAAAAAAGCGGCTTGCCGTCATCATCCTCAAACTCTTCCGCTTCGGACACTTCATAGCCCATTTTGAACGCATCCAGCGCGATTTTTTCTAATAAATCGAAATTATCATGCGCCACGTGATGTTCAATAATATAAAGTGCAGTAGGATCGCTGCCGTCGTTTAATAAATCGGCGATAATTTCGCGAGTTTCACTTTGAAGCTCGGTAAAGTCAGTCATAATCGGTTCCTTATTGGGGGTAAAAAGTGCGCTTATTTTAGTGGATAAATAGGCGAAAGTCGCATAAAATTTCGCTCCGTTATTTTCCGATAAAACCCCGAAATCATGCTCGAACAATTGCCTTATCTCACCTTAAGCGCGCCACCCCAATCCACCGCGTTGCTAAAACAACAATGTGCCGATTTTATTGTAAAAGAAGATCTCGGCTACGACATGTCGGGCGAAGGCGAATTCGTGGCATTGAAAGTGCGCAAAACCGGCGCAACCACTTTATTTGTCGGTGAAAAATTGGCGAAATTTGCGGGCGTATCGGAACGCAATATGGGTTATGCCGGCTTAAAAGATCGTCAAGCCGTTACCGAACAATGGTTTTGCCTACAAATGCCGGGACGAGAAACACCGGATTTCAGCCGCTTTGAATTGGAGGGCGTGGAAATTTTAGCCGTGACCCGACATAACCGTAAAATCCGTACCGGCAGCTTACGGGGCAATTATTTCGAAATTTTATTACGCGGCGCGCAACCGACCGATGAACTGAAAACGCGCTTGGATTTGGTGCAAAATGTCGGTTTTCCGAATTATTTTACGGAACAACGTTTCGGTCGCGACGGTTATAATCTGACGCAGGCATTGCGTTGGGCGCAAGGTGAAATTAAGGTAAAAGAGCGTAAAAAACGCAGTTTTTACCTGTCCGCTGCGCGTAGCGAAATTTTTAATTTAGTGGTGGCGGCGCGCATTGAGCAAGACGTGGCGAATCGAATTTTGCCGAACGATATCCTGCAATTAAACGGCTCACACAGTTGGTTTCGGGTTGCGGAAGGTGAAAATAGCACCGCATTGGAGGCCCGTCTGGCGCACAATGATATCTTACTCACCGGGCCGTTAATCGGCGAACCGAACCTCGCCGCCGCAGACATCGAAAATACCATTGTGGCGCAACACGATGCGTTTGCACCGTTGATGAAACAGGAAAAAATGAAAGCCGCGCGCCGTCCGTTATTAATGCGCGCGCAGGATTTTCATTGGCAATTTATCGAAGACGGGCTGAAATTAAATTTTTACCTACCGGCAGGCAGTTATGCCACCGCATTGGTTCGAGAATTAGTTAAGCTTTGTTGAGCTCACAAATATGACATCTGCGATCTATAGCCCCCAATCATAAGGAAGTACAATGCGAATTTTATTAAGTAATGACGACGGCTTTCACGCCGAAGGCATTCGGGTTTTAGCGGCGGAATTGCGCAAATTTGCCGATGTAGTGATTGTCGCACCGGATCGCAACCGCAGTGCGGCTTCCGGTTCGCTGACCTTAGTGGAACCGTTACGTCCGCGCCATTTGGATAACGGTGATTATTGCATTAACGGTACGCCGGCGGATTGCGTACATTTGGCGTTAAATGGCTTTTTGTCCGGCCGAGTGGATTTGGTGGTGTCAGGTATTAACGCCGGTTGCAATATGGGCGACGATACGCTGTATTCCGGCACTGTAGCTGCCGCATTGGAAGGGCGTCACTTGGGCTTACCGGCCATCGCGGTGTCGCTGGACGGCCGTCAGCATTATGAAACGGCAGCGCGTGTGGTGGCGGATTTGATTCCGAAATTGCATAACCAATTATTAAACCCGCGTGAAATTATTAACATTAACGTGCCGGATCTACCTTACGACGAACTCAAAGGTTACCAAGTGTGTCGCTTGGGTTATCGTTCTTCCGCGGCGGAAGTGATTAAACAAAAAGATCCGCGGGATGAAGCCATTTACTGGATCGGTCCTTCAGGCTTGCCGCAAGACGAAAGCGAAGGTACGGATTTTTACGCGGTGAAAAACGGCTATGTTTCCATCACACCGATTCAAGCGGATATGACGGCGCATCACTCATTGCAAGCTTTACAAGGCTGGTTGGAACGTGAATAATGCGTTTTTTTGTCGAATTTAAATGCAAAAGATGAATCGAATAAATATTTTTGGCGCAATGTACGATAAAACCATGGCTTGGTCGAAGCACCGTTTTGCGGCGCTTTGGCTGTCTTTCGTGAGCTTTATCGAAGCGATCTTCTTCCCGATTCCGCCGGATGTGATGTTAATTCCGATGTCCATGGCAAAACCAAAAAGTGCAATCAGATTCGCGCTCTATACAACGATTGCTTCGGTCTTAGGCGGAATGATCGGTTATGCTGTTGGTTATTTCGCCACCGATTGGGTGCAAGGTGTCGTGCAACAATGGGGGTACGGCGCACATTGGGCAAAGGCGGTCGGCTGGTTCGAACAATGGGGCGTGTTGGTAGTGTTTGTTGCCGGCTTCAGCCCGATTCCGTATAAAGTTTTTACGATCTGTGCGGGCGTGATGCAAATGGCATTTTTGCCGTTCGTCCTAACCGCGCTGATTTCTCGCGCAGCGCGTTTCTTGCTCGTAGCGAAATTAGCCGCTTGGGGCGGGGAAAAATTCGCCGCAAAATTACGCCAATCTATCGAAATTATCGGCTGGTCGGTTGTTGTACTTGCCGTAATTGCTTATTTAATTTTGAAATAAAATAGGATAAATAATGAACAAATTATTACTTGCCTTATCTATCGCGTTCGTACTAAGCGCGTGTTCTTCCGAACCACCAAAAGACGCCGAAAGCTTACCGGACGGCATCATGCTGCCGGTGGAGGGGACCGGCGCTATCGCCGGCGGTAGCTTTATGCCGGAAATCGAATATCAAGCTATGCCGAACGGAATGAAATAAGAAGGAAAAATAAATGAACAAATCGTTTTTACTCTTGCCTTTAAGCGTTGCGATTTTGACGGCCTGTTCTTCAAATACGCAAGCACCGATTGAAAATGCCGGCGGCTCTCTTTCTCCGGGAATAATGCAACCGGTTGATAATCGCAATGCCGGCGGTAGTTGGCAACCTGAAATTCAACAAAATTCCATGCCGAACAATATGGGTAACAGCGTGCCCGTCGGCAAACAAGCACCGCAACCAAATTTCCAACCAACTTATCAGCCCGCTGCGCAAACGCAAACACAAACGCAAACTCAAACCGTGAGCAAAACCGTTTCCGATTGTAGTGGAGCGCAGCATGTTAATGTGCCGCGCAACCCAAATACCAATGCGCCGGATTACAGCCAGATCCAAAAAGGTTCTTACAAAGGTGCCACTTATAAAGTGAACAAAGGCGACACCATGTTCCTTATCGCATATCTGGCAGGTATTGACGTAAAAGAGTTAGCGGCCTTGAACAATATGTCCGAACCTTATCATTTAAGTGTAGGGCAAACCTTGAAAATCGGTAATTGTTCAACTAAAACCGTCACCTCGACCGTCGCTGCGAGCACCGCATCGAACGCGATGAACAACACACCGGCAGTCACCTATACGCCGGGCGCAAACGGCACGCAAATTGGTTCTGACGGCAGCATTATCGGCCCGGTTAAATCCGGCGCCGGCGTACCTTCCGTCACACCAACACCGACTTATAACACGTCAAGTAACACACCAAGCGCACCGGTCGCCACGGAAGAAAATACGACGGCAACAAACGCTAATGTTATCGCGCCGATCGCTTCTAATGTTGCTTGGCAATGGCCGGCAACAGGTAACATCATCCAAGGTTTTTCTAATTCCGACGGCGGTAATAAAGGAATCGATATCGCGGGCTCACGTGGTCAAGCGGTTAAAGCGGCAGCCGCGGGGCGCGTGGTCTATGCCGGCAACGCACTACGCGGTTACGGCAATCTAATCATTATTAAACATAACGATGATTTCTTAAGTGCTTACGCACACAACGATAAAATTCTCGTTGCCGACCAACAAGAAATCAAAGCGGGGCAAGAAATCGCCAAAATGGGCAGCTCAGGCACCAATGCGGTAAAACTCCACTTTGAAATTCGCTACAAAGGCAAATCGGTGGATCCGACCCGTTACTTACCGAGACATTAATTCGACTGCCACCCACACAAACGCCGCAATCTCTGTTATTGCGGGTTTCCACTAAAAATAGCACCGCATTGAAGCCTTCAATGCGGTGCTATTTTTAACTCCGACAAATCCCCGCTGACGTGCGTCTCCCGACGCGTGCCCAAAATTCAGAACGTAAAAAAGCACGCGTCAGGAGACGCGCGCTATCGTGGGGTAATAATTGTGATATGAACAATTTAAATTACACAATCACATATAGCATTTCCCTACGATGGCGCAAGCATCCACGCTTGTTCCTATAACTAAAATGAAAAAAGCACAAGCATGGACGCTTGTGCTAATCATGGGGCTATCGTGGATTTTTAAGCGCACTTTTTAACTGAGAATATCAATGTCTAAAACAGGATCAACCGCCTGCCAATAGTTTTTCGCACTGCTATATTTCCAATCCTGCGGCTCAGACACAAACCCGCTCACCACCGGATTTTGATGAATGTACTCTAGCTTCTCGTCAAAAAATTTATCGGAATGAATTTCAATGGGTTGGTTATGGTGTTGCCAGAATTGGTAGTGAGTGACATTGGAGCTTTTTTTTCCTGCCCTTTTGAACATCCACAACAACCATTCTTTACGACTTTCTTGTTGATTATCACGAATTAAATTCACCAGATTCGTTGCTGTAAATTTTTTTAAATCCCTTATCAGCTCAGATGGATTCTCTTTTTTAGCTTGAAATAATAAATGAACATGGCTAGGTATTATGCAATATCCATAAATCAGCATTCCACGTTCTTTTCGAAAGAATGATAACGCTTGAATCATCAGTTCAAAATAGGATTCTCGAATAAAAACATCAATCCAATATACGGTTGCAAAACTAACAAAATAGATTCCTTCTTTATTATTAAATTTATATTTTCTGCTCATCACACACCTCAAAATTGGTAAAACATAATTAACAGATAGTAAAAATTCTACAATTGAACTCTCATTTTGGAACTCAGATCACAAAACAAAATTAATTTCTATAAACAAGGATGACACATTCTATACTGCCGGAATAACGCTGGCGCGCGTCTCCTGACGCGTTCCTAAATTCAAAGCATAAAAAAGCACGCGTCAGGAGACGCGCGCTATCATCGCGGGCAGGCTAGCAACAAGCAAGGTTACGTACAGAAAAAGTAGGCGAAAAAACTCAGAAAAAATCGACCGCACTTTTTTGCTGCATCACACCTTAGAATTAGCACAGAATGATATTCAACAATTAAACACTTATCTTGGAACTCAGATCACAAAACAAAATTAATTTCTATAAACAAGGATAACACATTCTATACTGCCGGCATAGCGCTGGCGCGCGTCTCCCGACGCGTGCCTAAATTCAAAGCATAAAAAAGCACGCGTCAGGAGACGCGCGCTATCTTGGGGCTAGCAACAACCAGTCACATATGGAAAAAGTAGGCGAAAAAATTCAGAAAAAATCGACCGCACTTTTTAGCGTAGTGTACCACTACAAATCCATTCTACCCCCAAAAAAAACCATTAACACAACTCCTCCCCTATCAATAACAAAAAAGGCTTGCCATTTATCCCAGCAAGCCTTTTAAACTAATTAAGCAAATTGTTTTTTATTTTCTAAATAGCGTTTCGCACATTCTGCTGCAGCAACTAAGCCGCCTGCCATCATAATAATATCTTTAATCACGAGTCGGCCAGCACCTGAGAGATATGGGAAGCCATAATTAGGTGTTGGGAAGTCCCCGCCTAAATTCGGCACCCAGGTTTCTGGCGTAAATATGAGGAACGACAGCGTGACTATCGACATACCAAAGGTGAGTAAGCCTCCAAATAGTCCAAGTGTTGGAGACCAAATTCCTGCTAATACTAAAATACCAATTGTCACAATGATTGCGCCAATAATATAAGAAGCGGTATAGGTGCCATTGGCTTTATGCCATTCGATATTTTTTGCAACCATTTTGCCTTCAGGGTTTTTATATAAGGTATATTCTTTTACTAAAACACCCTTATCATTTGTCACTTCATTTGCACCGTTTTTGTAAAGGAAGCTTAAGAAAGGACTATTTGACACAAAGTGTGCAATACCATCTGCTTCATATTGGCAAACTTTTAAACCTCCAATCCAAACCATCACAACACAAATCGCAATGCGGATAAAGTTAATAAATTGACGTTGCAATGGCGCAACAATATTAGCTAGCAATGTAACTAATGCACTCATTCAGAACTCCTTATTTAGTTCAATGGATATAACGGACATAATGTCCAAGAATTTTTATATAAAGTATTTATATAAATCATTAACAATATTACTATCTAATATTGTTGGCATTTTTTATTACTAAAATTTATGCAATAAAAAAGAGATAACAATTTCTTAGTATCTCTTATTTTGTATTAATTTACTGTGAGCAAGCTCACATTATTTGAAATTCACTCTCGCATTCCTAAACACCCGCATCCAAGCCCCATCTTCACCCCACTCTTCCGGATGCCATGAGTTGCTCACAGTGCGGAAAACGCGTTCCGGGTGTGGCATCATAATGGCGACGCGGCCGTTGGTATTGGAAAGGGCGGTGATGCCAAGGGCGGAGCCGTTCGGGTTTGCCGGGTACACTTCTGTCGGGTTGAGGTTGTTGTCGATGTATTGCGCCACAATCAAGTTTTGTGCTTGAAGTGCGGTTAAATTTTCAGGCGTTTTGAATTCCACTCTGCCCTCGCCGTGGGAAACGGCAATTGGCATGTGGGAGCCTGCCATGCCTTGGAACCACAGGGAGTTGCTTTCGTTAATGCGAACCAAGGCGGCACGGGCTTCAAAACGTTCGGATTTATTGCGCACGAAACGCGGCCAATTTTCCGTGCCCGGGATGATTTCCGCCAAGGTGGAAAGCATTTGGCAGCCGTTGCAAATGCCAAGTGCGAGCGTGTCTTCACGTTCAAAGAATTGGCTGAATTGATCCCGTAAGTGTGGGTTAAATAAAATGGATTTCGCCCAACCACCTCCGGCGCCAAGCACGTCGCCGTAAGAGAAGCCGCCACACGCTACCAAGGCATTGAAGTGTTGCAAGTCATAACGGCGATTATGCAAGTCGCTCATGTGAACGTCGATAGCTTCAAAGCCGGCGCGGTCAAATGCCGCCGCCATTTCCACATGGCTGTTGACCCCTTGCTCACGCAATACTGCCACTTTTGGACGTTTGCCAGTGGCGATATAAGGCGCTGCTATGTCTTCGCTCGGGTCGTAGGTTAAATGGGCGGAGAAGCCTTTGTCCTGCGGATTTTTCTTCGCCGCAAATTCTTGGTCGGCACATTCAGGGTTGTCGCGTAAACGTTGCATTTGATGGGTCAATTCCGCCCAAATGCCGCGCAATTCGGAGCGTTTTTCATTAAGTAACACTTTGTTGCCGCGAGTGATTTCAATTTCGTCGTCTTCGGTCACGGCGCCCAATTCTTTCACTAAGTGCAACACGTTGTGTTTGGCGAAGACATCGCGCACGAGACTCAAATCGCTGTCGCGCACTTGAATTACCGCCCCCAATTCTTCGTTAAATAACACCGCTAAATCGTTGTCGCCCAAGGCGCTGATATCCACTGCCACGCCGCAATGTCCGGCAAATGCCATTTCCGCCAAGGTGACGATTAACCCGCCATCGGAGCGGTCGTGGTATGCCAATAATTTTTCTTGCGCCACCAATTCCTGCATGGCGTTAAAGAAGTTTTTCAATGCGTCGGCGTTGACCACATCCGCCGGTTTATCGCCAAGTTGCGCATACACCTGCGCTAACGCCGTAGCACCCAAGCGGTTGTTGCCTTCGCCCAAATCCACCAACAACAAGCGTGATTGCCCTTTGTCAGTGCGTAATTGTGGGGTAACGGTTTTGCGCACGTCTTCCACACGGGCAAAGGCGCTGATAATCAACGAAAGCGGTGAAGTCACAGTTTTTTGCTCGCCGTTTTCCTGCCAAGTAGTTTTCATGGACATAGAATCTTTGCCCACTGGAATGGTTAAGCCTAATTGCGGGCAAAGTTCTTCGCCCACGGCTTTCACCGCGGCATATAATCCAGCATCTTCGCCTTTGTGGCCTGCGGCGGACATCCAGTTGGCAGACAATTTAATGCGTTTAATGTCGCCGATATTCGTAGCGGCAATGTTGGTGAGGGATTCTGCCACGGCTAAACGGGCAGAGGCAGCGAAATCGAGTAATGCTACCGGCGTACGTTCGCCCATAGACATGGCTTCGCCGTAGTAGCTGTCTAATGTCGCCGTGGTTACTGCGCAGTCTGCTACCGGCACTTGCCACGGACCGACCATTTGATCTCGCGCCACCATGCCGGTCACCGTACGGTCGCCGATGGTGATTAAGAAGGTTTTTTCCGCTACTGCAGGCAAACGAAGTACGCGATGTAACGCTTCTTTTAATTGAATTTGACTTTGTTCAAGCGGTTCGCCATTAACGCTTGCCGTCTGCACGTCACGGGTCATTTTCGGGGTTTTGCCGAGCAACACGCCCATCGGTAAATCAATCGGATTGTTGTTGAAATGGTCATCGTGTAACGTTAAATGTTCTTCTTCCGTGGCTTCGCCGATCACCGCATAAGGCGCGCGTTCACGGCGGCACAGTTCCTCAAAGTTCGGTAGTTTTTCTGGGTGAACGGCAAGCACATAACGCTCTTGCGATTCGTTACACCAAATTTCCAACGGGCTCATTTCGCGTTCGTCACTTAGGATTTTACGGAGTTCAAATTTACCGCCACGGCCGCCGTCATGCACCAATTCCGGCATGGCGTTGGATAAGCCGCCCGCGCCCACGTCGTGAATAAAGGCAATCGGGTTGTCATCGCCCAGCTGCCAGCAACGGTCGATCACTTCTTGGCAGCGGCGTTCCATTTCCGGGTTATCTCGTTGTACAGAAGCGAAATCTAGGTTTTCTTTGGATTTACCGGATGCCATAGAAGACGCCGCACCACCGCCCAAGCCGATGTTCATGGCAGGCCCGCCAAGCACAACCAGTTTTGCGCCCACCGGAATGTCGCCTTTTTGCACGTGTTCGGCACGAATGTTGCCGATACCGCCTGCCAACATGATCGGTTTGTGGTAGCCACGCACTTCTTCGCCGTTGAAACTGTTGACTTTTTGTTCGTAAGTACGGAAATAGCCGAGCAATGCCGGACGACCAAATTCGTTGTTAAACGCCGCGCCACCTAACGGGCCTTCCAACATAATATCTAAGGCAGAAGCAATACGGTTCGGTTTGGAAAGTGGCGCTTCCCAAGGTTGTTCAAAGTTTGGAATGCATAAGTTGGACACAGAGAAGCCCACCAAACCCGCTTTTGGTTTGGCGCCGCGACCGGTCGCGCCTTCGTCACGGATTTCACCGCCGGAGCCCGTTGCCGCACCCGGGAACGGGGAAATGGCGGTCGGGTGGTTGTGGGTTTCCACTTTCATCAAAATGTGGGTGTCTTCATTGTGATAACGGTAAATGCCGTCTTGATCCGGGAAGAAGCGTCCCGCTTTGGAGCCTTCCATCACCGCGGCGTTGTCTTTATACGCGGAAAGCACGAAATCAGGGGTTTTCTCAAAGGTATTTTTGATCATTTTGAACAGGGATTTATCCTGTTTTTTGCCGTCAATAATCCAGTCGGCGTTAAAAATTTTGTGGCGACAGTGTTCCGAGTTAGCTTGCGCGAACATATACAGTTCGATGTCGTGCGGGTTGCGTCCAAGTGCGGTGAAATTTTCCATTAAATAATCGATTTCATCTTCCGCCAATGCCAAACCCAGCTCCACGTTGGCACTTTCTAAGGCACGGCGTCCGCCGTTTAAAATATCCACGGTTTTGAACGGCTTCGGTTCTTGTTGACGGAACAACACTTCTGCCTCTGCCGCCTTGCGCACCACAGTTTCCATCATGCGGTCATGTAAAAGTGCGGTCAGTTTTTCTGTTGTTTTTTCGTCTAACGGCTGTGTCAATTCAAAGTAATACGCCAAACCACGTTCAATGCGTTCCACTTCGTTCAAACCACAGTTATGGGCGATGTCGGTCGCTTTGGACGACCAAGAAGAAATGGTGCCGATGCGTGGAATCACAATAAAACTTTCCCCTTTGGCTTCATGTTCGGCAAGAGTCGGGCCGTAATGGAGCAATTCTTTGAGCTTAATTTTCTGCTTCTCCGAGAGCACCGCATTGAGTTCTACAAAATGCACGTATTCGGCATATACGGCGTTCACCGGCAGATCATTTTGTCGAAATTTTTGCATTAAGGCGTTGATACGGAATTCGGAAAGGGCAGGCGAGCCACGGAAAATTTGGAACATGAGGATTACCTTTGAGGTTGAATTGAAACAAAAATTGCGGGCTATTATAAAGGAAAATTGAGGGAAACGAAAACGTTTGCGCAACAGTTGACTTGGGTTTGAGGGCTTTTGTCGGTGCGTTTTTTGTGTAATGCGATGCTGAATTAGTAAGCCGTCAATGCGGTGCTAAATCAGCAAGTCGTCAATGCGGTGCTAAATCAGCAAGTCGCCAATGCGGTGCTGAATCAGCAAGTCGTCAATGCGGTGCTAAATCAGTAAGTCGTCAATGCGGTGCTAAATCAGTAAGTCGTCAATGCGGTGAAATTCACCGCATTTTTCTTTCTTAAAAACGCCAATTACGCGTTTTTATCATCAATTAAAATACTTTCTAATGCGATTTCGATCATTTCATTGAAAGTCAATTGACGCTCTTCGGCACTGGTTTGTTCGTGCGTACGAATGTGATCCGAAACGGTGCAGATCGTTAATGCGCGTGCGCCAAATTCGGCTGCGACGCCGTAGATGCCCGCCGCTTCCATTTCCACGCCGAGGATGCCGTATTTTTCCATTACGTCGAACATTTCAACGTCCGGCGTGTAAAATAAATCGGCGGAAAATAAATTACCCACTTTGACCGGAATACCTTTTTGTTTAGCCGCTTCAACCGCCGCACTGGTCAAACCAAAATCGGCGATAGCGGCGAAGTCGTTATCCTTAAAACGAATGCGGTTCACTTTGGAGTCGGTACAAGCCCCTAAACCGATAATCACGTCGCGCACCTTGACGTCCATTTTCACGGCGCCACAAGAACCAACACGAATGAGTTTTTTCACACCATATTCGGTAATTAATTCTTTCGCGTAGATGGAGCAAGACGGAATGCCCATGCCATGTCCCATTACGGAAATTTTACGGCCTTTATAAGTGCCGGTAAAACCGAGCATATTGCGCACGTTGGTCACTTCTTTGACGTCTTGCAAAAATGTTTCGGCGATATATTTAGCGCGTAGCGGATCGCCCGGCATCAGCACCGCATCGGCAAATGCACCTTCGGGTGCGTTAATGTGTGGAGTCATGCTATTACCTCTTTTTTGACTAAATTAGAATAAAGGCACCAGGCATACCCGTGGTCGTGGTGCAAAAAACTTTCGGAAAATCGTCCGTACTTTATAGTGCCGCGCCGCTTAACCCAATAAAAAGACCTGCAATAGTAGCGTTCATTAAGTTAGCCAGCGTACCGGCAACGACTGCTCTCAAACCTAAGCGTGCGATGTCGCCACGACGATTCGGAGCAATTCCGCCCAAGCCGCCGATTAAAATAGCGATAGAGCTGAAATTAGCGAAACCACACAGGGCGAAAGTGATAATCGCTTTGGTTTTTTCGCTTAATACCACAGCCGTATCCGGTTGTAAGTATTTGGCAAATTCAAGATAGCCTACGAATTCATTCACTGCGAGTTTCATCCCGATCATTTCACCGGCAATACCGGATTCTTGCCAGGATACGCCGATTAAGTACGCAAGCGGTTTAAAGATCCAACCAAAGATGGATTGTAAGGTTAACTCGCCGTAACCAAACCAACCTCCGATACCGCCTAAAATGCCGTTAATCAACGCGATTAACGCCACGAATGCGATCAACATCGCACCGACGTTTAGAGCCAATTGCATACCCGCACTGGCGCCGCCTGCCATGGCTTCTAACAGGTTGGACGGTTTCTCGGCATCGGTGATTTCAGGTTGAATATCGTTAAATTTTTCGGTTTGCGGATAAAGAATTTTTGCAAACAACAAACCCGCCGGCGCCGCCATGAATGATGCGGCGATTAAGTAAGTCAGCGAAACGCCCATCCCCGCGTAGCCCGCCATTACAGAACCCGCGATGGATGCGGTGCCACCGGCCATGATGGCGAACAGTTCGGATTCGGTCATCCGGCTGATATAGGGTTTTACCACTAACGGCGCTTCGGTTTGCCCTACAAAAATGTTTGCCGCGGCAGACATAGATTCCGTTTTGGAAGTACCCAATACTTTTTGCAATGCGCCGCCGATGATTTTAATCACGACTTGCATAATGCCTAAGTAGTAAAGTACGGAAATCAATCCGGAGAAAAAGACAATGATTGGCAACACTTTCACGGCAAAAATAAAGCCGGTCGGTTTGCTTGGATCGGCTAAGCCGCCAAATACAAAGTTAATCCCTTCGTTACCGTAGGCAATCACATCAGCCACAGCATCGGCAGTCGCGCCTAAGGCGTTTTTACCTGCCGGTACATATAAAATAAGGGCCGCAAATCCGATTTGAATTGCAAGAGCCCCTATCACTGTTCGCCAGTTGATTGCGCGACGATTGTTAGAAAATAAAATTGCGATGGCGAGTAATACCACCATACCCAGAATGCCCATTAAAACATCCATACATACCTCGGCTCATTGAATTAAAAATGGCTTCATTCTACAGTTTTTTGCCAAACTATGTGAGCTTTTTTGGGAAAATAACGCCAATTTCGAATGAATTGGAATCGCTCAATATATGAACGCACACCGCATTTTTTCGTATGAACCAACTAGACGATTTTTTTACGTTGAAGAAAGGGCACAATTACCGCTAAGGCGAAAGGCGTTCTCGAATCCATTCGCTATTTTCTAAGCGATAACGAATGCGATCATGCAAACGGCTTGGACGACCTTGCCAAAACTCGACCGCATCGGGCACCACTAAATAGCCGCCCCAATGCGGTGGTCGTGGGACATTCAGAGGATGCTTGGCCGCCATTAATGCGGCTCTGGCGAGCAATGATTGATAACCGGAAATAACCGCACTTTGTTCGCTCGCCCAAGCGCCGATGCGACTGGAATACGGACGACTGGCAAAATATTCGTCCGATTGTGCGGCAGGAATTTTCACCGCTTTGCCTTCAATACGTACTTGACGTTCCAATTCGGGCCAAAAGAAAGTCAATGCAACGAACGGATTACATTCGATAGCGCGTCCTTTGCGACCGTGATAATTGGTAAAAAATACGAAACCTTGTTCGTTTACTTCTTTTAACAATACAATGCGGCCGCTTGGTCTGCCGTTTTCATCTACCGTTGCCACATTCACCGCAGTCGGTTCGTTTACTTGACCGGTTATCGCTTCATTCAGCCAAAGCTCAAATTGTTTAATTGGGTTCTCATGACAATCGTGCTGCGATAACACACGTTTACGGTATTCTTCGCGAATATTATGTAAATCCATCGGGTTTCCTTTATTGCTATAAGTTTACTCTTTTAACAAGCATTTCGCGTTTTACTAAAAAGGACAAAAACATCAATATATTATTTATTCGCCCCTTCCTGATGCAATCCGATCCCTTGATGGCGCTCTTGTAACTTAGCAATAATATCGCACCAACGTAGTTCTTGATTATGTAATAGCACGGTTAAGTGATAAACCAAATCCGCCGCTTCGGAAATGATTTCCGCTTTGTCACGGGTTACTGCGGCAATGGCCGTTTCCACGCCCTCTTCACCAACTTTTTGAGCGATTTTGTTGATGCCTTTAGCATGTAGAGTTGCTGTGTATGAGCTTGTAGGCGCAGCGTTTTTCTTCTCGGCAAGATGCTGCTCTAATTTAGCGAACCACGTCCAGTTTCCGACCGCTTCTCGCTCAAATCGATGGAAACAGCTTTTTTCCCCCGTATGGCACGTTGCTCCTATGGGATTCGCCAAAATCAATAAGGTGTCCTGATCGCAATCCAAGCTCATATCCACCACGTTTAAAAAATTGCCCGAGGTTTCCCCTTTCGTCCACAGACGGTTTTTCGTACGGGAAAAAAACGTCACTCTTTTCTCCGCTAAGGTTTTCTCCAACGCCTCCGGATTCATATACCCGAGCATCAGCACTTCGCACGTCGTCGCGTGTTGCACGATAACGGGGAGGAGGTTGTTGATTTTTTGCCAGTTGATGTTTTGTGTGTTTAGCATCGTTTTTCCTCAAAATTTAGTCTAAAAAGGTTACAAAGAAATTACGATAGCCTCAAAATTCCTCATAATGCTTAATCGTATTTTCTGCTGTCATATCGTGATCGTAATTTGTCGTTGTCGCACCTTAAATGAACTCACAAAATAGCACCGCATTGAATCGCCCTCCAATGCGGTGCTATTTTATGACTCCGATTCATACTTCATTCAGATGGCTTTATATATTTGCTACATGATACTGAAAAATACTTTCAAAAACGACCGCACTTTTCGCGTTAGCACCGCACTTCCACGCCTTCCTGCGCCAAATAATCTTTCAGTTCACCGATATTAATAATCTGCTTATGGAACACGCTTGCGGCTAGCGCGCCATCCACGTTAGCGTCAATAAAAGCATCTCGGAAATGCACCATTTCGCCCGCGCCACCGGAAGCGATGAGCGGAACGTGGCAAGCTTGGCGCACCAGTTTCAGTTGCGCTAAATCATAGCCGTTGCGTACGCCGTCTTGGTTCATCATATTTAATACAATTTCGCCGGCGCCGCGTTGTTGCACTTCGGCTACCCAATCTAACAACTGCCAGTTGGTTTGACGGGTGCGTTTTTCATCGCCGGTGTATTGGTTCACCCAATATTTGCCTGTTTCCTGCTCGAACCAACTGTCGATACCCACCACAATGGCCTGCACGCCAAAACGTTCCGCCAGACGGGAAATCAAATCCGGGTTGGCAAGAGCGGGAGAATTAATGGAAATTTTATCCGCGCCGAAAGCAAAAATCTGTTCCGCATCCGCGATGGTTTTAATGCCACCTGCTACGCAGAACGGAATGTCGATGACTTGCGCTACGCGTTCTACCCAGCTTTTATCCACGGTGCGACCGTCAGAAGAGGCGGTAATGTCATAGAACACGAGCTCGTCAGCGCCTTCTTGCGCATAACGTTGCGCCAGCGGCACGATGTCGCCGATGATTTCATGATTACGAAACTGTACGCCTTTCACCACCTGTCCGTCGCGCACGTCCAAACAAGGAATTATCCGTTTTGCCAACATTCAATTGCCTCCGCTACATTAAATTTGCCTTCCAACAAAGCACGCCCCACAATTACGCCCGCCACGCCTGTGCCTTTGAGAGCCTCGATATCCGCCAATGAACCGATGCCGCCGGAAGACTGAAACTGCACATCCGGAAACTTGGCGCACACTTCACGATAAAGTTGCACGTTGGAACCCGCCAGCGTGCCGTCGCGGGAAATGTCAGTGCAAAGCACATGTTGCAAGCCAAAAGTGCGGTAGTTTTCCACGACGTTTTCTAGGGTCAGCGCACTGCTTTCCTGCCAACCTTTAATCGCTACCAGTTTCTGCCCGTTTTCAATGCGCACGTCTAGCGCCAACACGAATTTCTCCGCGCCATATTTAGTAAACCAACCTTGCACCATATCCGGTTGTGTCACTGCCGTAGAACCAATCACCACGCGGTTCGCGCCCACCGCAAGCAAATCGGCAACATCTTGTTCGGTACGAACGCCACCGCCCACCTGAATGTTGCTTTGCGTGGCGGAGATAATCTTGCCGATAAGTGCGGTTTGTCTTTTCGTTGGCTCTTTGGCACCGGTTAAATCCACCAAATGCAACTGCTGCGCACCTTGTTGTATATAGCTTGCGAACTGCTCAATAGGATTGTCGCTGTAAGTGGTTTGCTGCGCATAATCGCCCTGATGCAGGCGGACAACGTGCCCGTCGATAAGATCGAGGGCGGGGATGATTTGTGATGTTTGCATAGGTTTTCCTGTGTAATGTAATCAGTTCCCCTCTTTAGCAAAGAGGGGTTAGGGGAGATTTGGCAGAAGTCATTTTCAACCTTGTGAGAGATTAGACATCGTAATCAAATCTCCCCCTGCCCCTCTTTTCTAAAGAGGGGGGATCGTGCGTTATTTTAGAACTGTAGTCTATTTCACCTTCTCCACAAAATTTCTCAATAACAACGCGCCGTTTTTACCTGAGCGTTCCGGATGAAACTGCACGCCGTAGAAATTTTTATTGGCGATAGAGGCGGAAAAATCTACGCCGTAATGGCTTGTCGCAAGCGTGTTTTGATTGGGTTGCACGGCGTAGCTGTGCACAAAATAAAAATGACTGTCCTGTTTAATGCCGGTAAACAGCGGATGGTCTGGCATGTAATGCACTTTGTTCCAGCCCATGTGTGGCAACGGCAAGCCGCTGTCAGGGATGAGATCCGTCTGACCGTTCATTAAACCGAGCGTTGCCACATTGCCTTCGGTGGAAAATTCAGTCATCAGCTGCATACCCAAGCAAATACCGAGCATCGGTTGGGTGGCACTGCGAATGCAATCAATCAGGTTACGTTCTGCCAAATTCCGCATCGCCGCCATTGCCGTGCCCACACCGGGCAGCAGCAATTTATCGGCAGATTGAATTTTGCGAATATCTCGCGTAATTTCGGTACGATAACCTAAGCGGTCAAAAGCAAATTTGACGGAGGAGAGATTAGCGCAGCCGGTGTCGATAATAGTGATATTTTGCATAATTTCCTTTTTATAAAATTAATTCTTGTTGTAACTTGCAATTTTTTTATTTGCTCATATTTACATACTTAAGTATATAACTTTTGTTATATATGATACATATGGTCAATTTTTACTAACATTTAGAGGACATAGATTATGAAATATTATCCCGGGAAATCAGTGCCTCAATCGGGTATCTACGGACAATACTCCGAAAGTGGTACAAAAGTAAATGAAGTAACCTGTGTAAAAGGCGAACCATTTCCACCTACCCCACACCCTAATATGTATTACCAATTAGTGAGAGCAACTCGTTAATTGACATAAAATAAAAAAACCGAATCTCAAATGAGATCCGGTTTTTAATCATACAAATCCTAAATAAATAACGCTAAATCACTTTCCTGATTACGCAAAATATTTTTCTAAATCGTCGCTACCACCAATGTATTCGCCGCCAATGAAAACTTGTGGCACACTGGTTTTTCCGGTAATCGCACGCACGGAAATGGTGCTTGCATCACGACCTAACACGATTTCTTCAAAAGTAAATCCTTTTGCTTTTAACAATGCCTTTGCTTTTGCACAGAACGGACAACCCGGTTTTGTGAACACGGAAACGGACGGTTTGGCTGTCCAACCCGGTTTTAAATATTTCATCATCGTATCCGCATCGGAAACTTTAAACGGATCACCAGGCTCTTCCGGTTCAATGAACATTTTTTCAACTACGCCGTTTTTCACCAGCATAGAATAACGCCATGAACGTTTGCCAAACCCTAAATCTTCTTTACCAACAAGCATACCCATACCTTCGGTAAATTCGCCGTTACCATCCGGGATAACCGTGATATTTTCAGATTCTTGATCAGCTTTCCAAGCGTTCATCACAAAAGTATCGTTTACTGAAACGCAGATAATGTCATCCACGCCAGCCGCTTTAAACTCGCAAGCCAATTCGTTATAACGCGGTAAATGCGTGGATGAACAAGTCGGCGTAAACGCACCCGGCAATGAGAACACAACAACGGTTTTGTTATCGAACAATTCGCTTGTCGTCACATCGACCCAAGCATCGCCTTGACGCGTGTGGAATGTAACGTTCGGTACTTTTTTACCGGTCATATCGGTTAAAGCCATATTTTTCTCCTTAATTTGAGGTGAAGTTTTACTTGCGGGCTGGATTATAATGAAACTTATGATATAGTTACAATCAATTAATTCTATACTATTGATTGAATTTTTCTATAAGGAAACACCATGAACATTCGCGATTTAGAATACTTAGTAGCGCTATCAGAACATAAGCATTTCCGCCGCGCGGCGGACTCTTGTAATGTCAGCCAACCGACTTTGAGCGGCCAAATCCGCAAATTAGAAGATGAACTCGGCATTATTTTATTAGAACGCACCAGCCGCAAAGTATTATTTACTCAATCCGGTATGTTACTTGTGGAACAGGCCCGTACCGTATTGCGCGAAGTGAAATTATTAAAAGAAATGGCGAGCAATCAAGGCAAAGAAATGACCGGCCCGTTACATATCGGTCTAATCCCGACACTGGGGCCTTATTTACTGCCTTACATCGTACCGACTTTAAAAGAATCTTTCCCGGATTTGGAAATTTTTCTTTACGAAGCGCAAACCAGCCAACTGCTAGAACAACTTGAAACCGGCCGATTGGATTGTGCGATTTTAGCCCGCGTTCAAGAAACCGAACCTTTTATCGAAGTACCGATTTTCAACGAAAAAATGCTGCTGGCCGTTTCGGAAGCCCACCCTTGGTCAAAAGAAGAAAAAATTTCGATGAATCAACTTAAAGGACAAGAAATGCTCATGTTGGACGATGGCCATTGTTTGCGTAATCAAACCATGGATTACTGTTTCGCCGCCGGTGCAAAAGAAAATTCGCATTATCAGGCAACCAGCTTAGAAACCTTACGTAATATGGTAGCCGCCAATGCAGGAATGACGTTTATGCCCGAGCTTGCAGTATTAAATGAAGGCTCACGTAAGGGAGTAAAATATATTCCTTGCTACTCCCCGGAACCTACTCGTTCTATCGCTCTCGTGTACCGACCCGGTTCACCATTACGGAACCGCTATGAACGCGTCGCCAATGCGGTCGGATCTGCGGTGAAGTCTATTCTTGCGGGAGAAAAATAATGGCCGGTGTTCGTGCAATCCAAAAAGAAAAAACCCGCCGTGCCCTTGTAGATGCGGCGTTCAATCAACTTAGCGCGGAAAAAAGTTTTTCTAATTTAAGTTTACGTGAAGTGGCGCGTGAAGCCGGTATTGCGCCAACTTCTTTTTATCGTCATTTCGGTGATATGGACGAGCTCGGTTTGGAAATGGTGGACGAAGCCGGTTTGATGTTGCGCCAACTCATGCGCCAAGCGCGCAAACGTATTGATGCAGGCGGCAGTGTAATTGCCGTTTCGGTGGGCACCTTTTTTGAATTTATCACCAATAGTCCTAATATCTTTCGCTTATTACTGCGTGAAAGCTCCGGCACCTCCCAAGCGTTTCGCACCGCCGCCGCACGAGAAATCAAACATTTTGTGGACGAACTGGCGGAATATATCGCCCAGAAAAACGGTTACTCTCAATATATTTCTTACGTACAAGCAGAAGGCATCGTCACCATTGTTTTTACTGCCGGCGCCAATGCGTTGGATATGAATAAATCGGAACGGGATCAACTTAAACAACGCGTCATTCTACAGTTACGGATGATCGCAAAAGGCGCTGACTTCGCCGCCCATAAAGAAAAACATACGCAACATAAGTAACCCATTGCCACTCCGATTTGCTCCCGTACCGGCTTAACCTAAACCTTATGCGCCAAACGATACGCCACTAAGTCTTCAATGGTCAGCACCGAATAACCTGACTTTCGGGCGAATGCCACGATTTCAGGCGCACGCGCCATCGTGCCGTCGTCGTTAGTGATTTCACAAATTACACCGGCTGGCTTAAAACCGGCAAGGCGGGCCAGATCAACGGAAGCTTCGGTGTGACCGCGACGCGTTAATACGCCGTCATTAGCGGCGCGAAGCGGGAAAACATGTCCCGGACGATGTAAATCCGCCGGCACCGCATTGTCGGCGATTGCGGTTTGAATCGTCGTCACGCGATCCGCCGCGGATACACCGGTAGAAACCCCCTTTGCCGCCTCGATCGTCACTGTGAATGCGGTTCTGTTTACGCTGTTGTTATGTTCCACCATCGGCGGTAAATCAAGTTGTCGGCAACGTTCGTCGGTAATGCACAAACATACAATACCGCTGCCGTAACGAATAAGTTGCGCCATTTGTTCCTTCGTAATGGTTTCGGCCGGGAAGATTAAATCACCTTCGTTTTCGCGATCTTCATCATCTAATACAAGCACGCCGTTGCCGCTTTTGAAGGCATTGATTGCGTTAAGCACGCGTTCTTCGGCATTATTGCCGAACGGGGATAAAATTGACTGATTCATCGTAATTTCCTTTTGTCGCTTTAAAATTAACCAGAATCAGGGCTGAGAAATGCAAATAAAAAGAACGGGTTGGCAAGCCAATCCGCTTTATTCTCTTTCATCCAGACTTTACTGTCGGCCTTGGAATTTCACCAAATCTGCTGTCTTTGGAAAACGTGTCGCTTTTTGCCGCTGTACGCAGTGGTAGGCATTTCAATGCGGTGCTATTTCGCACTTCCATTTTATTCCTTTCGTCACTGAATAAGCTTTTTTCTTCAAACGAAGAAGGTGAAGGCAATAAGCCAAAATACCCATTATTTTCCAAACGCTCGTGGGCTGTCACCACCGGTAGGGAATTTCACCCTGCCCTGAGAATGCGCGCTCAGTATAGCGTAAAATCTCCCTTCAGAAAAATCAGAACGTGAAAAATCCGCCTATTTCGCCTACAATAGTCGGCATTCATTCTTATGTGACAAAAGGTCAGCCATGTCAGCAACGAAAGAAAAAAAAATCGGCGTAATTTTTGGCAAATTTTATCCCGTGCATACCGGCCATATTAATATGATTTATGAGGCATTCAGTAAAGTGGATGAACTGCATGTGATTGTCTGCAGCGATACCGAGCGCGATTTAAAATTGTTTTACGATAGCAAAATGAAACGTATGCCGACGGTGCAAGATCGCTTGCGTTGGATGCAGCAGATTTTTAAATATCAGAAAAATCAAATTTTCATTCACCATTTAATTGAAGACGGCATTCCGAGCTATCCGAACGGCTGGCAATCTTGGAGTGAGGCGGTAAAAACGTTGTTCTACGAAAAAGGTGTTCAGCCATCTGTCGTATTCAGTAGCGAACCGCAAGACAAGGCGCCTTACGAGCAATATTTAGGTTTGGAAGTTTCGTTAGTGGATCCGGATCGTACATTCTTTAACGTATCTGCCACAAAAATTCGCACTACACCGTTTCAATATTGGAAATTTATCCCGAAAGAAGTGCGTCCGTTTTTTGCAAAAACCGTGGCGATTTTAGGCGGCGAAAGCAGCGGTAAAAGCGTCTTAGTGAATAAACTGGCAGCGGTTTTTAATACCACTTCCGCTTGGGAATATGGACGCGAGTTTGTATTTGAAAAGCTCGGCGGCGATGAGCAGGCAATGCAATATTCCGATTATCCGCAAATGGCGCTAGGGCATCAGCGTTACATTGATTACGCAGTACGCCATGCGCATAAAATTGCCTTTATCGACACGGATTTCATCACTACTCAAGCGTTTTGTATTCAGTACGAGGGCAAAGCTCATCCGTTTTTGGATTCAATGATCAAAGAATATCCATTTGATGTGACCATTTTGCTAAAAAACAACACGAAATGGGTGGATGACGGTTTACGCAGTTTAGGTTCGCAAAAACAACGCCAACAATTCCAACAATTATTAAAAAAATTATTGGATAAATACAAAGTGCCTTATATTGAAATTGAGTCGCCAAGTTATTTGGATCGTTATAACCAAGTGAAATCGGTGATCGAAAAAGTGTTAAACGAAGAAGAATTGGACGGTTTACGAAACGGTCCAAGCATTTTGAAAAGCAAATAAGATGATTTTATATGCAGGCGATCCGCACGGAAATTACGACCACCTCTATCCTTTCGTGCAGCAAAATGAGAAGGTTGCCTTGATTATTCTGGGCGACTTGCAACTTTCTTCGCCGGACGCATTGGATAAACTAGCACAATATTGCGATATTTGGTTCATTCACGGCAATCATGACAGCAAAACCGTTGCCGCCTTTGAAGCGATTTGGGGAACGCAATGGAAAACCCGTAATTTGCATAATCGTATTGAAAATATTCAGGGCACCCGCATTGCGGGCTTGGGCGGCGTGTTTCGAGGACAAATCTGGATGCCGCCGAATCGTCCGATGTTTTTCGATCCGATTCATTACTGTCAATACAGTCCACAAGAAAAAATCTGGCACGGTGGCGTACCGTTGCGCCACCGCACATCAATTTTTCCTTCCGATATTGAAGTTCTTGAAAATAAACAAGCGGATGTGTTGATCTGTCACGAAGCGCCGAAACCGCATCCAATGGGCTTCCAAGTCATTAATGATCTCGCCCGGAAAATGGGCGTAAAACATATTTTCCACGGGCATCACCACGACAATTATATTTATCGCACACAATATCCTTACAAAATTACAAATGTCGGGTTTCGCAGTCTAACAGACGCGGAAGGTAATTATCTATTGAAAAACATTGATGATCGGGAAGAACACTGGAGTTAAACCGATGCTTTTAAAACTAATGAATTAGGAAGTAGATAAAGGAGAGAAGTTGGCGCACCCGAAAGGATTCGAACCTTTGACCGCTCGGTTCGTAGCCGAGTACTCTATCCAGCTGAGCTACGGGTGCGTAGTTGGTATTTTAGTTATCCGTGACCATTTAGGAAGATAGAGCCGTTCTAAAATGGCGCACCCGAGAGGATTCGAACCTCTGACCGCTCGGTTCGTAGCCGAGTACTCTATCCAGCTGAGCTACGGGTGCAGTATAAATAAAATTACAAATGGCGGTGAGAGAGGGATTCGAACCCTCGATGGAGTTTTTGACCCCATACTCCCTTAGCAGGGGAGCGCCTTCAGCCTACTCGGCCATCTCACCACAACCAGTTTGTGAGGCGGTATGATACGTTTTTTTAGCAATATGTCAAACTCTTTTTTGAAAAAGGAAGCTTGTTTGAATATTTTCTCTGCAGATCGTGCAAATAAAATACGGCTATTTTAAACGCTATTTTTTGCCATTAAAGAACCGACGATGCCAATCTTCGCATTCTACAATTATTAGTAGTAACTATAAGACGCCCTTTGAACTCGGCAACTCCTCCCCCTCAATCCGAATCGCCTGTCTTAACGTTCTCCCAAATACCTTAAACAAACTCTCAATTTTGTGGTGGTCGTTGTCACCGGTCGCTTTTAAATGCAATGTCGCAAGCAGTGAAAAGGCGAGAGATTGGAAAAAGTGTTCGGTAAGTTCGGTGCTAAAATCACCCACCTTATCCCGTTTGAATTTGGCACTGAATTTGATCCACGGGCGACCGGATAAATCCAAAGCGCATTCTGCTTTGCATTCGTCCATTGGCAACACGAATCCAAAGCGGGCGATGCCGCGTTTGTCACCGATAGCTTGTTTCAATGCGGTGCCGATCGCGAGGGCTGAGTCTTCCACGGTGTGGTGTTCGTCAATGTGTAAGTCGCCTTTACAAGTGACATTCATACGAAAACCACCGTGGGTAGCGATTTGATCCAGCATGTGGTCAAAAAAGCCCACGCCCGTGCTGATTTGGTTCATGCCCGTTTCGTCTAGCCATACTTGAACTTTGATGTCCGTTTCTTTGGTTTTACGGACGACTTCTGCGTAACGCGGCGGGCGGTTGCCGATGTTGCTAACGGGCTCACAGAGCAATTTTTCTGCAATCAGATCCCAGTTTAATTTTTCAGGGTGATATTGCAGCGCGCGAATGCCAAGGTTTTCCGCCAATTGCACGTCGGTGGCGCGATCGCCAATGACAAAAGAACGGTCAGGATCGAACAATTTTTTGTCGATATATTTTTTCAAAAGTTTGGTTTTGGGTTTGCGACAAGCGCAGTTATCTTCCGGTTTGTGCGGGCAAATCAGCACCTCGTCAAATTCAATGCCTTGCGATTTAAACAGCGCCATCATGGCATCGTGCGGTTTGTCGAAATCTTCTTGCGGGAAAGAATCCGTGCCTAGCCCGTCTTGATTGGACACCATTACAAAACGGTATTTGCCTTTGAGCTTGAGCAGCGCGGGAATCACGTTCGGCTCAAATTTCAGTTTTTCCAGACTATCGATCTGAAAATCGGTTTTCGGTTCGTCAATCAGAGTGCCGTCGCGGTCGATGAAAAGGGTGGGTTGCATGGTTTTTTCCTCTATCAATGTATATAAACTCGTGATCCGATCCCCCTCTTTAGAAAAGAGGGGTAGGGGAGATTTGATTGCGATGTTTAAATTTTCGTATGAGCTAATTTTCACTTCTGCCACAAACGCTTGCGTTTGAACGTTGCTTTAGCAACAGCACGGAGTGTGAGCGAAGCGAACAAATCTCCCCCTGCCCCTCTTTGCTAAAGAGGGGAGTTTTTTTAGCATTATTTTAGTATGGCAATCGCCTCCACCACTCTCTCATTCTCCTCCTTCGTCCCCACCGTAATCCGAATGCAATTTTGCAAATTTAACGCCTTGTTTTGATCGCGTAGGATAATGCCTTGTTCCCACAATGCCTTGAAAACGCGCTCACCATCTTGGCATTTTATAAGCAAATAATTGGCTGCGCTGTCGTAGACTTTTTCCACTTGAGGTAAGGTGGAAAGCGCTTTAGCAAACCACTGCCGATTGGTTAAGATCTCCTGTGCGCGGGCTTGTACAAGGGCGATATTCTGTGCCTGCAAGGCTTGTTCCGCAATGTCGGCGCTTGGTACCGGGATGGGATAAGGGGCAATCACTTTGCTGAGAATTTGAATTAGCACCGCATTGGCTAACACAAAACCGCAACGCAATCCTGCCAAGGCAAAGGCTTTGGAAAGGGTACGAATAATGGCTAAGTGGGGGTAATTTTGCAGCTCTTTTGCGAGTGTCGCTTCAGGACAAAATTCGATGTAGGCTTCATCCACCACCACAATGGCTTTGCCGGCAGTAAATTGTAAAAGCTCAAGCAAATCCGACCGTTTAAGTAAATTGCCTGTCGGGTTGTTCGGGCTACACACAAAGACGACTTTCACGCCTTCTAGCTGCTGTTTAATTTCGGCAAGATTTAGTTGAAAATCTGCCGTTAATGGTACGGTTTTGCACGCTACACCTGCCGTTTCTGCACTCACGGCGTACATGCCATACGTAGGCGGGCAGAACAAAATGGCGTCTTGGTTTGGCTCGCAAAACGCTCGAATAATCAACTCAATGCCTTCATCGCCACCACGAGTCACCAACACATTTTCAGGCTGTACGCCGGCGTAATTGGCATACCCTTGCACCACCGCTTGCGGTTGCGGTTCTGGATAGCGGTTTAAATCTTTGCCCGAAAGTTGAAACGTTGGCGAAGTGGGATATTCGTTTGCATTCAGCCAAATCGTGCCGTTGCCACCCAGTTTGCGGGCGGATTGATAGGGCGTAAGCACTTGTACGTTTTGTCGGGATAATGTTGTGATTGTCATGTCGTTTTCCTCTTATTGCAACTTCGCTAATCTCAAACTCACTGCCATTTTGTGCGCATCCAGCTGTTCCGCCTGCGCCATCAATTCCACAGTTTCGGCCAATTCTTTGAAGCCTTGCGGGGTGAGTTCCTGCACGGTCATGCGTTTGCTGAAATCCGCCAAGCCAAGGCTGGAATAGGTGCGCGTGTAGCCGTAGGTTGGCAGAACGTGATTGGTGCCGCTGGCGTAATCGCCCATGCTTTCCGGCGAATAAGCGCCGAGGAAAATAGAACCGGCATTATCCAGTTGAGGCAGTAATTCACGGGCGTTTTGCGTTTGTACGATTAAATGTTCCGGCGCGTATTCATTGCTGATGGCAACACATTGCGCCAAATCTTCAGCGATCAGAATACGACTGTGGGACAACGCTTTGCGGGCGATGTCTGCACGAGGCAGTTGGGCAAGCTGTTGTTCCACACAAAGTGCGGTCTGTTTTGCCAGCGTTTCGCTCGGCGTGACCAAAATCACTTGCGAATCTGCACCGTGTTCCGCTTGGGAAAGCAAATCGGAGGCAACGAATTCAGGATCCGCCTGTTCATCCGCAATCACCAACACTTCCGATGGCCCTGCCGGCATATCGATGTTGGCACCGTTAATCATTTGGCTGACTTGGCGTTTGGCTTCTGTCACAAAGGCATTACCCGGCCCGAAAATTTTATCCACCTTCGCCACGCTTTGCGTACCTAACGCCATCGCCACCACCGCTTGCGCACCGCCCACCGCATAAATGGTTTGCACGCCACACAGATTGGCAGCGTAAAGAATTTCATCCGCAATTGGTGGCGGTGAACACAGCACGATTTTCTTACAACCTGCGATTTTCGCCGGAATGGCAAGCATCAGCACCGTAGAAAATAACGGCGCGGAACCACCCGGAATGTATAAACCGACACGATTAATCGGGCGCGTCACCACCTGACAACGGACACCAGGCTGGGTTTCGATATCCACCGCCTGTGGTTTCTGTGCTTCGTGAAAGGCCGTGATATTGCGCTTGGCATTCTGAATTGCCTGTTTTAACGGCTCAGGAATACGCGCCGTCGCCTCCGCAATTTGTTGTGGAGTCACGATCAAGCTATCGAGTTTGATTTTGTCGAATTTCTCCGTGAGTTCAAACAACGCCTTATCGCCATCCTGTTTCACAAATTTAACGATATTTTCCACCGCACTTTTAATCTCATTTGAAGCAGAAATCGCAGGGCGGGTAAGAGCTTGTTGTTGCTCTGTTGCAGAAAGATTATTCCAATTTAGTGTTTCCATAATACAAAACCTTCCTTTTATTTAACGCTGTTTTTATTTGGTTGCTTTCTTTGGCAACACAAAGAAAATAACAAATCACTCCAACATTTTTTCAATCGGTAACACCAAAATTGAACTGGCTCCGACTTCTTTCAATTGTTCCATGGTTTCCCAGAACAGATTTTCTTGGCTGACCACGTGCATGGCTACTTTGGAATTATCATGCGCCAGCAGCAGAATCGTTGGATTTTCCACACCGGGTAAAAGTGCAGTAATTTCTTCGAGTTTATTTTTCGGCGCGTGTAGCATAATGTATTTGGATTCGGCGGCTTGTTGCACGCCTTGAATGCGGGTGAGCAGTCTATCTACCAAGACTTGTTTATCGCTGCTTAAAGGTTCTGCACGTTGAATTAAACAGGCTTTGGAGCGGTAAATCACTTCCACTTCTTTCAAGCCATTGGCTTCCAAGGTGGCGCCGGAAGACACCAAATCACAAATGGCATCGGCCAGTCCGGCACTCGGAGCAACTTCCACCGAGCCGTTCAGTAACGTGCTTTTAAACGGCACACCTTGTTCTTTCATATAACGTTTGAGTAAATTCGGGTAGGAGGTGGCAATGCGGGCATTGGCGAAATCCTGCACGTTGTTGTATTGCTGATCGCGATCGACAGCTAAAGATAAACGACAACCGCCAAAATCCAACTGACGCAGTTTTTTATAAGCGACTGTTTCTCCGGCAGCCAAGCGTCCTAATTCTTCTTCCTCAAGCACGTTTTCACCGATAATGCCGAGATCTGCCACACCGTCAAAAATCAAGCCGGGAATATCGTCATCACGCACTCGCAGGATTTCAATAAGCATATTTTCCGCATATGCGATGAGGCGTTGCTCATTCCAGTTAATTTTAACACCGCATTGACTCAGCAATTCCGCGCAGTCTTTGCTTAAACGACCTTTCTTTTGCATGGCAATGCGTAAACGTTGTTTGTCAGTCATGTTGTTACCCTCATTCTGTGAAAATCTAAAAAAGCAAAACCCCTCGAAAGTTGCCTTCCGAGGGGTTGTATCATTATGACGTCGTATTACTCGGAAGATGTACAATATCTTCCAGCCATACACACACGCCTGAAAGATAATCAGGTGCGGTGGTGATGGCGGTTAGTACGAATTAAGTTCATCATATTGTTCCTTAAAAATAGAATGACCCGACTATAATCAAATCGCTTCCTCATTGCAAATACTTTTTGTTAAATGTGAGGAAGTAAATCGGTATAAAAAAATGCGGTGAATTTCACCGCATTTTTTATAATTTTATTCCGTTGCGTTTTTAAAAGACACTTCCGGATCAGGTTCATGCGTAATACGATTGCGCAAGTCACGACGGATAACCTCAATGGGTTTCAATGCGGTGCTGATTTCACTATCTGACTGTAGGTAATTCATTCGAAACTGCATAAATTATCGGCAATCCAAAGCGAAATAGGACACAGATTCTTTAACAATTGAGCGATCCAGTCAAGATTAAATGCAGATTTCTACTAAAAAAGAGTGATTTCTCTAACTTAGAGATATAAAAAACGGTCGTTATTTCATCAAATAACGACCGTCTTCATTGCAGGTTTGACCAAAATTATAATTTTGCCGCAAGCATTACTTCTAATTTTTCTTGGTCAATGGCGAATTTACGAATACCTTCGGCCAGTTTTTCAACAGCCATCGGATCGCTGTTGTGCTGCCAATAAAACTCTGCTTCGCTCAATGGTTGTGGCTTGGCTTTCAGCTCGCCTTGATAGTCAAGTTTACGTACCAATGCGGTCGAGTTTTCTTGTAACGCTTTTAACAAAGTCGGCGCAATGGTTAAGCGGTCACAACCGGCAAGCTCGACGATTTCACCAACATTGCGGAAACTTGCCCCCATCACGACGGTATTATAGCCGTGTGCCTTGTAGTAATTATAAATTTTAGTCACCGAAATTACGCCCGGATCTTCTGACGGCGCATACTCTTTTTTGTCGGAATTGGCTTTGTACCAGTCCAAAATACGCCCTACGAACGGCGAAATTAAGTACACGCCCGCTTCCGCGCACGCACGTGCTTGAGCTTCGGAGAATAATAAAGTCAAGTTACAATTAATGCCTTCTTTTTCCAGAATTTCCGCCGCACGGATACCTTGCCAAGTGGACGCAATTTTAATCAAAATACGCTCGTTTGAAATGCCCGCTGCATTGTAAAGCGCGATAAGTTTACGCGCTTTCTCTACCGTCGCTTGAGTGTCGTAAGAAAGGCGCGCGTCTACTTCAGTGGAAATACGTCCCGGCACAATTTTTAAAATTTCCAAGCCGATATTTACCGCCAATTTATCTTCCGCATCAACCAGTTGTTGCGCTTTATCCGCGCTTTGCGCTTTCGCGTAAGCGATCGCTTCGTCAATCAACGGAGCATATTGCGGCAGTGCGGACGCGCTTAAAATTAATGAAGGATTGGTCGTCGCATCTTGCGGTTGGTATTTTTTGATCGCTTCGATATCGCCGGTATCGGCCACTACCACGGTCATGCTGCGAAGTGAATCTAATTGAGTTGTCATTGTGTGCTCCTTGTCTCGATTGATGGGCGCTACGATATCATAATTCAGATTTGAAGTGATAGTGAGAAACGCGAATATTACCGATAGTTTTTAACGACGCATTAACTTTTTATTTTCCAATCACTATGGTCGACGGCAACCGGTTTGGCAAATAAAGTGACAATCAAAAACAGCACCGCATTGGAAAGTTTTGCCGCACCCAAAAACAATCTATGCTATGCTACGCGGCAATTTTCGAGCGCAATGGCACTATCAATAAGTAATAAGGAATTTTTATGCCTGTCAAATTGAATTACCACAAAACGCATTTTCTAACCAGTTCACCGAATATCCACGCGATTCCCAGTGATACGGGCATTGAAATCGCCTTTGCCGGTCGTTCCAATGCGGGAAAGTCCACCGCATTGAACGCGCTGACCAACCAAAAAAGCCTTGCCCGTACTTCCAAAACGCCGGGGCGCACGCAGTTAATCAATTTGTTTGAAGTGGAGCCGAACTGTAAATTGGTGGATTTGCCGGGTTATGGCTATGCCGCCGTGCCGGAACAAATGAAGCGCCAATGGCAAAAATCTCTCGGTGAATATTTGCAAAAACGCGAATGTTTGGCAGGGCTCGTGGTGTTGATGGATATTCGTCATCCGTTAAAAGATCTCGACCAACAACTGATTGAATGGGCGGTTTCCGCCGATTTGCCGGTGTTGTTATTACTGACCAAAGCGGACAAGTTGAGCCAAAGTGCAAGAGCCAAGCAAGTTAAAATGGTGCGTGAAGCCATTTTGCCGTTCCAAGGTGATATTCAAACAGAAGCCTTTTCAGCGCAAAATAAAATCGGCATCGACAAACTCGCGGCCAAATTAGACGAATGGTTTTCGCCGGTTTTTGTCGAGTAAAATCTGTACTTTGCGAGCCGGATCGCAAAAAAAGCGTCTGATGAATGATTTCGTCAGACGCTTTTTTTATCGTGCGAAAACTTTTTTAAGTTTAATGTATGTTAAGGATATTATGTCCCTCGCTATTGTTTACAGCCGCGCCTCCATGGGCGTACAAGCACCGCTCGTCACCATAGAAGTTCACTTGAGTAACGGCAAACCGGGTTTTACGCTTGTCGGATTGCCGGAAAAAACGGTAAAAGAAGCGCAAGATCGGGTACGCAGCGCGTTAATGAACGCACAATTCAAATATCCGGCCAAACGCATTACCGTTAATCTGGCACCGGCGGATTTGCCAAAAGAAGGCGGACGATTCGATTTGCCCATTGCACTAGGCATTCTTGCTGCCTCGGAACAGCTTGATATAAGCCGTTTGAAGCAATTTGAATTTGTCGGCGAACTGGCATTGACGGGCCATTTACGCGGCGTGCATGGTGTCATTCCGGCCATTCTGGCGGCACAAAAATCAAAACGCGAACTGATCATCGCCAAGCAGAACGCGAATGAGGCTTCGTTAGTCTCCGAACAAAATACTTATTTTGCACAAACCTTGTTAGATGTGGTGCAGTTTCTCAATAATCAGATGAGATTGCCTCTCGCCTCCGATTTAACGCAAGAAGATGTGATTGATTTTCCCGGCAAGAATCCGCTTGATTTAACCGATATTATCGGGCAGCAACACGCTAAACGGGCGCTAACCATTGCCGCCGCAGGACAGCATAATCTGTTATTTCTAGGCCCACCAGGTACCGGCAAAACCATGTTGGCAAGCCGATTGACCGGGCTTTTACCGGAAATGAGCGATCAAGAAGCGATAGAAACCGCCTCCGTCACCAGCTTGGTGCAAAACGAATTGAATTTTCAGAACTGGAAACAACGTCCCTTTAGAGCACCGCATCACAGTGCCTCTATGCCGGCGCTAGTGGGCGGCGGAACCATTCCGAAACCCGGCGAAATTTCTCTCGCCACCAACGGCGTACTTTTTCTTGATGAATTGCCGGAATTTGAACGCAAAGTCTTGGATGCGCTGCGCCAACCGTTAGAAAGCGGTGAAATCATCATTTCACGTGCCAATGCGAAAATTCAATTTCCTGCGCGTTTTCAATTAGTCGCGGCAATGAATCCGAGTCCGACCGGACATTACACCGGCACGCACAACCGCACTTCGCCACAACAAGTCATGCGTTATTTGAATCGTTTATCGGGGCCGTTTTTAGATCGCTTCGATCTCTCCATCGAAGTGCCGTTATTGCCGCAAGGCAGTTTACAAAATTCCGGTGATCGCGGCGAAACCAGCGAGCAAGTGCGAGAAAAAGTATTAAAAGTACGCGAAATTCAACTGGCAAGGGCGGGAAAAATCAATGCTTATTTAACCGGCAAAGAAATTGATCGTGATTGTAAATTAAATGAAAAAGATGCGTTATTTTTGGAAAAGGCACTCAACAAGCTTGGCCTTTCCGTGCGCGCTTATCATCGTATTTTGAAAGTTTCGCGCACAATTGCCGATCTCAACGGCGAAACCCAAATCGGCCAACCGCACTTGGCGGAGGCGCTGGGATATCGCGCAATGGATCGATTACTACAGAAGCTGGCGAATATGTGAGCAGTACGGATAAGCGTTATGGTGTCAAAATAGCACCGCATTGAAAGCAATTCCAATGCGGTGCTATTTTGCGTGTTGGTTGCAAAGAATTTTTAACGAAATCGATCTAAAAATTTGTAATATTGCACGCCGATTTTAGTCGCTAAATTCTTCACGATTTTCCCACCATACACCGACGGAACTTTCAGTCCTTCAAAAATTCGCAAGCGTTGATCATCACCCAAAATCGCTTCCGCCACGATACGACCGGCCAGCCCGGTGAGCGCCACGCCATGTCCGGAATAACCTTGTGTGAAATAAATGTGTGGAGAAATACGACCGAAATGCGGAGTGGAATTCATCGTCATATCAATCGGTCCCGCCCAACCGTAATCAATTTTCACGTCTTCCAGTTGTGGGAAAACATGCAGCATATTTCGCCGCATAACGGCGATCATGTCTTTTTCCGAACTGGAATCACTGCCAAAAAGCAGGCGATTATCCGCGCTTAAACGATAATAATCGAGCAATAAATTGTTGTCGCACACCGACATGCCGTTGTTAATCAGCGAATCCGCCAGCGTTTGGCTCAAAGGTTCGGTCGCGATAATAAAACTTTCTACCGGCAGAATTTTACGATTAATGCCATGATGAATGGAGTTCGGCAAAACATCGATATAGGCGTTGACCGCCAAAATGACGTCTTGCGCGATAACCGCACTGCGGTCGGTTTTCACTTCCAGCGCGCCGTTTTTCTCAATTAAATCCACCACCGGCGATTGTTCGAAAATCTGCACACCCAGATTAAGGCAGGCTTTCGCCAAACCAAGGCAATAATTGAGCGGATGCAAATGGCCCGAATTACTGTCGTACAAGCCACCCACATAAATATCGCTGCCAAGATGTCGTTTTAATTGCGCTTTATCCCAAAGCTGCATATTTTGATAGCCAAAATTTTCGTGGCTGGCTTTTTCCATTTCAATCAAATCATCCATGCGACGATCGTTTAACGCCAAGGTGGCATAGCCTTTTTTCCAATCACATTGAATGCCGTATTTGGCAATGCGTTCGTCGATGATGTCAATGGCTTCCAAAGACATTTCCCACAGCTTGCGCGCTTTGTCGAAGCCCACTTGTTTAATGTATTCGTCAATACCTTCTTCAAAGCCGTTAATCGCTTGCCCGCCGCTTCGTCCGGAGGCGCCGAAACCTACGCGTGCGCCCTCCAATACAATCACTTTTTTACCTTTTTCAGCCAGTTCTAAGGCGGCGGATAGCCCAAAAAAGCCGGCGCCAATTACGCATACGTCAGCTTGTTCAATTTGGCTTAAAGCAGGCAATTGGAAGTCTTGATTGCGAGAATCAAAATAATAGGAAGGAATATGTTCTTGATGGGCGAAAGTCAGCATAAAAAAGTCCGTTGAAAAAAATCGGCGAAATCTTACCCCGCCCGGGAAATATGTCAAACCCTTTAGAAAAAATGCTATACTGCCGCGCGCGTAAATTTTGCGCGTTTACTTGGCTTAATTCACAATTTTCACGCCTCTGTTTGGGGCCAACCGTCGCAGAACAGTGGCGGGAGTGGCAACGGGAATGGCAACGGAAGTGCCAATCAGCACCGCATTGAAATCCTTCCCCTCCGTAACGGCAGGCGAAATATTGTGGAAACGTCTGTTCCTATTAGGTTTATTTCCCTTCGGAGGTCAATAAATTGAAAAAATCCTTTGTTCGTTCCATCAAAAAAATTCTCCTTTCCGGCGTCGCACTTTTTGCGACATCCGCTTTCGCTAACAAACTCTATGTCTATAACTGGACGGACTATGTGCCTTCTGATCTTGTTGCCCAATTCACCAAAGAAACCGGCGTGGAAGTAATTTATTCCACCTTTGAAAGCAACGAAGAAATGTATGCCAAATTAAAATTGACGGAAAATACCGGCTCAGGTTACGACTTGGTATTTCCTTCAAGCTATTACGTAAACAAAATGATCAAGGAAAATATGTTACAACCCCTTGATAAAAGTAAACTTTCTAATTTAAAACAAGTGCCTAAGCATTTATTAAATAAAGAATTCGATCCGGAAAATAAATATTCCTTGCCTTATGTTTATGGCTTAACCGGAATTGAAGTCAATTCCGACGACATCGACCCGAAAACCATTACGAGCTGGGCGGATTTATGGAAACCGGAATTCAAACACAAAGTATTGTTAACCAGCGATGCACGCGAAGTGTTCCACATAGCATTATTGTTAGAAGGTAAATCGCCGAACACGACGCATGAAGACGATATCAAAGCCGCTTACGAACGCTTGGTGCAATTATTGCCAAATGTGATTACGTTTAACTCCGACTCGCCAGAAGTGCCTTACGTACAAGGCGAAGCGGCTATCGGTATGATTTGGAACGGTTCCGCCTATTTGGCGCACAAAGAAAACCCGAGCCTACAGTTTGTATATCCAAAAGAAGGCGCAATTTTCTGGATGGATAACTACGCCATTCCAAGAACGGCCAAAAATGCCGAAGATGCGCATAAATTCATTGACTTTTTACTTCGCCCTGAAAACGCCAAAGTGGTGGTAGAACGCATGGGTTTCTCTATGCCAAATGAAGGTGTAAAAGCCTTATTGAGCCCGCAACTTGCCAATGACACAACCCTTTTCCCACCGGCGGAACAAGTGGAAAAAGGCATTATGCAAGGCGATGTCGGCGAGGCCGTGGATCTTTACGAAAAATACTGGAATAAACTGAAAACCAATTAATTTTTCTTTCTCAAAAGTGCGGTTAAAAATAACCGCACTTTTTGTTATACTCTCGCCGTTTTTTTTCTCAATTTAAAGCATTTAAGGTTAAATCAATGCGTACAAGTCAATATTTATTCTCCACGTTAAAAGAAACTCCGGCGGAAGCGGCAATTGTCAGCCACCAATTAATGTTACGCGCAGGCATGATTCGTCCCCTCGCCGCGGGGCTTTACAACTGGATGCCGACCGGTTGGCGTGTGTTACGCAAAGTGGAAAAAGTGATCCGTGAAGAAATGGATAAAAGCGGTGCGCTGGAAATTAAAATGCCGGTGGTGCAACCGGCAGAATTGTGGCAGGAATCCGGTCGTTGGGATCAATACGGCCCGGAATTATTGCGCTTTACCGACCGCGGCGAACGCGGTTTTGTAATCGGACCGACCAACGAAGAAGCCATTACCGATTTAATGCGTCGCGAAATTAGCTCTTATCGCCAATTGCCGATCAATCTTTATCATATTCAAACCAAATTCCGTGATGAAGTGCGCCCGCGTTTCGGCGTCATGCGCAGTCGCGAATTCATTATGAAAGACGCCTATTCTTTTCATACCGATAAAGAAAGTTTGCAACAAACATACGATGTGATGTACCGAACTTACAGCAACATTTTCACCCGTTTAGGCTTAGATTTCCGCGCTGTGCATGCGGATACAGGTTCTATCGGCGGTAGCGCCTCCCATGAATTTCAAGTGCTTGCCAACAGCGGCGAAGATGATGTAATTTTCTCCACCGAATCCGATTACGCAGCGAATATTGAACTTGCTGAAGCAATAGCCGTCGGCGAGCGCGCGGCGCCAAGCAAAGCGATGGAACTTATCGACACTCCGAACGCGAAAACCATTGCAGAATTGGTGGAACAATTCAATCAACCGATTAAAAGCACGGTCAAAACACTTATCGTTAAAGGTGCAAGTGAAGAACAACCGTTAGTGGCTTTAGTCATTCGCGGCGACCACGAACTTAACGAAATCAAAGCGGAAAAACTGGAAGAAGTGGCGTCCCCGTTCGAATTTGCCGAGGAAGCAGAAATCAAAGCAAAAATCGGCGCAGGCGTGGGCTCGCTTGGTCCGGTTAATCTAAATATTCCGGTAATTATCGATCGCAGCGTGGCATTAATGTCCGATTTCAGCGCAGGCGCCAATATCGACGGTAAACACTACTTCAATATCAACTGGGAGCGTGATGTAGCCCTGCCGAAAGTAGCGGACATTCGTAATGTAGTGGAAGGCGATCCGAGCCCGGACGGCAAAGGCACGCTTTTAATCAAACGCGGGATTGAAGTGGGACATATTTTCCAACTGGGCAAAAAATATTCCGAAGCGATGAACGCGACCGTACAAGGCGAAGACGGCCGCCCGATGGTAGTGACTATGGGTTGTTACGGTATCGGCGTAACCCGCGTGGTCGCTGCCGCCATCGAGCAACATCACGACGAACGCGGTATTATTTGGCCGACCGATGAAATCGCACCGTTTACTGTTGCAATCGTGCCGATGAATATGCACAAATCCGAAACCGTACAACAATACGCCGAAGCACTCTACCTCACCCTACAAGCGCAAGGCATAGATGTGATTTTTGATGATCGTAAAGAACGCCCGGGCGTCATGTTCGCAGATATGGAATTGATCGGCGTGCCGCATATGCTGGTTATCGGTGAGAAAAACCTTGCGAACGGCGAAATCGAATATAAAAACCGCCGTAGCGGTACAAAAGAAATGGTTGCCAAAGAACAATTATTGGACTTCTTGAAAGGAAAATTAGCGGCATAAATTAAAAAGGACTGAGCTCGCCAAAATATCGAGATCAGTCCTTGAGTTTATCATCGTCCGACTTTTGAGGCGGTCAAAAATGACCGCCTTTTTTATTGGCCTCAAAGCAAGTCATCATGAACAAATAATGGCCACGCAAAATCGACAAAGCAAAACGCAGTTCGCGATCAGCACCGCATTGAAGCCTTGCGGGACAAGGTTCTAGCCGAATCGATTTAGGATTGAACCATTCACTCCGACTTTCTTATCTATGACATCCTTCCGCTCTCAATACCAATCACCTGATCACAAATCGCCATGGTGGATTGTCGGTGGCTGACGAGTACAATGAGTTTATCGGCTTTGACATTCCGCAAAGATTGCAAAATGATGGCTTCGTTTAAGCTGTCTAAATTGCTGGTCGGTTCGTCGAGCAAAATAATCGGCGCGTTGTGCAAGAAGGCACGGGCGATACCGATACGTTGTTTTTCGCCATCGGAAAGATTGCCGCCAAGCTCCGTCATTTTGGTTTGGTAGCCTTCCGGCAAGCTCATAATAAAATCATGAATAGACGCCTGTTTTGCTGCTTCGATAATTTGTTCTTGCGTGGCGGATCGATGCGCCAAGCGGATATTTTCTTCGATGGTGTCGTTGAAAATATAGGTTTGCTGTGTGATGTACGCCATATTGTCGCGCAGGCTGGCGGTATTGATGTTCGCCAACGGTTCGCCGTTAATGCGGATTTGCCCTTGTTGCGGGTCGTAAAAACGCATTAACAGTTTCAACAAAGTGCTTTTGCCGCTACCACTTCTACCGTGAATGCCGAGAATTTGTCCTTTTTTCAACTGCAAATTAATGCCGGAAAGAATTTGTTCTTCGCCGTAAGCAAAATCAAGATTTTCCACCGCAATATCAGAAACATCCGTTAAATTGACCGCATTTTCTACGTCTTTCAACGCCGGTTGTTCCGCTAATAAGCTCAACACGCGCTCGCCGGAAGCCAAGGTTTGCAAGAGATTACTGGAAAGATTGCTCAAGGCAATCACCGGGCCATAGCTCGACATCAGCAAAATCACGCCCACAAGAAAACCGGCAAAATCTAATTTATCCAGACTAAATAAAATCAACCCGGTAAACAAAATAATGATGTTGAACACGGAAACCGCAATTTCCGTATAAACACGCACTTTCGCTTCTTGATCTTTAATTTTACGGAACGCGCCGTCGATGGCTTGACTGCGTTGTTGGATTTCGTCTAAACGTTGTTTGGCATAGCCAAAGAGCTGGATTTCTTTCATTCCGCGCACGCTGTCTAAAAAGAAATCGTTCATTTCGCCCACCAGTTCGCGGTATTTTCTGCCGTCTTCACGTGCGAGTTTGGTGGTGATAATCGGCAACACCACGCCAATGCAAAGATAAGCGATCAACGCCACCAACGCGAACCACGCGGAAATATGCGCAAACACGGCAACTAAAATCGCGGACGTAAAGAACGCAATCATAATCGGCGCAATAGTGTGCGCGTAAAACACTTCGAGCAATTCGATGTCGTTGGTGACAAGGGAAACCAGTTGCCCCGCTTGTTTATCCTGCAACTTCACAAACGCCAATCGACGCAACGCGGAAAAGACTTTATCGCGCAAAAGCGCAAGCAATTTGAAGGCAATGTAGTGACCGGACATTTGCTCCAAATAACGCAAAATTCCCCGCGCCACCGCAAGGGCGATAAGTGCGGTCAAAATCTGGGTGAAATTTAAATGCCCTTCAAAACCAAGCAAATGGCTCAATCCCATCGCGCCCAATACCATAATAAAAATCGCACTCAAGAAACCAAGCGTGCCCATGGTGATGGTAAACGCCATAATGTGCGCGAGCGGTTTAACGAGCGCAAGCAACTGCCACATCACTAAAAATCCATTCTTACGCATGTGCCACCTCTCTGATTTGTTCTAAAGATTTTTGTTGTTGGAACATTGCCGAGTACGCGCCGTTTTCTGCCATTAAGGCGCTGTGCGTACCTTGTTCAATCAATTTGCCTTTATCCAACACATAAATGCAATCCGCATTCACGGCGTTGGCAAGGCGGTGAGAAATCATCACAATGGTTTTGTGTTGTTTAAATTGTTGGATGAACTGCAAAATCACTTCTTCGCTTTCCACATCAATATTGCTGGTGGCTTCGTCAAAAATATACACTTGCGCATCATGCAACAGCGCACGCGCTAAGGCTAAACGCTGAATTTGTCCGCCCGATAAATTCGTCCCACGACTTAACAACGGCATATCCAATCCGCCATTTTCGCGCACAAAATTCGCTAAATTCACTTGTTCCAAACATTGATAAATTTGCTCATCTGTTGCACCGGTTTTCGCCATTAACATATTGTCGCGCAACGAGCCTTTGAATACATAGCTGCTGTGGCTAACCAAAGAAACATTTTGGTAGAAGGAAGTGCGGTCAATCTCGGCAGAGTTTTGTCCGTTAAACAAAATCTCCCCTTGTTGCGGTTTGTAAAAGCCCATCAACAGGGAAACCAAGGTGGATTTTCCGCAACCGCTTTTGCCCACAAAGACGGTGAGTTGATTCGGTTGAATAATTAAATCCAAACCTTGAATTGCCGGTTTTTCTGCGGAATAAGCAAAATGTAGATTTTTGATTTCTACTTGAACGTTATTTTTTGCTGCAAAATCCACCACACTTTGTTGGGTTTCAACCGGCGTATCTAAAAGCGTAAAAATCTTATCGGAAGCGGCTTTGCCGTTCATCGCCACGTGGAAGAACGAACCGAGCAAACGCAGCGGAATGAAAAATTCAGAAGCCAACAAGATAAACAAAATCACGCCGAAAATGCTGATTTGTGCCTCTTTATATTGCAAAAGTGCAGTCAAAATCCCGACGGCTGCACCACCGTAAGCGAGCAAATCCATCAGCGACACGGAGTTAAGCTGCATGGTCAGCACTTTCATGGTAATGGTGCGGAATTGTTCCGCTTCGGCATCCATTTGTTTGGCTTTGTAGCCGTCATCTTGATAGATTTTTAACGTCACTAAACCTTGTAAATTATCCAAAAAGCTACTGCCTAAACCCACGTAAATCGCCCAATATTTCGCCAAAAGTTTTTTGGCAATTTTATTCACTGCGATAATGGACATGGGAATTAACGGCACGCACACAAGCAAAATTAATGCGGTTGGCGCGTTAAAAAAGACGAGAAAAAAGAATAATGTGAGCGGCGCAAGTAGGCTGTAAAACAGTTGCGGAAGGTAACGCCCGAAATAAATTTCCAACTGTTCCACCCCTTCTGAAGCCACTTGAATAATGGATGAGGTGGATTGTTGATTCACTTGATTGAGTGGCATTCCGGCCAGTTTACGATAAATCAAACTACGCAATTCGTGCTTCACGCGGGTGCTGGCAAAATAAGAGGCTTGTACTGATTTCTTGCCGGCAAAGGCACGTAAGGCAAGAGCGGCAATTAAAATCCCCCCAAAACCGACCGCACTTGGCGCTGTCAGTTCACGCAAAAACGCGGCTTGCAACACATAAGCAAACGCCACCGCACTCACGATACCGCCTACCAACGCCAGCCAATTCCATAGCACCGTGCACGCAATCCATTTTTTGCTGTCGGCAACAGTGTTGATGAGACGTTTGTCGATCATCATATTGATTACTCCTGAAATAAAAAGAAGTACGCGTTAAATGCGTACTTTTGCAAAATCATGTCATTGCAACAAAGCAGATATTACACTCTCGAAATAGCACCGCATTGAAGCAGCTTCCAATGCGGTGCTGTAACGCAAGTCTAATTAGAATCGGATTTCTATAGATGCCGAGAAATTACGACCCGGTGCATAGAAACGTTCTAAGCCTTGGTTGCCGTAGCGATAATCTACCGTATTAATCGTGCTGCGGTAGTTAATGCCGCGTAAGCTGTCCCAAGTATGGTATTTTTTATCAAAGAGGTTATATACACCGGCACGCAACGTCACATTTTTAACCGGACGGTAGTAACCAAACATATCAAAGACCCAATAGGATTTATTTAACCAACGGTATTCTCGGTGTGTTACTACTTCATCCCATCGTTCGCAAAGATCAGTGAACCAGTTATTTTGCGTACATACGCTGTCTCTTTCGGTAATTTTTGCGTCGCCGCCTTTTTTACCCCGTTGATAAGTTAAGCGGGAAAAGATCCCCCATTTTTCATTCGGTTCCTCATAATCCAAACCAAAAACTAACTTAAGCGGTTGAATAGAAAGCAGGCTGTCATTGTTTGAGAGCTTACCCTTGGCGTAACCAATCGCACCGGACAATTTAAACCCTTCCGGCAACGGTGTGACTTCATTTAAGTTCAGACTGCCTTTGACTTCCAAACCATAAATACGGGCGCTGTCTAAATTAACCATTTGTTGGAATGGTGCAGGGCTCCATTTATGGCAGTAAAGGCCATCATAAAGATCTGAACATTGAGGGTTGAAATACATATCGGTGGTTTCTTGTTCAAATAAGAAATTGCGATATTTGGTGTAATACACATTCGCATCCAGTGTACCTAGATCATGCTTAGCCTGTGTATATAAGGTGTGACTGATACTGCGTTCTGCTTTTAAATTTGGATTCGCTTTCCAGTTACCGGCCGGATTATCATAAGTGAAAAAGACTTCCGTTGCGGTCGGCACACGATAGCCTGTGCCTAATTGATAGCCTACTTTCCAAGTTGGGTTAACCTGTGCATCAAGCCCGATAAAGCCGTTCCAATTAACAAAAGTCGTGTCTTTCGGTTTGTTCCGCTCTTCCGCCCGCAAACAAGCCGGTGTACAAGGAACACCATCTTCATAAGGCTGCGGTTTTAATTTTTCATGATCGTAACGAACACCGATAAATGACGAAAAAATCTCATTCCAAAACGTATCATTTTTTAAACTAAAGCCGTATTGAGCAGTTTTTACCGGACGCTGAATCGTATAAATACGCTCGCTACTCACCGAACCGTTTGGATTTAATACCTTATCATTATTGATATTTTTAAAATCACGTTGCGCAATATAGGCTCTAAACGACAAGAGATGTTCCCCGCCAATCAGGGTAAACGGCTGCGAATCAATTCTTAATGTCGCCCGTTTATATTCGGTTTTCATGTTGCGGTTATCCACATGAAACAACGAGCCTTTCACATAATTAGGATTGCGCCATGAACCGATATTTTCATAATCTCCTTTATAATTTATCGCGCCGTTTTCAATTTTTTGATAGTCAAAATCGGTACGAACTAAACCGATGACAGGATTATTCTCCGCTTTCCATTCATAGAACAGATTACCGTTAAAGCGTCTTTCATAATCATCCGCCTCACGCCAACTAGTATTCATCGCATAAGAATACTCCCAAGTATAACGCTTTCCACGTTGGCCATTAACGGAAACACCCACTTTATGCTGCGGATTAATTTTCCAGGTTAATTTGGCTAAATAGCTGTGGTTTCGATGATTGGACGGATCCGGATAAATACGCGCTTCACCGATCTCGGCACGTCTGGCAATATCATAAGCAGAATCCCATCTGTTTCTAGGACGAAGCGTAATATCGCCACCTGCACTTTTAAATTCATGTCCACGACGATGGGAATACATTAATACCAAATCAAAATGTTCATTTGTTGCGCCAACGCCCGCCGTATTTACCCATTCACGATTTTTACCGGCGTAACCAGAACGTAACAAACCGCCCACTGAATTTCCCGGGAAAACTAAATCTTCTGCGTTCATCGTGCGATAATTCACGCCGCCACCCAAATAACCGCTCCCCATATTGACGGAATCGGAACCTTTGACAATATCAATGCTTTTCACCATTTCAGAATCAATACTCAAACGGGAATTATTGAAATTGCCGTAACGGGCATACAATGAATTTTCCTCAAAATCCGGTAACGATACGCCATCGACACTAATACCGACGCGATTGCCTTCCACACCACGCATGGAAAACCCTTTTAAACGGCGACCGTTATCCGCAATACCGACATCTGTCGTGTATTTCACCAGGTCTCTTGTGTCCCTGATCAGTTCTCGTTGAATATCCCGATTGGTTTTCCGAACGACGGAAGGTTTATCATTTTCCGGCGCAGAAGATTCAACTTTGATTTCATTTAATTGATCTTCAGCCCATGCTAAATTTACACTTGACAAACCCGTAGTTATAGCCAATAGGCTGTAGGCTGTACCCAGTAGTTTATTTTGTTTCATTACGACTTTCCTTAGATTAATTAAGCGGGCGAATTATAAAAAATTAATTTATATTAGAATAGATATAATTGAGAATTATTTTTATTTTGTGATTTTTATCAAAAAAAGACCGCACTTTAGCTCCCTAATTAGGGGTAAAGTGCGGTCATTTCTTACCATTATTTTTTTACTAAGCAAATAATGGCGAAATGGAAAAATGTTGGTTCTGTTCAACTTGCCATAAATCGTAATTATTTTGCATATTCAACCACAAATTTGGTGTTGTATTCGTTAATAACCGGCTAAAACGTAATGCCATTTCAGGTGTGATTGCCGCTTTTCCATTTAAAATACGAGAAAGCGTTACACGACTTACACCTAAACGTTTTGCCACATCTGTGATTTTATAGCCTTCAAGATATTCTTTTAATAATAAACCCGGATGCGGTGGATTGTGCATTCTCATTTCATCCTCCTAATGATAATCTTGATAATCAACAATTTCAGCATGACCATTTTCAAATTTAAAGGTTAATCGCCAATTTCCATTCACTTTTACAGACCAGTAATCCTCTAGATTTCCTTGTAATTTATGCAGATCCCAGCCTGGTACATTCATTGCAAAAGGATTCTCTGCGCTATTGAGCGTACCAAGTTGCAATCTTAATTTATTTGCATGCTTTGCTTGAATACCGGCAATAGAACCTGTTTCAAAAAATAGTTTTAATCCTTTATGTCTAAATGAAATTATCATGTTAATCTCTTTTTGTTAAGTCACACTATACAAAAAAGTCTATTTTTTGTAAATAGTAACGATACAAAAACCGCACTTTAGTTTCCCAAAGTGCGGTCATTTCTTACCCAATTCTTAGATTAAATATCTAAATTCGCTCTCAACGCATTAAGTTCGATAAACTCGCGGCGTGGTTCTACTTCATCACCCATTAAGGTGGTGAATAATTGATCGGCGGCAACGGCATCTTTGATGGACACTTTCAACATACGGCGGGCGTTTGGATCCATGGTGGTTTCCCAAAGTTGGTCAGCGTTCATTTCGCCTAATCCTTTATAACGTTGGATTTCCAAGCCGCGACGGGATTCTTTTACGAGCCATTCTACCGCTTGTTCAAAGGTGCGAACCGGCTGTACTTTTTCTCCGCGGGTGACGTATGCGCCTTCTTCCAATAAGCCGTTTAACTGCTTATTGAGTGAGACGATTTTGGCGTATTCGTTACCACTGACGAAATCAAAGTTGATGAAATAATCGTTGTCGATACCATGTTTACGCACGGTGATCACCGCTTCATGCACTTGGCGTTCTGCGTTGAATTGGGTGCGAACAGAATATTGATGCGCTTCGGTTTCTTTTGTTTCCAGTTGTTCTACAAAAGATTTTCCCCAATTTTCCACCGCACTTTGATCTTTCATCATCTCTGCCGAAAGCGGTGCTTGGTAAATTAAACCCTGCATCACCGGCGTTGGGTAATGACGGCTTAAACGACCGATCAATTTCAGCACCGCATTGAACTCCGCCACTAATTTTTCAAATACAAGGGCATTCATTGCCGGTGCGCTTTCGCTGATATGCAATTCCGCACCATCAAGAGCAAGAGTTAATTCATATTGCTCCATTTCGTCTGCATCTTTAATGTAACGCTCTTGTTTGCCTTTTTTCACTTTATAAAGCGGCGGTTGAGCAATATACACATAACCGCGCTCAATCAACTCCGGCATTTGACGATAGAAGAAGGTTAAAAGCAGCGTACGAATGTGCGAGCCGTCCACGTCCGCATCGGTCATGATGATGATGTGGTGATAACGCAATTTGTCCGGATTGTATTCGTCACGACCAATACCGCAACCCAGTGCGGTAATCAAAGTGCCCACTTCTTGCGAAGATAACATCTTGTCGAAACGTGCTTTTTCCACGTTTAAGATTTTCCCTTTCAAAGGCAAAATCGCTTGAGTTTTTCGATCTCGCCCCACTTTTGCCGAACCGCCCGCGGAGTCACCCTCCACCAAGTAAAGTTCGGAAAGTGCCGGGTCTTTTTCTTGGCAGTCGGCAAGTTTGCCCGGAAGGCCGGCAATATCCAATGCCCCTTTACGACGGGTCATTTCACGCGCCTTACGCGCCGCTTCTCGAGCACGCGCCGCCATAATAATTTGGTTTACGATGATTTTCGCGTCCGCCGGATTTTCTAATAAATATTCCTGCATCTTCTCATTCATCGCCGATTCCACCGCGCTTTTCACTTCGGAAGACACCAATTTGTCTTTGGTTTGCGAAGAGAATTTCGGATCCGGCACTTTTACCGAAATCACCGCCACCAAACCTTCGCGCGCGTCATCGCCTGAGGTGCTGACTTTTTCTTTTTTTAGCAAACCTTCGTTTTCCATATAGCTGTTTAAGCTACGGGTCAACGCACCGCGAAAGCCGGCTAAGTGCGTCCCGCCGTCGCGTTGCGGAATGTTGTTGGTGAAGCAGTAAACATTTTCGTTCACGCCGTCATTCCATTGCAACGCCACTTCCACGCCGATGCCGTCTTTTTCCGCCGAAAAATAGAACGGTTTCGGGTGAATCGGGTTTTTGTTTTTATTCAAATATTCCACGAAGGCTTGAATTCCGCCTTCATAGTGGAAATGATCTTCCGTGCCATCGCGTTTATCAACTAAACGAATGGATACGCCGGAGTTTAAGAAAGACAGTTCACGCAAGCGTTTTGCCAAAATTTTGTAATCAAAAGTGGTGATGGCAAAAATATCCGAACTTGGCCAGAAACGAACGGTAGTACCGGTTGCAGTCGTCTCGCCGATAATCGTCAGTGGCGCTTGCGGCTCACCTAAATGGTAGAACTGCTCATGCACATGACCTTGGCGACGAATCGTCAGCTGTAATTTATCGGAAAGCGCATTCACCACCGACACACCCACGCCGTGCAAACCGCCCGATACTTTATAAGAATTGTCGTCGAATTTACCGCCGGCGTGAAGCACGGTCATAATCACTTCCGCTGCAGAAACGCCTTCTTCCGGATGAATATCCACCGGAATGCCACGACCGTCGTCCTGCACGGAGACGGAATTATCGTCATGAATAGTGACGATAATATCGGAGCAATAACCTGCCAAGGCTTCATCAATGGCGTTATCCACCACCTCAAACACCATATGGTGCAAGCCGGTGCCGTCATCGGTATCGCCGATATACATGCCCGGACGTTTACGCACCGCATCAAGTCCTTTCAATACTTTAATGCTCGATGCACCATAGTTATCGTTGGTCGTTTCTGACATAAATTTTCTCGTTTTTTGTAAATAAAAATTGTGCGCGATTATAGCAAAAAATCAGCGCGGTGGCGACGGAATAAAAGCTAAGTAATATTCAGAAGGTTTATCGAACTCTCTAAATAGCACCGCATTGAAAGCGGCTCCAATGCGGTGCTATTTAGGATGTTCGATAAAGCGGAAATTATGCATAATTTTGAAAAAAAATGACCGCACCTTAACAAAAGTGCGGTCCATTTACAGCGTGTTTTTACGAATTACACATCATACGTGGTGGATGCGGTATTACCGCCGCGCCCTGTCCAGTTGGTGTGGAAGAATTCGCCACGTGGTTTGTCGGTGCGTTCGTAAGTGTGCGCGCCGAAGTAGTCACGTTGCGCTTGCAACAGATTTGCCGGTAAGCGGGCGGAAGTGTAGCCGTCTAAGAAGGTAATCGCAGACGCCATACATGGCATTGGAATGCCCACTTCGATAGATTTTGCCACCACTTTGCGCCATTCGCCCATAGCGTTTTCCAAAATGCCTTTGAAGTAGCTGTCAGAACCTAAGAAGATTAAATCCGGGTTCGCTTCATACGCATCACGAATGTTGCCTAAGAAACGGCTGCGAATAATACAGCCTTCGCGCCATAACAAGGCGGTGTTGCCGTAGTTGATGTTCCAGTTAAAGTTTTCAGACGCTTCACGAATCAACATAAAGCCTTGTGCGTAAGAAATGATTTTTGACGCCAACAAGGCTTTGCGCACTGCTTCAATCCATTCTTTTTTATCGCCTTCCACTTTTCCCACAGTTTTACCAAATAATTGGCTTGCGGCAACGCGTTGATCTTTAAAGGCGGACACGCAACGGGCGAACACAGACTCGGTGATTAAGGTCAACGGAATACCGAAATCAAGGGCATTGATCCCCGTCCATTTACCTGTGCCTTTTTGCCCTGCCGTATCTAAAATTTTATCTACTAAGCGGTTACCGTCTTCATCTTTATAGCCAAGAATATCGGCGGTGATGTCGATTAAGTAGCTGTCTAATTCGGTGTTGCGCCATGCTTTGAAAGTGGCTTCCAATTCATCGTCAGACAAGCCCACGCCTTCTTTTAAGAATTGGTAGGCTTCGCAAATTAATTGCATGTCGCCGTATTCGATGCCGTTATGCACCATTTTTACGAAATGGCCTGCGCCATCTTTGCCCACCCAATCACAGCAAGCCTCGCCTTTGTCGGTTTTGGCGGAAATTGCTTGTAATACTGGTTTCACGAATGGCCATGCTTCTTCGTTACCGCCTGGCATAATGGATGGCCCGCGGCGTGCGCCCTCTTCACCGCCGGAAACGCCGGTGCCGATAAAGCGAATGCCTTTTTCGCGTAATGCCGCCACACGACGGTTAGTGTCCGGATAGTTTGAGTTACCGCCATCAATAATGATGTCGCCTTCTTCTAAGTGCGGGAGTAATGCGTCAATGAATTGATCCACCACCTCACCCGCACGCACCATTAACATCACTTTGCGCGGTTTTTCTAATTTGCTCGCCAAATCTTCCAAAGAATAAGCGCCGATAATATTGGTGCCTTTTGCCGCCCCTTGTAAAAATTCATCTACTTTGGATGTGGTACGGTTATACGCCACCACTTTAAACCCGTGGTCGTTCATATTTAAAATGAGGTTCTGCCCCATCACGGCTAAGCCGATAACACCGATGTCGCCTTTTACTGACATTGTTTTCTCCTGTTTGTAGGGTACAAGTTGTTGTACTGATTTGAATATGTTGGTGCAACAAGTTGCACCACATGACCACACGCAAAAAGTGCGGTCGTTTTTTTAATTGTTTTTTATTGATGCTAGCGCGCGTCTCCCGACGCGTGCCTTACAAATTTAGTAAGTTATCAGCACGCGTCGGGAGACGCGCGCTATCTAAGGGTTAAAAGGAAAATTTAATTTTTTTATCTTCCGTTTCATATTTATCGTCATTCAAAGATCTGTATTCTAATTTTATATTCAGTCTTCCATTCCTAACCATATTTTCAAAAGAAGATCTACATTCAGTATAAATACCTTGATATATTTTTTGATACATATCACTATCGGAATATTTCTTTTCTATATTATAACTAATACTCTTTACTATATTAGAATTAATATATTGTGTTGGATAACTAATTAAAGCCAAATCTTCGCCATCTTTAATTGATGATTCTAAAATTGGAATATAATCGAAAGAAAAAAATAATCCACAGGCATTACCTTTATTCAACCCGATTTTTTTAAAATATTCTCTAAATACATCAGAGTTATCCCAAATTTGATTAAATGTTTCCGAATAAATCTTCAGTTCAGGTAAAAAAGTATCCCAAATATTATAATCTATATCCTTTAAATAAATCTTACTATCAGCTTTTATATAACCTCCAGTAATTATTGCTGGTCCTTTTCCTGTATTACGTATAACCAACCCAAAATGCCCATCGTTATAACTAACCCTTGATACTCCAATTTCAAGAAAAGGACGAAGATTAATTTCTCTATTTTTATTTTCAATACAATATGTAATACCCCAAGAAATAAAAGCACAAATAACACCAGTACTAAGAGTTGATAAGAATTCCTTACTGCAAAAAATATTTTTTATAGTTTTTAACATTTTATGTTCCCTCACAGTGGCACACGTTAAGAAACATGCGCTATCAGAAATCCATCTTCTTACTACCTAAATGTGCGGTCGAATTATGAGTTAAATTTTATACTATTTCTCATACTTATCTTGTGACACACTGTTTTCTTGTATTTGTTGCAATGAAAATTGGCGTTTTCCCACAATCTCTTCCACCTTATTCGCCGGCAAACCTGCTTGTAATAATTCTTGGCGTAAGCCATCAAGCGAACGTTGAAATGCTTCACGCGCATGCTGTACGCCATCCACAATAAATTGCGCGTTAAAATCATCTTTTAATTCATAGAATTGAATATTGGAGGCGCAGTGATAAAACCATTCAAAGCGCGCGGCGACCTCTTGCAATGCCAATGTGCCATGGGCTTGTTTAATGCCGACATCACTTAAATACACCGTACCTTGAATATTCGTAAAACCGTGTTTCTTTAAAATACGTTGAATATCCGTATAAGCATTACGCCAGCTTGGATTGTGATAATTTCTTTCCAAGCAGTGCGTATCCATATCAAAAACGATTAATGTACGATCCATTTTTCACCCTTATGATAGCGCACCTTCCCAACGTGTGCCTTTATCTACAAGCACAGGCTATAAGGCGTACTCTATCAGTAATCCATCTTCCTACTACACAAAAATGCGGTCACTTTTTCAAGCATTTTTTAACTCTTCGTCCACGCACTCATATGCTGCGTAAATCCAATATGCGGATAATAATCCACCGCTTGCGGAGCAGATAAAAGTACAATTTTGGCTTGTGGATATAACGCCTGTTTGGTGTGTTCAATTAACTGCACGCCGATACCTTGTTTTTGATATTGTTCGTCTACCGCCAAATCAGACAAATAACAACAATAGGCAAAATCCGTTACCGAACGGGCGACACCCACCAATAACTCACCATCCCAAGCTGTCACCAATAAATCGGCATGATGTAACATCGCCGCCACACGCTTTTCATCACCTAATGGACGACGTGCGCCTAAAGTGGTCTTATTGAGCAGTTCAATAAATTGTTCTACTGAAATAGGAAAGTTGGTTTTGTATTCGATCATATCGTGAAACCCGCTATGTCTGATATGCCATCCGTTATAGCAATTTTGCCGCCGCTTTATCCAAATACCATTCCGTCACGCCGTTTTTCGCATGAATTTTAGCTGGCGAATACGGGGGATCTTCTGCCGGAGTGGTTTAGATTTCTTTTAAGATTTCCGCTTTGCCTTCATATATTATCAAGTAGCTAATGCGTTTTTCCCGTTCTCAACGGCAATTATTACACCCGTTTAATTTCCACGTGAGATTTCTTAAACGCTAACGCAATAGTGGCAATTAACATCACACCCGCTACGGCAATATAAAGTGACTGTTTTTCCCAGCCCGCATCAAGCAACATTCCCGCAACAGTTGGAGCAAGAACCGAACCTGCACGCCCCGCACCGATTGCCCAGCCTACCCCGGTATTACGAATATCGGCATCGTAAGTCGCCGGATTAATGGTGTAAAGCCCGCTGATACAACCGTTGATTAATGCTCCGACAACTACGCCGAGCACCATTGCAACAGCTAAATTATGGCTGAGCAAAATAAACAGTACAATCGCTAGCGCAGATTTAATGGTAAATAAAATCAATACGTTACGTGCTGCCCAGCGACTTGCGATCAAACCATAAAGTAATGAGCCCGCCGCACCGCCAAGAGAAATCATCATACCCACATTAATGCTTTCCTCCACCGTCATCCCCGCTTCTTTTAACAATGCCGGCGTCCACGAACTGATAAAATAAAAACAGAACATAATGGCAAAAAACGACAGCCATAAAAGTAAGGTTGAGCGAAGATATTTGGAGCCAAACAATGCACTAATCGGTAGTTTATTTTGATTTTCCGCTCGTTTAACGACCAATTCCCATTCACCACCAAAGCCGAGTTTTTGAGCGATTCGATTTAAGCGTACGCGTGCATTTTGCGGCTGTTTGGCATTTAAATAATCAATAGATTCCGGCAACCAAAGCCATAAAATAATAAAAACCAATGCGGTCATCAGTGCGCCGGCAAAATAAACGGCATGCCAAGAATAAGTAGCTTGTAAAGATTTCGCCATCATCCCGCCGATCATTGCGCCGATTCCGAAACCTGCGGCATATACGCTAATCGCAAAACTACGCCATTTTTTAGAAGAATATTCGCTAGTGATAACATTGGTTCCCACCAAAATACCGCCTACACCTAAGCCTGTCATGACACGGGAAAAAGCCAACATTTCCGCATTGACTGAAAATCCTGAAACAGTTAAACCGATGGCGGAAAATGCAACCGAGAGTAAAAGAATCGGACGGCGACCAAACTTGTCGGCAAGCGGTGCTAATACCATCGAGCCAACAACCATACCGATTAAACCGGCGCTCACCAACATCCCAAATTCGGTTTTGCTCAAGCCGAAATCTTTGCTGATATTGGTCGCGGTAAACGCAATAGCCAACACGTCAAAACCGTCTAAAAAATTCATGACGGCCGCCATCAAAACAATCGCCCATTGGTAAATACCCATCGGGCTTTGATCGATTTTTTCTCTTAAATTCATTTAATTATGTTCTCTCTTAAAATCATATTTATGTGTTTTATTCTCGGGCAAAGCAATTATCATCTACGCTAACAATTTTGCCGCGTCTTTATCCAAATACCATTCCGTCACACCATTTTTCGCGTAAATTTTCGCAGCCGGATACGGCAGGTCTCGTGCCGGGGTGGTTTGAATTTCTTTGAGGATTTCCGCTTTGCCTTCGCCTGTCACCAAATAGGTAATGCGTTTGGCTTGTTCAATTAATTTGGCGGTTTTGGAAATGCGGAGCTGTCCGCTTTCCGGATGTTTGGCGATAACCGCAAGATTTTCATCCGCAAAATTGGTTTGATTCGGGAACAAGGAAGCTGTGTGCCCGTCTGCGCCCATGCCGAGGATAATCCAATCAAAAACGCCGTCAGAAATGACCGCACTTAATTCTTCTTCAAAGCGTTTAAGCTCTAAGTGCGGTTCATTTTCGCCACGAATTCGGTGAATGTTTTCAGCAGGCATTTGAATGTGATCGAACAAGAGTTTTTGCACTTCACCGTAATTACTTTCGGAATCAGATGGCGGCACCATGCGATCATCGCCCCACCAAAAATGGAGGTTTTTCCAGTTAATGGCATCCGCGTAAGGGGCTTGCGCCAAAGTTTTAAACAATAATTTCGGTGTAGAACCACCGGACAAGGAAATGTGTACGGGGTGATTTGCTTGGCTATAAATCACGAATTCTTGGGCAATTTTTTCCACCGCATGTTGAGCAGTAGGGAAAGTAATATAGTTCATTGTTTTTCCGTAGGGTGGGCTTTAGCCCACCCTTTTATTCTGTTAGAGGAACGGTGGGCTGAAGCCCACCCTACATGAGATTAACTAAATTAAACTTTTTTCTTCATCAAACCACTCGGTTTGCGCCATACTTTGCCTTCTTTGGCAATTAGTTTTTCCGCCGCAACAGGGCCCCAAGTGCCGGCTTCATATTCGTAAATTCGACCGCCTGCTTCTTTGTAATTCAAAATTGGTTGCACAAATTTCCATGCCGCGTGTACCGCATCAGTACGTGCAAAGAGTGTTGCATCGCCTTTCATCGCATCAAGTAATAAGCGCTCATAAGCCGTCAGGACTTGGTCATCGGCTAAATCAGCATAACGGAAATCCATTGAGACTTCTTTGGCTTCAAAGCCTGCACCTGGTTTTTTTAAGCCGAAACGCATTGAAATCGCTTCATCGGGTTGAATACGGATGATCAATTTATTCTCAGGCGCATTTTGACTGAATACCGGATGTGGTGTGGTTTTAAAGTGAATCACAATTTCCGTCACACGTGCCGGTAAGCGTTTACCGGTACGTACATAGAAAGGTACGCCCGCCCAACGCCAGTTTTCGATTTCACAACGTAAGGCCATAAAGGTTTCTGTGCGAGAGTTAGCAGGCACACCTTTTTCTTGTAGATAGCCTTTGACTTCTTTGCCATCAATTTCTGCTGCGGTGTATTGGCCAAGCACTAAGTTATGCTCAACGTCATCTTGCGTTAATGGACGTAGAGAATGCATGACTTTGGCCACTTCATCACGCATTGAGTTCGCATTGATGATTGCGGGCGGTTCCATGGCAACCATGGCTAAAACTTGTAATAAGTGGTTTTGGAACATGTCACGCATTGCACCGGAGCCATCATAATAGCCGCCACGTTCTTCTACACCAATGGCTTCAGCACCGGTAATTTCCACATAATCAATGAAATTACGATTCCAAAGTGACTCAACCCAACCATTAGAGAAGCGTAACACAAGCAAATTTTGCACGGTTTCTTTACCGAGATAATGGTCGATACGATAAATTTGGTGTTCCTTAAAGAAGCGGTGAATTTGAACGTCCAACGCTTCCGCCGTTTTGCGATCATAACCGAACGGTTTTTCCACAATGAGACGTTTCCAACCATGCTCTTCTTTGTTTAAACCATGCTCTGCCAAACATTCCGGAATCACGCCATAAAGGCTTGGCGGGGTGGATAAATAATACAGCGTATTGCCGCAAGTTTGGTGTTGGTCGTGCAATTCATCCAAACGCGGCACCAGTTTGCCGTAGTCGGAAGCATCAGAAGTATTGACGGCTTGATAATAAAGATGACGACAAAAATCCTCTAAGGTTTCCGGCGTGGTTTCTTCGGTGTTGAGTAGCGCTTCGCGCATTTTTTGACGGAAAGTTTCATCGTTCAAATCGGAGCGCGCCACTCCGAGTACACAGAAACGTTCATTCAAACGGCCGATTTTAAACAAATTGTAAAGCGCCGGAATAAGTTTGCGATGCGTTAAATCGCCGGAGGCACCAAAAATGACGATACAATTATTATCAGTTTGCATAATATTCCTTATAAATATCCGAGTAACGTGCAAAATAGTGCGCCATTCTAGCGAAAAAAACCAATCGAACCAATCAATTAAATTGAAAGACGACGCGCCAATCGCGCGATTTATCCGCCACCATCACGAAATGCGGATTAATTAGCGTTTCGCGTTGATTGTAAGTAAGCGGCGCAAAATGCGAATCAAAAATCGTGCCGCCCGTTTCAGCGAGCAACACTTCCGCACCGGCGGTATCCCACTCGCCGGTGCGGCCGAGGCGGACGTAACAATCTGCCACACCTTCCGCCACCAAGCCGCTTTTCAAACTACTGGAACCGAACACGATGAATTCGCACGGGAAATTCGGCGGTAACAGCGCACGCACTTTTTCTTGCGAAGTCGTCGCGCCGACCGCGATTTTCAAGGGTTCAATGCGGTGCTGATTTGAGGGTTCAATGCGGTGCTCATTTGAGACTTCAATGCGGTGCTGTTTTGAAAGTCCGCCGGTGAGCCTAACGACTTGTTCGCCTTGTTTTTTAAAGGCGCCGAAATCTTTCAGCGCATAATAAGTGGTGGATAAAATTGGGGCGTGGATAACGCTCAATGCCGGTTTATTTTTGCGTACCAAGGTCATTAGTACGGCGAATTGATCGGTGCGATCGATAAATTGTTGCGTGCCGTCGAGCGGATCAATCAACCAATATTCTTGCCAATATTGCCGCTCGGCAAACGGAATGCGGCAATTTTCTTCCGACAGCACCGGCACGTTGGGAAACAGTGCGCGTAATTTTTCCGTTAAGAATCGGCTGACGAATAAATCCGCTTCCGTCACCGGCGTGTTGTCTTCTTTAATGCGTACTTCAACTTGTTGCTGATAAAAACGCCGGAGGTGCTTACCCGCCTGATAAGCAATCAGTAGAACTTGGTTAAGCAGATGTTCGTTGAGCGGTAGCATAACGTTCTCCTTGAAGCGGATGGCGGGATATGCTCCCGTCAATGTGGTGCTATTTGGGCAGTACAATTCACGGTTATTTTCCTTGTACGGCAAAATTAATTTTCAACCGGTTTACGACCTATTCTTCGGCAACAACCACGGCATCACGAATAATGCGTAAAACAACATGCCGCAAACACCTAACAAACCGAGGGCTAAGCCACCTTCGCTAATCCATTGCCAAAATGTCGGTTCGTTTTCGTTAGCTACAAGCAAATAAAAATAGGACGCGAGGTTACAATAACAAATCGAAATTAATGATGTCGCCAACACAATGGATGTGATGTTATGGCGCACATAACGAAATTTGGCGGCAAACAACACGATTAAGAACGCAGGTACGGTGGCGAAAAAAAAGGCAACGATGAGATAATTGCCAAACGGTAAGGCGTTAAGATCAGCGTCTAAAAAATAGAGTAATGCGGTTGCCGATACTTGAACGATAAAAGGGAAAAGAATTAAGGCTTTTAAATAGGCTTTCATAAAAAAATAGGCTATTAGGGAAATAGCCTATTTTAAAATAATTTCACCGATTAGTCCGATTTTTTCGCGCGTAATACGCGAAAAGCGAAAATAGCAAGGCCCGCGATAAACACGATTAAACCTAACACTTCACCGATAGCGTCCCAGTTTTCAAGATTGAGCGAAAGCGGAGCCTCTGAACCTCCGGATGTCACGGAAGCGGCAATAATAAAGGCTAAAATAACTCCCATTAAGCTTTCCCCCACAATAAGTCCGGCCGAGAAAAGCGTACCGAAACGTTCAGCTTTGGCGCTAATGCGTTTATCACCGAGTTTAGCGATACGACGATTGATGAACCATGCCAAGAACGCGCCAATAATCAGCGGCATATTAATAGACGGCGGAAGATAAATACCGATTCCCACTGCAAGCACCGGTAAAGCGAACGTCTTGTCGCTGATTTTTTTCAAGAAGGCGTCGATTAAAATCAGCACCGCACCCAAGCCAACGCCGGTTAAAATATACGTCCATTCCAATTGATTGGTGAAAATACCCTGTGCAATCGTCGTCATAATAGTCGCTTGCGGTGCAGAAAGTGCTTGGCTTGGATCCATATCCGGACGAGGTAAGGCGCCACTGAAACCGTAAGCGTGATAAAGAATTTCCAGTACCGGTGCGATGACCAACGCGCCCACAAAGCAACCAATAATCAACGCGACTTGTTGACGCCATGGTGTGGCTTCTACCAATAAACCGGTTTTTAAATCCTGCAAGTTATCGTTAGAAATCGTTGCAGTCGTCAACACAATAGACGCGGTAAACAATGTTAATGCAGTTAAGAATTTTTGACCGTCCGGCGTTTCAAATAAACCGGCTGCATTTCCAATGGATACAAGCACTAATGAAATCACAATTACGGAAAGAATTCCGATACCGGAAATCGGACTGGATGAAGAACCAACCAAACCGGCCATATAACCGGAAGCCGCCGCTACGAAGAACCCGATAAATACCGCCAAGAATGTGCAAACCACCACTAATAAAATGGAAAGTTCCGGTGCAATCGGTGCCGCGGCGATGAAGTGATGTAAGGAAATTACAATCAACACGACGGTCGCGATTAAAATATAAATCATGCTTTTCGGCGAAAGGTCGATGTCAATGCGGTGCTCAGATTCGCCATGCTCCCCTTTGAGCATGCGGAAAGAGTACACCATGCCTTGTACCATCGGTTTCATTAACACTAATAATGTCCAAATCGCGGCAATTCCGATGGTTCCTACACCGATAAAGCGTACTTTGGTTTTCCACATCGCCATGGCGAAATCAACTAAACTCACTCCGACCGGCATATCTCCCGATGCAGTAAAAAACGGCACCGCTACCCCCCAAGTGAGGATTGTGCCAATTAATATTGCAATACCACCCACGATACCGATTAAATAACCCGCTCCCAATAATGCCAGAGAGAATCCCATAGGTAGCTGGAAAGCGGCCTTGCCGGCTTGAATCCAAGTGCTAGCGCTGTCGGACATAACGCGTAAACCGTTGGTTAAAAACGCGACCAGTGCGGCTAATGCGCCACCGTAAGCAATATCTTTCACGCCACTATCGCCGTTTTCATGGTTGCCGGCTTTTAAAATTTCGGCGGCTGCCACGCCTTCTGGATAAGGTAAATCGCTGTTTACCACCATGGCTCGGCGCAACGGAATGGTAAACAACACGCCCAAAGTACCGCCGGCGGCACAAATCAACATGGTTTGCCAAAACGGAAAATCATTCCAATACCCCATCATTAACAAGCCGGGTAACACGAAAATGACCGAAGAAAGCGTTCCGGCGGAAGACGCTTGGGTTTGCACCATATTGTTTTCTAAGATACTGGAGTCCTTGAAGAATTTCAGCACAGCCATGGAAATTACGGCGGCTGGAATAGAGGAGGCAAAAGTCATGCCGACTTTTAAGCCCAAATAGACGTTAGAGGCGGTAAAAATTACCGTAATCAACGCACCGAGAATAATCCCTCGAAACGTGAGCTCTTTTAGATTTGAGTGAGGCATAGTATTTCCTAGGTTTAATAAGTAAGAAAGCCGTCACCTTGTCAAAAAACTGACAGAAATTCAAGAAACCTTAAAAATTTGTTGAATTACATTAGAAAAAATTCAAAGAATGATGAAATGTTTTAGTGAAAAACTAGAGAATATCTATTTAAACGCTTAGCTAAGTGGTGGGCGATACCGGTCTCGAACCAGTGACCCCCTCCTTGTAAGGGAGGTGCTCTCCCAACTGAGCTAATCGCCCACTTAAGACAAGGCTTAAACAATAAAGAAAAAGTTTGTGCGGAAGGAACACTTTTGAAAAGTGGTGGGCGATACCGGTCTCGAACCAGTGACCCCCTCCTTGTAAGGGAGGTGCTCTCCCAACTGAGCTAATCGCCCGCTTGGTCAAACTTAACAACATTAAGATACTTTGAAAAAGTGGTGGGCGATACCGGTCTCGAACCAGTGACCCCCTCCTTGTAAGGGAGGTGCTCTCCCAACTGAGCTAATCGCCCTTAATGTTGTGGATGGGCATTATAGGGATAATGCGTATTCAGTCAATCGTTTTTTATTAAAAAAACGCTTAGTTGTTGCAAAAATAAGCATAAAATTCGCTTTTTATTTATAACCGCGCGCAGTCCTAATCGAATCGTAGTAAAATAGCGCGCAATATCTTGATTAATATATAGGTTATAAAAAATGAAATTAGATGCTCCTTTTGATTTGGATCCGAACGTGAAAGTGCGTACTCGTTTTGCACCAAGTCCGACCGGTTATTTACATGTAGGTGGCGCGCGCACTGCACTTTATTCTTGGTTATATGCCAAACATAATCACGGCGAATTCGTGTTGCGTATTGAAGATACCGATTTGGAGCGCTCTACGCCGGAAGCGACGCAAGCCATTTTAGAAGCCATGGAATGGTTGGATCTCAGCTGGGAACACGGCCCGTATTATCAAACCAAGCGTTTTGATCGTTACAATCAAGTGATTGATCAAATGATCGAACAAGGCTTGGCATACCGTTGTTACTGCACCAAAGAACGTTTAGACACATTACGTCATACACAAGAACAAAACAAAGAAAAACCACGTTATGACCGTCATTGTTTGCATGATCATGCCCATCATTCGGCTGATGAACCTCACGTGGTACGCTTTAAAAACCCGACGGAAGGTTCCGTGGTATTTGATGACGCGGTACGTGGACGCATTGAAATCAGCAACAGCGAATTGGATGATTTGATTATCCGCCGTACCGATGGTTCGCCGACCTACAATTTCTGCGTGGTAGTCGACGACTGGGACATGGGGATTACGCACGTGGTACGCGGTGAAGACCACATTAACAACACGCCGCGCCAAATTAACATCTTAAAAGCCCTCGGCGCGCCGATTCCGGTGTACGCCCACGTTTCCATGATTAACGGTGACGACGGGCAAAAACTTTCCAAACGTCACGGCGCAGTGAGTGTTATGCAATATCGCGACGAAGGCTATTTACCGGAAGCGCTTATCAATTATTTAGTGCGTTTGGGGTGGGGGCACGGTGATCAAGAAATCTTTACCCGTGAAGAAATGATCGAATTGTTTGATTTACATTCCGTCAGTAAATCCGCCAGCGCCTTCAACACCGAAAAATTATTATGGTTAAATCATCATTACATTCGTGAATTGCCGCGGGAGTATGTGGCAAAACACTTGGCGTGGCAATATCAGGATCTGGGTATTGACACCACAAACGGTCCGGCATTAACGGAAATCGTTAATATGCTAGCGGATCGTTGCAAAACCTTACGCGAAATGGCGCAGGCAAGCCGTTATTTCTTTGAAGAATTTGACACTTTCGATGAAGCTGCCGCGAAAAAACATTTCAAAGCCGGTGCCGTAGAAGCCCTAGAAAAAGTAAAAGAAAAACTGACCACACTTTCTAGCTGGGATTTGCATTCCACCCACGAAGCCATTGAGCAAACCGCCGCCGAATTGGAAGTTGGCATGGGAAAAGTAGGCATGCCGTTGCGTGTCGCCGTTACCGGTACGGGTCAATCACCGTCCATGGACGTCACCCTCGTAGGCATCGGGCGTGAACGCGTATTAAATCGCATTCAACATGCCATTGATTTTATTCAGGCGCAAAACGCTTAATATTTAATCTGATAACATTGAATTGAAAATTTAATATTGACAGACAAAGAGGCGGAATTTATCATAGCCACCACTTATGGGGATATAGCTCAGTTGGGAGAGCGCTTGAATGGCATTCAAGAGGTCGTCGGTTCGATCCCGATTATCTCCACCAATTTTACAAAGCAAGGTTAGTCGCCTTGCTTTTTTTACATTCAAATTATCCCTGCGATTTTTATGCAACAAGATTATTTAAGTCAGCAACGTTTTACCGATTTTCCTTTACACCCGATCGTGCAACAAACTTTACAAGCCAAAGGATTCGAGTTCTGTACACCAATTCAAGCGCTATCTTTACCCATCACATTGCAAGGCAAAGATGTTGCCGGTCAAGCACAAACCGGAACCGGCAAAACGATGGCGTTTTTAACCGCCACTTTCCATCATTTATTAAGCCATCAACAAGAAGATGCACATTATTCGCAACCGCGCGCATTAATTCTTGCACCGACCCGAGAATTGGCGGTGCAAATCGGCAACGATGCGGAGCCGCTTGCCAAAACCAGCGGATTGAGAACCGCATTGGCGTACGGTGGCGATGGCTACGACAAACAATTACAAGCCATTGAACGCGGTGTGGATATTTTAATCGGTACCACGGGACGCGTAATTGATTACGTAAAACAAGGTGTGATTCGTTTAGATCAAATTCAAGTCGTCGTATTGGACGAAGCGGATCGTATGTTTGACCTCGGTTTTATTCGCGATATTCGCTATCTGCTACGCAAATGTCCTTCGCCACAAAATCGCTTAACCATGCTTTTCTCCGCGACGCTTTCTTACAAAGTACGCGAGCTTGCCTTTGAAGACATGAACGCTCCGGAATATATCGAAATCGAACCGGAACAAAAAACCGGTCGCCGCATTAAAGAAGAGTTATTTTATCCGTCCAACCAAGACAAAATGGCGTTGTTGCTCACCTTAATGGAAGAGGAATGGCCGGAACGTTGTATCGTATTTGCCAACACTAAACATCGTTGTGAAGAAATTTGGGGCTACTTAGCAGCGGACGGCCATCGAGTCGGCTTGCTTACCGGCGATGTGGCGCAGAAAAAACGCCTTGCGCTACTAAAACAATTCACCGACGGTGATTTGGATATTTTAGTGGCGACGGATGTAGCGGCGCGAGGGTTACATATTCCTGCCGTAACTCACGTATTTAACTATGATTTACCGGACGATTGCGAAGATTATGTACACCGCATCGGGCGCACCGGTCGCGCCGGCGAAAGCGGCGTTTCTATCAGCTTCGCGTGCGAAGAATACGCTATGAATTTACCGGCAATTGAAGAATATATTGGCCATTCCATTCCGCTCAGCCAATACGCTCCCGACTCCTTATTAAGCTTACCGAAACCCTATCGTTTAAAACTGCGCACGAGTGATTCATCGCACACACCAACGAGAAATCGCGCTCGCCGCAGATAATTTCTAGGGTGAGATTTTTTCTCGCCCTATATTTTTTAATGAAATTCTCCTCTCTCCTCAGCACCGCATTGGAATGAAAATGCGGTTTTATCATTTGTTTTGCTTCAAGCGTAGAAAAAGAAAATGCGGTCAAAATTCATCGAATTTCAACCGCATTGAAGAGTAAAAAATAAAGGATTAAAGCGTAAATGTTAATTTCTCGTAAGCGCGATTGACTTTTTCTAACGCTTTCTCCACCGAAACGTCGCGCGCCAATAATACGCCTAAGCGACGATGGCCGTTAAGTTCACCTTTACCGAATAAACGAATATCGGTCTGCGACTCGGCGAGAACCTGGTCGAGGCAACCGAAACGAACGTTTTGCGATTTGCCTGCTACAACAACGGCTTTTGATGCCGCCGGACCAAATAAGGTTATTTCAGGAATCGGCAACCCCAAAATGGCACGGGCGTGCAAGGCGAATTCGGAGAGATCTTGAGAAATTAACGTCACCATGCCGGTATCATGCGGGCGAGGAGAAACTTCATTAAAAATTACTTCATCGCCGCATACAAACATTTCCACGCCGAAAATTCCTCTACCACCTAAAGCACCGGTAATTTTTTCCGCAACGGCTTGTGCTTTCTGCAATGCTACCTCCGACATTGCCTGCGGCTGCCAAGACTCGCGATAATCGCCGTCTTCTTGACGATGGCCGATTGGCGCAAGAAAAGCGGTGCCATTAATATGACGCACAGTTAACAGCGTGATTTCATAATCAAATTTCACGAAACCTTCTACAATCACCCGACCAGCGCCGGCGCGGCCGCCTTCTTGCGCGTAATCCCAAGCTTTTTGCAAATCGTCTTCGGATTTCAACACGCTTTGCCCATGACCGGATGAAGACATAATCGGTTTCACTACACAAGGAATACCAATTTTTGCTACCGCGCGTTGAAAATCGGCAAAGTTATCGACGAACTGATAAGGCGAAGTCGGTAAACCCAATTCTTCTGCAGCCAAACGTCGAATGCCTTCACGGTTCATAGTAAGTTGCGCGGCTTTTGCTGTCGGTACGACATTAAAACCAGCTTGCTCTAACTCCACTAAAGTTGTAGTAGCAATGGCTTCCACTTCCGGTACGATATAATCCGGTTTTTCTTGCTCCACTAGCGCTTTCAATGCGGTGCCGTCGAGCATAGACAACGTGTAAGCACGATGCGCGACTTGTTGCGCCGGCGCGTTTTCGTAACGATCTACGGCGATGACTTCTACGCCTAGGCGTTGCAGTTCAATCACCACTTCTTTGCCTAATTCGCCGGAACCCAAAATCATCACTTTGGTGGCGTTCTGGGTTAATGCGGTACCGAGAGTTGTCATATGACCTTCTTATTTTAATAATGATTCGTCTAGGGCAAGATCGGCATTTTTGTTTATGCCCACGCCGCGCGCAATGACATTTTTGGCGATTTCATGTGCTTCTTGCAAGGAATGTTCCGTGTAAGTACCGCATTGGTAAATATTAAGTTCAGGGATCGCCGCTTGATCTTTTACACCTAAAATATCGTGCATTGAAGCTAACCAAGCTTGCGCTACTTGTTGCTCGTTAGGCGTACCGATAAGCGACATATAAAAGCCGGTGCGACAACCCATCGGTGAGATATCGATAATTTCTACGCCGTCGCTATTTAAGTGATCGCGCATAAAGCCGGCGAATAAATGTTCAAGCGTGTGAATGCCTTTTGGCGGTAGAATTTCTTTGTTTGGAACACAAAAACGCAAGTCAAAAATCGTGAGGTCATCGCCTTTTGGTGTACGCATCGTTTTCGCCACGCGAACGGCCGGGGCGTTCATTTTAGTATGATCGACTTTAAAGCTATCAAGTAATGGCATAATTTTTTCCTTTTAAATCAGTGGGTTATAGAATACTTTAAAAAAATTAAAATTTTTTCTCTTTTCTTTGAACTTTCAAACTGCTGTTCGGTCTTATGGAACAAGCAACTTGCAGTTGTTTTATAAAATTGGTTCCTTAGGTTATTTGCTCCTCCTTGTTGAGGAGCTTTTTTTTGCGCGTATTTTATAATAAAAAAGGCGCACTGAGAAACAATAACGCCACATAACGAATGAATTTACCAAGAAAAATAAATAAACAACAGCGCGCCAAATCTAATCGCAGCCACCCTGCCAGTGCACAGATCAGATCGCCCAAAACAGGTAACCAACTCAACAATAATGCAACCAAACCGTAACGCCGAAGCAGCTCCTGTGCGACTTCAATGCGGTGCTGTTTAGGCTTCCAAACGGGTAACCAGCGCCCGACGGCATAGGTGGTTAAACTGCCTAAACCATTTCCAATAGTGGCGACCAAAATCAATCCGATAATATCTTCGCTAAATCCGTTTCCCGACGCCAATTTCGGTACGATGAGCGCAACAAATACGGCTTCCGAATTGCCCGGCAAAACCGTCGCACTTAATAATGCACTTGCGAACATTAACCATAAAGCATGATTTAGCCAAAAATCAGCCCAAAACCCGAAAGCAAGCCAATCCATTATCTTGCCGGAATAATTTCACGAGTGCGTACGTCGAATACATCCATTCCCGCACTCAACCCGGCCTCCACACCGAGATCGGCGTCTTCAAACACAATGCAACGGGTTGGTTCGGCCTGAATTAATGTAGCACAACGTAAAAATGTTTCCGGATGCGGTTTGTGTTCCATTACATCGTCGGCACTGACAACCGCATTAAAATAAGGCGCGATAGCGAGTTTATCCATTAACACATCAATCAAATAACGATGGGAGCCGGAACCCAGTGCAATTGGTTTTTGTTGATGAAAATGACGAACTACCTCAAAGGTCGGCAACAGCTTGGATTCGGTCGGAATTAATTGATAAGAAAGTGCACGTTTAGCCGCCACCACTTCGTCCAAACGCGCTTGCGGCATGCCGGCTTTTTGCATAATCGCTGCGGCAATGGTACGCACCGAAGCGCCGCCCAGTTGATACATAATTCGACTGTCAAACTCATAGCCAAATTGTTCGCCCACCATGCCCCACGCGCGCGCATGCACCGGCATGGTATCAATCAGCGTACCGTCCATATCAAAAATTAAGCCTTCGTAGCGATTAAACAGCGCGTTATCTATCATGTGTATTCCTTTTAAATTTTTTCTGTTTGTCACGATTTTGTGAACTTTGCTCTGTTTTACTCCGGCAAAGTACGTTAAATTGCGGAGCATATTTTAGAGGAATGGGAACCGAAATGCGACTGCTTGAGCAACTCGAACGTTGGAAGTTACGCGGCCAAATTAATCAGCCAATTATTGACATCGTGTTTATGTTACGTGAACGCCTTGAGAAACATTGGCGAGCAGATGTGCATTCGCCGTTGGTCAATATGTTGCTGTTCCACATCGCCTGCAGTTTAGGCCGCATCGGACGCGGAGGTTGCGCCTCGCCGTTGCATCAAGAAATGTTTAAAGAACTGCAAAGTGCGATTATTTTTCCAACGGTTTTTGCCATTCATCAAGATTTGCTCTCACTCATTCCTTTTGACATACCTCAAGCGGAACAAAGCTATTTCCTGGCGAACCTGTATTCGCTTTTGCTGGAACAGCCGCAAATTTCTAAATCTGACGACGGCCATCGGGTTAATTAAACAGCAACTCTAACGCCAATTCTTTTAATCCGTTACTTTCTTGACGCAATTCGTTGGAAACGAGCGGATTACGCTCCAGATAACCCGGGTCAAACGCCAGTATCCAAGCGCCTCCAATGCGGTCGTTTTTTAGAGAGAGATGTTGGATTTTCTCCGCAGCTTGACGAGATTTGTTCAAAATCACCGCAAGACGCAATAAGCGAATCAATGCCAGTACGTCTTGTTCGTCATAACGGGCGAATTTGATCAAATCGGCGGTTTTCAACGGGCCGATGTGTAGCCGTACCAATAAGGCGAGCAAGCGTTGTTGTTCGCGGTCAAAGCCCGGCAATTCCATATTTTGTAGAATGTACGCGGAATGTTTTTGCATATTTTTGTGATTAATCACGATACCCACTTCGTGTAAACGCGCTGCCCATAGCAAAATACTTTGCATTTCTTCGGCCAGTTCCGGTTTCACCCACTGATTATATTGGTGCGCCAGCAAATTCGCGCTACCGGCAATGCGGTGCGCTTGCTCGGTGTCGATATCGAACTGTTCCGTTAAACCCCAGGCAGTACGCGCGCGAATATCCGCCACTTGGAAATTTTTTTCGATGCTATAAATTACCCCTTCGCGTAACGCACCGTCGGAATAACGCATTTGATCAATATGAAACACATCGAACACCGCATTCAGAATCGCCAAACCGGGCACAAACACATCCGTGCGTTCGGGATTCAAACCGATAATATTTAATTTATCAAAATGTGATGCACATAAAGTTTGTTCGACCAAATCGTTCAAACGTGCTTTCGTGATAATGCCGTTCGGATCTAAAGTGGCCGCAATCACTTGATGCACGGTTTTTATCGTGCCGGAAGAACCTAATACCGATTGCCAACCGAGATTACGATATTCCCAACCTAAATCTTCGATTTTATTCACCGCACTTTGATAAGCTTCTTCAAAGTTTTGGCGCGAAATCACACCGTTTGGAAAATATTTCGCTGCAAAACTCACACAACCCATATGACGGCTTTCCGCCACAATCGGAGTGAAATCATCACCGATGATCATTTCCGTCGAGCCGCCGCCGATATCCACCACCAATTTTCGGCCTTTTTCCGGCTGCGTGTGGCACACGCCGGCATAGATGGTTTTAGCTTCCGTTTGACCGCTGATAATGTTAATCGGATAGGGAAACACTTTCGCCGCCTGACGCAAAAATTCATCGTTATTAACCGCTCTGCGTAAGGTATAAGTGCCGACCACGTTCACGTTTTCCGGCGCAAAACCTTGCAAACGCTCGGCAAACAACGCCAAGCAATTTACCCCGCGCGTAATCGCCTCTTGGCTTAACTGCGCATTTTCATCCAAGCCTTCGGCCAATTTCACTTTTTGTTTTAAGCGCGACAACACTTGAATGGAGCCGTTCATAATGCGCGCCACAATCATATGAAAGCTGTTCGAGCCAAGATCAATGGCAGCGATTTCACGCACATGGCTGCGCGAATGAGGCAACGCGTCCTGCTCAAAAAACGTTTCGTTATTCGTCATAAATTATTCCTAAAATTCAAACTGATAAAGTAAATCAAACACTTGATTAGTGCCGGAAACGGATTGGAAATAAAGCTGTGGCAACAAACGATAGCGCAAAGTCACCTCTGCCAAACCGTCAAATAAGCCAATGCCGTATTTAACTTGTAAGCGTTTGCCGATATTGCCACTCACCTGCACTTTGGAACTATCGCCCACACCGGCAGTGCCTAAATTTAAATCTTGAATGCCGAAGACTTCGCCGATACCGCCCACTAATTTACCGCTTTTCGCCAGGCCCATACCGAGCAATGCGGCGCCCACCGAGCCACCTGAACCGGCTTGACCAGCATCCTCAAGCGAACGACCGGTTAACAAATAAGAAAGCGCCTGATCTTGCGGCTTGCTCGGATTCGAGAAAACCGTAATTTCCGGATTGGTGGCTACCCCTACCACTTTTACGCCGGCGGTAATTTTGCTGTCTTCCATGGCTTCGGGATTACGAATTGCTTCAATATTAAGCATCGGCTGCGAAGCCAATCCGGTGAAATTAACTTGTCCTTTGCTAATTAACAAATCTTGCCCGAAAGACGCGTAACGCCCATTTTTCAAATCAATTTGACCATACAGCCCCAAACGCCCTTTTTCCTGTTTGACGGAAAGCAGGCCTTCCAAATGAGACTTAAAACCGTAAGCATCAAAATTCACATCATTGCCGATTTTAATTTTTAAATCGGAACGAATTTCCATGCCTGATTTAGTAGTAGAAGCAAATTCACGCTTGATTAATTCATCTTTACTTTTGCGCGGGCCATTTAAAATCACTTCATCTTCGCTCACCGCTTCCGCATTCTCCGGCAAAGTATCCACTTTAATGCGCGCCCAAGGAATATCGATGTTACCCGAAAGTTCTAACAATTTCGGCGTAGCTTTCGCCAACACATTGGCGGAAAAACGCAGTTTCCCCATGGAAGGCAAATCAAGCTTAAAGTTCTCGGTTTCCGCCCTCACCTCGCTGCGCCAGTCGGCGAGATTAGCCCAATCGGCACTGCCGTGAATATTCAAACGGCTGTCCTGCGTTCGGAGATGTCCTTGCAACGTAGAATGAGTGCCGTCGAAATGAAGGGTAACTGCACCGTCAGTCAGCACGAACGGTAAGCTTTTCAACTTGCTTCTTAGGTTGCGAAAATCAACATTGCCATGCAACAACGGTTTTTGTAAATTACCGCCCAAATTTAAACGTGATTGAATTTCACCCTCGACCGATTCATCGCTGCCGAACAACTGATTCGCCGGCGCTAAATTCAAGCGCTCAATGCTAAACAAGCCGTCAAGACTACGCGCACCGTTTAAATCGTTGAGTTTTAAATCCGTATTGATGCGTCCTTGATTTTGCACATGAATATTGGATTTCAAAATGAGATTATTATTTTGAATGTCCGCATTCAAGGTGAATTTCGGAATATCGAGTTTAAACGTACGGTAATCCAATTGTTGCGCAATGGCGATATTATCGCCGTTCAAGGCAAGATTTAACATAAACGGCTTATCACTGAACCACGCCGCCCGACCTTCGCTACGAAGCTGTCCTTTTAAGGTTTCTTGTTGGATAAATTTATTTAGCAAATTTAAATTCAAGCGTTTCAGATTGAAAGGAATGTCGCCGTTCATACCGACGGTGAAAGTTTGCGGAAAACACAAATCCACGTCCGCATTTTGCCAGCAATGCGCGCTGACGGTAGCTTGCGTTTTATTGTTGTCGTAAGCGACGGCAACGGTTTGATTCGGTTTGATTCCGCCGATCGGCGTATCGATATTCACTTGGCTCAAACTGCCTTTCCACTGCTGCAAAGTGCGATCAAAAATTCCGGAGATTTTAAAATCTGCCGCCAGCGGCTCGCCTTGCGAACTGAGCATGATTTGATGATTTTGCTCGTCGCCGGAAATATTCAACGCGAATTGATGCAACTGCACATTATTGGCATAACGAAATAGCACCGCATTGAAATCAAGCCGCCCCTTCACTGTCGGCTCGCTCAAGATATCCGCTTGTAGCGTTCCTTTAGCAAGCTCAATATCTTGCATGTGAAAATTTTGCACTTGTATATCCGCCGTTAAACTCGGCGCGGTTAATTTTCCTTTAATACCGAGATTGCCCGTCACGGCGCCCGACAAATCGCCGTATAACCCGCGCAAATTCGGTGCCTGAATAGTTAATGCAAAATCCGATGCCTCACCCAATACGCCTTTGGCTTGAATGCGGTTATCGCCATAATTCAACAATAAAGCGGGAACCTTCAACAAGGTTTGATCGCTTAATAAAACGCTTCCTTGCAAACTTAACGGGCGGCTGGAAAGCACGCCGGTTAAATCAAGGGTCGGCAAATTTACCTTCCAACTATCGTCCGTCACGCTGCCGGAATTGATTAATTCACCCGATAATATTGCTGGGAAATCCGGCAAATAAGAACGAAGGTTGAGTTTATTTAAGTTCGCTTGCACCTGCCATTGCACGCCGTTTTTCCAATCGGCCGAACCAATAAGCGTTGCGCTTCCCCCCTGCGCCGCAAGGCTGAGTCGATTAATGTTGACTTGATATAATTTGCCGTCAGCATCGAGTTCCAAATGGGTGTGCGGAATATGCGCCATGCCTTCCGCGCCACCCACCAGTTGCGCGTGATAATCCAGTAAATCGCCGCTTAATTTGAGCGACACATCATTAATTTTTAACGGCGGTAAAGTCGGCGCAAAGGCATATTGCCCTTTTGATGCGGTCAAATCGAGATGAAACGGCATTTTGTCTTCAGCCGGTTTGACCTCACCGTTGAGCACCGCATTGAACGCACCTTGTGTACGCAACGCAAGCACAACGGTATTTTTCAACGCGCCGGAAAGCGTCAGATCCGCTTGGCTTTTCGGTAATATTTCTTGGCCTTGAAATTTCAACGGATTGAGCGCGGAAGTCAGGCTTAAATCAATGGCAAAATCGCCGTTTAATTGCAACGTTCCTTGCGCATTCAACGTACCTAAGGAACTGTCGATCGCCAATTTTTGTAGTTGCAGCGCGTGCCCCGTCGCATCAGCTTGAAACAGCCAAGAAGACAGCGTGATACGTTGCCATTCCTCACCCCGTTCGTTTTGCACGACATATTGCCAATCTTGTGCCGAAAGGCTCGGTAGGTGAATATCAAACGGCAAATTCACTGCTTGTATATCGCCTAAAAATGCCGGCGTAAGGCTTTTTTCAAGCGCCGTCCAATCGACCGGTTTAGAGGCTTGAGTTCGGCTTGCTTTTTCTGTTGTTTGAGCCTGTCGAACAGTTTTCACCGTCAGTTTTTTCAATTCCGTTGGCGCTAAAGTTAAGCCCGATACCTTATTCAACCCGATTGCGGTTTGAAAGCCATCAAAGGTTAATTCGGTTTGATCCAATTGAAAACGCAAATTATCCAGCGCTGTATTTTTCACCTCGATATCAACGGGCAAACTCAATTTTTCCGTCGGACCGCTCGGTTTTTCTTCTTTCTCTACAGACGGCGGAAGTTGCGCAGTATCAATTAAAATCGTTGGTGAATGCACGGATAAATCTTCCACGCAAATTTTACCTGTAAGCAAACAGCCGAAATCCCATTGCAACCGAGTGCGGGCAATTCGGATATCAATTCCCGCACTTTGATAACGCACATTATCCAACACCAAACCTTGCTGCAAACCACCTTCGATTTGCTCGATGGAAAGTGCGTCCGACCATTTATCGGCAAGCCGAATCAAACCGCGTTGCCCCGCATCAAAAGAAAGCACGCCGAGTAATCCAAAAACCAACAAAAGAACTGTCACCGTTGCGATGCAAAAAGCTTTGTGTAGGCAAGTTTTTTTCTTTTTAGGCGCGGTTCGTTCGTCCTGAGTGCGGTCCGATTTTTTTAATTCCTGTGCTGACATAATCCACCTAAATTTCGCTGCCCAAGCCAATGTAAAATTGGATATTTTTGCTGCTATCCTTGTCGCGAATCGGCGTGGCGATATCAAATTTAATGGCGCCTACCGGCGACGCCCAACGCACGCCCACACCGGCGCCGTAACGCAATTCTCGCTTACTGAAACGGTTCGCCGCCAAACCGGCATCCACAAAGACAGCGCTCCACCAAGAAGGATAAACTTGATATTGGTATTCAAAAGAACCGCTAAACAAACGCGAGCCGCCGATTAATTTGTTATTGCGGTCGCGCGGCGAAATTTTCTTATAGCCATAACCGCGCACGCTACGATCGCCACCGGCGAAAAAACGCAATGCCGGCGGGATTTTATGAATATCTTTGGTGTGTAAGTAACCGATTTCGGCACGCGTGACAATGCGGTGCTTATCCGCATAAGTGCGCACCCAACCGCTGGAAGCCTGCAGTTTGAAGAAACTCACTTCTGATAATGCGCCTTTATGCGCGACATCAACGGTAATTTTTTGCGCATCGCCCCAACTCGGGAAGATTCCGCCGCGCAAACGGGTACGAGTAAAACCGCCCGTCGGATAAACCAACAGGGTTTTATCTTCAATGCCCGCTTGAGTAAATTTGTCGTAACGCGCCCGCATACCGGCAAAATACTGCCAACCTTCGGCGTTGTTCCAATAACGCAAACCGGCCAGCGTGGCTGCGGTGGTTTTAGTATCATTATCGTTTTCATTTTCTAAGCCGGTAGAAAATTCGTAGTAATAATTTAGCGGATTTTTCAACAACGGCATTTTATAAGTGGCTTCCCAAGTCTGTTTCGGTGAAGAAAGATACAAATTTGTGCGGAAGCTGTGGCCGCGATCATTAATCCAAGGCTTCCGCCAGCCAATTTGTAAATGCGGGCCGGTATCCGTCGCAAAACCGACACCCAGTTCCATCGCATTTTTCTTGCGCGGGTAGAGCAATATGTCGAGATCCACCTGCTTATTTTTTTCATCAATATGCGGTTGCAATAACACGGAAGTGAACCAGTTGGTAGAAGAAAAATCGTTCGATAATGCGGAAAGTTGATTCACCAAATAGGGTTCGCCCGATTTGATTTGCAACATATTCTGTAAATAATCCCGGCGGATTTGTGCATGGCTAAATTTGATAACACCGTAGTGATAACGCACGCCGCTGTCAAATCGCATACGCCACCAAGCTTGGTGGGTTTCCGGGCTGATTTCCAGACGGGAAACGGCAAATTCCCCGTCTAAATAGCCGCGCGCCAAGGCAAGAGCGGAAATACTGTTTTTATAATCTTCATATTTTTGATGTTCGACCAATTCGCCGTCTTTCGGCAAATTTTTACGCAACGCTTCAAAAGCCTCGTCCTGAGCCGCCTCTCCCTCGATTTGCACGTCACTACCGGCAATGCGCGTTGGTTCGCCCGGCGTAACGTGCGCGATTAACAAATTGCGCTTGCCTTTGCGTACCTTCAATTCAAACGTTACCGACGAACTGTAATAACCGAATACACGCAAGCCTTTATCCACCGCTTCCGTCACCAATTGCTTACAACGCTCGGAACCGTCCATTTCTTGGATGTCTATCAGTTCGACGTTGAGTTCGGTATTACGCACGGCGCGTTCGCCTTTAATCCCGCGAATTTCAATATCGACGGTTTGCTCGGCAAACGCAGAAAACGCCACAAAAGAAAGTAAAAGCGCGGTAAATTTGAAAGAGATTTTTTTCATTTTTCGCTCAACCCGAAATCAAAACCGCCTTAGTTTACCGATAAAACCAGGCGCTTTGAACGTTTTTTAGAAATTTTTAATGAATTAACAAACGGATACAAAAATGCGTTTGCAAACGCGAAATGATTCAACGCCGATGTGAAGCCCAAATTACACTCAGAAAATAGCACCGCATTGAAAGCGGTTTCAATGCGGTGCTATTTTGGTAGTACGCAGCCGAGCTAAAATCTCAGGAGCGTTTTCTTTAGCGATGATTTGTATATTGCGAAACGCCACAAATCAATGGCGGTTTGGTCATCGTTAATTAGTAAACTTCACTTCTTGCACGATACGTTTTGCCGCAGCAACCGGTAATTGCCCGATAAAGGTAATTTCTTTATCGCCGATTATTTCACTATAGAAGGTAAATTCACCCTGCTTCCAAGTTTGCTCTTGATTCGGCTGCGAACCTTGCGCTTGCGTAACGTAAAGTGTGAAAGTGAACAAGCCGTCGCTAAACAAGGCGCTATCGATGACTTCACCTTCAAATAAATCTTGACTACGGCGCACGCTTTCAAATCCTTGCGGTAACCAACCGGCATGCCAGTTTAACGATGGTGGCGTATTTTTCACTTCATTTAATAACGGGGGCATCGAGACTTTGTTGAGATAATCGGTTAGACCTTTTAGGCGATCGTCGATATAAAGGGTAACCACCCGAAATTGGTCGAGCAATTTTCCTTCGCGATCCAGCATATCGCCGCGTAATAAAAGTCCGTTTTCTTCATCTACGAAAACTAAATATTGATAACGAAAATCGTCTTTCGGCACAATGCGGATACCGTCCGCATAACGCCCGGCAATGCGGTTCTTGCCAAGGGGGATAAAATCATAATTTTGCGCTAATTTATCGAAATCACTCCGAATAATCGCCGGCAATGCATCGACAATGTTGCCGCTATTTAGCGTAAATGCGCGGGAGTTCGGCTGAAAATAGCTGACTAAATTATCGCGCTGAATAATTTCTTGTTGTTCGCCGTCAAGCGTCACCAATTGCGCGTAAGTTTTATTATCACGTTTAATATGGCGATAGCGGAAGGAATCCATATTAGAGGGAGAAGTCTGTACGAAAGCAATTTCATAATTAAGCTCGTTCACTGCGTGCGCCATTTTTTCGAGGGTTTGTTTAGCGTTGAAATCATCCGCAAAGGCAGAAAAACCCAGGAAAGGAAAAAGCCAAAGCGCAATTATTTTTAAAGAAATTTTTTTCATAGTCTATCCATAAAAAAAATTCACCACCCATCGCGGGGATCGGTGGTGAATGATTTGCTCTTATCGGAGAATTATTATTTTGCTTGGTTTGCATCAACGTTTAACGTATCTGCATGAATGCGACGTTGCAATTCGTAATTTTGTAACATTGCGCCGATGCGACGACTTTTTTGTTCCAATTGGTCGCTAGTCGCTACATCTTTGGTCGGAGCATTGTAGCTAACTTCTTGCACCGCACTATTAAACGGAAGCGTTTGTAAAACCGGCGTTTCAGGCGGGTTACTAACATCGGTTTTCGCGTTAAACGATTGAACGCCAAGCACTGCCGCTAAACATACGCTTGCTGCTACTGCAATTTGCGCTACCGGTGCGAAGAAAGATTTAAACTTACGCATAAATGGTAAACGTTGCGCCTCTTTGACAGTCGGTTGAGATTCGGTGAGCGCAACTTTTTCGATTTCTTCGTTTTCGATTAATGCTTCCATTCTCGTGGTGAAATCAGCCCCTAAAATGACTTCGCTTTCTTTACGAATCACGGCACGCGCCACATGGTAAGTTGCCCAAGATTGACGCAAGGATTCATCATTACACAATACTTTTGTGAACGCCGCATCCACTTGCTCGCCATCCATATAGGCTGAAAGTAACTCTTTTTGCATTTTTAAACTCCGACTTTTTTAACGTTGCATAAGCGGTTGTATTTTGTTTTCAATAATTTCACGCGCACGAAAAATTCGAGAACGCACGGTACCTACCGGGCAACCCATAACTTCCGCAATGTCTTCATAACTTAAACCTTCAAGTTCACGAAGAGTAATCGCGTTTTTTAAATCTTCCGGCATGCTGTTAATCGTATCAAATACGACTTTCTTCAACTCTCCGGACAATATTTCATTCTCCGGGGTATCCACATCGCGGAGATGAATTCCCGCATCATAATTTTCGGCATCTTCCGCCAAAATATCTTCGCTAGGCGGACGGCGCCCCTGTGCCGCTAAATAATTTTTCGCCGTATTCACGGCAATTCGATATAGCCAAGTGTAGAACGCACTATCACCGCGGAAAGATTCAATGGAACGATAGGCTTTTATAAAGGATTCCTGCGCAACATCGGGAATATCATTGCGCGAAACGTAACGAGTAAGCAATCCGGCCACTTTATTTTGATAACGTGAAACCAATAAGTTAAAAGCTTTTTTGTCGCCTTGCTGTACCCTTTCTACCAAAGCTTGATCCGTTAGCTGTTCAGCCATGTTTCTCCTAATGCTATGTCTAACATGCCTTCATCTTCAAGACAGCAAACTCTCAATGCTTCGTCTGACATAGTGAGTTTTAGAAAGTTCAAAGATTAATCATTAAATTTAAACAGTCGTTATTTTTTGCGCAGTTTGAATATATTCCACCATATTTTGCAGCTCAAAATCGTCCGATTTGCCGCGGTTAAAGAACCAAGAAAACAATTGCAAATCTGTGCTGGCAAGTAAACGAATGAAAATATCTTTCTGGCTATCGGTAAGCTCATCAAAATGAGCTTGATAAAACGGCATAATAATTTTATCCAACTCCAACATACCGCGACGACAGTCCCATTCAATACGTAATTTATTATATTTATCCATCTTGATTCCTTAATCCAAGGTGCGGTCGATTTTTAAAAATATTTAACATTAACCGCACTTTTTTATTAAATTAACGCAAATTATTCCGCTGTCGCTTTCGGTTTAATCATCGCATAAATCACACCTGTCAATAAGCCTCCGAGCGCAATCGCGCCTAAATAAAGCAACGGTTCGGAGACAAACGGAATCACAAATAAACCGCCGTGAGGCGCTTGTAAGCTGATATTTAGCGTCATAGAAATTGCACCGGCGCTCGCACCGCCAATCACCGAGCTAATAATCACGCGAATCGGATCCGCCGCCACAAATGGTAATGCCCCTTCGGAAATAAAGCATAAGCCAAGCACGAAAGAAGCTTTGCCCGCATCGCGTTGATTGGCGGTAAATTTACTGCGCGCTATCCAAGTGGCAATCGCCATACCGATTGGCGGCACCATACCGGCCGCCATTGCCGCGGCCATTGGTGTATAAACACCGGAAGCAATCATGCCCACGGAGAAAGTGTACGCCGCTTTGTTAACCGGTCCGCCCATATCGATACACATCATCGCGCCGATTAGGGTTCCCAATACCATCGCATTCACTTCACCCATGGATTTTAACCATTCGCTCAATGCAGCCATGATTTGCGAAACCGGCGGATTGATCAGATAAATCATCGCCAAGCCCACAATTAACGAGCCTAACAATGGCAAAATTAAAATCGGTTTTAAGGAAGTCAAACTTGCCGGTAATTTAATCGCCGCATTTAAACCTTTTACCACATAACCCGCAAGGAAACCGGCGACGATACCACCTAAAATCCCCGCACCGGCGGTCGTTGCCAACATACCGCCGATAAGGCCGACCGCAAGCCCCGGACGATCGGCGATGGAAAACGCCACATAACCGGCAAATACCGCAATCATCAAATGAAACGCAGCGCCTCCACCAATATCCATTAAGGCTTTCGGCAAGCCATAAAAAATGGTTTCGTCTTTAAACGCCTCAATACCAAACATAAAGGAAACGGCGATTAATAAACCACCTGCCACGACTAACGGCAACATATGCGACACACCGGTCATCAAGTGTTTATATACGCCTTTTTTCTCGCCGCTTTCTTCCGTTTTCGCCGCTTTCGTATTGCCGCCGTCAAAAATTTTCGCTTCTTTAAAAGCTTTATCAAATTCCTGTGCGGTTTTCTTCAACGCAAGTCCGGTTGAAGTGCGGTACATCGGCTTGCCTTTAAATTTATCTAATGGAACATCAATATCCGCCGCCACAAACACCAAGTCTGCCGCCGCCACTTCTTCCGGCGTAATTTCATTGCCGGCACCCACTTGTCCACGGGTTTCCACCTTAACTTTCCAGCCTTGTTTTTTTGCATAGGTTTCAATCGCTTCGGCGGACATAAAAGTATGCGCTACGCCGGTTGGACAAGCAGTCACCGCCACAATATTTTTCACGCCATCGGTAATATTGCTAAAACCAACCGCTGTTTTAGACGCCGCGTACGGCACCGCATTGACTTGCGCGACGGCAAGAATAGCTTCGGGCCCGTTCATTACCGCCTCTTCAGGCGCGAAAAAGACTTTTTTACCTTCCAATGCGGTGCTATTTGGCAATGTCGAACCGAATACAATGACGACGTCTGCCTCGGCGACATTTTCAACGATGGTGATATTGGCTTTTTGCGCCGCAACACGTAACACTTCGCGTAATAAATAGGCTTTTGCGCCGCCAATGTCGGCGGATGGGGTTAATAATAACTTCATTCGATTATCCTTCAATCACAGTGATCTTCACTTGGTTTAAAATCGGTTCAAGGAGGGCAGGATCGCTCACGCCGACGTTACTTTGCGACACCGCAAAAGCGGATACGGCGCTGGCAAAGGCTAAAGTTTCCGCTTTGGAGAAACCTTTTGCAAAGCCGTAAATTAACCCCGCCACCATCGAATCGCCAGCGCCCACGGTGCTCACCACATTTTTGCATTTTGGCGGCTGCGCTTTAATGATGCCTTCGCGGTTAATCCATAAAGCCCCTTCCGCGCCCATGGAAACAATCACATTTTCAATACCTTGCGCTTTTAATTGTTGCGCCGCTGCAACGATTTCTTCAATACTGTTTAATGAGCGACCAATCCATGCCTCAAGTTCTCGGTGATTCGGTTTCACCAGCCAAGGATGCGCTTTCAAACCTGCCGTAAGCGCCGCATTACTGCTATCGAGCAACACTTTTACGCCCGCTTGGTGCAATTGATTTAACCAAGTAGCAAACAATTCCGGCGTAACCCCACGCGGAAGACTGCCGCACACCGCCACAATGTCGTAATCCAAGCAATAAACCAAAGAATCGGCGGTAAATTGTTGCCAAGCTTGTTGGCTGATTTGATAACCGAGAAAATTTAGGTCGGTAACATCCGCTTCAGTTTCGGTGATTTTCACGTTAATTCGGGTTTTGCCGGCAACTCGCTGGAATTTATCGTGCAAACCTTGTTTTTTGAACATTTGCTCGAAATCGCCCGCATTGTCTTCGCCCAAGAAGCCGCCCACGCTAACGTCCACGCCTAAATCTTTTAACACTTTCGCTACATTGATGCCTTTACCGGCAGGGAAAAGTCCGAGAGTTTCCACGGTATTCACTTCGCCCAATTCGATGCGTTTTAAACGCCCGACCAAATCGTAAGCGGTGTTTAAGGTGATAGTTGCAACTTTTACCATGATTATTCTCCTTTGCCTTCACCAAGACCGGATTCAATCGCCATGCGAATACCTTCTATTGCTTCTTTAGCTTGTTCGCCGCTCGCCACGAAACGCAAACGTGAGCCTTTCACCACGCCTAACGCAACGATTTTCATCAAGCTTTTTGCGCTAACTAATTGAGAATCACGATCGAGATTTTGTACCGCAACGGAGGCGTTATATTTTTTCACTTCGTTCACCAGCACCGCACTCGGACGCGCATGCAAGCCGTGCTCATTGTTGATCACAAATACCGCCTCGATGGCATTGGAAGGCAAGCTATTATCTTCGCGCACGGCCGGTGCGTGTACTTGTTTGCCCATCACTTCAATGCAATCCGGTTCTGCCGGTGGTACGGCGGAAACGTTTTCGCCCAACCCTTCGGCAATCGCTTTGCCTAATGCTTCGATGGCTTGTTTAGCGTCTTCGCCTTCCGCAATAAAACGTAAACGTTGGCCTTGCGTCACACCCAATGCGACGATTTTCATTAAACTTTTCGCGCTAACCGGTTCGCTATCGCGGGTAAGATTTTGCACAGTAATTTTGGACGTAAATTTTTTCACCTCGTTCACCAGCACCGCACTCGGGCGCGCATGCAAGCCGTGTTCGTTACGAATAGTAAAGGTGCCCGTCACAGTGCCAGTTACCGGTTGTGGTGCTTGTGACGCTTGCGTGGCTTGAGCCGCTGCCGCAACGACGACTTCATCGCCTAAAAGCGCGCTCAAGATTTCTTGAGAATTTCCGCTCAATAATACATTTTGCGTGTTTTCATCTAACAAGCGGGCAAGCGTCGGATTGATGCGATCATCCACAGCCGCAACGGTAAGCACGCCTTTCACCGCTTTGCCGTTGTGCTCAAATATGGTTTTCGCGCGACTAAAAGCCAGAGCGTTTTTCACATTGCCGGTAACCGCATCGGTTACCCACAACCCTTTGCCTAACGGCAACGCGGCATTACTGACCACTTCGGCGACGAAGCTATTTAGCACCGCATTGGAGGCCTGTAATTGACCCGCATTCATCGCCACTAACGTGAGCAAACTTTGAGTATCGACGTCCAAACGAATATTTTCCGGCGGAATAGTGAATGCTTCCGTCGATTCACCCATTAAAATCGCGCGGAATTTTTCCACATCGTTTAATGCCGCCAATTTTGCCGCAGTATCTTCATCGCCAAGCACATGGGTTAATTGACGCAATAACGCCAAATGCTCGTCGGAACGCGCGGCGATACCGATTACAATATGAGCAATATTGCCTTCACCCCATTCGATTCCTTGTGGGAATTGGAACACTTGCACGCCGGTTTTTTTCACCATATTGCGGGTTTCTAACGTGCCGTGAGGAATCGCGATGCCGTTACCTAAGAAGGTCGAAGTTTGTTGCTCACGACCGAGCATGCCTTGCAAATAGCCACTTTCTACATTGCCTGCTTGCTCTAACGCTTGCGCCGCCATTTCAATGGCTTGTCGTTTGGTTTGCGCCAAAGCGTTTAAATGAATGTTGCTTGCCGAAAGTTCTAACATTCTTACTCCTTAAAGGTTTATTAATTTTTTAAATCTATTGATATTTAGAAAAAAGAAAACTGCTGACAGAAGATTCCATCAACAGTTTTTTAATTTGATTATTTTGCGCTACAAGCTTTTAATAATTCGTCACTACCTTTTACCATATATTCATCGTTTTCATCGCGTTCCTCACCGTTTTTTAGATCGCGCATCGCATCGTAAATCCCTTGCGTCACGCTTGGAGAATCCAATTTGTTCCAGCAATCGGGAGCTAAACGATTAAAGTTATTTTGTAACGCTTCGGCGTGTAATACGCCGCTGTAATAGGCATACACGTCAGAGTCGTGCCCGCCGACGTAAAGTTTGTCTTGAATTTGTTTAATCGGTACTAAGATGCGGCCTAAATACCAGTCGTTTGCGCCACTGGCAAAGTTATCCACATAGAAATTTTCATTTACACGGCCTTTGTAAGTCGCTACGGTCGCTTCATAAGCCGAGGCATAAGATTTTTGATCGATTTTATCTTTATCCAAATCAATCACCTTAACGGAAGAACATGCCGCCAATGCAATGGAAAACAGCAATACCAAGATTTTTTTTAACATAGTCATTCCTATTTTGAAGATAAAATAATCGTCGCAATTATACTGGCTGTAGGCGATTAAGCAAGAAAGTGCAGGTTTCACTCATTATCTTTCACTAACGATACCAAAATTTGATCGATCTTGAAGTTTTCCGTATCGATGACTTCAAATTTATATTTGCCGTAAATCAGCGAATCGGTTTTCTTCGGAATTTTACGCAGCATGTACATCATAAATCCGCTAATGGTTTCATAATTTTCCGCATCAGGGAAAGATTCGATATCCAGTGCGCGCATTACGTCTTCCAACGGAGTAGCACCATCGATTAGCCAAGAATGTTCATCGCGGCTGACAATATATTCTTCCTCATTGGAAACCAGTTCACCCATAACGATACTCATCACATCGTTAAGCGTCATAATTCCCACCACTAAAGCGTATTCGTTCACAATAATGGCGAAATCTTCACCGGTGGATTTAAATAATTCCAACACTTCATACAGGGAAAGGGTATCCGGTATAAACAACGCTTTCCGCAATAATTTCGGATCGGTCAGCACCACATTTTCATTTTGCAAATACATGGTGAGTAAGGTGTGTGATTCCACATACCCTAAAATCTTATCCAAACCATTATCGCAAATCACGATTTTAGAATGGGAATCGCGCGAGAGCGTATCCACGACTTCCTGACGACTAAAAGTACGATCCAAATACACGATGTTCTCACGTGTGGTCATGGTGGACGTCACGGTACGTTGCTGCATATCGAAAATATTTTCGATGAGATAATGTTCTTGCGTTTTTAACACGCCTGCTTCTGCACCCGCTTCAACTACGGCGAAAATATCTTCCGACGTCATACCGTCTTCGCGCACCGTTGAAATGCGAAATAAGCGGAAAAAACCGTTGGCCAAGGTATCGAAAAACCAAACTAACGGCTTAAACACAAACATACTGAAATTCATAATGCCGACGATGCGAATCGCCACCGCTTCGGGATAAGTGATCGCTAGGCGTTTCGGAATTAAATCGGCAAATAAAATAAATAGGCAAGTCACCAATGCAAAAGCTATGGCGGAGGACGCCGAGACAATCCAATCACCTTCAAAGGAACGGCTTAGCAGGTTGGCGATGTAAGGACTAAGCGCGCTTTCGCCAATCCCGCCGCCCAAAATAGCGACCATATTCAAGCCAATTTGCACCACGGTAATAAAACGCCCCGGATGTTCTTGCAGTTTTAACACTTGCAACGCGCGCCCATCACCTTCATTAGATAGGGCTTGTAGCTTTAATTTGCGCGAGCCCGCAAGGGAAATTTCCGCAGAGGAAACCACGGCACTGATGAGAATCAAGCCGACAATCGCTAAAATAGTATGAAAAAGTTCCATGATTATTTACTCAAAAAACAAGTCGAAACGACCGCATCTCGCGGCCGTTTGAAATTGAATTACTTTTCGCTGTCGAACCAGCCGCGTACGAATTGAATCGACAAGAATAAGGTGACGAGTAGAAAAGCATAAAACAGCCACGATAAAATCGGATAGCTCGGCGTCGCATCGCCGTCGATCTCCTTCACCGACACCGCATTGCGAAACTCATCAAACATCGTCAAACGCCAGCCGTAATATTTAATTTGCACTAATTTGTTTTCATTCCCCATGGCTTGCGCTTGTGCCTGTAAATTGGCCGAACCAAATTTAAAATAGAACGGAAAACTCCAGCGCGTATCTTCATTGCGGTACACCATAATTTTACCGTCGTCATTTTGCGTATTAATGTAATACACATCGCGCGTCGGGCCATCTGCCGGATTGGCTTTGGTAATCGGGCCGTCTTTATCTACGCGTTTAACTTCCACACCGGTCACACGCGTCACGTCATAATGCGGAAATACGTAATTGACGACCGAAAACATAAAGCCGTGAAACACAAACAGCACGACAAATAAGAAATATTTGAAAAATTTACGCATTGTTTTTCCTCAAAAAATTGTTCATTTATTCTACACGAATTTTAAATAAACGCTCAAAGTTTCGCGTCGTAATCTCGGCGAAAGACGCCGTAGAAAGCCCTTTTAAAGTCGCCACATATTCGCATACTTCGCGCGTATAAGCCGGTTGATTTTCTTTCCCGCGATACGGCACTGGCGCCAAATATGGCGAATCGGTTTCCACCAACAGGCGATCGACCGGCACATAACGAATCGCTTCACGAATACTTTCCGCATTTTTAAAAGTAACAATGCCGGAACAAGAAATGTAAAAACCTAAATCCAACACCTTTTTCGCAAATTCCAAGGTTTCCGTAAAACAATGAATCACGCCACCGCACTTTTCCGCATGGTTTTCGCGCAGCAAAGCGAGCGTATCGTTGGCCGCCGAACGCGTGTGGATAATTACCGGCTTGGCAAGGCGATTGGCAATGTCAATTTGGCTGGCAAACACCGCTTGTTGCTCGGTTTTATTATCCGCACTGTAATAATAATCCAAGCCGATTTCGCCGATGGCAATCACTTTTTTATCTTGCGCCAAACGCAGCAAACGGTCTGCGTCGTAAGGTTCTTCTTCAAAATCCAGCGGATGCACGCCACACGCCAAGGAAATATTTTCAAATTCGCATAACGAGGCGTACGCTTGCTCAAAACGGCTTAGCGTCACGCCAATAGCGAGCAAATGTTTTACGTCGCGCGCACGGGCTTTTTCCACCACGTCAGTAATGTTTTTGTGTAAATTTTGGTAATCCAAGGCATCCAAATGGCAATGAGAATCCACGATAAACATATTTATTTTTCCTTTATTTATTAAGTGCCGAGAAGCGATTTGAGCACCGCATTGAACGCTTGTCCTACGCGGCTTCAATGCGGTGCTAATTTGAAAGGTCACGGCAACTCTTGGTTTCAAACCAAGAAATCGAAAGTTAATTTTCGAATACTTCTGTGATCAGTTTCGTCAAGCCGTCCAACAACATTAATTCCACATTCACGCCGTTAATTAAGAGCAAATCCGAGCGTACTTGTTGCATGATTCGAACGGCTTGCAGCAGCCCCTGCGGGCTTTGTTCCCGGCTAAATTGTTGAATGCCGCGCGTTAAATCAGCCACTTGGCGATGACTGTCGATTCCCAGTTTGTGTTTAAGGCTGTCGGCGAGAAATGCCAAAATCCAATCCACTTGTTGCACATAACCTTCTTTATCGAACCAAGGCAGCAATTCCAACGGTGAACGGCGACGGTAAAAAAGCCAAAATTGACGAAGAAAAGTTTTTCGTTTTTCAATGAGGCCTTGTTGAAGCACTTCCAATGCGCTCAACGGGCGACCTGAACTCATCGCCAACGCCGTTGTGATATCCTCAAATAGCACCGCATTGGAACCGCTTTCGACGGTATTTTGTAGCCATTGTTGCGCCATTTCCCGGTTCGGCATGGGCAGATTCCACACTTGACAACGGCTGTAAATGGTAGCCAATAAATTTGCCGAACTCTCCGCCTGCAGTAAGAAATAAGTGTTTGGGCGAGGCTCCTCCAGGGTTTTCAGCACCGCATTGGCGGCCGCTTCAGTCAAACGTTGCGCGCCTTGCACATACACCACTTTATTGCCGTTTTGCTGTGCGTGTTGTGCAACGATTTCATTTATTTCACGCACTTGATCAACGCCGATATCTTTGCCTTCGATGGATTGCAGTAGATGATAATCGGGATGACTGCGCGCCGCCATTAAATGACAAGAATGACATTGACCGCAAGCTTCGTTGCCTTGCGGGTTCGCACACATAATACGGCGGGCAAGTGCATCAAATAAAAGTTCCGCACCTAAACCAGAATCCGCTTTGATTAAGATAGCGTGATGCCCCACTCCCTCAGAAAAGGTTTGTGCGATTTGATGGTAAGTCGGCACGAGCCAAGGATAAAGAGCGCTCATTTTTCGCTGCGTTTCCACCAATTTTTCAGCGCATGTTCAATATCAATACGAACTTGCTCGATACTTTGCTCGGCGTTAATAAGCACCGCTTTCGGATTGTCTTTCACTAATTCTAAATAACGCTCTCGAGTGCGATGGAAAAAATCCAAGTTCATTTGTTCGATGCGATCCAGTTCGCCGCGTCCGCGTGCACGGGCAAGGCCGATGGTCGGTTCGATATCCAAATAGATCGTGAGATCCGGTTCAAAATCGCCAAGCACGGCTTCTTTTAAGGTACGCATAAAATCTGCATCAAGCCGACGACCGCCACCTTGATAGGCTTGCGACGACATATCATGGCGATCGCCTACGACCCATTTGCCTTGCGCCAATGCGGGTTTGATGACGTTTTCCACCAACTGAATGCGCGCCGCGTAAAGCATCAATAATTCCGCTTTGTCGGTGATTGGTTCTTCCGTTTCGTGCTTAATCAATGCACGTAATTTTTCCGCCAAGGGCGTACCGCCGGGCTCACGCGTAAATATCACGTTGTTCACGCCCAATTCGTTTAATAGCTGCACGACGAATTGATGCGCGGTACTTTTACCCGCACCTTCCAAACCTTCAATAGCGATAAATTTTCCGTTCATACTTTTCTTTGTTCCTATTTCGCCGTTTTTTGACTGCGGTACCAACGTAAATATTCTTGCACCGCTTTGTTATGTTCGTTCAAATTGCGAGTAAATTTATGTCCACCAGCGCCGTCCGCCACAAAATAATAGAAATCGGTCTTTTCTGGATGCGCCACGGCTTGCAATGCGCTTTCACTCACCATGGCGATCGGTGTCGGCGGCAGGCCGTCAATCACATAAGTATTGTAAGGCGTCGGAGTTTCCAAATCGGTTTTACGAATATTGCCGTCGTAGTTTTCGCCCATGCCATAAATTACCGTCGGATCGGTCTGCAATTTCATTTTCGCATTTAAACGGTTAATAAATACCGACGCCACTTTCGCGCGTTCCGCCGCGATACCAGTTTCTTTTTCTACGATGGAAGCGAGAATTAACATCTCGTGAGGATTGGCTAACGGCAGATTTTCATCGCGTTCTTGCCAAGCTTTGTCTAACGCCTTTTTCAGACGTTCGGCCGAACGCCGTAGCAATTCTAAATCGGTAGAATTTGGGGTGTAATTGTAAGTATCAGGATATAGCCAACCATCTAAATTTCGCCATTCATAAACGGCTTTATCGTAATCAGGGATGGCTAACAATTCAAAAATTTCTTTATCGCTTTTCGCTTGCAACGTTTGCGTTAAATGCGGTGCGTTTACGAGGCCTTTGCGCCATTCTTTAAAGGTTTTGCCTTCGATAAATTGCACGTTAAATTGCGCTTCTTTGCCGGAATTAAGCAGATTAAGCAGGTCTTGCACGGTTTTCACGCCGTTTAAGGAATAAGTCCCCGCTTTAATTTTATTAAGTTCCGGTTTTAATTTAAGCAAATAAGGAAGAAGTTGCGCATTATCAAGCAACTTTTCTTGCTCGAAAAGTGCAGCCAATTTTTGGCCCGTCGTACCACGTTCAACGGTTAAAAGCTGTTCAGGTTGCGCATTGATGGCTTGAGTTTGGAAGGCATTAAGTTTTTGATAACCCCAAAAAACTGCTCCGGTACCAATTAAAAGAAGAATAATTAAATAACTAAAAAATTTTTTCATAGAAAAGGGAATGAAATAGAAATAACAAAAGGGGCGAAGCGCCCCTCTTATGCTAAATATCGGTTTATTTATTAAAATATTGAATATCTGCCGTCTTGCGAAGAGCTTTTACCCAATCTTTTGTGGCGTCTTGTAATTGGCTGTTGACGATTTTTTCATAAGCTTTTTGGCGGTAAGCCTCTTCAGTGCGGTCCCCTTCACGAGTTCCAGTAACTTCTAAAATATGCCAACCGAACTCAGATTTAAACGGAGCGGAAATTACGCCCGGTTTAGTGTTTCGTACCACTTCTGCAAAAGGCCCAACATAAGCTTCAGGGAAAGCGTAACCTAAACTACCTCCATTAGCGCCAGATAAATAATCTTTAGAATATTTTAAGGCCGCATCGGCAAAACTAATTTTGCCTGATTGAATATCAGAACGGATTCGTGTTAACTCAGCTTTGGCTTGAGCATCATTCATCAATGGATTAAGTTTAATTAAAATATGACGAACTTCGTATTCTTTACCGGTTACTTTTTGCTCGGTGCCGTTTGTTTTGGCTTCTTTTAACATTTTTTGCGCGAGCGCTTCCACTTCTTCGCGCGTGACTTGTACGCTATTACTGATTGCATGATCACGCACGCCGGACATAATCATTTGATTCACAATTTGTTGGCGAAAATCATCAAGAGAAATGCCTTGATAATCCAATGCATCCAAAAATTGGCCATAAGTTAAACCGTTTCTTGCTGCGGTATCCTCAATAATAAAATCAATTTCTTCCGGGTTTATTTGTATACCGGATTCTTGAATCGCTTTTTGTACTAAAATATCATCAATGATCTTATCCAAAGCGGCTTGTTGGTTACCTTTTTTCCCCATTGCCGCACGTACTTGGCTTTCTAATACGGGAATACCGTCAACAGTGGCAACTACTCGCTCTTCAGCATAAACGGAAGAAAAAGCAAATAAACCTAATATGGCGAACATCCATGATTTTACTACTAATTTTTTCATATTTATCTTTCTTTAATAAGCCAATAACGGTGGTTAGAGTATCAATTTTAAACAAGGTTCACAATAGCTTGGGATTATTTTGACAATAACGCAACTTCGTAACAACCATCATATTTTTTCGTTCTAACCTGCACTTTTTCGTCACGACTGGTCGGAACATTTTTGCCCACATAATCAGCACGAATCGGTAGTTCACGGTGTCCACGATCAACAAAAATGACTAACTCGATCTTTGCCGCACGACCAAAATCCGTTAGTGCATCCATTGCTGCACGAACAGTTCGACCGGTAAACAAGACATCATCAATTAAAATTACTTCTTTATTTTGAATATTCATATAATTTGATGCGCCGCTATATACCGGTGTTGGGTTTTCCGATTCTCTATGTTGCAAATCATCACGATAAAACGTGATATCCAATTCTATGGAAGGCAATTCGATTTGAATTAAATCTACAATTTTATTTTTTATAAGTTCGGCTATTTCCGCACCACGGCGTTTAATCCCGACGATAACCACATTATTCAAATTTGAATGTTTCTCAATAATTTCGTGGGAAATACGAGAGACCGTACGCTGGAACTGATTTTCATCAATAATTATCTTTTGCATAACTGATCCGATTTAATAGTGAAAGCGGTGGTAAAATACCATAAAAGAATGAGAAATTTAATGGCTTTTAATGAACTGTCCATTAACATTCTTTTAAATACAAACGCTCAATTCAATACATCATTCAAACAGCACCGCATTGAAAGTGAATAGAGAACCGCATTAAAGCAAACTAAGCGAATAATGAAACGTAAGATTATAAGAGCTGGATGACGGATTCAAAACAAAATGAAAAAGGCTGAATCCCAAACAACATGGAACTCAGCCCTTAAATTAAATACATTCGCTTTCTTAAAAGCAAATCAAAACGACTTTATTTTTTATTATCGTCTTGATTTAACAAGTTTTTCCGTTAATTCGTATGCCCGAAGTTTCGCTAACTCTTTAGAAAGCTTCGCTACAAGTAAATCATGATCCACATCGGCAACATGTGCCACAATATTTTCTTCGGCTTTGCGTTTTGCTTCACGAATACGATCCGCATCTAACTCGTCACCACGAATCGCTACATCCGCAAGTACGGTGACAACTGTTGGTTGTACTTCCAAGAAACCGCCGGAAACATAAATCACTTCTTCGCTATCGTTTTCTAATGTCAGTTTTACGATACCTGGTTTGATTGCGGTCAGTAACGGGGCGTGCCCCGGTAAAACACCGAGCTCACCTTCTATACCGGTTGCCTGAACACTTTTCACATTGCCAGAAAAGATTTGATGTTCTGCACTTACTACTGTTAAGTTAAATGTTGCCATGTTTTTCTCCTTCAAGTTTGATATGCATCAGCTTGAAGTGATTACATATTTTTGGCTTTTTCTAGCGCTTCGTCGATTGAACCGACCATGTAGAACGCTTGTTCCGGAATATGGTCATATTCACCGCTTAAAATACCTTTAAAGCCACGAATGGTTTCTTTTAACGGAACGTATTTACCCGGTGTACCGTTGAAAACTTCAGCAACGAAGAATGGTTGTGATAGGAAACGTTCGATCTTACGTGCACGTGCTACCACTAATTTATCTTCTTCAGATAATTCGTCCATACCAAGAATTGCGATAATATCTTTTAATTCTTTATAACGTTGTAAGATACCTTGTACGCCACGAGCAATATCATAGTGTTCTTGACCAACAACTAATGGGTCTAATTGACGAGATGTAGAATCTAATGGGTCAACCGCAGGGTAAATACCTAAAGACGCAATTTGACGGCTCAATACAACGGTTGAGTCTAAGTGCGCGAAAGTTGTTGCCGGAGATGGGTCAGTCAAGTCATCTGCAGGCACGTAAACCGCTTGTACGGACGTGATAGAACCTGTTTTAGTTGAAGTAATACGCTCTTGTAATACACCCATTTCCTCAGCAAGGGTCGGTTGGTAACCTACCGCTGATGGCATACGGCCTAAAAGCGCAGATACCTCAGTACCAGCAAGAGTATAACGATAGATGTTATCTACAAAGAATAATACATCACGACCTTCATCACGGAATTTTTCCGCCATGGTTAAACCGGTTAACGCGACACGTAAACGGTTACCCGGTGGCTCGTTCATTTGACCATAAACCAAAGATACTTTATCCAATACGTTGGAATCTTTCATTTCGTGGTAGAAGTCATTACCTTCACGGGTACGTTCACCTACACCGGCAAATACAGAATAACCAGAGTGTTCAATCGCGATATTACGGATTAATTCCATCATATTTACGGTTTTACCTACACCCGCACCACCGAACAAACCAACTTTACCCCCTTTCGCAAACGGGCAAATTAAGTCGATAACTTTAATACCGGTTTCTAATAATTCAGTACTGTTTGATTGTTCTTCGTAGCTTGGTGCTGCACGGTGTATTGACCAACGTTCTTCTTCACCGATTGGACCTTGTTCATCAATAGGTTCACCCAATACGTTCATAATCCGTCCAAGGGTTTTTGTTCCTACTGGTACTTGAATCGGATTATTAGTATTTTCTACTTTCAAACCACGTTTTAAACCGTCGGAAGCACCCAATGCAATACAACGTACCACACCATCGCCTAATTGTTGTTGAACTTCAAGGGTTAAACCTGTTTCAACCTTTAATGCATCATAAACTTTTGGTACTGCATCTTGTGGAAATTCGACGTCAATCACCGCACCGATGATTTGTACAATTTTACCTGTCGCCATTACCGTTCCTCTTCTATTAAATCGCAGCCGCACCGGCAACGATTTCATTTAATTCATTTGTGATACTTGCTTGACGAGCTTTGTTATACACCAACCGCAAGTCATTGATTAAATTACCTGCATTATCTGTTGCTGCTTTCATCGCTACCATTCGAGCCGCTTGTTCTGAAGCTAAATTATCTACAACCGCTTGATAAACCTGAGATTCTAAATAACGAACCAAAAGACTATCTAACAAAATTTTCGGGTCAGGTTCATAAATATAATCCCATGACTGTTGTCTTTCGCCTAAGTAATCGTTTTCTAATTCCGGTAAAGGAACTAATTGTTGCACAACCGGTTTTTGTGACATCGTATTAACGAATTTATTATATGCAATATAAATTGCATCAATTTCACCATTACGATATGCATCAAACATGGTATTTGCCACACCAATAAGTTCTTCTAAAGCCGGATTATCGCCCAAGCCGGAAAGTTGACCTTTCACCTTAAAACCAAGGGAACGGAAAAAACCAATCCCTTTCGATCCGATTAAACCAACTTCTGTTGTAATATTTTGCTCTTTCCAACCTTTAATTTGGCTAAGTGCGACTTTAAACAAATTCACGTTTAAACCGCCACACATTCCTCGATCGGTAGAAATAACCAAAATACCAACTTTTTTCACATCACGTTCAACCAAAAACGGATGTTTATAACCGATACTTGCTTTAGACACATGGCTGATAACATTACGGATAGTTTCAGAATACGGACGAGATGCCGCCATTCGATCCTGCGTTTTACGCATTTTCGAGGTTGCAACCATTTCCATTGCCTTGGTAATTTTTTGCGTACTTTGCACGCTGGCAATTTTGGTTTTTATCTCTTTTGCACCTGCCATCTTGTTTCTCCGTTACTACCAAGCACTGTTCGCTTTGAAACTATCTAAAATACCTTTTAATGTATCTTTAATTTCATCGTTATAGTTACCGGTTTTAGTAAGCTCTTGCATAAACTCAGCATTATTATGATTTGCATAATCTAAAAGTGCAGCCTCAAAACTTGCAATTTTTGATAGTGCCACATCATCCAAATAACCAAATTCAACAGCAAATAAAACTACAGCTTGTTCTGCAACCGAAAGTGGCGCAAATTGTTTTTGTTTTAGCAATTCGGTAACTTTTTCACCGTGAGAAAGCTGTTTGCGAGTTGCGTCATCAAGATCTGAAGCAAACTGAGCAAATGCTGCTAATTCTCGATACTGTGCTAGTGCGGTACGAATACCACCCGCTAATTTTTTAATTACTTTCGTTTGCGCCGAACCACCCACACGGGAAACTGAAATACCTGGGTTTACCGCCGGACGGATACCTGAGTTAAACAGATTAGATTCTAAGAAAATCTGACCGTCGGTAATAGAAATTACATTGGTTGGAACGAATGCGGAAACGTCACCGGCTTGAGTTTCAATAATAGGAAGTGCGGTTAAAGAACCTGTTTTTCCTTTTACTTCACCTTTAGTGAATTTTTCTACGTATTCTTCATTTACACGAGAAGCACGTTCAAGCAAACGTGAGTGTAAGTAAAACACGTCTCCAGGATAAGCTTCACGACCAGGTGGACGACGTAATAACAAGGAAATTTGACGATAAGCAACCGCTTGTTTGGAAAGATCATCGTAAACGATTAAAGCATCTTCACCGCGATCACGGAAATATTCACCCATTGCGCAACCAGCATAAGGAGCAAGGTATTGTAACGCGGCAGATTCAGAGGCAGAGGCGGCAACCACTATAGTATTAGCCAATGCACCATGTTCTTCTAATTTGCGTACAACGTTAGCAATAGTTGATGCTTTTTGACCGATTGCCACATAAATACATTTAATACCTGAATTACGTTGATTAATAATAGCGTCAATCGCTAATGCGGTTTTCCCAGTTTGACGGTCACCGATAATCAATTCACGTTGACCACGACCGATTGGTACCATGGAGTCAACCGCTTTATAACCGGTTTGTACCGGCTGATCTACGGATTTACGTTCAATTACGCCCGGCGCAATAACTTCAACTGGAGAAAAACCATCATTTTCTATTTCACCCTTACCATCAATCGGTTGACCAAGGGTGTTTACCACTCGTCCCAACAAACCACGGCCTACCGGTACCTCAAGAATACGACCGGTACATTGTACTTCCATTCCTTCCGCTAAATCCGCGTAAGGCCCCATAACAACCGCACCCACTGAGTCGCGCTCAAGGTTAAGTGCCATTGCATAGCGATTTCCAGGTAATGCAATCATTTCCCCTTGCATTACATCGCTTAAACCGTGAATACGAATAATACCGTCGCTTACGGAAACGATCGTCCCAGTGTTGCGAGCTTCGCTCACCACATTAAATTGGGCGATGCGTTTTTTAATCAATTCACTAATTTCAGTAGAATTTAGTTGCATCTTTTATTCCTCTTTTATTGCAACTCATTTGCGAGACGATTGAGCTGTCCACGGCTACTTCCGTCAATCACAAAATCATCTGTACGAATGATAACCCCAGCAATCAATGAGGTATCAACGTTGCAATTTAACTTAATCTTACGGGCTAATTTCTTTTCCATTGCGGCAGCAACTTTTTCTTGTTGTGCGATACTTAATGGTTGAGCTGAGGTGACTTGAACTTCCGCAATTGCATTATATTCTTCAACATAATGCTGAAACTCTTTGAATACTATCGGAAGGACAGTTAAACGCTTATTTTCAGCCATTAACCGAATCAAATTTTGTCCATATTGATCTACTTGCTCACCACAAATTGAGATCACCGTATCTGCCAATTTTTCTGCAGAAAAAGAACTTGTTAAAAAATCCTTCATGGTGTCATTTTCAACAACCTCTGCTAGAAAACCTAACATCTCTTCCCATTTTTTAACCGTACTCTTGTCGATTGATCTTTGTTCTATGGCAAAATCAAATACTGCTTTTGCATAAGGACGAGCTATGGTAGTTAATTCTGACATAAGCTCAACCTTCTATAGTTCTGCAACTAATTTATCAATAATGTCATTGTTTGCCGCCTCATCAATAGAACGACCTACAATTTTTTCTGCACCAGCAACCGCCAAAGACGCCACCTTAACACGCAATTCTTCTTGAACGCGTTTACGTTCAGCTTCAACTTCCGCATAACCTTGTTCAATGATTTTAGCTTTAAGTTCTTCAGCTTCGGTTTTAACTTCGTCTAATACTTCGTTACGACGTTTATTGGCAGCATCTAAAATTTCCTGTGCTTGAATTTTTGCTTTAGAAATTTCTTCTTCAACAAGAGCTTTGGTATCCGCTTGTTCTTTTTTTGCTGCTTCCGCTGAGGCTAAAGCATTTGCAATCTGGCTCTGACGCGTTTCAATTGCCTTAATAATCGGCGGCCAAACGAACTTCATACAGAACCATACGAATAGTCCGAATGAAATGAGCTGACCAATTAATGTTGCATTTAAATTCACAACGTCCTCCTTAATCTGCTTGTTTTACGTTGATAAGCAAATAAGGTAATTATTGTAATAAACCGATAAATGGGTTTGCAAAAATGAAAAGTAAAGAAATACCAACTGCAATCATTGCAATCGCATCCAAAAGGCCTGCTACGATAAACATTTTAGTTTGCAGGCTTGAAGCAAGCTCTGGCTGACGGGCTGATGATTCTAAGAATTTACCGCCTAAAATCGCAAAACCGATTGCCGTACCTAATGCAGCAAATGCAAGAAGGATTGATGCACCAATAATTGTAGCTGTAATTACAGTTTCCATAATGTTCTCCAATAGAAGTTAAGTTTAGCCCTAGAGCCGGTTAATAAAATTAATGCTCTGCCTTGTTATAAGCAATGCTCAAATAAACCACCGTCAACATCATAAAGATGAATGCCTGTAGCGTAATTACCAAAATATGGAAAATAGCCCAAGCCAGGTGTAATGGGATTCCCAATGCTGCAATCGCCATATTAGCGGAATACATTACAGCAATAAGAATAAAGATCAGCTCGCCTGCATACATGTTACCGAATAAGCGGAAACCGAGAGAAATAGGTTTAGCGAGCAATGTTACAGTTTCAAGAATAAAGTTGACGGGAATAAACGCCCAGTGATTAAACGGATGTAATGTATATTCCTTAACTAAACCACTAACACCTTTAGATTTCACCGTATAGAAAAGAATCAGGAAAAAGACACAAATAGACATTCCCAAAGTGGCGCTAATATCTGCCGTAGGAACAGCTCTCAAATAATGAATACCAAATAATCCGGCAAGTTGCGGAAGAAAATCGACAGGGATTAAATCAATGGCGTTCATAATAAACACCCAACAGAAAATAGTAAGGGCAATTGGTGCAACCACATCACGCGGACCATGGAAATTTTCTTTAACGATACCATTAACCCAACCGACCAGTATTTCAACTAAGCATTGTAATTTGCCAGGTACGTTTGGCGTTGCTTTTTGAGCTACCCGACGAAAGATAAACAGAAAGACAACGGCAGAGAGAATAGAGAAAAATAAGGTATCAACATGAATATTCCAGAAACCGTCTCCCGTTTTAAGGAAAGACAAGTGGTGACCGATATATTCTGAAGTTGTTTGTTCAGACATAGTTAACCCTTTGTAAAATAAAACTTAAGACTTATTTAGCAAAAATGGAATTATATTATTAAGCATCAATGCTACAAAAAAACCTGTAAAAAAAACAATAAAATACGTTACCAAAAGCCATTTAAAGGCCATAATAATCAGTAAAATCGTCAGCACAAACTTAATGGCTTCACCACGATAAAGTGCGGTTAGTTTTTTTGATAAATTTTGATTGCAGTAAAAAACTACATACACAAAGACACAAAAAGGTATGAAGGCGGAAAAAAATCCTAAGCAAAAATCAACCGCACTTTGAGTATCGGATAACAACGCAATAACAGAACCTAAAACAACCACAAAAAAAAGTTCAATTAAAATGGCTTTTTTATATTTAGCTCTGGCTTGCGCTAAAACTCTGGACATAACTTTTTAAACCTTAAAACGCGACAATTATACCTTTGAAAAAATCAGATTCAACTCAAAAGCGCTTAAAAAAACGTTAAACGAATCACAATTTCAAAAAATAATTAACAAAATATTTACTTTTTAGTTAAAAGTACTAAATGTCGTTCACCAACAAGCGTCGGTACATCAAGAGAAACCACTTTTTCAACGGTAAATATATCGTTTAAATTTTGTACTTCTTCCTGATGATAAATCCCCTTCAAGGCATAAAATAATCCATCAGATGACAGTAAGTGATGGCACCATTCAGTCATATCCTTCAACGAAGCAAACGCTCGACTCAACACGCCATCGAATTTTTCTTCCGGCTGATATTCTTCCACGCGACTTAACACCGGCGTAACATTAGTGAGTCTTAATTTGAGCACCGCATTGCGAATAAAACTAACCCGCTTGCCAAGGCTATCTAACAACACAAATTGTTTATCCGGATTAATTATCGCCAATGGTAACCCCGGCAAGCCCGGACCGGTACCCACATCAATAAAACGATCACCCTGTAAATAAGGGCTTACTACAAGGCTATCCAAGATATGCTTCACCAACATTTCTTGCGGATCGCGCACGGAAGTTAAATTATAGGCTTTGTTCCATTTATTGAGTAAATTAACAAGCTCGATCAACTGATCTTTTTGTTGCTCGCTCACTTGAATATTCGCTTGTGCAAGAAGACTGTCTAATTTTGCTTTCATTTTTGTATCTCTTTGAAAAATGGCATTATTCTACTGGAAAGTGTAATTGCTTCCAATTCTTATAGTGTCTTCGTTAACATAGATTCACTCACACTATCAATAGATCGGCACAGTTCGCTAAAACGCTTGGTGCCGAAATATAAACTCACCAATACTAACGCCTCCCTACCGTAAAATTCCTTACCAATGAACACGTCGAAACCGAAAGGCTTCAGTGCGGTGCTAAAACAATATGGCAATGACGTAAAAATACTTATCTGAATCAAAACATAAATTCAACTAACAAAATAGCACCGCATTGGAGGCGGTTCCAATGCGGTGCTATTTTAGAGGTTCAATAAACCGAGAATTATTCGCCGCGCTTTAACATCCCTTGTTTTTTCAAATTGACCAAAATAATGGAAATTGCCGCCGGTGTGATGCCGGAAATGCGGCTTGCCTGTCCGATGGAGACCGGGCGATGTTGTTCTAACTTCGCGCGCACTTCGTTAGAAAGGCCGGACACTTTGGAATAATCAAATTTTGCCGGAATTTCGGTGTTTTCATGGCGTTTTTGTTTTTCGATTTCTTCTTCTTGATGCTCGATATAGCCTTGATATTTAATCGCAATTTCCACTTGTTCGACGGCTTCTTTATCTTCCATTGCCGGTTGGTAAGGCGTCAATGCGGTTAAGATTTCATAGTTCATTTCCGGGCGGCGCAATAAATCTTCGCCATTCGCTTCGCGCACTAACGGGCTGCCAAGCACTTTATTGGCTTCTTCCAAATATTCCGAACGCGGATGCAACCAAATACTGCGTAAGCGTTGGCGTTCCTGTTCAATATTTTCCATTTTTTGATTAAATCGCGCCCAACGTGCTTCGTCAATTAAACCGAGTTCGTGCGCAATTGGGGTTAAACGAATATCGGCATTGTCTTCACGAAGTAATAAACGATATTCCGCACGGGAAGTAAACACGCGGTACGGCTCTTTGGTGCCCAATGTACAGAGATCATCCACCAATACGCCGGTATAAGCCTGATCTCGACGTGGAAACCAAGGTTCTTTTTCTTGCACGTAAAGCCCTGCGTTAATCCCGGCAAGTAAGCCTTGTGCTGCGGCTTCTTCATAACCGGTGGTGCCGTTAATCTGACCAGCGAAGAATAAACCAGAAATTGATTTAGTTTCTAAAGTGGGTTTTAAGTCACGCGGATCGAAATAATCATATTCAATGGCATAACCAGGTTTGATGATGCGAGCTTTTTCTAAACCTTTCATGGAATTCACAATGCCCATTTGCACGTCAAACGGCAAACTGGTAGAAATTCCGTTTGGATAGACTTCATTGCTGGTTAAGCCTTCCGGTTCTAAATAGATTTGATGAGAATTGCGATCGGCAAAACGCATCACTTTATCTTCAATAGAGGGGCAATAACGTGGGCCAATCCCTTCTATCACGCCGGTGTACATTGGACTACGATCCAAATTATTGCGGATCACCTCATGAGTTTGTTCGTTTGTGTGTGTGATGTAGCAGGGAATTTGTTGCGGGTGATCGGAAACCGATCCCATAAAAGAAAATACCGGCAGCACCGCATCGCCGTGTTGTTTTGCCAGTATGTCAAAATTGATCGTGCGCGCATCAATACGTGGCGGCGTACCGGTTTTTAGGCGATCTACGCGCAAACCCAGCTCACGTAAACGATGGGAAAGATTCACAGAAGCCGGATCCCCTGCGCGACCACCTTCATAATTTTGAAGGCCAATATGGATCTTACCGGCTAGAAACGTACCGGCAGTTAAAATTACAGATTTTGCACGGAAAGTTAAGCCCATTTTAGTCGCCACACCAGTGGCGCGATCCTGTTCAATCAGAATATCCGTTGCTTCTTGTTGGAAAATATCTAAATTCGGTTGGTTTTCAAGAGCAATGCGTACGGCCTGACGATATAACACGCGATCCGCTTGCGCACGGGTGGCGCGTACAGCCGGGCCTTTACTGCTGTTTAATGTACGGAATTGGATCCCCGCTTTGTCTGCTGCGTGCGCCATTAAACCACCCATGGCATCAATTTCTTTGACTAAATGACCTTTACCGATCCCACCAATCGCCGGGTTGCAAGACATTTGCCCTAAGGTATCGACATTATGCGTTAACAAAAGGGTTTTTAAGCCCATACGTGCCGGTGCAAGGGCGGCTTCAGTTCCGGCATGACCGCCGCCGATGACGATCACATCATAAGTTTCGGTATAAAACATCGTTTTCTCTATATATTCGAAGCTAAAAAATGGGCGCTATTTTACAGAAATTCGATTTTTCTTGAAAGCAAGAATTGATTTGGTTGAAATGGAAAAGGATCTAAATATCGTGGGCTAATAGATCTATGATCTTTTTTTATAAAGAAAGATCTTATTATTGTTATTATTAGGATCCTTCGAGCTTGTGAGTAAGCTCTTTTTTCTTTTAAAAATGAAGAGGTTAGAGGATATCGGATAATGTTGATCTGAAGGGAAAAGGAACTAAATTT